>NZ_JADDRL010000176.1 GCF_021538895.1 Streptomyces olivochromogenes | reverse complement strand
CCTGCAGGGGCGCGGCCGGCGGCTTTCCGGCGGCCGTGTCGCTCAGCGCGGACAGCAGGTGGGGGGCGTCGTCGGGGGCGACGGCGTCCGCGAGCGCCTGTGCCGTGCAGGGGAACTCCTCGGGCTGCACGCCCAGCAGGTCGTGCAGCCGGTCGTCGGCCCGCACCGCGGAGGTCATCGGATCCCAGGTGAACCGGCCGACGCGGCCGACGGCGGGGCTTGCCGCGGGGGGCCGTACGCACAGCGGCTCGTCGTCCCAGACCATCGCGAGCTCGTCCCCTTCGGCCAGGTCGAGCAGGCCGGCGCCGAGATCCTCGGCGAGCTGGGTGAGGTGGTCCCGCTCCGGGAGCTCGTCCACTTCCTCCGGGGCCGCCGGACGCATCACCGTGAGCACACCGAGGGTGCCCCGCGTCCCCGGTACGGGCATATAGCTCGCCCCGAACCGGAAGGGCAGGCCGGCCGCGAACTGCGGATAGTGGCGCACCATCGCCATGGCGTTCGGCAGGACCACGGGAGTGCCCGTCCTGAAGGCGTCGGCGGCCGGGAACGGACGGTCGACATGCAGCCGCCACCACGGCCGGAACAGCCGGCCGGGCAGCCCCACGAGCACCGCGAGTCGCAGCATCCCGGGCGTGGCGCAGCGCATGTACACGCCCGCCACACGGCCATCGGAGGCGGTGAGGGCCCGGGTGGAGGCGTCGATCAGCAGCGCGGCCAGCCGTCCGCGTATCCGGTCCGAGTGCTCCCCGCTCCCAGTCATCGGTCCTGCCTCGTCGGTACGCCGCCCGGGTGGGTGACACAGCAAGAATGCGTCAGGAGCCCCGCCGAACGCACCTGCTCGGGCCGGGGAATCCGGGGCGCGCCCGACACCCGTGCCGGATCGGCGCGAAAGCCGAGGTCAGGACTTCGTCAGGTCGGTCGGGATGTCGGCCGGGACCGCCGACACGGCTCGTTCGGGGCGCAGGGTGCGCATGGTGCGCAGGGCGAGGAGGAGGACTCCGATGTCGTCCAGGTACACCGGGTCGGGCAGCAGGTCGGTGGGCAGCACCAGATAGAGGACAGCGCCCCAGAACACCCAGCGCGGCCCCGTGGGGAGCCCGGCGCGTTGCAGGGTCCGCCGGGCGCGGACCAGCCGTACCAGCAGAACGACGGCCAGGGCGAGCAGGGCCGCCGCGAGCACGCCCGCGATCAGCAGCACGGTCGTGGTGGTGTCCATGGGGCCTCCAGTCCCTCGGGGCGCGCCGGTCCGGTCCGGTCCGGTTCTTCCCCTACGCCTTCCCGGTCCGGGCCGTCGTATCGCCCTCGGGGCGGCACGACGGCCGACGGCCACGACGTCGGACGGCTACGAGGCCTCCTCCGTCGCGTCGGTCTCGTCCCCGTCCCGGGCGTTGTCCGGGGTGATCCCGTCCCGGGCGGTGCCCGGCTCGGCCCCGACCCGGGCGGTGCCCGGTGCGGACGTCTGGCGGAGCCCCTTGGCGCCGCCCCGCAGCCGTTCGAACGTGCGCGTCAGCTGCTGGAGCGGGGATGTCGAGGGTACCCCGGCCCCTTCGTGCCGCCGCTCCGCCGGGGCGGGGGTGTCCCGGTAGGCGGCCAGCGCCTGGTGGGCCTGCTCGGCGGCATCCCGGTAGAGGTCCCGGGACTTCGTCATCGCGTCGAGCGCCTCCGCGTATATGGCCACGAGCCTGCGTTCGCGGGCCAGCTCCTCCTCCAGGGTCAGCAGGGTCCAGTTCTCGCGCAGGTCGGTCAGCGCCTCGTCGGCGCCCTGCGGCAGCGGCTTGGGCAGGGCGGCGAAACGCCGCACCACGTCGACGAGCTCGGTGTGCTCGGAACCGTCCAGGAAGACGTCGCGTACCGAGTACTCGGGGCCGTCGTAGCCGGGCGGTGCCGGGTCCGGGGGCAGGAGCACGGCACCGCCGCGCGGCACCCAGACGCCGAGTTCCCGGATCGCCCAGTTGACGGCCCGGAGCTGCTGGGGCGCGGCCCGGTGCTCCACCACGCGGTGGCGCAGGCTCGGTGGCAGCAGCCGGGCGAGCGGCAGCCGGCCGAGCTCGTCCGGGGTCATGGCCTCGTGCACGACGAGGTTGATGCACCAGGCCTCGCGCGCGGCGTTCCTGAGCAGGCGCCGTATGGCCTTGTCCTCGGACGGGAGCGGGTTGACCGCGCGGAAGCGCAGCCCCGGCACGCTGTGGTGGTGGTCCCAGGCGGTGTCGGCGTCGTCGCCGTCGGCGGCGTCCGGCCAGAACATGGTGGCGGGGGAGGGCCACTGTTCGTCCCAGGGGCGTTCCGCCTCGGCCATGAGCACCCACTCCCGCCCGTCCTCCCGGTCCTGCGGGGGTACGAGCGTCAGGCGGGCCCGCACTATGACGTCACCGGCGACCCGCCATCGCGCCTCGAAGACCCGCTGCGGGGTTCCCTCGGGTGCCGGGGGTTCGGTGAAGGCTTCGAGGACCCCGTTCTCCTTGAGGCGGCGCAGGTGCCGGCGGAGGACGTCCTCGGTGTCGGGGCCGATGTGGCGGCCGCGGGCCGGCCACACCGTGTCGGGGGTCTTGGGTCGGTCGGTGGCGGAGTTCGACATGAGCCAATATGTGGAAGGGAGTGGTGGGCGTCCCCCAGTATCGCCGCCGGGGATCGTGGCACGTCAGCCGGGGGGTCGCGCGTCGGACGGAATCGGTCGCGTAAGGGGCGCACACCAGGTGCGCGTGTCGCGCTCGGGGTGCGCGCGCCGCACGTCACGTGCCCGCCGTTCACGCATGCCGCCGACCTGTCCGGACCACGACAATGAGGCGGCGAACGGGACCCGCCCGCCATCCGCTTAGGGACGGGTCCCGTTCTCCGCCCTCAGTGCGGGAAGGCCCGGGGCTGGCGCTGACGTGGGAGGGTGTCGCGGAACTCCTCGATGGCCGAGCCGATCTGCCGCAGGAGGGCCGTCTTCTCCAGCCGGTCGAGGTAGAGGTTGCGGCGGGCGAGACCGGGCAGGTCCACGCAGAAGTACAAGGTCATGAGCGGATTGACGAACAGTTCGCCGTCCCTGGTCCGCTCGGTGAACCGGACGTCGCCGAAGTCACCGCGCACGGCGGCGGCGACGGAGCCGTGCACGATGCTGGGACGGCTCGCGGTGTGCCGCTGGGCATGGGCCACCGCGTCGAGATACAGCGCGCCCTCGCGGCTCTCCCGGGACAGTGAGAACGCGCCCAGGTAGGCGCCCTCACGTTCCAGGGCGGCCAGGTTCTCCAGGACCAGCGCGTGGCTGACGCCGTGATACGCGTCCACCCCGAAGCCGAGGCACGCCACCAGCCGCTGCGGCACCTCGTCGAGCCCGGCCACGGCGGCCAGGCTGGCCATGTCCTCCTCCGGCGTGCCCAGGCCGTGCTCGTCGCCCCGCATCAGGATGTCGGTCCCGCCGTCCACCAGGACGACGGCGTCGACGCCGCCCAGGTGCGCGAGGAGCGCGCGGTAGGCGTCCCGGAGCGGCCCGACACCCGTGCCGGGGAAGGCGTAAACGGTGGACGGCTGGTCGTGCTCCCGGAGCCACCGGGCGAGCGTGCGCTCGGGGAAGTAGTCGCCGCGCAGGGGCGTGTCCGGGCCCACGGCCGCGACGTCCGGCTCGACCCACGCCTCCAGGTCCAGACCGTACAGGTCGGCGAAGGACAGGTTCGCCAGATGCACCTCCTTCCCCGCCTCCCGCAGCGCGAGAGCCAGCGGCAGACCGGCGTAGACGTCGAAACCGCCGCCCGCGCCGGCGATGAGCACCCGCCGCGCGTCGCGCAGCCGGGTGAAGAAGGCGGGTTCACAGAGGGAGAACACCTCAGGACGCTAACAGACCTCCCGCACCGGCCCGTTGGGGTTATCCACAGGCCCGGACGGGCTGTCGGTGGCGCGTGCCAAGATCGGACGCATGCCCCATCACGTCCTCCTGCCCGCGGAACCCCACCGGTCCACGACGTACGCGCTCTGGGTCAAGACCCATGACCCGGCGGCGGAGAGCGACGCGCTCGCGCTGCTCGCCGAGGTCGGCAGGGCCGCGTCGTCCGCGTATCCCAAGCCGCGTATCCCAAGATGGGGCGCTGTCTGGATCGGCTGGAGCGACGCTCGCGCGCCCTGCCGCCGGCCCATCTGCCGTGGTTCTGGGACACGGTGGCCCACCGGCTGTGCGGCTGTCCCGGCCGCACCGCCGCGAAGGCCTACACCCTGGCCCGCAGGGCCGAGCAGGGCCACGCGCTGCCCGTCGACCCCGACTGGCGCCGGGCCAATGTGCTGTTGTTCGCCGCCGCCGGAGCCCTGCCCGTCAAGGAGTTGAGCGAGCACCAGCGCTGGCTGAAGGGACGACTCACCCCCGCCGAGGCGCACGAGGAGTACGTACGCGTCCTCACCGCGAGGGCGTCCTCCCCGGGCGAGCTGCCCGCCGACCTGGCCCGCCGGGTGCGGGCGCCGGCGCGCGCTGCCGGCCCGGACACGGACGAGGACGCCCGGGTCCTGGGCCGCCTGGTGGGCACCGCCCGCGGCAAGGCCGTGCCCGACGCCCTGTTGGAGGCGGCCACCGCACCGCTCGCCGACCACCCCCAGGGCCTCGACGTGCAGGGCGCGCTGCTGGACCTGTTCCCCGGCACAGGAACGACGCGCCCACCTGGCGTCGGTGGCGGGCAAGGACGCCCGGGGCCCGTTCAGCCGGCTCCTGTTCACCCGTGCCGCTGCACGAGCTGTTCGCCCGGGCCGTGGGGGAGTGAGATGCGAACGGGGCCGGCGGGCCGCAGGCCGCCGGCCCCCGAGGGACACCCGGGCGGGGACTTACGCCCCGCTCTCCCGCAGCATGTCCTCACGCTCGACGATCTTCACTCGCTCGCGGCCCTGCGGCTCGCCCAGCGCCTTCTCGGCGGCGTCCAGGCGGTACCAGCCCTCCCAGGTGGTGAAGCGCACGTTCCGCTCGGCGAGGAAGGCGTCCACGGCCTCCGGCTCGGGCGAGGCGGGCGTGTGCAGACGGCCGTTCGCGTGGTCGTCCAGGAGGTTGGACACCGTCTCGTTGGCGTCGCCCTTGGTGTGGCCGATCAGACCGACCGGGCCGCGCCGGATCCAGCCGGTGACGTAGGTGGACTGCAGGTGCGCGCCGCTCTCCTCGATGACCCGGCCGCCCGCGTCCGGGACCGTGCCCGAGTCGAGGTCCCACGGCAGCTTGGGGAGCTTCTCGGACAGGTAGCCGACGGCGCGGTACACGGCGGTCACGTCCCAGTCCTTGGTCTCGCCGGTGCCCTTGACGTTGCCGGTGCCGTCCAGCGCGGTGCGCTCGGTGCGCAGGCCGACGACCCGGCCGTCCTCGCCGAGGATCTCGGTGGGCGACTCGAAGAAGTGCAGGAACAGCTTGTGCGGCCGGTCGCCGACGTCGCGGATCGCCCAGTTCTCCAGGGTCTTGGCGACCATGTCGGCCTGCTTGTTGCCGCGCCGCGTCTCGATCGAGCCCGCGTCGTAGTCGATGTCCTCGGGGTCGACGATGACCTCGATGTTGGGGGAGTGGTCCAGCTCGCGCAGCTCCATCGGGCTGAACTTCGCCTGTGCCGGGCCGCGGCGGCCGAAGACGTGGATCTCCAGCGCCTTGTTGGCCTTGAGGCCGTCGTAGACGTTCGCCGGGATCTCGGTCGGCAGCAGCTCGTCCGCCGTCTTGGCCAGGATGCGGGCCACGTCGAGGGCGACGTTGCCGACGCCGAGGACCGCGACCTTCTCGGCCTCCAGCGGCCAGGTGCGCGGTACGTCCGGGTGGCCGTCGTACCAGGAGACGAAGTCCGCGGCGCCGTACGAGCCGTCGAGGTCGATGCCGGGGACGGGCAGGTCGCGGTCGGCCGTCGCGCCGGTGGAGAAGATCACGGCGTCGTAGAAGGCGCGCAGGTCGTCGAGGCTGATGTCCGTCGGGTAGTCGACGTTGCCGAACAGCCGTATCTGCGGCTTGTCGAGCACCTGGTGGAGCGCCGTGATGATGCCCTTGATGCGCGGGTGGTCGGGGGCGACGCCGTACCGGATCAGGCCGAACGGGGCGGGCATCCGCTCGAAGAGGTCGATGGACACACCGGGTTCGGCGGCCACCTCGGACTTGAGCAGGGCGTCGGCGGCGTAGATCCCGGCGGGGCCGGCTCCGACGATGGCTACCCGCAGGGGGCGCGGCATGATCAGGTTCCCTTCGAGTGATGACAGGCGACTCGAACGGGAAGCCTAAGCTAAGGCAGACCTAAGTTAGTACGCGGGTCCGATCTATGACCTCATAAGGCGATCTTATGAGGTGTGGACCGATGGACATCGGTCGTGTACATGCCCGACGCTTTCCCCGAGGTGCGGAGGCGTCCCGCCCGGGACGGACGACCGGCCACGACCGAGGGGTGAGAGCGTGGGTGGACACGCGGAGACGACCGTCGCGGTGACCGGCGGCAGCGGGTTCGTCGGCAGCCATCTCGTACGGCGCCTGCTGGAGCGGGGCTACCGGGTCCACACCACCGTACGCTCCCTCGCGAACCGGGCGAAGGTACGGCCCCTGTGGGACATGCAGGAGGCCTTCCCGGGGCAACTCACCCTCTTCGAGGCGGACTTGCTGGCCGAGGGTTCCTTCGACGACGCGCTGCGCGGTTGCTCGGTCGTCTTCCACGTGGCGTCGCCCTTCTTCATGCCGGAGAAGATCGTCGACGGCAGACGGGAGATGGTCGACCCGGCCCTGCTCGGCACCCGCAACGTACTGGCGGGCGTGGAGCGGACGCCGACGGTCACGACCGTGGTCCTCACCTCCACCGTGGGCGCGATCTTCGGCGACTACGCGGACGTCCTCGACATGGACGAACAGGTGCTCTCCGAGCGGTACTTCAACACCACCAGCACGGTGGAGAACAACCCTTACCACTACGCCAAGACCGTCGCCGAGCGTGCCGCGTGGGAGGCCGAGGCCGCCCAGGACCGCTGGCGGTTGGTCTGCGTCAACCCCGGTCTGATCCTGGGCCCTTCACTCACCCCGGCGTCGGAGTCCGGCAGCCTCTTCCTGCTCGACGAGCTGTTCAAGGGCTACTTCTGCTACGGCGCCCCGGACTTCAGCTTCACGACCGCGGACGTACGGGACGTGGCCGACGCGCACATCGCCGCGGCGGAGAACCCCGCGGCGAAGGGCCGCTACATCGTCGCCGCCGAGACCATGACGTCCTTCCACGAGATGTCCCGCGTCATCCGGACCCGCCACCCGCGCGACCTCCGCCTCCCGCGCACCGCGCTGCCGCACTGGCCGGTACGGATCCTGGGCCCCGCCTTCGGGCTGACCCAGGACTACATCCGGAAGCACCTCGGTATCCGCTTCCGGGTCGACAACAGCCGCGGCGTGCGCGAACTGGGCCTCACCTACCGGCCGATCGAGGAGACCCTCCTGGACCACTACGAGAGCCGGCGCGCCCGGCGGAGGTGAGGCCCGGGAGGAGGTCCGGCCGTGGCCCGCATCAGGCGGGGCGGATCACCCGCTGGATCGCCGACTCCCCGGCGCCGTAGATCGACTCCTCGCTGATGGACGATCCCGGCCCTGGCGCGTGGATCATCATGCCGTTGCCGGTGTACAGGCCGACGTGGTTGTGGGTGTCGAAGAAGAAGACGAGGTCACCGACCTCGATGGTGGCGAGCGTGACCGGGGTCCCCGCACTCGCCTGCTCGGCGGCGCCGCGCGGCAGCACGACACCGGCGGCCCTCCAGGCGCCCTGGGTGAGGCTGGAGCAGTCGTAGGAGTCCGGCCCGGTCGCGCCCCAGACACAGGGTTTGCCGATCTGCGCCCGGGCGAAGGCGAGCGCCTTCATGGCCTTCCCGGCGTACGCCGACGGGACGGAGGAGACCGCGGCGAAGCCGCCGGTGTCGGTCAGGGGGGCGACTGCCGCGTAGGAGCCGGTGTCGGTCGGCGGGGCGGGGGTGGCGAACATCCCGGTGTCGGTCAGCGGGGAGGGAGTCGCGAATGCCCCGCTGTCGATCGGCAGGACGGGGGCCGTGAACGTCCCGGTGTCGGTCATGGGGGCGACCGCCGCGTAGGAGCCGGTGTCCGTCAGCGGGGCAGGGGCCGTGAACGCCCCGGCATCGGTCAGGTACGCGGGCGCCGCGTACGCCCCCGTGTCGGTCAGGGCGCCGCCTGCGGTGAAGGAGCCCATATCCGTGAGGGGGTTGGCCGCCGGGAAGGCCCCCGTGTCGGTGAGCGGGTTCATGCCCGTCGTCATGCCCGTCCACGCCCCCGTGTCGGTGAGGGCGTCGCCGGTCGGGTAGGAGCCGGTGTCCAGGACCGAACCCGTACCGAAAGAGGCGTCCGCTGTGGCGGGCGGCAGGCTCGGCTGTGCCGGCAGGGAACCGGTGCCGAACGTCCCCGTCATGGTGAGGGCGTCCCGCGCCGTCCACGTGTCCTGGGCGGGCGGCGCCTCGATCGCCGCGACCGGTGCGCTGCGCTGTACGGCGGCCCGGCCGAGGAGGTCACGGGCCGCGGCGAGCTTGCGCTGGTTCCGCTCCTTGGAAGTGGCCGGCGAGGGCCGGCGCGACTCGGCGGCGGGCGCCGACCGTGAATCTCCGGCGGCCGGCTCCAGCTCCCGCCGCGGCTCGGGCACGGCGGGCAGCGCGGTGACGGGCCGGGCGGTCAGCTCGGCACGCGGGCGGCCGGTCAGCTCGGCGACGGGGCCGCCGGTCGGCTCGGGCAGTTGACGGCCGCCGCCTGAGGCGGTCAGCTCCGGCAGCGCGAGCTCGGCGCCGGGCAGCCCGTCGCCCAGCGGTGCGGCGGGGCGGCGCTCGGCCGGACGCTGCGGCATCCGGTCGGTCGGCAGGACGGCGGGAACGGTCGGACCCAGCTTGGCGCGGACCCCGTCGAACCACTGCCGGGAGATCGCGTCGAGCGCGGGCTCCGAACCCCCGCCCGACCGCTTGCGCAGCGGCACGCCGCGGCCGCGTGATCCCCCCGACATGGCACGGGTGGCGTTGTAGTTCCCCGTGGCGTTCTCGGCCTGGTCGTAGAGGGTGTTGATCCGCTGTCGAACCTCGTCGCGGCTCTCCGGCGCCATGGGAGACGTACTCCTTCCGTACTCCGCCTACCGAGTTAGCTGTCGGGTTCGGGCGGTCGATTCCGGAAGGCGTGCCCTACGGCCCAGGCCCTGTGGGGCGTTGGGCCGATTCACCCCAATGTCGGTTGGGTCCCCGGCTCCGGTCGTCCCACGGGACACCGGACTCGGCGGAGGCCACGCGGCCCGGCGTGGTTCGCCGGGAGAAGCCGTGCGGCCTGGCGTCAACCTAACCAACTTGTGTCCCTCGTGTGAAGGTTGAAGTGCGGAATGTCCGATACGTAATTGTGATGTTCGCTCGGAGGTTCGGTGGCCGAGCGTCACTCACCGGGACAATTCCCCCTGTTGGGCAGGAGGGCTCAGGCCGACGGGGGCCGTGTGGTTCAGAGTCGTACGACGACGAGCGCGGCGTCGTCCCGCGCGCCCTCCGGGGGCAGCAGGTCGCGCAGGACGCTGTCGGCGAGGGTCTCCGGGTCGGACTTCCGGTGGCGGCCGAGGGAGTCGGCGAGTCGGGCCAGCCCCACATCGATGTCCTCCCGGCGACGCTCGATCAGGCCGTCCGTGTACAGGGCGAGGGTGGCGCCGTCGTCGAACTCGATCCGCGCCTCGCGCCGTGGCCGGGGATCGGGGTGGGCGTCGAGCGGCGGATCGGTCGCCCGGTCGAGGAACTCCACCCGGCCGCTCGCGTGCACCAGGACGGGCGGCGGGTGGCCGGCGCTGCTGTACCGGACGGTGCGGGTGTCGAAGTCGATGAACGTCGTGACCGCCGTGGCCGATTCGGCGCCGTCGACCACATGGGCGTAGCGGCCCAGCACGTCCAGGGCCTCGGCGGGGCCGGCGGCCACCCGGGAGGCGGCGGTGAGCGCGCTGCGCAACTGCCCCATGACGCACGCCGCTTCGAGCCCGTGCCCGACCACGTCGCCGACCGACACCCCGACGCGGTTGCCGCCGACGAGGTCGACCAGGTCGTACCAGTCCCCACAGACGTTCAGCGCGCCCACCGCCGGCCGGTACCGCACCGCGGCCCGATGGTCCGCCACCTGCGGGCGCGCCGGCAGCATCGCCTCCTGGAGGGCGGACGCCACCTCCCGCTCGCGGGCGTGGGCCTTGCGCAGCCGGTCGTTGAGCTCCTGCAGTTCCCGCGCGCGCCGGTACAGCTCCGCCTCCAGGACCCGGGCCCGGTCGCTGTCGGTGCCGCCGCGCGCCCGGATCAGTTCGGTGACCTCCTCGACCCGGTGCACCAGGAGGACGACCTTCCCGTCCGGGCCGAGCACCGGCTCGTTGACCGGGCTCCAGTAGCGCTCCTCCCAGTGTCCGGGACGGTCCGGCAGCTCGACGTCGTACCGCTGCAGGGCCATGGTGTCCCGCTCCCCGGTGGTCAGCACGCGCAGCAGCGAGGCCTTCAGATTGCGCATTCCGCTCGCGCCGCCGTCGTTCGGATTGTCGGGGAAGACGTCGAACAGATGCCGGCCCAGCATGTCCTCGCGCTTGCGCCCGGACATGCGCAGGAACTCCTCGTTGACGTCCGCGTACACCAGGTCGGGCGTCAGCAGCGCCACCATTCCGGGCAGGGCCTGGAACACCGCCGCATAGTCGATCTCCGCGTCATCCGCCATGACCTGCCGCCTCACGAGCACCCGTACCCCGCACAGTTTCCCATGAAATCGGGTGCGCGGCGGGGGAGCGTGCACCAGTTGCCCGCCCAGTTCGGGAGGCGTCAACTGGAAAGGAGGACTACCAAGGAGGCCGACTCATGGTAGGCACGGACAGCGGTCCTCTCCGCGTCCCCGACAACGGCGACGTCGGCAGGGCCGGGTCCTCCTGGTATCAGCGCCTCAATGCCCACGTGGCCCACCTGCAGGGTCAGCTGAACAAATTCGTGAAAATCCGCCGGGCGGACCCGGGGGGAATGAATTCCTGGGATGTCGAGGTCGCGCACAAAATACACCTCCATCTCAAGGCGGCCCGGGACGCTTTGAAGACCCCCGGATGGCGGGGCTGGTGCAGCAGGATGCGGGGCGCGTCCGCCGACCGCGCCCTGGCCAATGTGCACGAGGCCGAGGTCGCTCTCCTGCGTATAGCCCCGGACGCGGAAATCTACACCAAGGGGCTGTACGCGCTGTCGCAGGCCAGGATTCACCTGCCGAGGGACGACACCTGCACCAGACGCCTGAAAGACGCCCTGACGCGCACGAAATCCACCGAGGCGGACGCCGGTCTCCGGGAATTGGCCGCCCTCACCCTGCATGCCGCTTATCAGGCGGAGGAGGCGGAGCGGGCGAGGCTGCGCAGTTTCACCCAGATCGTGGTCGTGGCCGCCGGTGCTCTCGCGGTGATTGCGGTCGGTCTTGGAGTGTGGGCGGGTTTCGATCCGGAGGTTTCCCGACGATTCTGTTTCGCGCCGGACGAGAAATCCCCGAATTCCGACCTCATCTGTCCGCTCGGGAGTCCGAATAAATGGGGGAATGTTTTCTTTCTTGAATTCATCGGAATGTGCGGGGCGGCCGTCGCGGGCGCCGTCTCGCTGCGGGACGTGCGGGGGACCGCGGGGCCCTATCACGTCGCGACCGGGCAGATGATCCTCCGGCTCCCGGTAGGCGCCGTGGCCGCGGCGGTCGGCATCCTGCTCATGAGCGGTGCGTTCTTCCCCGGCCTGAGCAGTCTGGACACGTCCACGCAGATCGTCGCCTGGGGGTTCGCCTTCGGCATTCTGCAGGAATCCGTCACCCGTGCCGTCGACCGGCAGGGGCGGTCCCTGCTGGACAACATCAAGGGACCGGGCAGCGGGCCGACGGGCCCGGACCCGCCCGAGGCGCCCCCGGCGGGGTGAGTACCCGCCCGGGGCGACCCCTCGGGGCGAGCCGCGGCGGTACACGGAGAACCGGTGTGGTGCCTCCGTTTCCTGTGAGGTTGGCATGAATCCGCGAGGCGCTTGAACACTCCCGTGTCCGGCTCCGTAAGAGACGGGGGATTTCCATGCCGAGCCGGCCACGAGACCAGGGGTACTTCCGTGGGACGCAACAGCCGCAGACGCCCGACGGGCGCACGACGAGTGACCTTCGCAGCGGTCGCACTGATGCTGGGCGGAGGGGGACTGATAGCGGCGAACGTCTATGCCTCCGCCACCGAGGGCGGCTGGGACCAGCAGTCCGCTCCGAACGGGAACGACCGGGTCCTGGCCGCCGGAGCCGCCACGATCTACTGCCCGGACGTCGGCAGTCAGTTGACGACGGTGCCGGACGAGGCGAGGGAGGAGGTCGACCGCGAACTCGCCCTCCTCGACCAGCAGATCGCGGCCGCCTACCAGCAACTGCAGCAGGCGGCACAGTCGCAGCAGCAGGACCCGGGCTTCGCCGACGGCTCGATCATGAACCCGCTGAAGGAGAAGCGCGCCGCGACGATCGAGCGCATCGGGGTCGCCATCGACCGGGTGGGGGACCGCCCGGACGGGCTGGAGGCCCTCGCGGACTGCACGTTGCGGCCCTCGGGCAACCAGAGCCAGGGCGACGCCGGCCAGCCCCAGGGCGACGGCCAGACGGGCGCGGCCACCGGACAGCCGACAGGTGACGGACAGCCCACCGGCAACGGACAGCCCACCGACAACGGTCAGTCCGGTGGCGGCGGCCAGGGCAACGGCGGCCAGTCCGGCAACGGCCCCGTGGCCGCGGACTACGCGGACATCACCGGCGTCCAGCCGAACGTGCAGAACCCGCCCCAGCAGCAGGACGCCTCCCCCGGCACCTTCAGCTCCTCCTGTGGCGTCAACAAGGGCGGCCTGTTCAACTCGGACAACGTGATCGTCGCCCCCGGCGTCACCAACGGCGCCCACCACTTCCACGACTACGTCGGCAACCAGGCCAACAACGCCTTCGCCAGCGACGACGACCTGGCGAACGGCGACACCAGCTGCGCGGACCAGGGGGACAAGTCCTCGTACTACTGGCCCGTGCTGCGGCTGCAGAACGGCACCCGCGAGCGGGACGCCGACTCCCCGGGCGGCGGCACCGAGGGCAACGCCGGTCAGATCGTCACGCCCAAGCAGGTCACGCTGACCTTCCAGGGCAGCCCGCGCGGCAAGGTCACGGCCATGCCGCGGCTGCTGCGCATCATCACCGGCGACGCCAAGGCGTTCGTCAACGGCCCCGGCAACGCCAACGCGTCGTGGAGCTGCACCGGTTTCGAGGACCGGCAGCTGAAGGACAAGTACCCGCTGTGCCCGTCCGGCAGTGACGTCGTGCGCACCTTCCGGTTCCAGAGCTGCTGGGACGGCCGGAATATCGACAGCGCCAACCACCGCACCCATGTGGCGTTCGCCGACGGCAACGGCAACTGCCCGAGCGGCTTCGAGGCCATCCCGCAGTTGGTGCAGCGCATCGTCTACGACGTCGACGCGCCGAGCCTCCAGGACGGCGGCCGGACGTCTCCGCTGTTCGCCGTGGACTCCTTCCCCGAGCAGCTGCACAAGCCGGTCACCGACCACGGCGACTTCATCAACGTCTTCGACGAAGACCTCATGAACAAGATGGTCGACTGCATCAACTCCGGCCGCACCTGCGGCTCCGGCGCCGCACCGGACCCCGGCGAGGAGCCGAGCCAGGACCCGAGCAACCCCGGCGAGGAGCCCAGCCAGGAGCCGAGTGACCCGCCCGCGTCTGCCCCGGAGACCTCGCCCACCGGCGACGGCGGGTCCGCTCCGGGCGACA
>NZ_JADDRL010000175.1 GCF_021538895.1 Streptomyces olivochromogenes | reverse complement strand
GCCGGCGCAGGTCGAAGCCGCGCAGCCGGTCCCGCTCCACCAGCTCGCGCCAGTCGACGCCGGCCGCCGGATGCCGTACGACCTCCACGTGGGCGCGTTCGTGGAACACCACGCGCGGCCTGGTTCCCCAGACGAAGCCGGAGCGCAGCACGGTCTCGTGGTCGACGACCGACTGCCAGGCCGCGGTGAAGCGTTCGGTGTCCAGCGGGCCATGCCAGCACCACGTCAGCTGCTCGACGTGCCGCCCGGTGCCGCGGTGCGCGAAGGAGTCGACCAGCAGGTCGTACTGCTGCCAGGTCACCGGCACATAGATGCGCGCCGGGCGGTCGGGGGAGGCTGCGGCCCGGTCGCGCGCGGTACGAGAGCGGTTCCGCCTCCCCATGGACCGCCCTCCCCTCAGGTCGTGGCCTCCCCACGCACGGGCGCTGTCCTCCCGTGCGGGCCCCGTCGGTCACGGAGGTCCCCGGGAAGCCTGGCAGGCCCGGGCGTGGCACTCCAGGAAGCATCGTGCAGCAGCGGGCTGCCAGAAGGCTGACACCGGGCTGACACGGCCGGGGATCCGCCGCAGAACGCCTCGCGACCGACCGGAGAAGAGGGGGCTACTTCTGGTCCGGGTCCGGCGGGCGGGTCATCGCGGACAAAAAGCCCCGGTCGAGCATGGTCTCCACCGAGGTGTCGCCCGCCGTGTTCAGGCCCGTGTCGTGGCAGGCCACGCTCAGCAGGAAGCGGTCCATGACGGGATGGGTGGCGAACCCCCACTCGCCGCGGGTGGCGGAGCGCCCGTCGGGCGCGCGCAGCCGGCCGCTCGGGCTGAAGCCGAACTCCTTGAATCCCAGGCGCAGTCCCTGGCCGAGCGCCTTGCTGTAGGCCTCCTTGAGGGTCCACAGCCGCAGGGTGCGCACGGCCCGCTCCTTCTCGGGCAGACCGGCGAGCTCTCGCGTCTCGACCGGCGTGAGCATCTGCGTCTCCAGCAGGTCCAGGCGCACGAACCGGTCGGCGGGTTCCACGTCGACCCCGATGCGGCCGGTGCGGCTGAGCCCGACCGCCATCACGTCACCGGTGTGACTGAGGCTCAGCTCGATCTGGTCGAAGCCGCGCAGGTACGGCCGCCCGCCCAGCCGGTAGGCCAGGTCGAGGTACTCCGGCGGGGTGGCCAGGGCCGCCGCCGCGGTGTACTTGATCAGCAGCCGTGAGGCGGCGAACCGGTAACGCACGACGGCGTCCCGGGTGCGCCGGTAGCGGTCCCAGTCGGGGCCGAGCAGTTCTCTCAGCCTCGGTGTGGTGAGCACGCTGGGCAGCCACTCGCTCCAGGTCGTGTAGACGAGCGCGTTGCCGAGCACGGCCAGGTTGTCCCGTACACCGTGCCAGGGCCCTGCCGGCCGCGGCACGTGAAGGGGCGCGGCGCATCTCACCCGGTCCATCGTTGTCTCCCTGCGTGTAGGTCCGGCCGGCACGGCCCCGGGCCCGGGACGCGACCGGACGGGGGCGCCGCGCGGTCCCCCGCACGGCGCCCTGTGCCGTCGTTCCCGCGGCGGCCCGGTGCCCCGGCCGGTGCGGCTCTTCCGGGCGGCCCCGCACCGCACCGCCGTCGTCCCGGCTCGGGCGCGTACGGCGCGCGGTGCGCGTGCCGCGACCGGGCCTCCGGTGACCGGCTCAGCCGGCCAGTTGCGTCGCGTACAGGTCCAGGCTGCGTCCCTCGCGGCAGCGCTGGAGCACCTCCGCCAGGACCTCCTGGTCCACCTCCGGGGGTGTCTCGGGCACCGGGGCGCCGAGTCTGCGGCCGATGCGGCTGAGGGCCAGGACCGCCCAGGCCGGGCGGGCCAGGAAGGAGTCGCCGCCGGCCTGCCCCTCCCAGACGCCGAGGCAGGCCGCGGCGGCCAGGACGAGGGCGTAGCGGTCGGCCAGCGCGCAGGCCTGCGGGTCGAACGCCGTGCTGCCCGAGGCCGACAGGGCCGTGCACCGGGCGCGCAGGATCCGCAGCTCGTCGACGAACATGCGGGCGATCGAGGCGAGCGTGTCGTGCAGCGGCCCGTGGGAGCGCTGTGCGTCGAGCCGGTCGGCCGCGGCGATCAGCGTCGCGGTGAGCAGGTCTTCCGTGCCGAAGTGGGCGAGCCTGCGGTGGTCGAAGGCGGGCAGCGGCGCGCCGGGCCGGAACAGGTCGGCGGGCGGCTCGTCGCTGCGGAACCACGTCGTGCGCGCCAGCGTCGACAGCTGCGGCACCAGGACGGCCTGGCACACGGCGGTCCCGGAGTGCCCGAGCCCGGCCACCGGCAGGTCCCGGCCGAGCTTCTGGAAGCCGCCGTAGAGCGGTCCGCGGTCGTAGCCGCGGGCGCCGAGCACGGTGGCCAGTTCCTCCAGGTCCTCCCGCAGCAGGTCCGGCATCGTGTACTTGACGGCCGCCGCCAGCAGGTAGGCGTCCTGCGGTACGAGGCTGAGGGCGCGCAGTCCGGTGACGGCCATGGCGTCACAGGCCAGCAGGTCGGCGAAGACTCCCGCCAGGGCCCGCTGCCCGCGGCGGGCGGGCCGGCCGTCGGGGCGGTTCTCGGTGGCCGCGCGCACGGCCTGCCGCAGCACGCTGTCCACGCCCGCGAGGACGGTGCCCGGGATGAGGCAGTGGCTGATCTGGAAGCTGCGCAGGGCGAGTGACACGCCGTCACCGACCTCGCCGACGAGGGCGGAGTCCCGCACCGGCACGTCGGCGAGCTCCAGTCCGCTGAAGTGGGCGCCGCGCATGCCGGGCGTCTCCGCCCGGGCGAGCCTGCGTACCTCGCCGGAGCGGGGCGGCTCGGGCCCCAGCAGCAGCACCGAGTGGCTGCCGGGACCGTCCTCGGGCGAGGTGCGCGCGTACGCGACGAACGTGTCCGTGCGGGCGGCGTTGATCACGGCGTCCTTGCGGCCGTTGAGCAGGAAGCCGCCGTCCGGGGTGCGCACCGCGGTGAGCTCGTTGCGCAGGATGGCATTGGCGTGCGCCACCTCGCGGTGCACGATCGACACCCGCCCGCCGCCGAGCAGTACGTCGGCGAGCGTCCGCTGCTGGCGCGGGTCCCCCGCGGTCCACACGGCGGAGGCGGCGAACAGCGAGGTGATGCCGAACCCGTAGCCGAGCGCCAGGTCGCGGCGGAACAACGGCCGCAGGACGCGGGCGAGTTGCTCCAGGTCGGTCAGCCGGCCGCCCAGGTCGTGCGGGACGAACTCGGCGGCCAGGCCGGCCCGGGCGAGCAGTGCCTCGGTGGCCTCGGGCACCTCGCGGTCGTCGTCCGCCCGCAGCAGCGCCTGGTGGCCGTGCGGGTTGGCGGGATCGAAGGGGTCGCCGAGCGCTTCCTCCAGCCGGGCGGCACGCTCGGGTTCACCGGCGTCCAGGACTCCGGGGCGCTCCTGTGCCGCGCGACCGGCGGCGGGTACGACAGCGGTCACAGGACACGCACCGCACCTGCGGCGTGCCGCGTGGCGTGCTGCAGTACGAGGAGTCCGGCCCGGCCGATCCGGTCGCGTACGTGCTGGGCGGCCTCGGCCACGGTGGTGCCCTCGCCGAGGACCGCTTCGATGGCCTCCTCGGCCAGCACCACGTTGTGGCGGGCGACGAGGTTCACGCCCGACTCGTCCGGTTCGAGGGACCATTCGCCGGTGTGCGCGGTGAGCAGCGGGGCGGTCCGCGTCTGCTTGTAGACGATCCGGCCGGCGCTCGGGAAGCAGATGCGCACCGACTCGGTGGTGTGCGCGGCGCCGTCCATGCCGCTGCCCATGCGCATCATCTGCACGCCCGCCGCCTGCTCGATCACGTCGAGGCTGTGCACGTGCGGCAGTTGGACCGGCCAGTCCTCGGCCCGGTAGAGGAAGTCGAAGATCAGCTCCGCGGGCGCCTTGACGTGCACGCTGTCCTCGAAGGACAGGGCGAGGTCGTCCAGGCGCGTCCAGCGCTCAGCCATCCAGGCCAGCCGGTCGAGCTGGGCCCGGCTGTTGACCACCGTGACGCGCTCCACCCAGGCCGCGTCGCCGGGGTCGTCCCCGACGACGGTGAACGTGTGCTCCAGGGTGACCCGGGAGCGGTTGTCGCCGAGCGGCACCACCGTCCACACGCCGCTCATCGACTCGACCGGCGCATCGGGCAGGTCCTTGGTGAACTCCACCCGGCGTCGTCCTACGTCCAGGCGCCGGCTGGAGACCCAGGAGGCGACCTTGTCGCCCGTCATGGCCCACATCCGCAGGCGCTCCCTGGTCCCGTCGAACTCCAGCTGCTCCACGTGGACGCAGGGCGGGAAGAACAGCGGCCACTGGGTGGCGTCGGCGATCAGGCCGTAGAGAACGCCGGCCGGGGCCGATGCGATGACTTCACTGACCGCGCGGTGCACTCCTGCATCCGGCATCGTCCACACCCTTCGTCGTCCGAGGTTCGCCGCCGTACCGGTGTCACCCGTCGGTCTCGCACGTGTGGCGGTCCCACGCGGCACGGGCGGTATCCGGACGGGTGATTAATCGTTTTTGCGTTCCGGCGTTTCGGCGGCCGTGCCTTCGACCCTGTCCGGAACCGCTCGCGATCCGCCCGCGCGCCGCTCGGGCGCGACTCGGATCTGTCTCGAACCGGCCCGAGGCGACGCAGGTCGCGGGGGTCACGGCCTCCGGCACATGCCGCAGGCGCCGCTGCGGCTCCATCGCCGCTCCACCGAAACTGGGCGCGTTCTCAAGCGTTACGACGGACGGTGGCGGTCTCGGGCGTCGCCCAACGGTCCGGCGACGCACTCCACAGGACAGGAACCAGCCACGAGAGGGGCAGCGATGGGTCTCTTCCGCCCGGTCCTGCGGTTCGTGCGCAGCCTGTGGGACGGTCTGGTCGTCTACGGACTGCTGATCGTCTGCGGCGAGACGAGCCCGTACGAGTACGTGGGCCGCCGCGCACCCTGGCAACAGCCGCCGCCCGGACACCCGGAACGACTGCGGGCCGATGTGCCGCTGTCCGAATTCGAGCGCCGGCTGGAACGCGAACTGATCCGCACACAGAGCAACCCGGAACGGCCGGAAAAGGCGGCGTAACGGGACCAGGCCACACGGCATGGGCGAGGCACGGCACCTCGCCGTCCTCGCCGGGCACCTCGCCGTGCCCACTCCTCCGCCCGGCCCGCGCGCGCCCGCGCGGCCGGCGCGGACCCTACTTCGTACGACCCCCACGCCCGCGGCGGACGGTCACCCGGCCGCCGGCGCGCACACCACCGCCGCCGAGTTGAAGCCGCCGCGGCCGCGCGCCAGCACCAGGGCGGTACGCAGGTCGGGCAGTTCGCGGGCGCTGCCCGTGACCAGGTCCAGGGGGCAGTCCTCGGCGGCCCTCCGGGTCCCGGTGGTCGGCGGCACCACCCGCTCCCGCAGCGTGAACAGGGCCGCCGCCAGGTCCAGCGACGAACCGCCCGCCCCCAGGCGTCCGGTCATCGTCTTGGGCACCGTCACCGGCACCCCGTACGGCCCGAACAGCGCGCACAGGGCCTCGCTCTCGACCCGGTCCGCCGCCCGCTCCCCCGCCCCGTCCGCGAAGACCACGTCGACCTCCTCGGGACGGATCCCGGCGTCGGCCAGGGCGAGTTCGGCCGCCTCCCGCAGCCGCGGCCGGTCGGCCCCGTCGAACGTCGCCGCGCAGCCCGCCACGATCCCGTAGCCGACCGCGCCGCGCCGGGCCGCCGCGTCCGCGTCCTCGACGACGAGCAGCGCGCCGCCCTCGCCCACGACATGACCGCCGGCGTCCGCGTCGAACGGCAGGTAGGCCCGCGCCGGATCGGCGGACGTGCTCAGCCGCCCGTCGGCCAGATGGGCGGCCCAGCCCCACGGGCACAGCGTGGAGTCGACCCCGCCGGTGACCATGAGGCGCGCGCCGTCGCGGATGCGCCGCCGGGAGCGCGCGAGCGCGTCGATGCCGCCGGCCTGTTCGCTGATGATGGTGGATCCCGGCCCGCGCAGCTGGTGCCGGATGGCGATCTGCGCCGGGTTCGCCGCATGGAACCAGGCGGAGGACTGGTACACGCTCACATACCGCGCGCCCTTGGCCCACAGGGCCGCCAGCCCGCGCTGCCCGAACTCGACACCGCCCGCGGAGCTGGCGGTGATCACTCCGGCCGCGTACTCGGGCAGCTCCCGGGGCTCCACGCCCGAGTCCGCGAACGCCTCCTCGGCGGCGGTGAGGGCGATCCGGGTGACCCGGTCGGTCTCCGGCAGCAGCCGGCTGGGGATGTGGTCCTCGTCGACGAAGCCGCGGATCTCGCCCGCGATCCGCACCGGGTATCCGGAGGCGTCGAAGCGGGTGATGGGCCCGATGCCGCTGCGGCCGTCCAGCAGCGCCTGCCACCAGGCGCGCGTGCCGAGCCCGTTGGGCGCGGCGACGCCGATGCCGGTGACCAGCGTCCGTGCGCCGCCGCCCGTCCCCTCCCGGGTTCGCGCGGGCTGCGTCCGCGTGCCGCCCCGCGGTCCCGGTCCGGCCGTGGTCGTCATGCCGCCTCCCTCAGCCGCGGCCGGGTGAGCACCGTGGCGCTGTGGAGCCCGCCGAAGCCGCTGGCGACGCTGAGCACCGTGCTGGTGCGCTGCTCCCGGGCGAACAGCGGGGTGTAGTCGAGGTCGCAGGTCGGGTCGGGTTCGTGCAGGTTGGCCGTCGGCGGGACGGTGTCGTGCTGGATGGCCAGCGCGCTGGCGACCATGTCGAGGGCACCGGCGGCGCCGAGGGCGTGGCCGATCATCGACTTGATGGAGCTGACCGGGATGCGGCGGGCGTGGTCGCCCAGCCCGGCCTTGAAGGCGTGCGTCTCGTGCCGGTCGTTGTGCCGGGTGCCGGCGCCGTGCGCGTTGATGTAGTCGACGTCGACCGGGTTCAGCCGTGCCCTGTCGAGCGCGGCCCGGATGGTGTCGGCCATCTCCTGCCCGCCCGGCCGCAGTCCCGTCATGTGGTGGGCGCTGCTGTAGGCGGCGAACCCGGAGAGTTCGGCGTAGGCGCGGGCGCCCCGCCGGCGGGCGTGCTCCAGTTCCTCCAGGATCACGACGGCCGCGCCCTCGCCGAGCACGAAGCCGTCGCGGGTGCGGTCGAAGGGCCTGCTGGCCGTCGCGGGCTCGTCGTTGCGCGGGCTGGTGAGCCGGATGCGGTCGAAGCAGGCCATGGAGATCGGGGAGATGGGCGCCTCGGCCCCGCCCGCGACGACCACGTCGGCGCTGCCGTCGCGGATCAGCTCGGCGCCGTTCCCGATCGCGTCCAGGCCCGAGGTGCATCCGCTGGAGACGAGACCGACCGGCCCCTGGGCGCCGCAGTCGCGGGCCACGACCGCCGCCAGCGAGCTGGGCACGAAGTAGTCGTAGAGGTACTCGCCGGCCTTGGTGTGGTCGACGGTCCAGGTGCTGCCGCAGTCGCTGAGGATGGCGTACTGGGTGGCGAGGCCGGTGGTGCAGCCGATGGCGCTGCCCAGGCTCACCCCGGTGCGCAGCGGATCGATCCGCTCGTCGCCGCCGATCCCGCTGTCGGCGATCGCCTCCCGCGCGCTGACGAGGGCGAACTGGGCGGTTCGGTCGAGGCGTTCGGTGTCGGCGAGGGTGAAGCCGTGGGCGGCGGGGTCGAAGTCGACCTCGGCGGCGACCCGGGAGCGGAAGGCGCCGGCGTCGAAGAGCGTGATGCCCCGGGTCGCGGTGCGGCCGAGGGTCAGCAGCGACCAGTAGTTCTTGGTGCCGACCGCGCCGGGGGCGACCACCCCGATGCCCGTGATCACGACGCGTTTCATCGGTGGCCTCCCGACGGCAGCGCGGCGGCGCGGTCGCGGCAAGCCTGCCCGACGAGACCGGGCAGGTCCGGGGAGTCGGCGAAGAAGTGGTCCCCGGCCACGGTGTGCAGGTCGATCGGCCCGGGGGTCCAGCGCTGCCAGTGTTCCAGCGCGGCGGGCGCGGCGAGCGGGTCGTCGCTGCCGGCGAAGACGACCAGGGGGCAGCCGACGTTCCCGCCGGTGACCGGGTCCAGCGCCGCCGTCCGCAGGGACCTGGCCAGCCGCAGGTCGTCACGGAGCACGGGCAGGACGCTGCGCCGCCACAGCCCGCCGGGGGACGCGGACGTCCCGCGCGGCAGTGACCCCAGATGGTCCAGCAGGGGCAGCAGTTGGTCGTCGGGCAGGTCGGCCGCGCTCATCAGGGCGGTCGAGGCGTGCGGCGGCGGGCAGGCGCCCACCGCGAGGAGCAGCGGCGGGGGTGCGCCGGCGTCGGCCAGCGCCCGGGTGAGCGTGTAGGCGACGAGGGCGCCCAGGCTGTGGCCGTACAACGCGTACGGCCCTTCGTGCGCCGCCTTCAGCAGGTTGGGCAGCAGGTCGGCCAGCAGCCCGGCGCGATCGGTCACGCGCTGCTCGCGCCGGCGGCTGTCACGGCCGGGCAGAGGAAGGGTGACCACGTCGACGTCGGGTCCGACCGAGGCGGCCCAGCGGCGGTAACTGCCCACCCCCGCGCCCGCGTGGCCGAGGCAGTGCAGCCTCACGCGGCTCTTGTGCGCCCCGCCCTCCTCCATTCGGGAACCCATCCGTCGCCCTCCTCCTGGAAGCTGTGTGCGTCGCGGCGCGTGCGGCACCGGCCCGGGGGGGGCGGGTGGCGCGGACGTCCGCCTCCAGAGCTTGGCCGGTACGACTTGGGCCGCGCTCGATTCGACACCAAAGCCGGAGGATCCCCCGCGCCCTCGGTTGTGCGGTGTCTGTCACGTCGTGCGTCCGGGACCCGGTGGGGTTCCGTGGTGCGCGGACGGGTCCCGTGCGGGTGCCGAATCTTCAGCGTCCTCGGCGGCGTACGGTGCTCGGCCGGCCTACGGTCCTCGGGGCCGGGTGCGCTCCTTCGGTCTGTCCGCGGGCCTCAGGCCGCGTACAGGTCGAAGGTCGAGGTCCGCCGCGGTCCTGCGGCGACGTCCAGGCGCGGGTCGACGGCGAGCATCGCCTGGTGCAGCCGCTGGAGCTGGGGCGAGGGCTCCACGCCGAGTTCGTCGATCAACCGGTGGCGGAGCCTGCGGTACACGTCCAGCGCCCCCGCCTGCCGGCCGGAACGATACAGCGCCACCATCGCCTGGGAGTGCAACCCCTCGTGCTGGGGGTGACGGGCGATCAGGTCGGTGAGCTCGGCGATCAGTTCGACGTGCCGCCCAAGACGCAGGTCGGCGTCGATGCGGCGCTCGCGGGCGACCAGGCGGCTCTGCTCCAGGCGGATGACCTCGATCTCCAGGATCGGCCCGACCCGGACGTCGACCAGCGCGGGCCCGTCCCACAGCTTCAGCGCCTCGTGCAGGCTGGCGGCCGAACTCTCGTCCTCCCCGTCCTCGAACGCCTGCCGCCCCTCGGCCACCAGCCGCTCGTACTGGTAGACGTCGACGGCCTCGGCGGGCACCTGCAGCGTGTAGCCGCCGTACCGCGTGGCCAGTACGTCCTTGGCGGAGCCCGGGGCGTCGGGGCCCATGGCGGTGCCCAGCATGCGGCGCAGCTGAAGTATGTACGTCTGGAGCGTGGTCAGGGCGCTTTGCGGCAGGTCGGTGCCCCAGATCTCCTCCATCAGGGTGGGCACGGGAACGACTCGCCCCGGGTACAGCGCCAGCAGCGCCAGGATCTGGCGTGGCTTGCCGGCGGTCGGGACGATCGACATTCCATTGACTTCGGCATTGAGTGCACCCAGGACTTTTATCTCCATGATTCCTCCGAGCCGTGTCGGCCGTCGGTTCCGAGTTGGGTAATCGAGCCATTAGATACTGTCGCCTCACGACATTCTTTGTCATTGCCGCAGGGCGCCAAAGAGGGGAACTTGATCTTCTCGCGACTCGTACGCAAGAGTTGCTTGAGCATTTCTTGAGTGACCTTACGTGCAGGGCCCTGATACAGCGCTGACATATCACTGAAAATGGGTTCGCGAGCTTGCGGGGCGGGGCCGAAACCCCTGTCCCGGGGCGCATGGGTGCTGTTAGCTTTCCAGCCATGGGGACGGAATCGCACAGCGCGCCCCCGGACCGCGGCACCGACCCGCTCGTCCGGGAGTTGCTGAGCCGTCTGGCGACGCCAGCGCGGCAGGACGGGGTGGGCAACCTCGTTCGGGAGAGCGCGCGTTCCGGGCACGGCTTCTTGCCAGACCTGCCCGACAGCAGGCTGCTCGCCCTGCTGAGCGCCTATCACCGGCGCGGCGTACAGGTCGGATTCCCGGAACTGATGACCGCCCCGGCTTGACGCGCCCTCGAAGCAGGTTCTACGCCCCCCTGCAAACCGCTGGTGAATCCCGCGCCAGGACCGCACGGCAACTATTGTCGGCCTCGGATGAACGGTCCGGATTTCAGCGGGTAATCACGGGAGATCATGAGGGATCACGGGAGATCGCACCGGGCCGGGATCTTCGACCGTGCAATCGCCGATTTTCCGAGGCAGGGGCGAAATGGAATTTCGGATTCTTGGTCCGGTCCAGGTCTACGACGAGCGCGGCAGGCTGCCCATCGTGCCTGCGGGTGCCAAGCAGCGTGCGCTGCTCGGCGCCCTCGTCGTGAAGGCGGACCGGGTCGTCGCCGCGGAGCAGCTCGTCGACGAGCTGTGGGGCGAGTATCCGCCGGGCAACGCCGCCAACGCCCTTCAGGCCCACATGACCCGGCTGCGGCGGCTGCTGCCGGTTCCGGCGCCCGGTTCGGGCGAGCCGTACCACGAGTGGGTGGTGACCCGCCCCCTGGGCTACGTCCTGCGTCTGGACGGCGCCGAGACGGACGCCCGGCGCTTTCGTGAACTGGCCGAGCAGGGGCGGGCGTTGGCCGCCGAGGAGCCCGGCCGGGCCGTCGACCTCCTGCGCCGGGGGCTGGCGCTGTGGCGGGGTGCGGCGTTGCAGGGCAGCGGCCGGGGGCCGATCTGCTCGGCCGAGGCCGCCCTGCTGGAGGAGACCAGGCTCGCCTCCCTGGAGACGCTGTACGAGGCCTCTTTACGAGCGGGCCGCAGCAGCGAGATCATCGGCGAGCTGGAGGAGCTGACGGCCGCTCACCCGCTGCGGGAGCGGTTCTACGAGCTGCTGATGACCGCGCTGTACCGCTGCGGCCGCCAGGCGGAGGCGCTGGGCACCTACGACCGGGCCCGCCGCCGGCTGGTGCACGACCTGGGCATCGAACCGGGCCCTGTGCTGCGCGACTGCATGGAGGTCATCCTGCGCCACCAGGATCCCGGCCCCGCCCCCACCGAGCCGGTGCGGGCCGACCGCGCGGCGGGACACGAGCACGTGTGGGCCATGGACCGTCCGCAGGCGGGAAGGTCGCATGTGCTCCCGCTCGACGGGACGCCCCCCGCCGAGCCCCTCCTGACCGATCAGGCCCGTCAGGCGGATCAGGCTCGTCAGGCGGATCAGGCAGTCCGGGCCGACCGCACGGCCGAGGAGCCGGACACGGCCCCCGAGGACACCGCGCACGTGCGCGCGCTGCGCGAGGAGATGGCCCTGCTGTACCGGCACGTCGAGCAACTCGCCCGCGAGCAGCGGGACCTGGTCAGCCGTCTGGACCTGCTGATGCCCCGCGCGGCCGGCGAGTGACGGTGCGCGGGGCGGTGGTGCGCGGCCGCGGCGACCGGATGCGGGGAGGCAGCGGTTCGCCGGTATGGCCGACGCGGCTGGTAGCGGCGTAGGCGCCATTCCGTCGAGGACGGTGGGTTGCCGGGTTGCCGGGCGGACGCGCGTGGAGCCGGGGTGTCAGCTCACTGGGCGACCAGGCGCCCACCGCTCGCGGTGGCCGGCTCGGGACGGGCCATGAGGATCGAGCGCTGTAACCGGCTGAGCGCCGCCGAGGGCTCCAGACCCAGCTCGGAGACGAGCGTGGCACGCAGCCGCTGATAGACGCTCAGTGCTTCGCCGCGCCGCCCGGAGCGGTGCAGCGCGAGCATGAACTGCCCGTGCAGGCTCTCGTGCATCCGGTACCGGTTGACCAGAACCGTCAGCTCCGCCAGCAGCTCGCGGTGGCGCCCCAGGCGCAGGTCGGCCTCGATGCGCTGGTCGAGCGCGCACAGCCGGGCCTCTTCCAGGCGCCTGACCTCCATGTCGATCTGGCCGCCGGCCTGCACGTCGGTCAGGGCGGGCCCGGTCCACAGCGACAGCGCGTCCGCCAGACGGCGTGCCGCGCCGGTGTAGTCCTCGGCGTCCATGGCCCGGTAGCCCGTGCCGGCGCGGCGCTCGAACTCCCGGAAGTCGGCGGTGCCTCCGCGCGTCTCCAGGCGGTAGCCGCCGGGGACGGTGGTGAGGATGTCCTTTGCCGTGCACCGCTCGTTCTCGGCACGGGCCAGTGCTTCGGCGATCAACTCCCGCAGCTGCAGCACGTACGTTTGCAGCGTGGTCCGCGCACTGCGCGGAGGGTTCTCGCCCCACAGCTCCTCGATCAGCCTGGCCACGGAAACCACCTGGTCGGCGTTGAGGGCGAGCAGGGCAAGAACCTGCCGCGGCTTGGGAGCCGTCGGCACGACCGGCGCCCCGTTCTCGCGCACCGACAGCGCGCCCAGCACTTCGATGTCCATGTTCTCCCCCAATGTTGGCTGAGGCCGGTGCTCGGCCTGCGCGCCGCCCACCGTCGGGTCTCATGGCGCAACTACCGGGCCCTTCGATAAAAAAACAGCATAGTCGGTTTGTCAACGTTCATCAGTTGTCCAGCCCGGAAGAGCGCTCAGATCCGGCCACTAGCGATCCACGACTACTTGTATGACGCAGCTGCCGTGACCAGCCAGGACATGCAGTTCAGGCCAATGATTTTGACACCAAGTGCCTTGATGGGGCGAAAACAATCCGACACAAGGCCCCCCGGCGGATGCGACCGAAAGACGCCATGCTCCGACGCGCTCGGCTTGCCGCGAGTCGGAGCATGGCTAGAGGAGATATATGCACAAAGTGGAGTCAGAAGAAGACCGCTTGGTCTTCACTGGGAGTTCGGGATCCGGCCGCTTCAAGGTCGTCGAGGAGTCCGGCCGTGGCGAGCCTGGGCAGCAGCAGCCGCCAGAACTGGGTGACACGAGGCTGCGAGAGCCAGGTCGAGTCCCGGGAGCCGAGGACCTCGAAGCCCACGGTGGCGGCGACCAGTGCGGTCACCGCGCTCTCGGAGACGCCTGTGCACAACTCGCCCTGGTCGTCCGCATCGCCCACCGCCTCCTGGACCCAGGCCTGCCAGCACGCCCGCAGGTCGACGTGCGACGCGCGCGAGGTGTCTCCGCTCAACTCGAAGCCCGCGCGCAGCACCACGTCCTCACGAAGCCCCGTCGTCAGGACGTGCGTGACGTCGACGAGGTGCTGCAGCCGGCTCTTTCCATTGAACGCCTCGGCGTCGGTGATGGTCTGCAGTTGGTTCGCAGCCGCGCTCTCGACTGCGTCCGCCAGCGATCCCTTGCTGGGGAAGTGGAAGTGCAGCGCCCCGTTGCTCACTCCGGCCTGCGAGCTGATCGTCGTGAGTGAGGCGGCCGTGAAACCCTCCCGGTCGAATATCTCCGCCGCCGACCGGATGAGGGCGTCGCGGGTGCGCGCTGCACGTTCCTGCTTGACCATCAACTGCTCCGTTACTGTGGCGGATTACCGTGCTTGCGGGACGGCACGTCAGCGTGCTTGCTCCGCAGCATCACAAGCGACCTGATGAGCACCTCGCGGGTCTCGGTCGGGTCGATGACGTCGTCGACCAGACCGCGCTCCGCCGCGTAGTAGGGGTGCATCAGCTCGGCCTTGTACTCCTTGACCATGCGCTCCCGCATGGCCTCGGGGTCGTCGGCCGCGGCGATCTGGCGGCGGAAGATGACGTTGGCCGCGCCTTCGGCGCCCATG
>NZ_JADDRL010000174.1 GCF_021538895.1 Streptomyces olivochromogenes | reverse complement strand
GACCAGGGCGATCAGGAACCAGCACCAGGCCAGGCTTGAGTGCTGTGCCCGAAGTCGGCGCCAGGCGGAAACCATGAGCAGGTCGACGGAGATGGGGTAGGCCCAGGCTTTCCAGCCGGACTGTCCGGCCGCGGCGGCAATGTCGTGCAGGTGAGCGAAGGACAGGGCTCCGGCGATCACGGCTTGGACGAGCAGGACGACGGACCAGATGGAGCGGGTCATGGTCTTCACCTCCTTTGCGGAGAGCTGGGCCAGGGCCGGGCGGGGAGCGGTGTCCGATCGCCCAGCCCCGGCGGGCGTTCAGCCGGTCGGGGTTTCGCCGGTGCCCCAGCAGGTCAGGCACAGACCGGTCTGCTGGTCGTCGGTGGCGCGACCCTTGCGGGTGCCGACCTTGACGGCTTCGGTGATCTCGCCGGTGCCGTCGCAGTTCTGGCACTTCGCCGGCTTGGGCGGAGCCGTCTTACGGCGGGCGGCGGGCTTCTTCGCGGCGGGCACGGTCACCGCCCCTCTCCTGGGTACTCGGGACCCTCGTTCGGGTCGTAGCCGGGCGGGAACGTCCCGGGCGGGGGCTCGGGCAGTGAGGCGGCGAGGGAGGAGCCGACGATCTCGATGAAGTCGCTGTCGG
The DNA here is from genome assembly GCF_021538895.1 of Streptomyces olivochromogenes. GTDB lineage: Bacteria > Actinomycetota > Actinomycetes > Streptomycetales > Streptomycetaceae > Streptomyces > Streptomyces olivochromogenes_A. The sequence goes on along the minus strand of NZ_JADDRL010000174.1, from coordinate 13,567 downwards.
CTCCGGCGGTGTCGCCGTAGAGGGCGAGCTGACCGAGCATCCGGACGGTGCGGGTGAAGTCCTCGCAGTCGGGACACATATCGGGGCTTGCTCCCTTCATGAGGCATGGCTCGGGTAGGGACCTGGCGCGAGGCGGTCACGCCGACCGTGGAGTGGGGCGAGGTCAGGCGGCTTTGGCCACGGCAGGCGTCTGGACGGGGGCGAGATCCACCAGCGGGCGGAAGCGGGCCAGCTCCGGAAGATCCGGGGTCAGGTCGGCATGCCGATTGCAGGCAGTCACGGCCTCGCGCATCGAGGTGTAGGCGGAACGGATGCGCGACCAGTCGCCGCTGGAGTGGCCGACCACGGCCATGCCTGGCCGGTCGTTGCGGATCTGCGTGGCGGCGAACACCGCGTGCGGGGAGACGTCCCCGAAGGCCATCTTCGAGCTGGATTCGTCGTTGACCCGGTGGGACATTCGGCCGGTGAGTTGAGCGCGGAGCATGGTGATGCCATCGCCGAGTTCGGAGCCAAAGCGCTGACCGTAGATGTCGACGAAGATGCCGGCGGCGCGGCCGAGCTGGGCCAGCCGGACCAGGGCGACCACGGCCCGCTCCCGACGCTTCTTCTCCGCCGCGGTGGTGAACAGGGCCAGTTCGGCAATCTCGTCGATCGTGAGGACCACCGGCACCGGGCGCAGGTCCTCGGGCAGACCCCAGATGTCCGCGGTGATCTCAGCATCCGGGGTGTCAGCACTGACCCGCTGCTCGCGGCGGATGACCTGATAGATCCCCTCCATGCGCGCCACCAGGGCCTCAAGGAGGTCAGCGGCATCGTCGGGATTGTCGGCCAGGGCCGAGAACCGACGCGCCAGCGGGGCGAGTTCCACTCCGTTCTTGCAGTCGATGCCGACTAACGCAACATGCTGGCCAGCGAGCTCCTTGATGACCTGGCGCTGGGTGACGGACTTGCCGGAGCCGACCGCGCCCAGGGTGATCGAATGCGGTGTCTGCCTGTAGTCGCGGTAGTGGACCGAGCCGTCCTCGCGCAGCGCCACCGGGATGCGCAACTCGCCGCGGTCGACGCGAGCGGGCATCTGCACCCGCTTTAGCACGTCATAGCCGGTCATGGCGATCTCAACGGTGCCGGGTTTGATCTCGCGGGAGGTGACCTGGTGGACGCCGAAGGCGTGCCGCAGCCGGTCGACCGCGGCCGAGTAGTCGAAGGCGTCCTGACCGGGCCGCATCCGGATGCGCAGTCGCAGGCCGGTCCGAGTCGGCTTGATCCACAGCAGCCGGGGAACCCGCTGCCGCGGGACCTCCCAGTTGAACCAACGAGCCAAGGTCAGCCGAAACCGCGAGGCGGCAACCGTCAGGTCACAGGCGTCCATCACGGACGCGTAGCGGAGACGGACCTTGAGGGTGGCGAACAGGACGCCGAAGGTCATCCAGTACCAGGCGGGTAGCCGCCACCGCAGCAGCAGCGCCAGTCCGACCAGAACCGCTAACGCGGCGGCGATCAGCAGCTTGGTCATGGTGTTCAGCCCTTGCCATTGGAGCCGGCCGGGGTGAGCTGCTTCGCGGCGACCGCAATCGCGCGGTAGGAGATGCCGTGCCCGAAGTCGTTCTCCCACGGGCGGGCCACCAGCCCCGGCAGCTCGACGGCCATGCCAGGCATGAGATCCGGCTGAATGCCGTCCTCGGCGACCACGATCGTCACCGCGTCCGGACGGCCGTCCACGATCACGGCGACGCTGACGTTGTAGAGCACCTGGCCCGACTGCCGATCTGTGGCGACCTCACCGGTTTCACGGTTCTTGACCTTCTTCTCCGGGGCCTGGATCAGCATGACCGTCATCGCGGCCGTGTCCACGGGGATCTGACGCATGATGGAGTCTCCCTGTTGGGACAAGCCCCGGGCAGCGTTGTGATCTTGGCGGATGGCACGCAGCCCGGGGCAGCTTGTTGTTCGACACCACCGAAGGTACTCGCAGAAAAACTGCGGGTCAACAGAAAAACTGCGACTAGTAGCAGAACTCCGAGTCTGCGAGACTGAGCGCAACAAGAAGGAGGAACTATGAGCAACTTTGGGCTCTTCGTCCGCTTCACGCTGCGCGATGGTGCAGGAGAGGCGTTCGACGCTCTGGTCCGAGAGACCGCCACAGGGATCCGTGCGCACGAGCCCGGAACGCTGGTGTACGCCTGCCATGAGGTGGAGGGCGCGCCGAACGAGCGAATCTTCTTCGAGTTGTACGCCGACCACGCCGCCTTCGAGGAGCACGAGCGTCAGCCACACACTCGCCACTTCCTGACAGAGCGCAACAAGTACGTCGAGAAGACCGAGGTTGATCGCCTTCAGCCGTACACCGGCAAGTACCCCACCGGGGCCGAGAAGTGAGCGATTCCGAGACCAGGACTGTCGGTCAGCGGGTTAGGGAGCTGCGCAGAGCCGCCGGCATGTCACAGAGCGACCTTGCTGTGGCGATGGGACGTTCCGAGAGCTGGGTATCGCAGGTAGAACGCGGCGTACAGCCTGTTGAGCGGCTGTCGATCCTCCAGGCTCTAGCCGATGCTCTCAACGTGTCTGTGCGAGATGTCCGGCCCGACGCCGCCCCAGCCGAGGAGGTCAGGGCGGAGGAGGAGCAGCCGAAAAGCAACGACCTCGACGGCCTGCGCGTAGCCCTCACCGGACATCCAGCCCTGGGCAGTCTCTTTCAGGAGGCGCCAGCCGAACCGACTCCGTCGCTCGGAGACTTCGGTCGAAGAGTGGAAGAGGCGTGGACGCTTGCACACGCGTCGAGCTACGCAGCCCTGAGCGATCACCTTGCCAAGCTGCTCCCACACATCGAAGCCGCCGTACGGCACGCTCCTGCCTCTGAGCGCGCGGAACTGCACTTGTTGCGGGCCAAGGCGTACCAGGTGGCCGCAGCAAGCTTCACCCGCCAAGACCAGGCCGATGCGGCATGGGTCGCGGCTGATCGAGCCCTGGAGGCGGCCGAACTCGCCGGCCAACCGTTGGAGGTTGTCGCGAGCCTGTTCCGCATGGCGCACGCGTTCATGCGGCAGCAGCACATGGAGCAGGCCGAGCAGGCAGCAAGGTCCGCCGTATCCGTCATGGCCCCAAGGGCAGAGGCCCCGGCATGCCCGCCGCAAGAGCTCTCTCTGCTGGGCGCCATGAACCTGGTCCTTGCGGTGATCAACGCGAGGGAAGGCAACCGAGGGCGGACCCATGAGCACATCGACCGAGCGCGAGAGATCGCGGCGCGATTGGGTGAGGACCGCAACGACTTCGACACGGAGTTCGGGCCGACGAACGTCGAGATCCACGCCGTAAGCACCGCCGTGGAGTTGGGAGACGCCGGGCTTGCCCTGGAAGTGGCCCAGCAGGTTGACGCATCGGGTCTCTCCCCGGAGCGGCAGTCACGTTTCCTGCTTGACGTGGCGCGAGCACACGCGCAGCGGCGACACGTCGGCGAGGCCACAGCCGCGCTCTTGGAAGCTGAGGCTCTGGCACCGGAGCAAATCCAGGATCACCACCTGGCCCGCGAGGTCATCCGCGATTTGCTCCAGCTTTCGGGCCCTCGCATCCCTGAGTCGCTGCGCGACTTGGCTGAGCGGAGCGCTGTCGTCTAGACGGCTGCCGCTGGAGCGTGTCTAGGTCCAGTTGAGCCTTGACGGCTCACAGCGACGCGTCTCGCATCGTTGGCCGGGTAGTCGACTTGCTACGCCGATTCCAGGGGTTACGTGGCCGAGTTCACGCGAGACCGGAGAGGGGAGCGCTGGGTTGCCAGGAGACGGGCAGGACGACGTCGACGCCGTCACGGCGGGCCAGGGGCAGCAGTCGGCTCATGGTGGTGCCGAGGTCGTCGAGCAGGTAGGGCATGGGGCGCAGTGGCCGGTCCAGGCCCAAGAAGAAGTCGTCCCAGTGCACCAGAATGACCCGCCTGGCCCCGGTCGCGGCCACGACCTCGTCCCAGTAGGTATGAAGGAACTCGGCGGGCTGTTTGCCCAGCATGCCGACACCCAGGTAGACGACGTCGGCGTGGTGACCGCAAAGCGCGCCGGGCCGGTAGTTGGCGCTGGCGTGCAGGAGCACGCGGCCGTGGGGGTGGGTGACGAGCACGGAGTAGGCGGTGCCGGTCTTCCAGGCACCGGCGCGGGCCGGCGGGACCAAGGGCCGGTCAACGATGCCTGGGTAGTGGTCGCCCGGACTGTGCACGGAGTCCAGGAAGGTCAGCGTGAAGCTGCCATAGGTGGTGCTGTCGCCGTCGCCGACCACCCGCAAGGACGACTCGGGGACCCCCAGGCCACGCCCGATGTTGGCGGTGGACTCCGACCCGACCAGTTCGGCGCCAGTCTCCAGCGCCCACACCGGTGCGTCGAGAGCGTGGTCGTAGTGGGAATGCGCGCACACCACAGCGGCGAGGGTGTCCACCCGCAGCCGCTCGATGGCGGCACGAACCAACGCGCGGTCCGGGGCGATCTTGCCCATTCCCACTCGCAGCAGCCCCGGGCGGGTGATGAAGCCGTCGCTGAGCACCGAGGTCTGTCCGTCCGACAGCAGCACTGAACTGGTGCCCAAGAAGTGAGCGATCAGCCCCTCATGGTGCGTTGCAGCGCGCTGCTGGTAAGGCAGGTAGGGCCGCAGACTCGGGCGACCGATCGGCACCTTCATACGAGCATCCTCGGGCTCCAGAGGCAGGAGTGCCAGCTCAGGAACTCGTGTGCCCCCTCACAACGGTCCATTCTGCGAAGCCCTGTCGGCCCGCGCCAGCAAGCCGCTACGAGGCCCGGACCCTCTCAAAACTCGTTCTCACCCGTACCCAGTGGCTTGTCCTGCAGCCTTTGAACACACTCGGCCACGCTCTACGGCGACCTCCATGACCGCGTGATACCTCTGCTCGACCACGCTCAACTCCACCAGCACGGCCCCAGCCTCCATGCACGCGCCGATCAGACGCGCACAGCCAAGCCGAGGCAAGCGGTGTCAAGCATCAGGTGAAGCCACAAACGTCAAGCATCAACCGAGACAAGACAGCTGCCGCTGGAGCGTGTGCCGCTGGAGCGGGACGCGGTAGGAGTTTCCCTACTTCATCAAGGCTCGCTCCGCTCGCTCGTCCGGCGGCCAACGGCGCTCATCGATCATCGCCAACCCGACCGCCGCACACTCCGCCCAGGCACATCAACGGCCGCTTGCGCCCCGCATGCCACCGCCACCACGATCCGGCCTCGGGAGGGGAAAAAACCAACCGCAGTCAGACCTCAACGCCCCTCTCCCGGGGACACGCCGTACCCCTTTCCGCCCGGTTGCCTAACGCCGTTAGGTCGGATCAAACCGAGGGCCGCGCCAAGCGCGGCGGCGCCGGTCGGTCGCCGCCGCACCGCCTCCATGTCTTCGCCACCGGCGCACGTCGCCGCCCGACCGTCGCCGCACGCAGCGGCCACATTCCAACACAGGCACGGGAACTAACGGTGATCCCCAACGGTGCAGGTCAAAGAAGCTTTGCGTTACCGCAAGAGGCCGGATCGTGGTGGCGGTGGCATGCGCGCCGAGGCTGCCAGTTGCGCTGATGTTCATACGGCCCGCTGATCCCGCAACCAGGCCACCAGCCGGCAGGTGCGGCCATGAGTGGGGGAGAACCCCGTCGTGGCTGGGGCGGTCGGCTCCACGACTTTAGCCAGCCACTTTGGCGCGAGCCTCGAAGATCACGGCCCCAACGTCGTGCTTTACCGGGCAGGTCCACAGACTGCCCGACGCGCCGGAAGCTTACGGGGCCGTGATCACTCGCGCCAAAGCAGCTCCCGGCCAAAGTCGCTACACCGACCTCGCGACTCAGCCGTGCCGCTTATTTAATCCAGACGTCAATTTCTGCATCGAACACAGCCCCGGCTGTCTTCTTGAAGTTGGCATGCGCGATGGCCACACCAGTCAATGAGGGAGCAAAAGCGTCGCAGTCGACCTCGGACCATCGATCAAATACAACCCTCAATGCGGGGACGGCGGTTGTAACAACTTCTCTGATCTCCTGGTCGCTTAGCGGATACGAAGTCATCAAGTTAACAAGGGCATCTCTTTCCAGGCCTGCCGACTCCGCAAGGTCGCGCGCCTGAGTTTCCGTAACGGCATTAACGCGAATCATGTTTGGATCGTGCAGGCTCGAAACAAACAATCTGCCCCAATCGGAAACCCTGCCTTTGATGTCCGCCACCGCAGGCGTTTCATTTTCAATGATGCCCTTGTGGAAGTAGCCCGGATACTTCTTTTTGAGAATCCCCGGCCATGAATGTGACGAGAGGGGAACTCGTACCGCACATCCCGTCGCCTCCAAATATTGAATATCCGACGGAGTGAGAGTCTCGAAGGAGCCACTCACGCCCTCCAGCACGCTGTTTAGGACAGTCAGGAACGTCTGAAGGTTCGGCGCATTAGCTTCGACATGTGTCAGAAAGAAGATCAGCGAGAGCGCGTCAAGATGCTTGTCTGTGAGCTTCTGAACGGCACCAATTGCTTCGTTCAACGCAAGCTGTCGGGTGTCCCGCGAGGTTTCAGAAGTCCGCTTCACCAGCATCTCTACGAGAATCTCACCGAGATTGACATCTCCAGTTTTCGCGTACCCCTCTTCGGCCTCCAGGACAGCCGCCAACACTCCAGGGTCACCGAGATTCTCGATTGCCTGAGGACTCTTTTCGGTCAGGGCTTTGAGATAATTGTAGGTGAACTCCTCGACGCGCGCCTTCGCGGTCTGGAACGCCTGCTGGGAGTAGCTAGCAAACCTCTCCTCCATCAGCCTGATGCAAATGTGCTCGGCATCTTTTACGCTGATCCCGTAGTTGTTGTTTACCGTGCCGGCTTGGACCAATTGAGACCCGTCGCCCGCTTTCTGTCGAAACCAGGGCAATTATTGTCCCCCCATCTTATTATTGTCGCCGATTGTAATATCTCCGGTAGACTGAATGTTGGTCGAGTTGCTTCCGCTACTCTGAGTCATTCGGGTGGCACCGGAATTACCGACACGAGCGGCAGAGCTTACTTGAATAACTGAATAAGCCGACAGGAGCAGGCCGGCGATCGAAACGAATAGCCCGAGGATCCCTGCGACCTGGTTAGCCTGATCCAATCCGACTTTGATGAAGTAAACGCCGAGGCCGAGGGTCACCAGACCGCCGACGACTGCCATGATCCACAGCCACGTGCGGCGTTGCGGTTGGGACGTCATGCCAACACGATGTACCGGCTGGCCCCAGCGGTCCCAGTTATGCCGGATCTGTCACCAATCTGTGAACAAGTACTGGACCTCGACGGCCCTCCTGTCTAGGCCTCCCCACCGGGAAGGGTTGACTCGCTGCCCGCCCGGACAGCCGCGCCGCGGCCAGGCCCACTAGAGGTGGAGGCATGGCCTATCGCATCGAAACCGTCGACCGTCCGGAGCCAGTGCAGTACAGCAGCGAAGTACAGCAACTACCGCAACTGAGGTGCCCATCTGCCACCTCCCGGCAGCCTGTATGACCATCAACGCTCGATCTCTGTAGAGCTACGGATCAGCAGGTTGCCCGTCCCCTGTCTCGTTCGCCATCGTGCCTGGCAAAATCACCGACACAACGACGGCGAGGTGGGGGATGCTCGGTGGGTGGCCAGTTGCGTGTCGGTGAAGTGCTGCGGTCCTCGCAGAACAGGGACCCTTCCATCGAGGTCATGGACGGCTACCCGAACATCCACCACTTCACGGCTTCACAGGTCCTCGCTCCGATACAGCTGAGCAAGGGAATCAACCCGATAGCCGAGGTCAAGGTCGCTCGCGTCGCACGGCGGCCAGCGGTCCTTGTACGTTCGAGCCAGTGGAAGGCCGGCTCTGCCGAGACGCCATGGCACGACGAGTTCGACCTAGAAAACGGGCGCGTTACCTACTTTGGAGATCATCGCGTCGATCACACCGTTCCCGTAGGCGAGACGCAGGGCAACAAGGTGCTGCGGAAGGCATGGACAAGCCACCGAGCGACGACCGTGCAGGAGCGGACCTTGGCTGCACCACTGCTCGTGTTCGCAACGGTCACACGCAACAAGACTCCCAAGGGTTACGTAAAGTTCTGCGGCCTAGCGGTCATCAAGGACGTCGAAGAGATCGAACAGAGTGACAAGGGGCGGCCGTTCCCCAACTTCCGCTATGAATTGGCCCTTCTCGACCTGAGCGCAGAAGATGACCTGCTGAACTGGGCCTGGATCGAAGCGCGCGGCGATCAGAGGCTCTCGACGGCTGAGGCGCTGGAACATGCGCCGCGCTCTTGGCGTCGTTGGGCGGAAGGTGGCCATGCCGTCTTGCCGGAGGTACGCCAACGTCCCCTTCACCTTGAGGAGCCCGAAGTCAGCCTTCAGTCCGTCCATCGTCCTGCGGATGTGGACGCGTTGTTTCCCACTCCTCCACTGTCGCAGGGCGGGCCTGTACCCAGCACCGAGCACGACGACCGGCAGCCAAAACTTACGGCAGCCCAGCTCATGGAGAGGCTGAGGAGCCTCAAGGTTCATCGGCGAGACGGAACTCCGAGCCCGCACAAACCCTTGGCCCTGATGTGGGCCATCGCGAGGAACGCCCGAGGCGAGTCGCGACTCTCTCCCTGGCCGGAGTTCCGTAACGAGGTGGGCAAGCTATTGATCGAGTTCGGCCGCCCCCAGTCGTCCCCGACGCCGGAGTACCCGTTCTGGCATCTGCGGACGAGCGGCTTGTGGGACATTGAAGGCCTCCCGGCGGAGCAGGCAGACAAGATCAGCGTCTCAGCGCTCGATAGATCCAAGCCTCAAGCGGGGTTCACTCACCAAGCCGACCGTCTGTTGAGCGATCCTTTCGTACGGTCCCAGGCAATCGCCGTCCTGCGAGAGACCTACTTCGCCGAGTTCGCCCAGCACAAACTGATGGAGCAGCTTGGGCTGGCTGGCTACGAGAACGCAAGCGGCATCGAGGCACTGGCCGAAGAACAAGAACGACAAGGGCCTGCCGCTCGCCGCGCCACGAACACGTCCCGCATAGTGCGCGATATCGGACTGGCCAACAAGGTCAAGGAGATGCACTCCGACCACTGCCAGGTCTGTGGAAAGCAGCTAGCGAAGCGGTTCGGCACGTACAGCGAAGCGGCCCACATCCGCGGTCTCGGGCAACCGCACAACGGACCTGACGAGCTCGCCAACTTGCTCGTGCTGTGCCCCAACCACCACGTCCAGTTCGACACGTTGGCGATATACATCGATCCGGACGGCATCGTCCGCTCGACGGTGGACGGCAGTCACAAGGGTGTGCTCCGCCGGCTTCCGAAGCACCACATAAGTGAGGCCCACCTGCGATACCACCGAGCTCTTTGCGGCAGGGACGTGCCGGAGCAGGAAGCACCTGTTCAGAGCCCTCGCCTGGTACACCCCTAAGCAGCCACCGCGGGCTGTGGAGTGGGTCAAAACGCTGGATTGGGGGTTGCCGCGGCGTCCCTCAACCTCATCGCCGCACCGAACGACCCACGACGAGCCCGCCGCCCATCTGATGGACCGGTCATTGGAGGGCACTCGAACATCTCGGCACCAAAGAGACAGCGGCGAGATGTTCGATCCACGAATGCTTCTGAACGGCAATCGGAGTAGATTGCAAAGCTCTATCAGCCCTGCAACCGTCGCCCGTTCGACGTCATTTGATGCTCTCGATTACCTTACGGACGCGATCAAGGCCTTCACGGCCCCTCAAATATTCCGAGTACAGTCCACGTGCGTTATCGAGCAACTCGTCATATGTCATCACGCGGGCGTTAATAGGGCCGAGAGTTTGCGCAGATTCGGCACGCCCGTCCTCTTGCGCCCAGTCGGAAAGGGATTTTCCGACGATACATACGATCTCGATGTACGGATTCGCTTCACCTCGATCTTTAAGCGCCTTCCGCAACGCGTCCCGGTACTTCCTGACTTGCCTCGCAAGCGTATAAGTGTCCGTACTGACACTGTAACGCTTGAGTTCGATAATCACATGCGCATTCGATACACGTTTATATCTGATGTCGATCCTGGACTTCTTCTCGTCATCTGTGAGGTCGACGCCCGCGAAAGTCGTCCCAATCCGCTCTTCGAGATGAGCATCCGTAGCTCTCTCCCAACTCGGATCCAGTAGCCAGAGATGTTGAAATAGCAGCTCCTGGAGGATCTTTTCCTTACTATCGGCATCCGTTTGGGCCTGCATCTTCTCGATAACCTCCAGCCGTTGGTTAACGATCCGATGGTAAAGTGCAGACTCGATCTCATCGACGGTATTAAAAAGCGAGACGAAACCCGCAAGGGCAGGTTGCGTCATTTGTTCCAACGCCTGCAAATTGTCCTTATAGCGGAGACTTTCGAATGCCATTACGCTGTACGCGAATAGCTCCTTCTTCTTGCTATCATCATCGATCTCGAGACTGTTGATCATCCCGAAGAGTTTGCGTGCTCTTGCCCGAGATTCAGGTCCCAGCGACTTGAACCACTCGTCGACTGCGGTGTTCTTGACGGCGACTTCTACGCCCTTAGTTTCGCGCCACTCACCCCAAGCCCTTTTTACATTCCCCATTTCCGTCTCAAAGAATTCTCTGAGATCGATGAACCGAGGATCATCCTCGTCCAACCGCTGCCTACTGCTTGTGGTGATGTCTTCCCCGGAGTCGGAATCCAGGAAATCTGCATTGAACTCCCCGATTACGTACTGCCGATAGAAGCTACTGTCGCTGATGTTCTCCAGAAGGTCTTCGTGGGCCAACCGGCCCCGGGCCAACACGACGACCTTGTTGAGGTTCTCGCCCTGCTCGCGTAGCTGGTCGGAACTATAGACCGTTCCTATCCAACCAAAAACCTCGCCCCCTTGCCCCGTCTCCGAACGGCGAATCTCCACCTCCTCCGCATTGATAGCCAAGCTGCGGATCTTTTCCGTATAGTCGTCGTCACCATAGAGCCAAAGATATTGCAGTTTATGGAAATAGGCGCGATCGCTGACAGAGACCGGCTCTCCATTAATTTCGAGTGCGAAGTCGAATTCTGGCCCGATGATCGAGAAGCGTCTCGCGAGTCGCTTCTTCAGCGCCGCCTCGGTCTGACTCAGGTTCTTCTTGATGTCGCGAAGCACAATCTTCGTACCCTTAACAAAACCAATATCTGCGACATCGAGAGGTTCAGGGCGATAAGGCGATTCGCTATTGACTTCGTCCGTGATCGCCGTCTTGATGTCGTCCAGACTCATGCGGAAGGCATGCTTTTCCCCATCCTTGACGGTGTAAATCTCAACCGTGCGTGCGATCGAGAACAACGAAAGCTTACCGATTCCCTTCCGTCCCATGACAGGCCGATCGAGATTTGGCGTAAGTGTTCCAGTAGCATCCCTGCGGCGATACCCAACGGTGAGGTATTTTTCGTTGATGTCATGCAAATCCATGCCGGAGCCATCATCGTAGACGGTAACCGTGCCAGCTTGTTTATCGATGTCTATCGTAACCTTGTGGGCTTCTGCGTCCCAGGCGTTTGCCACCGCCTCCGACAAAACTGCAGGAATGTTGCTGTAGAGGTTGAGCCCGAGGTGTGTGACAACATTGAGGCTGACAGACATTTTGTACGGACTGTTCGTTTCCACTCAGACACTCTCCCGATTTTTCACGAAACCTCGTTGCTGCTCGTGCTGAGCGTAGCCCTTACTGGTGCACACAGCCGGAACTTCGGGACGTTACGGCGGGCTGTCACGGCGAACGCGACTGCCGGCACCTGGGTGCCGTGTCAGCAGGGCCGGATCCCCGCGAGGCTGGCTGGCCCCAGGGCGGTCGCTGCGTCTGGACTATGTGTGGACAGCGGCAGGCGAGTTGAGCCTGATCGAACTGCTGACCAGCGTATTCTCCGCAACGCTCAACGGCCTCCGGAGCCGTGTGCGCAGGTTCGAATCCTGCCGGGGGCACTCGCCCAGGATCAGCAGAAGTCAAGCGCTGACCAAAGCGGGTGCCAGCAGAAGAGGGCGGGAGTCAGTCTCACTGACTTCCGCCCTCTCTTGTTGTCTCTCGGTGTTCGCGACACACCTCCGACCCGCTCTCGACACCGCCACAGCGGGGGCTGGGGCGCCGCTACCGCAGCGCAACTCGTGGCACTGCGGAGCCTCCACTCGATCCGGGCGGTTCAGAGAACAGCCGCAGCGTAACGCCGCTGGCTACGGCTCGAAGTTGTTCGCCTTTTCGGAAGCAGTAGGCCACATGTCCTGTGAGCCGGCCCCTGCCAAGCGTCGTACGTCCAGCGGCAGTTCGGGTCAGACCTTCTCCCGCGGCCACCCCCGGAGCACCCGGCTGTCAGCGTCGACGCGGACCGTGCGCGCGTCGCGGCCGACATGTGTGTTCATCGCTGACCGCAGCCGGTGGCGGAAGGTGAAGCCCGGGGCCGGGCCTGACTGTGCGGACCGCTCCCGCACGTCGGCCTTGTTGCACAGCACGTCCCAGACTCGGTCCGGGCACTCTCCGCGCCGCCAGAGGAAATCGCAGTATGGGACGTGCGCGATCTCCAGGTTCAGCCAGCCGTCCTTCTTCAGTACGTCCTTCCACTCGGACAGGCGGAGCTTCAGGTAGCCGCGCGGACGGTCGGACTTGTCGACGCTGGTGACGCCGAGCACGCGGACGAAGCCCGGGGTGCGTTCCAGCACCACCACCGGACGCTCCTTGTAGGTGTTGTCGTCGTGGGTGAGCTCGGCCGTCCACACATCGCCGACGGCCGGCGGCCAGGAGGTCACACCGGGGGGCGCGGGACGGGCCGGCGGCCCGGTCCTCAGCCAGCGCACCAGTCGGACGGCCGCGACCACCGCGCAGCCTGCGGACAGCCCCACCAGCGACCACCACAGGACGGCGAGCAGCAGTGTGCCGACGGTGGCGTCGTCCGGGTCTGGGACGAGGGTGCCGCCGGTGTGGTGGATCCAGTACCCGGTCACGACGGCCAGGAGCGCCTTCCACAGGGCCGTCCTCAGCAGGACCAGCGGGAAGTAGCCGTGGTCCGCGATCCGCATGAGACCCAGTACGGCGACGGTCGTCGCGTAGATCACGGTCATACCGGCCATGGGCTGCTTGTCGACCTGCGCGTCCAGCGGTGCCATGACGCCCGCCACGACGCAGCAGAGGCCCAGCGCGCGTGCCGCGACCAGCAGCCGGTTCCCCTCGAGCCGCGCGGGCGCCGCGATCCGGACCAGTGGTCGCGCGACCAGTACGCACAGCACGAGCAACGCCACGCATACCCAGGTGTTCCTGGTGCTGGTGAAGCCGACGCGGAGCACCGAGAACATCAGCACCCACATCGCCCAGGAGCCGAACACCACCGCCAACGGCGCCCCTGCCGAGTATTCGGGTGTCAGCCGCTTCGACCTCAGTCGCGGCGGCTGCATCCCTCCCATCAGCGGCGTGCTCAGACACACCAGAAGTACGGCCCCCGCCAGAAATGCCTGCACGTTTCCCCCGCTCTCATAGCTGGGAGCAGCATGGCCCGCGACCGGCGTACCCGGCGTCGTTTCGCCCTTGCGGGCCCGTATGGCCGGGCAGTTTGGTAGGGCGCCCAGGTCGGCCCGCGCAAGGCCGTCGTCGCG
>NZ_JADDRL010000173.1 GCF_021538895.1 Streptomyces olivochromogenes | reverse complement strand
AGGCCTCCCACCTTCACCCCGCCCCCCGGCTCCCGCGCGTACTCTCTGCGTACCGCGCGTGGGGAGTTCGCCGTCGTCGACGCTCCCGTGGCCGCCGGTGTCGAGCCCCGGGGTGTCGCGCTGCTGCTGCCCGGGTTCACCGGGAGCAAGGAGGACTTCAATCCGCTGCACGTGGCGTTGGCGGAGCGCGGCTATCGCTCCGTCGCGGTCGACGGACGCGGGCAGTTCGAGTCGGACGGGCCGGAGCACGACGAATCCGCCTATGCGCAGGCCGAGTTGGCACGGGACGTGCTGGCACAGGCGGAGGCGCTCGGAACCCCCGTGCACCTGCTGGGGCACTCCCTGGGCGGGCAGATCTCGCGTGCGGCCGTACTAATCGACCACTCCCCCTTCCGGTCGCTCACGTTGATGGCCTCGGGACCGGCCCAGATCTCCGTCTCCCAGCAGCAGCGCGTGAAGCTGCTGCGGGACGCCCTCTCCGTGATGTCGATGGCCGAGGTGTGGGAGGCCATGCGAGCCATGGACGCGCCGGAGGAGACGGAGACCGGGCAGCTCGACGGCGGTCTCGACGACCGGGAGGACCTGCGGCGCCGCTGGCTGGGCAACAAGCCCGCGCAACTCATCGCCACGGGGCGCCAGTTGTGCGTCGAGCCGGACCGGGTCGCGGAACTGGCCGCCGTACCGCTGCCGTTCCACGTCCTGTCGGGCGCGCTCGACGACACCTGGCCGGTGACGCTCCTCGACGAGATGGCCATGCGTCTGGGGGCCCGCCGGACGGTGATCGAGGGCGCCGAGCACTCGCCCAACACCGACCGGCCGGCGGCCACCGCCCGCGCCATCGCCGACTTCTGGGACCAGGCCTCCGGCCAAGCCGCCGACCAGGCCTCCGGCTGAGGGCGCAGCTCCGCCGGACAGGCCCTAGTACTGCCCCTGCAAGTGCTCCCAGAAGCCGTCCCGCAGGGCGCGGCGCAGGTCCGCCTGGCCGCGCAGGGAGTACTGGAGCAGGCCCTCGGCCTCGACGAGGAGGTCCTGGTCGACGGAGCCGGGCAGGTAGGGGTGGCCCGGGAGCAGTTCCACCAGGGCCTCACGGCCGCGGGAGGACAGCCACTTCGCCGCGATCTGGGCGCCGACGAAGCGGACGTCCTCGCGGGTCGGGCGGTTCGCCGTGGGCTCGTACGCGGGAGCGGTGCGGCGGGAGACGTACGGCTTGAAGAATTCGAGGTCGAAGGTGCGCTGGCTGTCGACCTCCCAGAGCAGCGGCTCGGCCTGGTTGCGGCCCTCGGGTGCCTCGATGCCCCAGAGGTGGACGCGGGCGCCGTACCCCTGCGCGGCCTCCACCGCCGACACCAGGTCCTCGTCGCCGCCGATGAGCGCCGCGTCGCTGATGGCCCGGTGCCGGGCGAGTGACTCCAGGTCGGTGCGGATGAGCGAATCGACGCCCTTTTGCTGGTTGTTGGCGTTGAGGTTGCCCAGGCGGACCTTGACGTCGGGGAGTTCCGCGATGGACTGCTGCTCGGCGGTGTGGATGCGGCGCCGGGCGCCGTCGTACCAGTAGACCCGCAGCAGCCTGCTGTCCGCGAAGATCGTGCGGGCGCGGTCGATGAGCGCCTCGATCAGGCCCTCGGCGTCGAGGTCGAAGGCGCGGCGGTCCTCCGTCCCGGCCACCAGCCGTCCCGCCGCCGCGTACAGATATCCCGCGTCCACGAAGATCGCATGGGTCGAGGGCGTCTTCGCCACTTCGGCGAGCATGCGCTGGAGCAGCTCGTTCGTGCGGTCGATACGGGCCTGGAGGGCCGCAAGGTCGTCGTTCATCGCTTCCATTGTCCCGGCGGTCACGCTGCGAACACAACCGGTCCCGATCAGTCCTACGAGTGCCGCTTACCGGTCAGTAATTAGACGTTCGAAAAATTTCTTTAGCGTAGGGAATGTTTGTAACACGCACCTCGTTGACTAGGACAGAACGAAGCGACGAAGGGAGAAGCCATGCGCTTCGAAATCATGCGACTCGACGAGATCGACGGGACCACCGTGGACAGCACCGTCGTGGACGCCGCCTCCGTCAACCGGATCGTTCAGCAGGCCGCCGCCATCGGGCAGCGACTGTGGATCCGGCCGGCCGAGACCACGGCCTCGTAACAGACGCGGATCACACTACTCACGCCGATCGGCACCGACGCCGGTCACCCCTGACGCGGATCACCGCTGAAGCTTCAGAGCCCCCGCACGGCACCACTGCCGTGCGGGGGCTCTGCGCGTACGAGCGGGGCGTGCCGTTCAGCCGCCCTTGATCACCTGGGTGATGCCGTTGATGATCTGCTGCACGGCGATCGCGGAGAGCATCATGCCCGCGAGCCGCGTCACCAGGACCACGCCGCCGTCCCGGATCACCCGGATGATCAGCAGCGAGTAGCGCATCACCAGCCACAGCACGACGTGGATCGCGAGGATCGCGCACCACACCGACACCTGCGTGGCGACGGTGTCGGCCTTCTGCACGGCCAGGATGACGGACACGATGGCGCCCGGGCCCGCGAGCAGCGGCATGCCCAGCGGAACGAGCGCGACGTTGACGTCCTTGGTCTGCTTCGGCTCGTCCGTCTTGCCGGTGAGCAGGTCGAGCGCGATCAGCAGGAGCAGCAGTCCGCCGGCGATCATCAGCGCCGGAACGGAGACGTGCAGGTAGTCGAGGATCTGATGGCCCAGCAGGCCGAACGTGGCGATGACCCCGCCGGCCACGCAGACGGCCTGGAACGCCATGCGCTTCTGCACCTTGGTGGGGCGGCCGGCGGTCAGGGCCAGGAAGATCGGCGTGATCCCGGGGGGATCCATGATGACGAACAGGGTGAGGAACAGGGAGCCGAAGACGGCGACGTCGAACATGTGTGAACAGGCCTAAGCAGGAAGAAAGGTGGACGTGGGCGCGGGGGGGTAGGTCTCAGGCCCCGCCGGTCCCCGGCACCGGGAACGCCCCGGTCGCCCGCCGGGTGATCTCCCCGTACACCTCGGGGTCCGTCGTGTACGCGCCCAGCGACACGGTCTTGCGGCTGCCGTGGTAGTCCGAGGACCCCGTGACCAGGAGCCCCAGCTCCTTCGCCAGCCCGCGCAGGCGTTCGCGCGCGTCGGCGTCGTGGTCCATGTGGTCGACCTCGATGCCGTCGAGACCGGTCGCGGCCATCTCGGCGATGGCGGACTCCGGCACCGTACGGCCCCGCTTGGCGGCCGCCGGGTGCGCGAAGACGGCGACGCCGCCCGCACCCTTGACCAGCCGGATCGCCTCGAAGGGGTCGGTCTCGTGCTTGGGCACATAGGCCCGGCCGCCGTCGGAGAGCCACTGCTCGGTGAACGCGTCGGACACGGTCGGTACGACGCCGAGTTCGACGAGCGCGGTGGCGACGTGCGGGCGGCCGACGGAGCCGTCACCGGCGATGCGGCTCACCTGCTCCCAGGTGACTGGCACGCCCAGCCCGTTCAGCTTGGCGATCATGCCCTTGGCCCGCGGCACCCGGTCGTCCCGGACCAGCTCGCGCTCGGCGAGCAGGGCGGGCTCCTCGGGGTCGAAGAGGTAGGCCAACAGGTGCATGGAGATGCCGTCGATACGGCAGGACAGCTCGGCGCCGGTGACGAGGGTGAGCCCCTCGGGCAGCGCGGCGACGGCTTCGGCGTATCCGCGGGTGGTGTCGTGGTCGGTCAGCGCGACGACGTCCAGACCGGCCGCGGCGGCGTTGCGCATCAGCTCGGCCGGCGTGTCCGTA
Source organism: Streptomyces olivochromogenes (assembly GCF_021538895.1). Taxonomy (GTDB): domain Bacteria; phylum Actinomycetota; class Actinomycetes; order Streptomycetales; family Streptomycetaceae; genus Streptomyces; species Streptomyces olivochromogenes_A. The sequence continues at coordinate 10,837 of NZ_JADDRL010000173.1, read as the reverse complement.
CCGTCGGAGGCCGTGGAGTGGCAGTGCAGGTCGATGCGCACGACGCGGACTCCAGGCGGTGACGGGGCGGACGGGGACACCTAAGGATAGCGGGGATCCAGGGGTGCCCTGTCACACCCGCAACCGGGATGCGCCCCCTACAACCGACGCTCAGGGTTGCAGCAGTCTCGGGGACAGCGCCCCGCAGGGCACCAGCTCCACCTCGGCTCCCGCATCCCGCAGGTCCGTCAGCACCAGCTCGTCGTACATCAGCATGCCCGTCTGCTCGGGCCAGACCACCGCCCACAGCCACATCCCGAGCGCCTCGCCCGCGAAGACGGCACGGTCGACCGGGCTGCCGGAGACGTGCCAGAGCGGGGTCGGGCGGCCGGCGGCCAGCACCTTGGCCTGGGGCGGCTTCTCGACGTTCATGTACGGCCCCGGGTCCGGGCCGTCGAGACCCGCATAGCGAGCGCCGAGGCCGACGCCGAGCTCCTCGGCGACCAGGATCAGCTCGCCCATGCCGCCGAGCGGTCCGGGTCCCGAGCAGGCCACGGCCGTCGCCCGGCCTCCGCTGCGGTCGTCACCCGCGCAGGCCACGCCCGTGAACAGCCAGCCCACCGGCAGCGGCCAGGGCATCCACACCGGCACCTGCGTGCGATGCACCACGACGCTGAGGGCCTCGACGCTGGGCGGGATCACGGGCTGTACCGGATGCACGGTCCCGTGCACATCGCACTGCCACGAATCGGCGAAGAGTCCGGGAGCCCTGACCCGGCCACCACACTTCGGGCAACTGGGTTCGCCCCTCATAGGGCTCCACGGTCCTACCCTCGCTCGCCCACGTCAAGGACGATCACCCGTCCGGACGGAACCGGGTCACCCCGAGAAACTAGATGCGTCCTGCATCAATCGCCGCGGCCGATCCCGGTCCCGCCGTCCATCGTCCAGGGCCTCGTCGGCATCTCGGACTGCGTCGGCCGGCCGGTCGGCCACCGGGCGGGCCAGGGTCCCGCTCGCCCTCCGTACGGCCCAACGCCACCGCCTTTGCCAACTGACCGATTCCGGACTTGCGTTGGTGAGATCGGTCACTCCGGGCTCAGTCGAGCGGTACGGAACCCCGGACGGGGTCCCGCAGATCCGTGCCGTTCGTGAGCCAGCGCTCCTGGAGGGCCTGCGCGCCGTGGACGCGCTTCCAGGCGGCCTCGTTCGGGGTCATCGGCAGCAACGGCAGGAACCGTACGGGATCCATCGGCTCGTCCAGCTCCAGGTCCTCGACCAGGCCGCCCGGTTCGGCGACCAGGACCGAGGTGAACGGAGCGCCAGGCCACAGCGGGTCACCCACGTCCAGGGAGGCGCCCGGGGCCACCACCACACCCTCCACCTGCGGGGACGCGGCGAGCACGGCGAGCGCCCGGAGCACCTTGTCGGTGTCGGCGCCGCCCGCGCGCACGGAGAGGACCAACTCGGCGCGGGGGCCCTTGACGGGCTCGGCGAGCATCGCCGTGGGGTCCGCCATGGGGTGCGCGGACATGCCCAGGGTGGCGTAGCGGACGATGTCGCCCTCCTGGAAACGCAGCACCTCGATGCGGTCCGTACCGAGGAAGGTGACCGCCGCGCGCGCGGACGGTTCACCCAGAGCGGTGCTCAACCGAGCCTCGACAAGGGGAAGAACATCAACCATGCGGTGAGCATAGAACTCGTCAGTACCGGGCAAAGGGGCGCCTTGACTCTTCGGGCGGCTGATACTCTGAGCCGGTGGTTCGGGGCAGCACGCAGAAGCGTCGCGATCGAGTTCCGACACCGATGAGACTCCCCCAGGGGGGATGGATCGTCCCTCACGAGGGACCGGCCGGAGGAGGTGGGGCTGCGATGGACCGAAGTCGACCGTGCAGTACCACCCGCTCTTCCTGCCGCTGATACAGCTGCTCCAGCTCGTCTGCCTGGCCGCCGCCTTTCGCATGCGTGCGTGCGCCTTTGTCATCGCACGGAAGAGCACTTCGTTTCGTTTTGCCTGATCTGTCTGATCTGCATCAGAAGCCGAATCAGCAGCGAAGCCCAAGCCCGCCACCGCGACGGTGCGGTGCTCCCCGCTTTGTGGACGTGCCAAACATCCCGCAGTCAGGACGTCCCCATTCCGGGCAGTTCCACCCGTCGAAGCGGACCTCGGTCGCCTCGCTGCTTGTTGCGAAGGAGCCTGCCATGTCGATGATTCGCGACCTGCGTGCCGTGGTCCGTCCCTCCCGTCCGTCGCTCCGCAAGAGCGGTGTACGGCTGGACGCCGGCGCGTACGACACCACGCGCGACCCCTCGACCCCCTCGGCCGTCGTCGACTGCGCCGTGTACCGCGACGGAGCCCGCGTCGAGACGCCGAAGCCGCTCACCCCGCACGAGGCGATGCGCCTGGTGCGCCGGGACGGCGGGTTCGTGTGGATCGGCCTGCACGAGCCGACCGAGGCCGAATTCTCCGGTATCGCCGGTGAGTTCGGGCTGCACCCGCTGGCGGTCGAGGACGCGGTGCAGGCGCATCAGCGCCCGAAGCTGGAGCGGTACGACGACTCCCTCTTCACGGTCTTCAAGACCATCCACTACGTCGAGCACGACCAGCTCACCGCCAACAGCGAGGTCGTGGAGACCGGCGAGGTCATGTGCTTCACCGGGCGGGACTTCTTCATCACCGTCCGGCACGGCGGGCAGGGCTCGCTGCGGGCACTGCGTCACCGCCTCCAGGACGACCCGGAGTTGCTCGCCAAGGGCCCCTCGGCGGTGCTGCACGCCATCGCCGACCACGTCGTCGACGGCTACATCGCGGTCGCGGACGCGGTGCAGGACGACATCGACGAGGTGGAGACGGAGGTCTTCTCGCCGGGCCGCAAGGGCGGGGTGTCCCGCGGTGTGGACTCGGCCCGCATCTACCAGCTCAAGCGCGAGGTCCTGGAGTTCAAGCGCGCGGTCTCGCCGCTGCTGCGTCCGATGCAGCTGCTGAGCGAGCGTCCGATGCGGCTCATCGACCCGGACATCCAGAAGTACTTCCGGGACGTCGCCGACCACCTCGCCCGGGTCCAGGAGCAGGTCATCGGCTTCGACGAGCTGCTCAACTCCATCCTCCAGGCCAACCTCGCGCAGGCGTCGGTCGCGCAGAACGAGGACATGCGCAAGATCACGGCCTGGGCCGCGATCATCGCCGTACCGACGATGGTGTGCGGTGTGTACGGCATGAACTTCAAGTACATGCCCGAACTGCACTGGAAGTACGGGTACCCGGTCATCATGGGCATCACGGTGGTCCTGTGTCTCGGGATCCACCGCACGCTGAAGCGCAACGGCTGGCTGTGAGCACCCGGCCGGGCCGGCCGGGTGCCTGGATAGGCTGGGCGCATGACAAGCGAGCTGCTCGACCAGGCCCTCGTCGAGGAGGCCACGAAGAAGTCCGGCCTCATCTGGGTCAAGGGCGCCGGTGCCCCCGCCGCGCGTGCGCTGTGGCACGTCTGGCACGAGGGCGCGGTGTGCCTGGTCGGCGACGGGCCCGGGGAGCAGCCGCTGCCCGGGCTGACCGACGGCGGCTCGGCCGAGGTGACCGTCCGGAGCAAGGACAAGGGCGGCCGGCTGGTCACCTGGCCGGCGTCGGTGTCCGAACTGCCCGCCGGCTCCCCCGAGTGGGAGGCGGCGGTGGCCGACCTCAAGGCCAAGCGGCTGAACGCGTCGGACGGCGAGGCCATGCCGGAGCGCTGGGCGCGTGAGTGCCGGGTGGTCCGCCTGACGCCGACGGGCACCTCGGCGCCGCTGCCCGACACGGCCCTGGTCGAGCCGCCGCTGCCGTCTCCGGCGACGACCCGCCGGCCCATCCCCGCGGGGCTGCCGCGGCTGCTGTTGAAGCGGCGCAAGCGGAAGTAGCCGCACGCGGCCCGGCCGAACGCGACCGGAGGGGCGGAGCTTCCTAGGACGTCGGCAGCTGCTTGCCGTAGTCGACCGTCTCGTTCCCCGGGGGCTTCTTGACGGTGAAGTCCATGCCCCACTCGGAGAAGCCGAGTGTGCCCGCGCCGCCGGCCCGGACCAGGCGGAGCGGATACGGCTTGCCGACCAGGGAGACGTCCAGCGTGCCGCCGGAGCCCTTGTCGCCGGTGATGCGGATGGTGCGGGTGCCGGACTGCTCGTGGTGCCCCTCGGTGGCCAGCTTGCCGTGCAGGGTGAGCAGGCCGGCCAGGAGCAGGTCCTTGTCCGTGAAACCGCTGAACTTCTTGTACGCCGGATCCCCCTTCGGCACCTTCACGTACTTGCCGTCGAGCTTGCCCGCGGCCGCCTTGTCCGAGCCCTTGCCGCCGGCGGCGCCGTCCTCGTGGCTCCAGAACTCCGCGTCGGCCTTCAGATACAGCTGCTCCCCGACCCGCAGCAGCTGGAAGGTCGCCCCCTCCGCCGTGACCGAGCCGATGCCGCCGTCCTGCTTCAGGCGCATGTCGAGCTTGTAGGTGTGTCCGCTGGTGACGACCGTGCCGGACAGGTGCACCGCGGCGACGGAGTCGGCCGCCGCCCTGGTCTTGCTCTGGATCTTGTCCGGCGCGAGCTTGCCCACCCCGTTGGTGCCCGCGTCCGGATCCTCCTCGTCACACCCCGTGAACGCCACCGTTCCCAGCACGACCAGCGCGCACGTCGCGGTCAGCGCCACGGCGCGGCGCATTCGGCCCTGTGGAATCGCAGTCACTGGTGGGGCTGCCTCTCTGACGGGTCCTGACCGGCGTACCGCAGCGTACCGGGGCCGCCCGCGCCGAACGGAGCCAGTCCGTCCGGACCGCTCACCAGGACGCATCGGATCGGTACGGGCTAGCCTGAACCCCACTGAGCGGGCAATTCGGAACAGGAACGCGATAACAGGCCACACACCGCACTCCCGCACGTGAGAAGGAAGCACAGCCATGGCAGCCGGCGCTCCCCGGATCTTCGTCTCGCACCTCGCCGGTGTCGCCGTCTTCGATCCCGCCGGCGACCAGGTGGGCCGGGTGCGCGACCTCGTCGCCATGCTCCGCGTCGGCCGGCGGCCCCCGCGCCTGCTCGGCCTGGTCGTCGAACTGACCACCCGGCGCCGCATCTTCCTGCCCATGACCCGGGTCACCGGCATCGAGTCCGGCCAGGTCATCACCACCGGCGTGGTCAACGTCCGCCGTTTCGAGCAGCGGCCCACCGAGCGGCTGATCCTCGGCGAGCTCCTCGACCGCCGGGTCAAGCTCGTCGAGACCGACGAGGAGGTCACCGTCCTGGACGTGTCGGTCCAGCAGCTGCCGGCCCGCCGCGACTGGGAGGTCGACCGGGTCTACGTCCGCAAGGGGAAGAAGGGCGGGGCCTTCAGGCGCGCCAAGGGCGAGGCGCTGACCGTGGAGTGGTCCCAGGTCACCGGGTTCTCCCTGGAGGAGCACGGGCAGGGCGCCGAGAGCCTGCTCGCCACCTTCGAGCAGCTGCGCCCCGCCGACCTCGCCAACGTCCTGCACCACCTGTCGGCCAAACGGCGGGCCGAGGTCGCCGCCGCCCTCGACGACGACCGCCTCGCCGACGTCCTCGAAGAGCTGCCGGAGGACGACCAGATCGAGATCCTCGGCAAGCTGGCGGAGGAGCGCGCGGCGGACGTCCTGGAGGCCATGGACCCGGACGACGCGGCCGACCTGCTCGCCGAGCTCCCCGAGGCGGAACAGGAGCGGCTGCTGAGCCTGATGCGGCCCGACGACGCGGCGGACATGCGGCGCCTGATGTCGTACGAGGAGCACACCGCGGGCGGCCTGATGACCACCGAGCCGATCGTGCTGCGGCCGGACGCGACCGTCGCCGACGCCCTCGCCCGCGTCCGCAACGCCGACCTGTCCCCCGCCCTGGCCGCGCAGGTCTACGTCTGCCGTCCGCCCGACGAGACGCCGACCGGCAAGTACCTCGGCACGGTCCACTTCCAGCGGCTGCTGCGCGACCCGCCGTACACCCTGGTCAGCTCGCTGGTCGACGAGGACCTGCAGACGCTCGACCCCGACGCGTCGCTGCCCGTCGTGGCCGGGTTCTTCGCGACGTACGACATGGTGGCGGTGCCCGTCGTCGACGAGGCCGGGGCGCTGCTGGGCGCGGTGACCGTGGACGACGTACTGGACCACATGCTGCCCGAGGACTGGCGGGAGACGGAGTTCCATCTGGACGAGGGGGCGGCGGCCAGTGGCTCCTGAGCGCGAGACCGGTCCCCGTGAGCGTGTCCCGGTGGGCGCCACCGCCGCGGGCCGGCCCCGCACGCCGCGGCTCGACCAGCCGCGCCCGCCCCGGCGCCGGTACCTGCCCGAATGGGACCCGGAGGCCTTCGGACGGCTGTCGGAGAAGATCGCGCGCTTCCTGGGCACGGGACGCTTCATCGTCTGGATGACGATCGTCATCATCCTGTGGGTGCTGTGGAACATCGCGGCGCCGGCCGCTCTGCGCTTCGACAACTACCCCTTCATCTTCCTGACCCTGATGCTGTCCCTCCAGGCCTCCTACGCCGCCCCGCTGATCCTGCTCGCGCAGAACCGGCAGGACGACCGCGACCGGGTCAACCTCGAACAGGACCGCAAGCAGAACGAGCGGTCCATCGCGGACACCGAGTACCTCACGCGCGAGATCGCCGCGCTGCGCATGGGGCTGGGCGAGGTGGCGACCCGCGACTGGATGCGCTCCGAGCTGACGGACCTGACCAAGGAGCTGGAAGAGCTGCGGCGTCACGACGGCCATCCCGTATTCCCGGCAGAACGGACGGAACGGTCACCGGGGCGTGACGCAGACGACCGTTGAGGGGCTACCCGGACGCCCCTCGGATCGCCGTACCATCGTCCTTATGGCTACGGAAGACGCGGTGCGCGAGGCACTGGCGACGGTGAACGACCCCGAGATCAACCGACCCATCACCGAACTCGGGATGGTCAAATCGGTGGAGATCGGTGAGGACGGAGCGGTCGCGGTCACCGTGTACCTGACGGTTTCCGGCTGCCCCATGCGGGACACGATCACGCAACGCGTCACGGAGGCGGTCTCCCGGGTCGACGGCGTCACCGCGGTCTCCGTCACGCTCGACGTGATGAGCGACGAGCAGCGCAAGGAGCTGGCGACCGCCCTGCGCGGCGGCCAGGCCGACCGCGAGGTCCCCTTCGCCAAGCCGGGCAACCTGACCCGGGTCTACGCGGTCGCCTCCGGCAAGGGCGGCGTCGGCAAGTCCTCGGTGACGGTCAACCTGGCGGCGGCGATGGCCGCCGACGGCCTCAAGGTGGGCGTGGTCGACGCCGACATCTACGGCCACAGCGTGCCGCGCATGCTGGGCGCGGACGGCCGTCCGACCCAGGTCGAGAACATGATCATGCCGCCGTCCGCGAACGGCGTGAAGGTCATCTCCATCGGCATGTTCACCCCGGGCAACGCCCCGGTCGTGTGGCGCGGCCCGATGCTCCACCGCGCCCTCCAGCAGTTCCTGGCGGACGTGTACTGGGGCGACCTCGACGTCCTCCTGCTGGACCTGCCGCCCGGCACCGGCGACATCGCGATCTCGGTCGCCCAGCTGATCCCGAACGCCGAGATCCTGGTCGTGACGACCCCGCAGCAGGCGGCCGCCGAGGTCGCCGAGCGCGCGGGCTCCATCGCCGTCCAGACGCACCAGAAGATCGTCGGTGTGGTCGAGAACATGTCGGGCCTGCCCTGCCCGCACTGCGGCGAGATGGTCGACGTCTTCGGCACGGGCGGCGGCCGGACAGTCGCCGACGGCCTCACCCGTACGACGGGTGCGACGGTCCCGGTCCTCGGCAGCATCCCCATCGACGTCCGCCTGCGCGAGGGCGGCGACGAGGGCAAGCCGGTCGTCCTGACCGACCCCGACTCCCCGGCCGGCGAGGCCCTGCGCGCCATCGCGGGCAAGCTCGGCGGCCGCCAGCGCGGCCTGTCGGGCCTGTCCCTGGGCATCACCCCGAAGAACAAGTTCTAGAGCCGCACGGCTTCCACGCCGGCACGGCCACGCAGGCCACGCAGGCCACGCACGCCAAGGGGCGCCGCCTTCAGACGGCGCCCCTTGGCGTGTGCCCTGCTCCGCGAACGTGGTCTCGGTTCGCGGTCGTGCTCGGTGCGCCCGGCGGTCGTACCCGGTGCGCCTAGGCGTAGGCCGCGATGTCCTTGATCATCGCGAAGCCGAGGCCGTATGCGCTCATGCCTCTTCCGTACGCCCCCACGTGCACCCCTTCCTGGGTGGAACCGGCGAGTACCCAGCCGAACTCGGACTCGCGGTAGTGGAAGGGCGTGGGGACGCCGTCGACGGGCAGGGACAGGGTCGACCAGTCGGGGCCGGCGAGGTCGTCCGCGAGGACCCAGGCCGTCTCCGTCTGCTGCTCCAGCCAGTCGTCACGCAGGCTGTGGTCCATCTGGCCGGGCCAGGTGAACGACAGCAGCCCCACACCGGCCAGCCAGGCCGCCGAGGAGACCGAGGTGGCCTCCAGGAAGCCCGTGCCGTCCGCGCTGCGCCGGGAGGGGTTGGCCGCGACGGTGACCACGACCGCGAACTTCTCCCGGGGCTCGTTCGCGGAGCCGACCGCGTACTCGTTCTTGACGGAGGGTTCGTCGCCGTGTCCGATCGAACCGTGCTCGACGGCGCCGTCAGCCGCCGTACCGACCTGCATCAGCCAGCGCGGCCCCGTGAAGGCCTCGTCGAGGCCGTACCACGGGAAGGGCGCCAGCAGGTAGCCGTCGACCGTGCGCCGGGCGGAGGGGAACTGTTGTCCGCCCTCCGCGTCCGGCGCCTGCGCGACTGCCCGACTTGTCGTCTCCATGTGCCCGGACGCCTCCTCGCTCTCGTCGGACCGGGGTGGCCCGCCCCCCTTCGGGCGTACTCGTCCGGTCCGCACAACAACTCGGCAGCATATCCACACCACCGAGGCGGGCAGGGAAACCGCCCGCCGCGTGGGTCGCGCGGAAGGCCGGTTCAGGCCGCACGGGGCGCGTCCACGGTATGAAACGCGTCACGTCCCGGCGCGGGGGCGCACCGGGACGCGCAGTTCGGGGGCGTACGGGTGGAGGACGAAGGGCGTACGACGCTCAGGTGGCGTCCGCGTCGAAGGGCGGACGGTCGTCCGTGCCGGAGTCGTCGGGCTTCTTGGTCATGTCGATACGGCCGCCGGACGAGCCCGAGGAAGACGACGAGGAGGACGACGACGCGGAGGCGTCGCTGTCGCGGCCGTGGACCGCGTCCGTGACCTCGGCCATCTCCTTCTTCAGGTCGAAGCCGTTGCGGATCTCCTTCAGCCCCAGTTCGTCGCCGTCCAGCTGCTTGCGGATGAACGCCTTGGGGTTGAGGTCCTCGAACTCGAAGTCCTTGAACTCCGGACCCAGTTCCTCGCGGATGTCCTGCTTGGCGCTCTCCGAGAACTCTCGGATCTTCCGGACCGTGCGCATGACGTCCTGGATGACCTTCGGGAGCTTGTCCGGACCGAACACGAGCACGGCGAGCACGACGATCGTGACCACCTCTAGCGGTCCTATGTCATTGAACACCTGAAGCTCCTTGCGATGTCCTCGGTCGGTTAACGGTACCCGGCGCACCTGTCCGACCGGTACCGTCCCGAGGTGTCCGTGTGGGTGTAGGGCACCGGTTTTTCGCGTTGTTTGCCTTGTGGGACCGTGTGCCGGGTTCTGTCCTGTGACGTTTCCGTCAGTTGCGGTCCGACGATCCGAGCACCAGCGAGACCTCCCGCGGCCTGCCGTCGCGCTCCACGGTCAGGCGCAGCCGGTCGCCGGGGCGGTGGGCACGGGCCCTGACGACCAGCTCTTCGCCGGTGTGGACGCGGGTGCCGTCGATCTCGGTGATGACGTCACCCGGCTCAAGACCGGCCCGGTCGCCGGGGCCGCCCGCGATGACGCCGGAGCCGCCGCTCGCGCTCTTGGTGTCGATCCGGGCTCCGTCCCCGCTGTAGCCCATGTCGACGGTGACTCCGATCACCGGGTGGGTCGCCCTGCCCTTGTTGATCAGCTCCTCGGCGACGCGCCTGGCCTGATTGACGGGGATGGCGAAGCCCAGGCCGATGGAGCCCGCCTGGCCGCCGTCCAGGTCGGAGCCGTTGTCCGCGGAGCGGATCGCCGAGTTGATGCCTATGACACGGCCCTGTGAGTCGAGCAGCGGTCCGCCGGAGTTGCCGGGGTTGATGGGCGCGTCGGTCTGCAGCGCGTCGACGTACGACACGTCGCTCCCGTCCTGGCTGCCGCCGCCCTCCCCGCCGGCCGTGATGGGCCGCTCCTTGGCGCTGATGATGCCGGAGGTGACGGTGTTGGCCAGGTCGAAGGGGGCGCCGATGGCCACGACCGGGTCGCCCACCTGGACGTTGTCGGAGTTGCCGAGGGGCAGGGGCGTCAGCCCGTGTACGCCGGTGACCCGGACGACGGCGAGGTCGTAGCCGGTGTCCCGGCCGACGATCCTGGCCTTCGCCGTGTCGCCGCCGCTGAAGGTCACGGTGATGTCGCCGCTCGACGCGGCGGGCTGGACGACGTGGTTGTTGGTGAGGATGTAGCCGCGCGTGTCGAGCACGAAGCCGGTGCCGGTGCCCTTCTCGCCGCTGCCGCTCACGTGCAGGGTGACGACGCTGGGCAGCGCCCGCGCGGCGATCCCGGCCACGCTGTCCGGCGCGCGCCCGGCGGGCGCCTTCCCCGCCTGCGGCAGCCGTACGTCCCCCAGACCGCCGTCCCGCTCCAGATACGCGCCCACGACCCCGCCGACGCCCCCGGACACGAGGCCGATCAACAGGGCTCCGCCGACAAGCATCCTCTTGGCCCGCTTCCGCCGCTGCTCCTTGGTGAGCACGGCCGCACCGGTCTGCTGCAGGGGCGCGGCGCCGCC
>NZ_JADDRL010000172.1 GCF_021538895.1 Streptomyces olivochromogenes | reverse complement strand
CGGGGGGCGGCGTGGCGGCCGCTGCTCCGGCCGCCGTACCGGTGTCGCCCTGCGTGCTGTTCCTGCTGGTGGTCGGGGGTGCTGACGAGTGGTGCGTGGCGGGCATGACCGCTCCTGTCCGCGTCAACGAGGGTGTGGCGGATGAGGTGTGGGGAGGTGGGTCCTGCGGGTGTACCTGGGGTGCGCCTGTGAGCTGTACCGGAGGAGCCTTCCCACCCTATTCGGGTGGGCAATCCGGCACTTTGTTAACTACTCACGCGTATGTCTACGCACAAGACCGGCCCCGTCCGGTGCGAACGGGGCCGGTGGTGTCACTCTGCCATCACGGCCTTGACGTCTGCAGGAGTTTGTCCGGTGAACCCGGGCCCGCCCTCGACACCTTGCCGTTCACCGCCTCGGAAACGAGGGCCTTGGCCACCCGGGCGGGGCCCGCCTTCGGGTGCGCGGACAGATAGAGCGCGGCCGCGCCCGCCGCGTGCGGGGACGCCATCGACGTACCGGAGTAGGTCGCCCGGCCGGTGTCGCTCGCGGAGGACGCCGAGGTGATCGACACCCCCGGGGCGAACAGATCGAGCGCGGCACCGAAGTTGGAGAACGCGGCCCGCCGGTCCGCCCGGTCCGTCGCGCCGACGGTGATCGCCTCCGGCACGTCGGCGGGGGAGTACAGACCGGCCGGAAGACCGTCGTTGCCCGCCGCGACCGTGTAAGTGACGCCGGACCGGATGGAGTCGCGCACGGCGGCGTCCAACTGGGCGTTGTGGTAGCCGCCCAGACTGAGGTTGGCGACGGCCGGCCTGCGGGCGTGCCGGGTGACCCAGTCGATGCCCGCGATGACCTGGGCGATGGTGCCGGAGCCGGCGTTGTCCAGCACCCGTACGGCGACGAGCTTCGCCTTCTTGGCGACGCCGTACCGGGCGCCCGCGATCGTGCCGGCCACATGGGTGCCGTGCCCGTTGCCGTCCCCCGCGCTCCGGTCGTTCCCGACGAAGTCCCAGCCGTAGCTCGCCCGGCCGCCGAAGTCCTCGTGCGTGATCCGGATGCCGGTGTCGATGACGTACACCGTCACCCCGGCGCCCGCGGGCTCCCGCCACGAGTAGCGGTTGTCCAGCGGCAGGCCGCTTTGGTCGAGCCGGTCCAGGCCCCAGGACGGCGGGTTCCGCTGCGCCTGGTCGAGGATCACACGCCTGTCCTGGACGACCGAGGCGACCCGGGAGTCGGCCGCGAGCAGTCCCGCCTGTCCGCGGTCGGCCCGTACCGCGTAGCCGTTCAGGACGCTGCCGTAGACATGGCCTATTTTCGCTCCGTACGTCGCGGCGACGGCCCTGCCCGCCGTCGACGGAGCCCGTATCCCCTCCCTCAGCGTCACCAGATAGCTCCCGACGACGGAGCCGGGCTCCCCGGTGTCGCCGATCGTCCCCTCCGGTGCGGCGTGCGCGGGCAGGGTGCCGGCCGACAGCACCGCGGCCGTGACGACCGCGATCAGGCCTCCCGCCCGGCGCAGACGCCCGGTTCGCGTCCGTGCCATGGTCCGAGTTCCCCTCCTCGACTTCAGGCGAGCGTCTCGTGCGGGCCGGGAGGCCACAAGAACGCCTGGATACGGAATCGGTCATGTCGGCCGATTGCCGACCGCCCGGTGCGACTTTCCACAGCCGCAGCGGGGCCGGACGCAACACCGGTACCGTCGTCAGAGACGTCGAGTCGCACACCGCCGTGCGCCTCCAAAAGCAACCGCGCCGAGGTGGAATGTGAAGGCGATCCGCCGGTTCACCGTCCGTCCCGTTCTCCCCGAACCCCTCCGGCCGCTGAGTGACCTGGCGCGCAATCTGCGCTGGTCATGGCATGCGGAAACGCGCGATCTGTTCCAGTCCGTCGATCCCGAACACTGGGCCGCCTCGCAGGGCGACCCGGTCCGCCTCCTGGGCGGCGTCAGCCCCGGCCGGCTCGCCGAGCTCGCCGAGGACCGCCGCTTCCTGCGCCGCCTCACCGCGGTCGCGGACGACCTCGACGACTACGTGACCGGCGACCGCTGGTACCAGTCGCAGCCCCCGTCCGCCGAACTCCCCGACGCCATCGCCTACTTCTCGCCCGAGTTCGGCATCACGGCCGCCCTGCCCCAGTACTCCGGCGGCCTCGGCATCCTCGCCGGCGACCATCTGAAGGCGGCCAGCGACCTCGGCGTGCCCCTCATCGGGGTCGGCCTCCTCTACCGGCACGGCTACTTCCGGCAGACCCTCTCCCGGGACGGCTGGCAGCAGGAGCACTACCCGGTGCTCGACCCGAACGAGCTGCCGCTGGCGCTCCTGAAGGACGCCGAGGGCACCCCCGCCCAGGTCTCCCTCGCGCTGCCCGGCGGCCGGCAGCTGCACGCCCGGATCTGGCTGGCCCAGGTCGGCCGCGTGCCCCTGCTGATGCTGGACTCGGACGTCGAGGACAACCACCTCGGCGAACGCGGGGTCACCGACCGGCTGTACGGCGGCGGCAGCGAGCACCGGCTGCTCCAGGAGATGCTGCTCGGCATAGGAGGCGTGCGCGCCGTACGGGCGTACTGCCGGCTCACCGGCCACCCCGAGCCCGAGGTGTTCCACACCAACGAGGGGCACGCGGGCTTCCTCGGCCTGGAGCGGATCGCCGAACTCTGCGACCAGGGGCTGGACTTCGACGCCGGACTGGAGGCCGTGCGGGCGGGGACCGTGTTCACCACCCACACGCCCGTCCCGGCCGGCATCGACCGCTTCGACCGCGAACTGGTCGCCCGCCACTTCGGCCCCGACGCCGAGCTCCCGCGCATCGAGGTGCAACGCGTCCTCGGGCTCGGCATGGAGACCTACCCGGGCGGCGAGCCGAACCTCTTCAACATGGCCGTGATGGGCCTGCGCCTGGCCCAGCGCGCCAACGGCGTGTCCCTGCTGCACGGGCAGGTCAGCCGCGAGATGTTCGCGGGACTGTGGCCGGGATTCGACCCCGACGAGGTGCCGATCACCTCCGTCACCAACGGAGTGCACGCCCCCACCTGGGTCGCCCCCGAGGTCTTCCGGCTCGGCGCCCGCCGGCTCGGCGCCGAGCGCACCGAGGACGAGCTGTCGGCCGGCGGCGCCGACCGCTGGGACGTGCTCACGGACATCCCGGACCAGGACATCTGGGAGCTGCGCCGCGCCCTGCGTGAGCAGCTGGTGGTGGAGGTACGGGACCGGCTGCGCGCCTCCTGGCGGCAACGCGGTGCCGGGACGGCCGAGTTGGGCTGGATCGACGGCGTCCTCGATCCCGAGGTCCTCACCATCGGCTTCGCGCGCCGGGTCCCCTCGTACAAGCGCCTGACCCTGATGCTGCGCGACCGCGACCGGCTGATGGACCTGCTGCTGCACCCCGAGCGGCCCGTCCAGATCGTGGTCGCCGGCAAGGCGCACCCGGCCGATGACAGCGGCAAGCGGCTCGTCCAGGAGCTGGTCCGCTTCGCGGACGACCCACGGGTACGCCATCGCCTCGTCTTCCTGCCGGACTACGGGATGGCGATGGCGCAGAAGCTGTACCCCGGCTGCGACATCTGGCTGAACAACCCCCTGCGCCCGCTGGAGGCCTGCGGCACCAGCGGCATGAAGGCCGCCCTGAACGGCTGCCTCAACCTCTCCGTCCTGGACGGCTGGTGGGACGAGTGGTTCCAGCCGGACTTCGGCTGGGCGATCCCGACCGCGGACGGCGACGCCGGTACGGACCCCGACCACCGGGACGACATCGAGTCGGCCGCCCTCTACGACCTCCTCGAACAGCGCGTCACGCCGCGCTTCTACGAACGCGGCCAGAGCGGGCTGCCCGACCGCTGGATCGAGATGGTCCGCCAGACCCTGACCCTGCTCGGCCCGAAGGTGCTGGCCGGCCGCATGGTCCGCGAGTACGTCGAGCGCCTCTACACCCCCGCCGCCCACGCCGACCGCGCCCTGACGCCCGAGGCGGCGGGCGAACTGGCCGCCTGGAAGGCCCGGGTGCGTACCGCCTGGCACGGCGTGCGGGTCGACCACGTCGAGACGACCGCCGCGACGGCCACCGCGGAGCTGGGCACGACGGTCGGCCTGCGCGTGCGCGTGGCCCTCGGCGCGCTCGGGCCCGACGACGTCGAGGTTCAGGCGGTCTCGGGCCGGGTGGACTCGCAGGACCGCATCGCCGACGCGACGACGGTCCCGCTGAAACCGGCGGGCGGCCCCGACCCGGAGGGCCGCTGGGTCTACGAGGGCCCCCTCTCCCTGGACCGCACCGGCCCTTACGGCTACACGGTCCGCATCCTCCCCGACCACCACCTCCTCGCCTCCGGCGCGGAGCTCGGCCTGCTGTCGGTGCCGTCGGAGGACGTGGTGGACGGGGCGGCCGGGGTGCTGCTGCGCTGACGCAACTCGACTGATCCCGCATCGGTCTCATGACCACGTGCGGCGGCCCCACCGGATTCCTTCCGGTGGGGCCGCCGTGTATTTCGGACGGTCGGACGGCACAGCGGTCAGAGCTGCTCCTCATCGGCGCACAGCCTGCGCAGAACGGTTCCGCAGCGGCGGGCGTACGCATGCTGCAACCCCCGCGTCGCCGCCCCGCCCGCGCGGGCGTACCACTTGGCCGCCTTGCTGAACGCGGCGACCGTCAGCCACACCGTGCCGTCTCCGGTGCGGTCGACGACGAAGGCCTCCTCGCCGCATTCGGGGTGGCCGGTCAGGGTGCCGTAGGCCCAGCCGGCGCGGCGGGATTCCTCGACCGTCCAGACTATGCGGCAGGGGGCCTTGATCAGGCCGGCCAGGGTGACGGTGACGTCCACGTCGGGGGCGGCACGGTCGGCGGTGGCGTCGATGCCGACGCCCATCGCGCGGTGCATCTCCCAGGTGAGGACCGCCTCGGCGGCCCGGCGGAAGACCTCGGGCCCCTCGCCGATCCGCGTGCGGACGTGCATCGGATGGAAGCCGGGCGGGCAGAAGCTCAGGTCGTCGCGCGTCGCGCCGACCGGCTCGTAGGTGAAGGACGCCGAGGGCATGGGTCACAAGAGTAGGGCGGTACCCGGAACGCTTCCGTCCCGGGTACCGCCCTTGAGCCGATTGTCCGACAGGTCAGCCGACGTTGACCGCCGACCAGGCCGCGGCCACCGCCTTGTACTCGGTGCTGGTGGAGCCGTACAGGGCGGCCGCCGCCGACAGGGTGCCGGTGCGGGCCGACTTGTAGTTGGTGGTCGACGTGAAGTACGTCGTCAGCGCCTTGTACCAGATCTGCAGCGCCTTGGCCCGGCCGATGCCGGTGACCGTGGAGCCGTTGGAGGTCGGCGAGTTGTACGTCACGCCGTTGATCGTCTTCGAACCGCTGCCCTCCGAGAGGAGGTAGAAAAAGTGGTTCGCGACGCCGGACGAGTAGTGGACGTCCAGGTTGCCGACCGAGGAGGACCAGGAGTCGGCGGAGCCGCCGTCCTTGCTGGGCTTGTCCATGTAGCGCAGCGGGGTGCCGTCGCCGTTGATGTCGATCTTCTCGCCGATGAGGTAGTCACCGGGGTCGGAGGCGTTGTTCGCGTAGAACTCCACGCCCGTGCCGAAGATGTCCGAGGTCGCCTCGTTCAGGCCGCCGGACTCACCGCTGTATTCGAGACCGGCGGTGTTGGAGGTGACACCGTGGCTCATCTCGTGGCCGGCCACGTCCAGGGACGTCAGCGGGTGGGTGTTGGTCTCACCGTCGCCGTAGGTCATGCAGAAGCAGTCGTCGTCCCAGAAGGCGTTGACGTACGCGTTGCCGTAGTGCACCCGGGAGTAGGCCGCGACGCCGTTGTTCTTGATGCCGCTGCGGCCGAAGGTGTTCTTGTAGAAGTCCCAGGTGACCTGCGCGCCGTAGGCGGCGTCGACGGCCGGCGTCTGGTTGGTGGTGGAGCTGGTGGCCGTGCCGGTGCCCCAGGTGTCGTCGGCGTCCGTGAACAGCGTGCCCGCGGAGGAGCTGGTGCCGTGGGACTTGTTGTACGTCTTGTGGCCGCCGCGCGTGGTGTCGTTCAGCTGGTACGTCGAACCCGACTTGGTCGTGTTCAGGGTGACGGTGCCGGAGTACAGGCTCTTGCCGGTGCCGGTCTCGATGCCCTGGTACTCGTAGAGCTTCTTGCCGGTGGCCGCGTCGGTGATGACGTGCAGCTGGTTCGGGGTGCCGTCGTCCTGGAGACCGCCGACGACCGTCTCGTAGGCGAGGACCGCCTTGCCGGAGCCGGCCCAGATCACCTTGCGCGCGCCGTCGGCGGCGGTCTTGGCGGAGCCCGCGGCCTTGGCGGAGGTCAGCGCCTGCTTCTCGGCCTTGCCGGCGGTGATCTGCGGCTTGAGCGAGGCCACCTTGATGGCGGACTTCGTCGCCTTGGTGACGCCTTCGGTTCTGCCGGACTTCGCGGTGTGGACGACGAGGTCGCCACCGAGGACCGGCAGGCCCGCGTAGGTGCGCTCGTAGCGGGTGTGGACCGTGCCGTCGGCGTCCTTGACGACGTCCTTGACGACCAGCTTCTCCTTGGCGCCGAGGCCTATGTGCTGGGCGGTCTCGGCGGCGCCCGCCTGGGCCTGCTGGATCAGGGTGGTGCGGGCCGCCGCGGTCAGCGCGGTCGGGGCGGCGGCGAGGGTCCTGGCGGCGGCGCTGCCGCTGGGGGTCTGCGCGGAGGCGCTGCTGGTCAGTCCGGTGGTGAGCAGGGCTCCGGCCGCGACAGCGGTGGCGATGACCAGAGTGGTGCGCTTGTGACGCGCGTAGAGGGGGCTCACTCAAGCTCCTTCTGTGGGGGAGTCCGATCGGCGTGGGGTTACCGGTCGGTGTGGTGATGAAGTTGCTGTGTTGTGCGGCGGGTGAGGGAAGAGTGACATCAAGGTCGCGTACATGTCATGACCCTGAAGTGATGTTGGCCGAAAACCAGCTGTCCCGTTAACGTTTCAGGGAGGTAAAACGGGCGCCGCCCCGGGGAGTCGAACCTCCGGAGCGGCGCCCTGGTCCTGCGCCCGTGAACTGCGGTTTACGGGAAGGTCACCTTCCAGCTGTTGATGGTGCCGACGTCGTACGCCGCCTGGTCCTGAACCTTCAACTTCCAGGTCCCGTTGGCCGATTCGGAGGAGGCGTTGACCGTGTACGTTTCGTTCACATTGTCCGCCGAGTCCGACGAGCTGAAGTTCTTCAGCCGGTAGGACGCGCCCGACGGTCCGACCAGGTCGATGACGAGGTCACCGCGCCAGGTGTGCGTGATGTTCACGGTCACCTGGAGGTTGTTCGGCGCGTTTCCGGTCCGGCCGGAGACGGCGATCGACGAGGTGACCGCGGGGCCGTTGTCCGGGATGGACACCGGGGTGGTGTTCTCGTACGACGTACCGCCGCCGCCCCCGCCACCGGACCGTGAGCCGACCGCGACGCCCGCCCACGCGTCCTGCACCGCCTTGTACTCGGTGCTGGTGGTGCCGTACAGCTCACCCGCCGCCGCGAGGGCGCCGGTGCGCGCGCCCGCGTAGTTGGTGGTGGACGTCCACTTGGTGGTCAGCGCCCGGTACCAGATCTGCAGCGCCTTGGCGCGGCCGATGCCGGTGACCGGGAGGCCGTCCGCGGTCGGCGAGTTGTAGGTGACACCGTTGATGACCTTGGTGCCGCTGCCCTCGCTGAGCAGGTAGAAGAAGTGGTTCGCGGGGCCCGAGGAGTAGTGCACGTCGACGCCGCCGATGCCGGAGTACCAGCTGTCCTTGGACGCGCCGTCCTTGCTGGGCTTGTCCATGTAGCGCAGCGGGGTGCCGTTGCCGTTGATGTCGATCTTCTCGCCGATGAGGTAGTCGCCGACGTCCGAGCTGTTGTTGGCGGCGAACTCCACGCCGGTGCCCATGATGTCGCTGGTGGCCTCGTTGAGGCCGCCGGACTCGCCGCTGTAGTTGAGGCGGGCGGTGTTGGCGGTGACGCCGTGGCTCATCTCGTGGCCCGCGACGTCGATCGCGGTCAGCGGCTTGCTGTTGCCGGAGCCGTCGCCGTACGTCATGCAGAAGCAGCCGTCGTCCCAGAAGGCGTTGACGTACGAGTTGCCGTAGTGGACGCGCGAGTAGGCGCCGACGCCGTCGTTCTTGATGCCGCTGCGGTTGAAGGTGTTCTTGTAGAAGTCCCAGGTGACGGCGGCACCGTAGTGGGCGTCCGCGCCCGCGGTGGCGGCGTTGGAGTTGGTGCCGTTGCCCCAGGTGTCGTTGGTCTGGGAGTACAGCGTGCCGGTGCCGGACGAGCCGTGGTTCAGGTTGTACGTCTTGTGGCCGCCGCGCGCCCCGTCGGTCAGCGTGTAGTTCGACCCCGACTGGGTCGTCGTCAGCGTGACCTGGCCGCTGTACTGCGTGTTGCCGATGCCGGTCTCGATGCCCTGGTACTCGTAGAGCTTCTTGCCGGTGGTGGCGTCGGTGACGACGTGCAGCTGGTTCGGGGTGCCGTCGTCCTGGAGGCCGCCGACGACCGTCTCGTAGGCGAGGACCGGCTTGCCGGAGCCGGCCCAGATCACCTTGCGGACGCTGTCCGCGGCGGACTTGGTGCCACCGAGGGCCTTGGCGCGCTGGACGGCCTGCCGCTCGACGGCCGCCTTGCCGACGGCCGGAGTGAGGTCGGTGACCTTGAGGGTGGCGTTGGTCGCCTTGATGACGCGCTCGGTGGCGCCGGACTTGGCGGTGTCGACGATCAGGTCGCCGCCGAGGACCGGGAGGCCGGCGTACGTCCGCTCGTACCGGGTGTGCAGCGTGCCGTCGGCGTCCTTGACGACGTCCCGGGCGACGAGTCTCTCCTGCGCGCCGAGGCCGATCGCCCGGGCGGTCTCGGCCTTGGCGGCGCCGGCGTCGCGGAGCAGTTCCGCGCGCTGCGAGGCGCTGAGCTTGACGGCCACGTGGGCCGGATTGATCTTGCCTGCCTGAGGCTTGGCCGCGGGGGCGGCACTGGCGGCGCCGGACTGGACGGCCGCGGCGATCAGGGCGGTGACGCCGGCGAGGGCGACGGCTGCGGTGCGACGGTGCGTGGTGTGGGAGGTGCGTCCGCGAGATGAACTGCTTCTCAACATGACTCCTTCTGCATGGCCGCGGGTCGCGCGGCCAGGGGAGACCGGACGGTGGGTTGGGACGTCCGGGCAGAACAGGGCGTAACGCGGAACCACGTGCGCGTGCGAGGCCGGCCCGAACAGCGGTGCGTAGCTGTGGGGTTGCTGTGGGTCGGCCGTGGGAAGAGTGGCAGGGGATCACGCCACCTGTCAGGACCGCGTCAGAAACTTGGCCGGAATTGGTTCGTTGACCGGATGTTCATGTTCGGTATGCGAACCGTTCGGTTGTGAGGGGGTCTGCGCGTCCGTGGGCGGGAAGGCCCGCCAAGGGCGGTGGAGAAATCCGTGAAAACGAGGTTAAATCCCCCGACTTGGCGCGCCCCGGCACCGCGGGGCAACAGGGCCGGTCACCCGCCGGCCCGAACCCTACGCCCTGTCTCCGTGCCACGTCCGCCACAACGCCGCATACGCGCCCTCGGCCGCCACCAGCTCCTCGTGCGTGCCGAGTTCGGTGAGGCGGCCGTCCTCCATCACGGCCACCCGGTCCGCGTCGTGCGCGGTGTGCAGGCGGTGGGCGATGGCGATGACGGTGCGCCCTTCGAGCACCGCCGCGAGGGCGCGCTCGGTGTGCCGGGCGGTCGTCGGGTCCAGCAGGGCCGTGGCCTCGTCCAGGATCAGCGTGTGCGGGTCCGCCAGGACCACCCGGGCCAAGGCGAGTTGCTGGGCCTGCGAGCCGTCCGCGGCGTGACCGTCCGCGCCCAGCCGGGCGTCGAGGCCGTCCGGAAGCTCGCGCACCCACTGCGCGGCACCGACCGCCCGCAGCGCCGCCCACAACTCCTCGTCGGTGGCCGACGGTTCGGCGATCAGCAGGTTGTCCCGGAGCGTGCCGAGGAAGACATGGTGCTCCTGGGTGACCAGGACGACCTGCCGGCGCAGGCGTTCGGGCGCGAGTCCGGCGATCGGCACCCCGCCCACGGTCACCGTCCCCGCCCCCGGCGCGTCGACACCGGCGAGCAGCCGGCTCAGGGTCGTCTTGCCGGCGCCCGAGGGGCCGACCACCGCGAGCCGCTCCCCGGGCCGTACCGTCAGATCGACCCCGCGCAGCACCTCGCCGCCGCGCTCGTAGGCGTACCGCGCCCCGCGCACGTCGATCCGGTCGTCCGCGGGCACCGCCGACGCACCGTCCGGCTCGGACCGCGGCGCCCCGGCCAGCCCCTCCACCCGGGCGAACGAGGCGCTGCTGCTCTGCAGTTGCTCCACCCGCATCAGGATCTGGTCCAGCGGATCGGTGAACTGCCGCAGATACAGCGCGGCCGCCACCACCGCGCCCAGACCCACCTCGCCGTGCGCGTGCAGCACCCCGCCGACCAGCAGCACACCGGCCACCGGGACGGTGTACGACACCTCGACCGCCGGAAAGAACACGGACCGCAGGAACAGCGTGTACAGCCGGGTCCGGCGGGACGTCTCCAGCGCGTCCCGGCTCGCCGCGGTCCGCCGCTCCTGGAGCCGGAACGCCTCCACCGTACGGGCCCCGGTCGCGGTCGCCGCGAGGATCTCCGCGACCTCGGAGGTGGCCGCGCCCTCGGCGAGATACCCGTCCCGGGCCCGGCGCAGATACCAGCGCAGCGCCAGCCAGATCGGCGTCAGGCCGAGTACCCCGAACAGACCGAGCAGCGGGTCGAGCACGAACACCGCGCCCAGCACGAACAGCGCCTGCACCAGGCAGACCAGCAGCTCGGGCCCGATGTCCCGCAGCGTGGCGCCGACCGTGGCCACGTCGGCGGTGCCGCGCGCGGTCAGGTCGCCGGCGCCCGCCCGCTCCACCGCCGCCGCGGGCAGCGCCAGCGCCCGGTCGACGAACTCCTCGCGGACCCGGGCCAGCGTGCGCTCCCCGAAGCGATGGCCCACGTACCGGGCCCAGCGCGCCAGCAGCAGCTGGGCCAGCGCGCACACCAGGATCCACACCGCGAGCCGGTCGACGGCCCCCACCCCGTGCCCGGCCCGCACCTCGTCCACGATCCGCCCGACCAGCCACGGCCCGGCGAGCCCCGCCGCCGCGGCCAGCGCGTTCAGCGTCAGGACGGCGGCGAACGCACGCCGGTCGGCCCGCACCAGCCGGACCGACGCCCGCCGCACCGCGGCCCGTTCGGCGACGGGCAGCTGACCCATGACCGCCGTCATCGGACGACCTCCTCCGTGTCGCGGGCCACGAGCGCCCGGTAGCCCGGCTCCTCCACCAGCAGCCGTTGGTGCGTGCCGCTCGCCGCGACCTTGCCGTCGACCAGGTAGTGCACGGTGTCCGCGCGGTCCAGGACCAGCGGGGAGGTCGTGGTCAGCACGGTCGTACGGCCCTCGCGCGCGGCGCCCAGCCGGTGGGCGACCGTGGACTCCGTGTGGGCGTCCAGCGCCGAGGTGGGCTCCACGGCGAGCAGCACCTCGGGGTCGGCCAGCAGCGCCCGGACCAGCCGCACCCGCTGCCGCTGGCCGCCGGAGAGGCTGCGGCCCTGCGCGGCCACGGCCGAGTCCAGGCCGTCCGACAGGCCCTGCACGATGTCGTCGGCGGCCGCCGCGCGCACCGCCCGCCGCACCGCGTCGTCGTCCCGGTCCCGATGCCCGGCCACCACCTCCCGCAGGGTTCCGGCGAACAGGTCGGCCTCGTTGTCGGCGACCAGGATCCGCGCCCGTACCTCGGCCAGCGGGACCGCGTCCAGCCGCACCCCGCCCCAGGTGGCCGCGGACGGCACGTACCGGCCCAGACGGTCGACCACGGCGGCGGCGTCGGCCGGCCGGGCGCCGACGAGCGCGGTCAGCCGCCCCGGCGGCACCCGCACGCCCGACGCGGGATCGTGCAGCACGGACGGCTCCGCCGGCCCGGACAGCGTGCCCTCGTCCGGCTCCGGCTCCAGGCCCAGCAGTCGTACGACCCGACGCGCGGCCACGACGCCCCGGCTCAGCTGGTAGCCCATCTCCAGGAAGAACGCCACCGGTCCCACCAGGACCGCGACATAGCCGTACACCGACACCAGCTCGCCGATGGTGAGCTCCCCCTGGGCGGCCAGCCGGGCCGCCAGCCAGGTCACCACGGCCAGGAACAGCGTCGGCAGGCCCACGCCCAGTGCCTGCACCCAGCTGGCGACCGCGCCCACCCGGTAGCCCTGCGCCCGCAGCCGCTGCGAGTCCCGCCGGAAGGCGTCCGCGAACAGGCCCTTGCCACCGAGCCCGTTGAGCACTCGCAGCCCGCCCGCGAGGTCGCCGATGCGGGCGGTGAGCACGCCCTGCCGCTCCCGGTACCGGGTCTCCTCGCCCTGCAGCCGCCTCGTCAGCGGCCCGGCGATCAGCGCCACCACCGGCACCCCGAGCAGCACCACCGCGGCGAGCGGCGGCGAGATCGTGAGCAGCAGCCCGGCCACCACCGCGTAGACGACCACGGAACCCACCCCGGGCCCGACCACGGTCAGCGACTGGGAGATGGTCAGCACGTCACCGACGCCGATCGTGACGACCTCCCCGGCCCCGGCCCGGCGCGGCAGCGCGGCACCCAGCCGGACCGCGTGCCCGACGACCACCTTGACCGTGCGGAAGTTGGCGTCCATCCGCACCCGGGTCATCGTGCGGTGCCGCATGATGCTGACCCACGCGTTGACCGCGCCGACCAGGAACAGCACCAGGGTCCACCGGGTCAGCGCGCCCAGGTCGCCGTGGACCAGCCCGTCGTCGATCGCCCGGGACATCAGGTACGGCGCCGCCGCCAGCAGCACCATCCACACGCTGGCCAGCAGCGCCCCGGCGGCCGACCGGCCCGGCTGGCGCAGCACCAGCCACCACAGGAAGTGCCAGCCGCCCCGGGTGTCGGGCGTGCCGGGATCCTCGTACGCGTCGATCATCGCTGCCCCCGTCCTTGTGCCGTCACGCCAGGCTGTCCCGCCAGGCCCGGTGCAGATCCGCGAACCGGCCCGTGCCCGCGACGAGTTCCTCCGGGCCGCCGTCCTCCACGATCCGGCCGTGCTCCATGACCAGCACCCGGTCCGCGATCTCCACGGTCGACAGCCGGTGCGCGATCACCACCGCCGTACGGCCGTGCAGCACCGTGGTCATGGCGCGCTGCACCGCCCGTTCGCCCGGGACGTCCAGCGAACTGGTCGCCTCGTCCAGGATCAGCACGGCCGGATCGGCGAGCAACGCCCGTGCGAACGCCACCAGTTGGCGCTGTCCTGCCGAGATGCGGCCGCCTCGCTTGCGGACGTCGGTGTCGTACCCGTCCGGCAGCGCGCTGATGAACTCGTGCGCGCCGATCGCCTTCGCGGCCCGCTCGATCTCCTCCCGGCCGGCGTCCGGGCGGCCGATCGCGATGTTCTCGGCGACCGTGCCGGAGAACAGGAACGCCTCCTGCGTCACCATGACCACTCCGCGCCGCAGTTCGGGCACGGCGAGGTCGCGCAGGTCCACACCGTCGAGCAGGACCCGGCCCTCGGAGGCGTCGTAGAACCGGGCCAGCAGCTTGGCCAGCGTCGACTTGCCCGCGCCCGTCGAGCCGACGACCGCGACCGTCTGCCCGGCCGGGATCGTCAGGTCGAAGCGGGGCAGCACCTCGCCGCCGGTGCGGTACGCGAACCGGACGCCGTCGAAGACGACCCCGCGGCCCGGGTGCTCGCCTTCGAGGGGCGGCAGTTGCCTGGGCGTGGCCGGCTCGGGCACGGACGGGGTCTGCGCCAGCAGCCCGGCGATCTTGGCCAGCGAGGCGGCCGCCGACTGGTACGAGTTGAGGAACATGCCCAGCCGGTCGATCGGGTCGTACAGCCGCCGCAGATAGAGCACCGCCGCCGCCAGCACGCCCAGCGCCAGCGAACCGGACGCCACGCGGTAGGCGCCCCACAGCACGATCCCCGCGACGGCGGTGTTCGCGACCAGCCGGGAGCCGACCACATAACGGGCCATCTCCAGGAGCGCGTCGCCGTTGGTCCGTTCGTGCCGCCGGTTCAGGACGCGGAAGTCGGCCTCGTTCGCGGCCTCCCGGCGGAAGGTGCGCACCGGCCGGATGCCGTTCATCGTCTCCACGAACTTCACGATCACGGCCGCGATGGCCGTGGACCGCGCCTCGAACACCCGCGCGGCGCGCCGCTGGTACAGCCGGACCAGCAGGTACAGCGGCACGAACGAGGCCACCGCGACCGCGCCGAGGCCCGGATCCAGCCAGAGCAGCATCGCCCCGATGTACAGGAACGACAGGACGACCATGACCAGCTCCTGGAGCCCCTCGTCGAGCAGCTCCCGCAGCGACTCCACGTCCGTCGTCGACCGGGAGATCAGCCGGCCCGAGGTGTACCGCTCGTGGAAGTCGACGCTCAGCGCCTGCGCGTGCCGGAAGATCCTGCCGCGCAGATCGAGCAGCACGTCCTGGTTGACCCGCGCGGAGGTCTCGATGAACGCGAACTGCAGCACGCCGGAGACCAGCGCGCACAGCAGGTAGCCGACGCCGACCAGGATCAGCGGGCCGTGGTCGTGGTCCCGGAACGCGGGTACGGCGCGGTCGATGGCGTACGCCACGAGCAGCGGGCCCGCCTGCACGGCCGCCTGCTGGAGCAGCAGGAGCAGCGAGGTGACGGCGACCCGGGCCCTCATGGGGGCGAGCAGCGAGCGCAGGAG
>NZ_JADDRL010000171.1 GCF_021538895.1 Streptomyces olivochromogenes | reverse complement strand
ACCCGGCGTGGGACCTGGGCCGACGGGATCCGGATAGGGGTTCGTCATGATGTCCTCCGGCCAGTCGCTCGACGTCGCCTCTGGACTGTTCCCCCGCCTACTCGACCACCTACCCGACCCCCGCTTCGGCCACTCACCCGCCGGTGTCACACCTGGGTCGCCGCCACGGCGGCCGCGCCCGCCGCCAGGCCCGGGCGGGGGCTGGACAGGACCGGGACCACGGTCCGCGTCAGGCGCTGGGCCGGTGTCATCGAGGCCTGGGCCAGGACGATCGCGTCGGCGCCGGTGACCGCGTCGGCGGCCGCCGCGACCTGCCGCGCGTACCCCTCGTGGTCCCCCGCCTCGAAGCGGGGCCAGGCCTCCTCGACGAGCAGGGTGCGGACGGTGACGTCGCGGCCCGCCCGGCGGGCCTCCTCCTCGACCAGGGCCACGGTCGGGTCGAGCGTGCTGCGCACCGTGGCGAGGACGACGACGCGGGAGCCCGCCGCCACGGCAGCGGCGGCCATCGGGCGGTCGACGCGCAGTACGGGCACCCCGGCGGCGGCCGCCTCCGCGACGCCGCCGATGGTCGAGCAGGTGCACAGGACGGCCCGTGCCCCGTCGGCGACGGCCCGCTCCAGGGCGGCGCTCACCTCTCCCGCGACCGCCTCGGGGCCGTGCCGGCGCGCCCGGTCCAGCAGGCCCGCGTCGACGAAGTGCCGTAGTTCGAGGCCCTGATGGTCCTCGTCGCGCAGGGCGTCGAAGACCGGGACATGGACGGGAGAGGTGTGCAGGAGAGCGAGCATCGCGGTGCGGATTCCCTTCCGGAGTCTCCTCGGATTCCCGCGGGTGCCCTCAGAACCGGCCGGGGTGCGCCACCAGCCACTCCTTGGCGGCGCTGAGCAGCTCGGGGTCGGCCTTCGGGGCCTCGTCGGGGTGGCGTGCGGCCCACTTGACGACGTACGGGCACAGCGGCGCCACCGGGACGCCCTCGCGCTCGGCGATGCCGTACAGCTCGCGGGCCAGGGAGCCGGCGATGCCCTTCCCCTCGTGGGCCGGCTCGACGATGGTGTGGACGGGCACCAGGGCGCGGCTGGGCGACTCGAGGACGAAGTACTCGATGTGGCCGACGACTTCGCCGTCGCCGACGGCCTCCAGGCGGCCCGCCGCCCGGTCGTCGCGGATCTGGATGTCGCTCATGCGCACGCTCCTGGCGTCCGTCGGTCCTCAGGCCGGTACGGCCTGCGGGCTGCGTTCCTGGTCCGAGCCCGGTACCGGCTCGGACGGGTCGGCGCCGAGGTCCACGATCCGGTTGTCGCGGTCGACGTGCACCACCCGCGGCCGGAGCGCCCGCGCCTCGGCGTCGGTCACTTGAGCGTAACTGATGATGATCACGAGGTCGCCGGGGTGGACGAGGTGGGCGGCCGCGCCGTTGATCCCGACGACGCCGGAGCCCCGCTCGCCCTCGATGACGTACGTCTCCAGGCGGGCGCCGTTGGTGATGTCGACGATGTGGACGAGCTCACCGGGCAGCAGGTCGGCGGCGTCGAGCAGATCGGCGTCGATGGTCACCGATCCCACGTAGTGCAGGTCGGCCTGGGTGACGGTGGCTCGGTGGATCTTGGACTTGAACATGGTACGAAGCACGAGGAAACTCCCGATTCGTCTGCTCCCTGCCTGCTCTTGCAGGTCAAGGGCGGTATCCGGAGGCTACATCGTTTCGCGGGTTCCCAGGTGTTCGAGGACTCACACCGAGGCGTCGCCGACCTTTCTGACGTCGTGCCAGTCACGTGCGCACGCGCCTCACGGGCTCGGCGCGCTCTCCGTTCCGGGCGTCGTCCCGGCCGCTTCACGGTTGGCCGCCCAGAAACGCCGTCCAGAGACGATGGAAAACGATAGAAAGGGGATATGAGCGGTGTTTCAGGGCAATCGGGGCAGGATGCGCCTGATGCCTCCACGAGGGCACATCGCCCCGGTCGGCCCCGCCAGGCGGACGAGGCGTGGCGGTCGGGCTCGCTGCTGAGCGTGCACAGCGTCGCGGGCCAGGTCTTCCTGTTCCAGCTGGCGGTGGTGCTGCTGCTCGTCGCCGCCGCCCTGGTGGCGCTCGTGGTGCAGGCTCAACGCGACGTGATGGCGGACGCCCGCCACCGGACGCTCACCGCGGCACAGACGTTCGCGCACTCCCCGGGCATCGTGGCGGCACTGGACAGCGCGAACCCGACCGCGGAGCTGGAGCCGCACGTCCAGGCCGCCCGGAAGGCCGCAGGCGTCGACGCCGTGATCGTGTACGGGCTGAACGGGATCACCCTCGCCCACAGCGACCCGCGTCAGATCGGGAAACGCGTCATCGGGCCCTACGCGGCGGCGGCGACCGGCAAGCCGTTCACGAGCACGTTCAAGGGCACACTGGGGCTCTCCGTGATCTCGGCGGTACCCGTCAGGGGTCCCGACGGCTCGGTCATCGCCATCGTCTCCGTGCCGGTCACGGTCGAGACGGTGCAGCAGAGAGTGAACCGGCAGCTGCCGTTCCTCCTCGGCGGCGCCGCCACGGCCCTGGTGGTCGCCGCGGGCGGGTCGGGCCTGGTGAGCCGGCGGCTGCGGCGGCAGACCCACGGCCTGGCGCCGACCGAGATGACCCGGATGTACGAGCACCACGACGCGGTGCTGCACGCGGTGCGGGAAGGAGTGCTGATCGTCGGCGGTGACGGCCGACTGCTGCTGGCCAACGACGAGGCACGACGGCTTCTGGACCTGCCGGCGGACACGGAGCGGCGGCAGATCACCGAACTGGGGCTGGACGAGGACCTCGCCGGGCTGCTCGCCTCCGACCGCCCCGCCACCGACGAGGTGTACCTGGCGGCCGACCGGCTGCTCGCGGTCAACAAGCGGCTCACCGCGCCCGACGGACCGGCAGGCAGCGTGGTCACGCTCCGGGACACCACCGAGCTACGGGCCCTCTCCGGCCGGGCGGAGGTGGCGCGCGAACGGTTGCAGTCGCTCTACGACGCCGGACTGCGGATCGGCACCACGCTCGACGTGAAACGCACGGCCGAGGAACTGGCCGAGGTGGCGGCGGCCCGATTCGCCGACATCGTCACCGTCGATCTGCTGGACCCGGTGCTGCGCGGTGAGGAAACCTCCGTCGGGCCCAGCGGGATCACCGAGCTGCGCCGCAGCGCCGTCGCCGGTCTCGAAGCGGGCCATCCCCTCCACCCCGTCCACGAGCTGATCCGGCTCGTTCCCGCCGAGCCCGTCTCCACGGCGATGGCCGAGGGCCGCCCGGTCCTGGTCGGGGACCTGAACGCCTCCTACGCCTGGCGGGCCCAGCAGCCCGAGCGTGCCCGGCGGGTCCTCGACCACGGCATCCACTCCATGCTCGTGGTGCCCCTGCGCGCCCGTGGCGTGGTGCTGGGCGTGGTGGTCTTCTGGCGCGCGCAGGGCTCCCCGTCGTTCGAGGACGAGGACGTGTCCTTCGCCGAGGAGCTGGCCGCCCGGGCGGCGGTGTCCATCGACAACGCCCGCCGCTACACCCGCGAACACACCATGGCCGTCACCCTGCAGCACAGCCTGCTGCCCCGCGCGCTCCCCGAGCAGTCCGCGCTCGACGTGGCCTACCGCTATCTGCCGGCCCAGGCCGGGGTGGGCGGGGACTGGTTCGATGTCATCCCGCTGTCCGGTACCCGGGTGGCGCTGGTCGTCGGCGATGTCGTCGGTCACGGTCTGCACGCCGCGGCGACGATGGGCCGGCTGCGCACCGCCGTGCACAACTTCGCCGGCCTGGACCTGCCCGTGGAGGAGCTGCTGGGCCGGCTGGACGAGCTGGTGGCGCAGCTCGACGCCGAGGAGGTCGCCGCGGCGGAGGACGGGCAGGGGATGATCACGGGGGCGACCTGCCAGTACGCCGTGTACGACCCCACCTCCGGGCGACTGGCCATCGCCACCGCCGGCCACCCGGGACCAGCGGTGGTCCGGCCCGACGGGACCGTCGACTTCCCTCAGTTGCCCGTCTCCCCGCCACTGGGACTCGGAGCCGGCCTGCCGGTCGAGACCGCCGAGCTCACCGTGCCCGAGGATTCCCGGCTGGTGCTCTACACCGACGGGCTGATCGAGGACCGCACCCGAGACCTGGACGCCGGCCTGCGGGCCCTGCGAGAGGCTCTGGCCGGGCCCGGGCGCACGCCGGAGGCCACCTGCGCGGCGGTGATGGAGGCCATGCTGTCCGACCGGTCCCGGGACGACATCGCGCTACTGGTGGCCCGCACGCGCCGGCTCGGACCGGATCAGGTCGCCGAGTGGGAGGTGCCCCGCGACCCGGCGGCGGTGGCCCCCGTGCGCACCGACTGTGCCCGCCGACTGGCGGACTGGGGGCTGGAGCAGCTCGGTTTCACCGCCGAACTCATCCTCAGCGAGCTGATCACCAACGCCATCCGCTACGGAGCCGAGCCCATCATCGTGCGGCTGCTCCGTACGGAGCCGATGGGCAGCCGCGACGCGGGCAGCCTGATCTTCGAGGTCGCCGACGGCAGCAGCACCTCGCCGCGGCTGCGCCGGGCGAAGGCCACCGACGAGGGCGGCCGCGGACTCTTCCTCGTCGCCCGCTTCGCCGAACGCTGGGGGACCCGCTACACGACCACCGGCAAGGTCATCTGGGCCGAACATTCCCTGCGTCACGACGCCACGCCGGAGGCGGAGGGACTCGGCGAGCTCCTGCTCGACCAATGGGATGACACCGCGCTGTGAGGTGAGCCGGTACGTCCCGACCTGCCACCGTCGCGATCGCCGTGGGCCGAGGCGGGCCCGGCGGGGCCCGGGGCTTGCTGCGAAGCCGAGTGCCGGGGAAAAGACGCTGATCGCGGGCCGCCCGGCCGACATTCCGTCATCGAGGCGGCCGGGTACCCTGGCCTCGATGACCACTTCGTCGGCGCCGAGGAGCCGAGGAAACCGGGAGGCGCAGCGGGAGACTCGCCACCGCGGACCCAGTGGCGCTGCCGGCAGCGCATCGAGGCGACCACCTCGTCCCCCACGTCCGGGAGCAGCCGTGACCACACCGTGTGCCCGAGCAGCGGCGGTCCTCGGCTGCTTCGCTCTCGTGGCACTGGGCCTGAGCGCTTGCGAGGAGACACCGACCGACGGCCTCGCGAAGCCGTCGGTGGCCACGTCCGCCGAGAGCATGGGCGGCATGCGCGCACTGATCGCCGCGGCGAAAAAGGAGGGCGCGCTCAGAGCGATCGCGCTGCCGCGTGACTGGGCCAACTACGGCGGCCTGATCAGCGGCTTCGAGAAGAAGTACGGGATCAAGGTCACGGTCGAGGATCCGCTGGGCCACAGCGAGGACGAGATCGACGCCCTGCGAAAGAGCGGGAACCGCCCGACGGCGCCCGACGTGATCGACGTGGGCGACACGTTCGCACGGCAAGCAGCGGCGGAGAATCTTCTCGCGCCGTACCAGGTGGCCCCTTACGATTCGATTCCCGGTAATCAGAAGGACGCGCAGGCACGCTGGTCCAACAACTACGGGGGCTACATCTCCATCGGCTGCGATGCCAACCGGGTCGCACACTGTCCGGAGACCTTCGCCGATCTACTGAAGCCCGAATACAAGGGCAAGGTCGCGCTCGAAGGCGCCCCGCCCCGTTCGGCCACCGCCTTTGCCAGTGTCTACGCGGCCGCGCTGGCGAACGGCGGGTCGTTCGACAACGTCCAGCCCGGTCTCGACTTCTTCGCCGAACTCAAGAAGCGCGGCAACTTCACCCCGGTCAATTCCAACTCGGCCACGGTCGCGAGTGGCCGGACCCCCATCAGCATCAACTGGGACTACATCAACCTCCACTACGTCGACGCGCTCCGTGACAAGGGTGTGAACTGGAAGGTCGCGATCCCCTTCGACGGCAGCTTCGCCCAGTATTACGCGCTCGCGATCAACAAGAACGCCCCGCACCCGGCGGCTGCCCGCCTGTGGCAGGAGTACCTCTTCAGCCCGGAGGGCCAGAACCTCCGGCTGCGCGCGTACGCCCGCCCGGTCCTCATGGACGCCATGAGGCAGGACGGCACCCTCGACGAGGCCGCCGCCGAACGACTGCCGACGGTTGAGGGAACGCCGCAGTTCCCGACCGACGCGCAACTGGAGAAGGCGGAGGAGACCGTCAACCAGGGCTGGGCCAAGGCCGTCTCCGGCCGGCCGGGATGATCGGCGGCGGCCGTCGGGCCGGGTCCGGCGCTCATCCGGTGGCCGTCAGCAGGGTCGTACGGCTGCCGAGGGCTTCGGAGAACCGGTCGACGACCCGGTTGAGGGCTTCGGCGGGGCCCGGTGCGACGGTCGGCGTGCCGTCGTCGCCCACCGCGATGTCCCTGTCCAGCGTGAACCAGCCCTGGACGATGTGCGTGGCACCCATGGAACTGAGCACCGGGCGCAGCGCGTAGTCGATCGCCAGGACGTGCGCCGTGCTTCCGCCGGTCGCCAGCGGAAGGACCGTCTTGCCCACCAGGGCGTACTGCGGCAGCAGGTCCAGCAGCGACTTCAGGAGGCCGGAGTAGGCGGCCTTGTAGACGGGCGTGCCGATCACGATCCCGTCGGCGCGGTCGAACAGTTCGGTCGCCTCGACGACCGCCGGGTGCCGGAAGTCGGCGCCGAGCAGGGCCTCGGCGGGGAGGGTGCGGACGTCCAGCGGGATCACCTCGTGTCCCTGACTCGCCAGGCGTCTGTCCAGGTGGCGCAGCAGACGGGCGGTACGGGAGGTGGCGGAGGGACTTCCGGAGACGGACAGGACGGTGGCCATGGCGGACCCTTCGTGAGCGTGAGCGTAAACGTGGGACTGAGGCGGGAACGGTGCGGGATCGGCGCGGTGCGCAGGGCACGGCTCCCGCGCGGGCCGTCTGCGGGGACGGCCGTGTCACGGCGCCGCTCGAACGAAGCGGAGCGACGGCGGCGCCGCCGAGGGAGGAACTCGGCCCGCTACGGGGTGACCGAGAAAGGGAGGGGCCGGTCGGACGGCCGCTGCCGTGTCAGGCGCAACACGCGGCCGACCACACCCGACCGAAGTCGATGTGGTCGCGCGTGACCAGGCGCTGCTCGGCGTTCATGGGCCCCATTGAGCAGTACGCCGCGCGTCTCGTCAACCACGGACCGGATGCCGGACCACCCCCGAGCCGACCCGTGCTGTTGCGTTCCCTATATTTCCTATAGATTTACTAGGGAAGCGAACTCGACCCGTCCCACCTGGAGTTCGAGCTGCCGGAGTCAAAGCTTCCGGCCCACTCGGTCGTCCTGCCGCTGACCTGAGGAGACCTCTCCCATGGGCGTTGCCCCTGCCCCGTCCGGCCCCACCCGGGAATCCGAGCGGCCGGAATCCGAGCGGACCGGGCCCGGCCGCGCGTACTGGCTGCGCGTGGCCCGCGAGACGGCGGACGACCTGGCCACGGACGCGGCGGCCCGGGAACAGGCGGGCAAGGCCCCGTTCGACGAAGTGTCCCGGTTGCGCGAGGCGGGACTGCTGACGCTCCTTCAACCGGCCGGGTTCGGGGGAGGCGGCGCGGACTGGCCCACGGCCTACGCCGTCGTCCGGGAGATCGCCGCGGCCGACGGCGCGATCGGTCAACTGCTCGGCTGTCACTACTTCCTGGCGTGGACCGCGTGGTACGCCGGTGAGCCCTCCCCGGCGGCACAGGTCGAGCGGCAGTCCACGGCGGAGCGGTGGTGCTGGGGTGGTGGTCTCGCCCGTCAGGAACACCCGCTGACGCTGACCAGGACTCGCGGCGGCGGTGTGCTCAACGGTCGGCAGAACTACGCGACCGGTGTCCTGGTCGCCGACCGTCTCGCCGTACGAGCCGTGCGGGCCGAGACCGGTGAACCACTCGCCGTCGTCGTCGATCCCACCCATGGCGGCGTGGGGATCGACGGCGACGCCGACACCTTCGGCCAGCGGCTCGCGGCCGGCGGGAGCGTGGAGTTCGACGCCGTACCGGTTGCCGCCGACGACATACTCGGTTCGCTGGCCGTGGACGAGGACGTCCTGTCGCCCAGGGCCGCTCTGGTGTCGCCGGTCGGGCGGCTCCTGTCCGTCCAGCTCCGTCTCGGCATGGCCGAGGGAGTGCTCGCCGAGGCCCGGGAGTACAGCCGGGCGTACAGCGGGACGAGCCACGCGCCGGGGCACTCCGCCTGGCCGGCCGGCTCTCCCCAGGACCCGCAGGCACTGGCCGTCTACGGAGAACTCACCGTCCTGACCCGCTCCGCGTCCGCGCTCGCCGATCAGGCACTGGAGGCCGTGCACGGCGGGCTGGCCCGCGGCGAGGACCTCACCCACGACGAGTACGCCGAGACCTCGGTACTCGTGGCCATGGCCGAGGCCGCGGCGTCCCGGGCCGCGCAGGAGTCCACGGCCCGCGCCCTCGACATCATCGGCACCCGCTCCGCCTCCTCACGGCTCGGCTTCGACCGCTTCTGGCGCAATGCCCGCACCCACACCCTGTACGAGCCCGTCACTCACCGGCTCCGGGACGTCGGGGACTATTTCCTCAATGGCGCGCACCCCCCGTTCGTGCTGCCCGTCTGACTTTGCACCCCCCTGACTTTGCGCCCCTTGCGCCCCCGGCGTCCGCGGATTTGTGAACGCGGTACTTCACCCGCGTGTCGGATGGTTGAGAACATGAGACGTCCGCGCAAGTGACGTTGACCTGGCCGGAATTCGCTGCGACGCTCTTTTCCGTGAGCACGTCCGAGTACCTCGCCGCGCGCCTGCACGTCGACCTGCGACGTCAGGCCAGCGCCCTCTGTGCCGTCGGTCGCCGCACCCACTGACACGCGCCGCTTTCGAGCGCCGTAGTCCACCGTCGGTGGGAAGTCTCTTCACCGCCGTCCGGCTTTCGCCGTGAGAACGGCTTCTTTCACCTCCCGCAACGTCTTTCGGGCGGAACGCGCGCACCCGTGAAAAGCAGTGCGCATTCCCGCCGCTTTCATCGATTTCGAACAGGACCTTTCCATGGCCACGACGGCATCGAACCGACGCCAATTCCTCTCTCTGCTCGGCCTTTCGGCGGTGGCCGTGGGGTGCGGCACGACCGCGAACGGAGCCACCGCCGGCAAGGGCGGGACCAAGACGCTGCGCTACCAGGGCTGGGCGGGCCAGGTCACCCTGCCGGAACTGGCCGAGGACCTCGGCTACCTGGGCGACGTGAAGCTGAAGTGGATCGGCAACACGATCAGCGGGCCGCAGGACATACAGTCCGCGGCCACGGGCCAGGTCGACTTCGGCGGGGCGTTCAACGGCGCGGTCGTCAAACTCGCCGCGAACGGCGCCCCCGTCAAGGCGGTCATCAGCTACTACGGCTCCGACAAGTACGCCTACAACGGCTTCTACGTGCTCGATGACAGCCCCCTGCGCTCAGCCCGGGACCTGATCGGCAAGAAGGTCGGCATGAACACCCTCGGCGCCCATGCCGAGGCCATGCTCGACATCTATCTGCAGCGAGGTGGTCTGTCCCGTGCGGACATCGGCAAGGTCGAGCCACTGGTGGTGCCTCCGGTCAACACCGAGCAGACGCTGCGCCAGAAGCAGATCGACGTGGCCGTGCTCGGCGGCATCCTGCGCGACAAGGCCCTGGCGGCCGGCGGAATCCGCCCCCTGTTCACCGACTACCAGCTGCTCGGCGCCTTCAGCGCCGGCACCTACGTGATGACCGACCGCTTCCTGAAGCAGAACCCCGACACGGCCCGGACCTTCGTCACCGCCACGGGCAGAGCCATCGAGTGGGCCCGCTCCACTCCGCACGACGAAGTCGTCGCCCGGATGACGGACATCGTCAAGAGGCGCGGCCGCAACGAGGACACCGCGCCGCTGAAGTACTGGCGCTCCTTCGGGGTCGCCGAGCGGGCCGGCCGCATCACCGGCAAGGAACTGCGGCTGTGGATCGACTGGCTGGTCGAGCGCGGCGACATCAAGAAGGGCGAGGTCACCTTGGCCGACCTCTACACGAACGCGTTCAACGGCGCTTCATCCCCTTCGACGAGCGGGAGCTGACCCGTGCCGGAATCCACCCCACCCAAGATCTCGCTGAAGCAGGTGCGCAAGGAGTTCACCGTCAAGGACCGGGCGGCGCACCGGGCCGGTCGGGCAACCCGGTTCACCGCCCTCGACGGTATCGACCTGGACATAGCGGCCGGTGAGTTCGTCGTCCTGGTCGGTCCCAGCGGCTGCGGCAAGTCGACGCTGCTCGACCTCCTCGGTGGCCTCGCCCAACCCACCAGCGGGGAAATCCTTTTGGACGGCAGACCCGTCACCGGACCCGGCCTGGACCGGGGCGTCGTGTTCCAGCAGTACGCGCTGCTGCCGTGGCGCACGGCCCGGGGCAACGTCGAGTTCGGTCTGGAGGCCACCGGCACTCCGCGACGTGAACGTGCGGCGCGCGCCCGGGAGTTCCTGGACCTGGTCGGCCTGTCCGGGTTCGAGGACCGCCATCCGCACGAGCTGTCGGGTGGCATGCGGCAGCGGGTGGCGATCGCCCGCAGCCTCGCCTACGACCCCGATGTGCTCCTGATGGACGAGCCGTTCGCCGCGCTGGACGCCCAGACCCGGGAGTCGCTGCAGGACGAACTGCTGCGCATCTGGCAACGCACCGGCAAGACCGTCGTGTTCATCACGCACGGCATCGACGAGGCCGTCTATCTGGGACAGCGGGTCGCCGTCATGACGTCGCGGCCGGGCCGCATCAAACGGATCGTGCCGGTCTCCCTCGACGCGCGTACCGCGACGGACGACCCGCGCTCCAGTGCCGAGTTCGCGCGGTACCGGCACCAGATCTGGTCGCTGCTGCACGACGAGGTGGCCAGGGCCCAGCAGTTGGAGAAGGAAGAGGCTTCCGTATGAGCTCCACGACCCGCACGGCCACCGACCGGACCGGTACGCCGGCCTCTGCCCCTCTCGCCGGTTCCGTCCCGAGTACGCCTCCTGCCGCTGCCGCTCCCGCGTCCGCCACGCCACCCGGTAAGCCGACGTCGGGCACGCGCCGCGTCCTTCCCCCGGCGGCGCGGGTGCGCCGAGCGGTCCGCCGACTGCCGTACCTGTTGCTGAAGGGCGCGACCAAGTCCGTGGCCATCGGGGCACTGCTGCTGCTGTGGGAGGCCGCACCGCGACTCGGTCTGGTCGACCGGACCTTCCTGCCGCCGTTCAGCGAGGTCGCCCGCGCCTGGTGGGGGCTGGCGGCCGACGGTCAGCTGGCCGACAACGCACGCGCCAGCCTGGTCCGCTCGTTCACGGGATTCGGTCTCGCCGTGGCCGTCGCCGTGCCGCTCGGCCTGCTGATCGGCTGGTACCGGCCGGTCGCCGACCTCCTCGGCCCCCTGCTGGAGGTCTTCCGCAACACCGCGGCCCTGGCCCTGCTGCCGGTGTTCGTGCTGCTGCTGGGCATCGGCGAGACCTCGAAGATCTCCATCGTGGTGTACGCGTGCACCTGGCCGATCCTGCTCAACACCGTCAGCGCGGTCCGCACCGTCGACCCGACCCTGCTGAAGCTGGCGAAGTCGATGGACCTGTCCGCACCCCGGCTGTTCCAGAAGGTCATCCTGCCGTCCTCGGTGCCGGTGATCTTCACCGGCATCCGGCTGGCCGGAGCGGCGTCCGTCCTGGTTCTGGTCGCCGCCGAGATGATCGGCGCCAAGGCGGGGCTCGGCTACCTGATCAACGCTTCGCAGTACAACTTCGCGATCCCGCAGATGTACGCCGGCATCCTCACGATCTCCGTCATCGGCGTGGCCTTCAACCAGTTCCTGGTGACCGTGGAGCGGCGGCTCAGCTCCTGGCGCGTACCCGCGGACCACTGACCCGGCCGCCCGCTCCCCCACCGTCCCGGCCCCACCCCCCGATCCGAGGTACCTCATGACCGCGACCAGCCCCCGCCAACTGCATCTGAACGCCTTCCTGATGAACGCCGGCCATCACGACGCCGCCTGGCGGCACCCCCGTACCCAGCCCGAACGGCTCACCGATCTGCGCTACTTCCAGCAGTTGGCGCGAACCGCCGAGCGGGGTCGGTTCGACTCCGTCTTCCTCGCCGACGGCCTGGCGCTGTGGGGCAAGGTCCGGCACAACGCGCTCGGCGGCTTCGAACCGCTGACCCTGCTGTCCGCCCTGGCCGCGGTCACGGAGCACATCGGCCTGATCGCCACCGTCTCCACCACCTTCAACGAGCCCTTCCACACCGCCCGCAAGTTCGCCTCCCTGGACCACATCAGCGGTGGCCGGGCGGGCTGGAACATCGTCACCTCCGGCACCGTCGACGAGGCCCGCAACTTCGGGCAGGACGAGCACCTGGAGCACCGCCTGCGCTACGAGCGGGCGCGGGAGTTCGTCGAGGTCGCCACCAAGCTGTGGGACAGCTGGGAGGACGACGCGATCCTGCTGGACCGGGAACGCGGCGTCTACGCCGACACCGACAAGGTGCGGGAGATCAACCACCGTGGCGAGTACTTCGGGGTGCGCGGACCCCTGAACGTACCGCGCACGCCGCAGGGTTATCCGCTGCTCGTGCAGGCCGGCTCGTCGGAGGACGGCAAGGAGTTCGCCGCCCGGTACGCCGAGGCCGTCTTCACCGCCCAGCAGACCCTGGCCGACGGCCAGTCCTTCTACAAGGACCTCAAGTCCCGGCTGGCCCGACACGGCCGCACCGAGGACCAGTTGCTGATCCTGCCCGGCATCGCCCCCGTCATCGGCTCGACCGAGTCCGAGGCCCGCGCGCTCGAACGGGAGCTGACCGAGCTGCAGGTCCCCGAGTACGGGCTCGCCCAGTTGTCCGGGATGCTCGGCACCGACCTGACCGGGCTGCCGCTGGACGGGCCGCTGCCCGAACTGCCCGAGGAACGGGACATCAACGGCAACAAGAGCCGATTCACGCTCGTCGCCGAACTCGCCCGCCGTGACGGCCTCACCCTGCGCGAAATCATCGCCCGTCTCGGCGCCGGCCGCGGCCACCGCGTCTTCGCCGGCACCCCGGAGCAGATCGCCGACCAGCTGGAGGAGTGGTTCACCCAGGGCGCCGCCGACGGCTTCAACATCATGCCGCCCCATCTGCCGGGCGGCCTGGAGGACTTCGTCGACCACGTCGTGCCGATCCTGCGGCGGCGCGACCTGTTCCGTTCCGAGTACACCGGCCGCACCCTGCGCGAGCACTACGGCCTGCCCCGCCCCGCCAACCGGCTGACCACGACAGCCGTGGCGGACCACCCGAGCCGTACCGGCCCGCTCGGCGGCTGATCCCCCTCCCAGCCGATCACCGCACCTGATCACTTCCTGAAAGGACACCCGCACATGACCACCAGCACCGGCTTCGACATCCACAGGATCGGCGGCCGTATCGGCGCCGAGATCCTCGGCGTGGACCTCTCCGCCGACCTCGACCCGGCCGTCGTCGCCGAGATCCACTCCGCGCTCCTGGAGCACAAGGCGCTCGTCTTCCGCGACCAGCGGCTCGACGACGCGGGCCAGCTCCGCTTCGCCTCCCTCTTCGGCGAGCTGACCACCGCGCACCCCACCGTGCCGTCCGTCGAGGACCAGCCCCAGATCCTCCCCGTCGACGGCGACGAGGGCATCCGCGCCAACCACTGGCACACGGACGTCACCTTCGTGCGGACACCGCCGAAGGCGTCCACCCTGCGCGCCCTCGTGGTCCCGCCCTACGGCGGCAACACCCTCATCGCCAACTCGGCGGCCGCCTACCGGGATCTGCCCGAGCCGCTGCGCGAGCTGGCGGACCGGCTGTGGGCCGTGCACACCAACGACCACGACTACGCCGCCCCGAAGAACGAGAAGGCCGCCGAGCACCGCAGGCGATTCGTCTCCCGGAAGTACCGCACCGCGCACCCCGTCGTCCGCGTCCACCCCGAGACCGGGGAACGCGGGCTGTTCATCGGCGGCTTCGCGCAGAGCATCGTCGGCCTCGGCCCCACCGACTCGCGCGACCTGCTGCGCATCTTCCAGTCGTACGTCACCCGCCCCGAGAACGTCGTGCGCGTGGCCTGGACGCCGGGAGACCTCGTTCTGTTCGACAACCGCATCACCCAGCACTACGCCCCCGACGACTACGGCGACCTCCCGCGCCTGCTGCACCGGGTGACCGTCGCGGGCGATGTCCCCGCCGGTGTCGACGGCACCTTCAGCCATGTCATCGAGGGCGACGACGCCTCCCATTACACGCCCGCCGCGGCCTGAAGCCGCGCGGCCACCGGGCGGGGGCACGTGCCCTCGCCCGGCGGATTCCCGGCCGGGCCGTACGGATATGTGCCTCACGCCCAAGGAGCGAGACAGCCGTGTCCACCATGCGAACAGCCTCTTGGGCCGGACGTCGGTCTCTGCCACTATCCCTATCAGCCAGGTAGGAATACTAGGGAACACGGGGGTGCGGCCATGGGTTCGTCCAACCGCACCGTCCTGCTGCGGCCCCTGCTGACCTCGCGGCGCCACATCGACTTCGGCCGTACGTCCAGTGACATCTGTCGGCCCGTCTGACCTCTCGCCGCCACAGCGCCGCACCCTCCACTCCCCGCACCATCCGCTCCCCGACCCGAGACGGCATGCCCGCCATCGCGGGTCGGTGAGCGGACCGCTGACGCGTGCCGTGCGACCCGCTCCTCGGCTTCTGCACCTCCCTGATCGCCCCTTCCCCGAGAGGACACCTCCGTGTCTGCCGCAAGA
>NZ_JADDRL010000170.1 GCF_021538895.1 Streptomyces olivochromogenes | reverse complement strand
TTCGCCCGCCTCGCCGGGCTGGACGACGGCCCCGAGCGCGAGGCGCTGCGCGACGAACTCGTGACCGCGTGGCTGCCCATGGCCCACCGGATCGCCGGCCGGTTCCGCGACCGCGGCGAGTCCGTCGAGGACCTGCGGCAGGTCGCCGCGCTCGGACTGGTCAAGGCCGTCGACCGGTTCGACCCGGAGCGCGGAGCCTTCGAGAGCTACGCGGTGCCCACCATCACCGGGGAGGTCAAGCGGCACTTCCGGGACCGGATGTGGGCGCTCAGGGTGCCCCGCCGGGTGCAGGAGCTGCGCAACCGGGTGCGCCTGGCGCGCCGTGAACTCACCGAGAACCCCGGCACCCCCGAACCCTCCGTCGCCGACCTCGCCGCCCACACCGGGCTCACCGAGGACGAGGTCGGCGCGGGCCTGGAGGCCCTGGAGAGCTTCAGCACCCTGTCGCTGGACGCCGAACTGTCCACCGGCGACGACGGATACAGCCTCGCCGACACGCTCGGGGCCACGGACTCCTCGTACGACGTCGTCGTCGACCGCGAGTCCGCCAAGGAAGGCCTGCGCCGTCTGCCCGAGCGCGAGCGCGCCATCCTCTACATGCGCTTCTTCGAGGACATGACTCAAAGTCGCATCGCCGATCTGCTCGGCATCTCCCAGATGCACGTGTCCCGGCTCATCAGCCGCAGCTGCGCGCGGATCCGCGACGAGGCGCTCGGGCGTGACACAGCGGCGGCCTGACCGGCCACCCAGCAGTGATCGAGGAGCGCGACCGACGCTGATGCCACCATCCCGTGATCGAGGAGCGATTCCGATGCTGATGCCCCACCCCGCGACCCTGCGCAAGCTCGTCGACGAGTACGAGTCGCTCCTCGCCGAGGAGCCGGCCGCCGGAGCGAGGACGACCGGCCCGCGCGCCCAGGACCTGGCGTACACGCTGTGCGTGTCGACGGGTACCCGTGAAGTGAGACTCGCCCTGGAGGCCGCTCGCAGCCAGCTGGCCGCGAGCGCGAGCACGAGCGTGTGCCTGCCGGTGGCGGAACCCGCGAGGAAGTGAGGTTCGTTGGAGTTCGGTGCCGTCGCCCGGACCGGACCGGGCCGCCCCCGTTCCGGACCGGCCGACACGGTGACCGAGTGGTCGGCCCGGGCGGGCCTGGCCGCCCGGGGCACCATCTATGTCCTGGTGGGCCTGCTGGCGCTGCGCGTCGCCCTCGGCGACCGCAGGAAGCAGGCCGACGCGGGCGGCGCCCTTGCCGAGCTCGCCGGCCGGCCCTACGGCGCCGTCCTGCTGTGGGCGCTGGGCATCGGACTCCTGGGCATGGCGGTGTGGCGGCTGTCGGCGGCGCTCTTCGGCTCCGCCGGCCCCGACGGCCGCGCCGCGCGGACGCGTCTGCTCGCCCTCGGGGCGTGCGTGTTCTACGGGTCCGTCGCCTGGTCCGTGCTGGCGTTCGCGGCCGGCTCGGGCGGCACCGAACCGTCCGGCGACCAGCGGTCCCGGGACGTCACGGCGCGGGCGCTCGGCGTCCCCGCCGGACAGTGGCTCGTGGGCGCCGTGGCCGTCGCCATCGCCGCGGCCGGGGTGTGGATCGCGGTCCAGGCCGTACGGCGGGCGTTCCACGAGGAGCTCGACCTCGGCGCGATGTCACGCCGGACGCTGCGGCTCGTCGACGTCACCGGGGTGGCCGGCGGCGTGGCGCGCGGCGCGGTGTTCGCCGCCGCCGGCGCCTTCGCGGTGCGGGCCGCGGTCGACTACCGGCCCGAGAAGGCCAAGGGACTCGACGACACCCTCCGCTCCTTCGCCGCGACACCGCTGGGTCCCTGGCTGCTGGCCGTGGTCGCGGTCGGACTGATGCTGTTCGGCCTCTACTCCTTCGCCGTGGCCCGCTGGCCCCGCGTCTGAGCGGCCGCCACGCGCCGGCCCCGGGTCCCGGCGACCGGTTCCGGGTCGTACGACCCCTGCCGTGCGGTCACTTGGGCGGTCGCGCGACCGGGACCCCGAGCGGCCGGGCCAGGCCCACCACCGCCTCGTCCAGGCGTTGCAGATGCCGCAGCACGCGGTCGGTCACCCGGCCGTAGCGCGGTGTGGCGAGGGTGCCGGGTTCCAGCAGGGAGGCGATGCTCGGGCCGGTCGCGACCTCCGCCGTGGGCGACCGGTCGGCGACGTGCCCGGCGATCGCCTCGATGTTGTTCACGATGCGGCGTCCCACCCCGCGCAGTCGCGGATCCGCCGCGATCGAGGGCTTCGCGGGGAGGAGTTCGGCGGTGGCCGCCAGCGAACGCGCGTGGTACGCGCAGGTCTCCAGGAGCGCCACGACATAGCGGGCCGTGTCCCGGCGGGAGCGCAGCGGGGTGATCGGGTGGGTCAGCGGCTGGGTGGAGGCGCTCAGTTCGGCCAGCGCCCGGTCCAGGTCCCGCGCCCGGTCCAGCAGGTCCGCCGGGACCCCGCCGCTCAGCTGGTCGACCGCGGCCCGGGTGACGTCCGCCAGGCGGTCCAGCACCTCGACGAGCAGTTCGTTCGTCCGGCGGTCGGTGTGCACCGGCAGCACCACCGCCGCCGCGAGGACGCCGCAGGCCGCGCCGAGTGCCGTCTCCTCGATCCGCACCACGAGGACCGACAGGCTGTAGGTGTTGAGCAGGGTGTAGAGCAGCCCCAGCATCGCCGTCACGAAGAACGACATCAGCGTGTAGGACAGCGGTGCCGTGTAGAACATCGCGAAGATGAACAGCAGCACCAGCGCGAACGCCGTCCACGTGTGCCGGCCGACCAGCCCGGCGAGCACGATGCCGGCCACGACGCCGAAGACCGTGCCCAGCAGCCGGCGGTAGCCCTTGACCAGGATCTCCCCGGTGGACGCGGTGTTGATGAAGACGATCCAGCAGGTCAGCACCGCCCAGTAC
Source organism: Streptomyces olivochromogenes (assembly GCF_021538895.1). Classification (GTDB taxonomy): domain Bacteria; phylum Actinomycetota; class Actinomycetes; order Streptomycetales; family Streptomycetaceae; genus Streptomyces; species Streptomyces olivochromogenes_A. Next base: position 11,867 of record NZ_JADDRL010000170.1, on the reverse strand, counting down.
CAGCGCTGCGCGGACAGCAGCTCGCCGCCGACGATGGCGAGCGCCGACCCCACGGAGACCTGCACGGCAGCCCGCGTGCTCGGCCGGCGCAGCCCGGTGGACCCCTCGTCCTCCCGTTCGTCCTCGCCGCCGCCGATCGCCGCGTCCTCCGCGTCCAGCTCCTCGCGCGAGCGGATCGTGGCCGGGGTGTCCGCGGACTCGTCCTGCGGCCCGTCGAGGGCGATCCGCAGCCCCAGGACCGCCCGCGCCGCCTCGCCGATGCCCCGGAAGACGTCCTGCACGACGGTCGACGCGGGCGGCAGGTTCTCCTCCTCGCGGTAGCCGAGCAGCCGGTTGCGCAGCCGCGCCGGCACGGCCCCCGAGTCCTCGCCCACCGGCCGCAGCACGAGCAGCCGCAGCGCCTGAAGGTCACGGCGGATCGTCGCGCTCGCCTCGTCCCGCACCGGCGTCTCGCCCCCCGACGGCAGGGGTGCCCCCGGCAGGTGCAGGGTGAGCGTGTCGGCCCGTTCGGCGCTGCGCGCGGTCAGCAGCAGGAGACCCAGCCGCTCGGCGGCGATCTCGGCGTCCGCGACCCGCCGCTGGACCAGCCGCGCCACGGACTCGTCGGACGTCCCCTCCTCCAGCAGGCCCTGGATCATCAGGGCCGACTCGTGCAGCCGGGCGGTGCGCGTGCGGACGTCCGCCAGGGCCTTGTCCACCTCCTCCGGGCCGGCGTCGAGCAACTCGATCTGCGCCTCGATGAGTTGGGCGAGGCGGGCGCGGAAGGCCCGCCGCATCCGGTCGAGGGTGCCCGCGGCGGTCTGGGGTACGAGGACGAAGCGGGCCAGCGCGGCGCACGGGAAGGCGAGGGCGATCGCGCCGAACAGGCCCGGCAGCGTGGGCGCGGTCACGTGGACGAACAGCGACAGGAAATAGACCTGGAAGCCGATCAGCCCGAGCGCCGTGCCGCGGTCCCCGAACCGGCGGCTGTAGACGGCGCAGAAGATGAGCACGACGAAGAACACGTCCCCGGCCACCACGCGCGCGTTCAGCAGCGCGCTCAGCGACACCGCGGCGAGCGCCACCGGCAGTCCGAGCGCCAGCGTGACGGCCTGCCGGGAGAGCGACTTGTCCCGTACGGCGAAGGTGGCGACCATCGCCGCCATGGCCCCGGCCACCAGCAGGGTCACGCGGGCCCCCGTCAGGGCCAGGGCGGCCAGCGTGAGGGCGATGGCCGTCACGGTGCGCAGGCCCGCGGTCAGCCGCAGCAACCCGGGGTCGTACGCCGCGAGACGGTCCCACAGCTTCGCCCGCACCGACCGTCCCGCTGACCTCACGCCGCCGCGCTCTCTCCCGTGTCACGTCATGATCCCGAAATCCAGCATGGCACGGCGGACCCGGACCACGGCCGCCGGACCGTCACGGGACCGGGCGGCGGCCGCGAGCCACGGGGGGACCGGGGTCAGGCCGACGGGCCGCCGGGGCCGCCGCTCTCGACGTACGCGCGCACCTGCTCCGGCGTCATGTAGGCGTCGGAGTACTCGAAGTCCTTGAGCCGCATCGGCTTGCGCGTCTGGAAGCCGGTGCGCACGAAGTCGTCGCCCGCGACGGCGTTGAGCGTCCAGTTCGTCAGGACCCGGATCTTGGCGACGTTGGTGCGCAGCGCCGACCAGTGGTAGCCGCGGGCGACGACCTGGGCGGGCAGCCCGCGCAGTTCGATGCCGAGCGGCTTGGACACGGCGTCCTTGCCGCCGAGATCGACGACGAGCCCCAGGTCCTTGTGGACGTAGGGGCGCAGGGGCTGGTTGCGCAGCGTCGCGATGATGTTGTCGGCGACCCGGGGGCCCTGGCGCATGGAGTGCTGGGCGGTGGGCGGGCAGATCGCGTCCTCCTCGCCCTTGGCCATGTCCGGGACGGCGGCCGCGTCGCCCAGCGCGAACACCCCGTCGTGGCCCCGCAGCGTCATCTCCGAGGTCACCGCGAGGCGGCCCCGGACGGTCTCGGCGCCGAGCGTGGCGATCAACGGGCTGGCCACCACGCCGGCCGTCCAGATCAGGGTGTGGGTGGGCACGACCCGGCCGTCGGTGAAGGTGACCTCGTTCGGGCCGGCCTTCTCGATGGACACGCCGAGGGAGATGTCGATGCCGCGCCGGCCCAGGATCTCCTGGGCGCTGCGCCCGAGTTTGTCGCCGAGCTCGGGCATCAGCCTCGGCGCGATGTCGATCAGGTGCCACTTGATCAGGCCCGGGTCCAGGCGCGGATAGCGCTTGACCGCGGCGTGCGTCAGGCGCTGCAGGCAGGCAGCGGTCTCGGTACCGGCGTACCCGCCGCCGACCACCACGAACTGCAGCCGCGAGGCCCGCTCGGCCGGGTCCTGGCTGGCGTCGGCGAGGTCGAGCTGGGAGATGACGTGGTCGCGGATGTAGGCGGCCTCCGCGAGGGTCTTCATGCCGAAGGCGTGCTCGGTCAGCCCCGGGATGTCGAAGGTGCGGGTGACGCTGCCCGGTGCGAGCACGATGTAGTCGTACGGCTCGGCCACGGTCTGGTCGGTGATGGTCCGGATGACGCAGACCTTCGACTTCAGGTCCACGCCGATGGCGCCGCCCGGGATGATCCGGGTGCGGTACTTCTTGCTGCGGCGCAGCGAGAGCGCGATCGACTGGGGCGTCAGCACGCCGGAGGCGACCTGGGGCAGCAGGGGCAGATAGAGCTGGTAGGCGAACGGCGTCACCAGGGTGACGTCGGCCTCCGAGGGGGCGAGCTTGCGTTCCAGACGGCGAACGCACTCCACTCCCGCGAAGCCCGCGCCAACCACCAGGATCCTGGGTCGTGTCACGTTGTTCATCCCTCTCTGCGGCTCCAGGCGGTCCGACTCGACACCGTTCGCGTGCCCCGGATCGCTGCTCGCACCACATCGATCCCAGCGTGCGCCGAGCCGTTCCGCCAGCGGGGCGCGGCAGGCAGACGAACGCGTGGGCTCCAGCATGCCCCTGTGCATGCCCCGAGTAACCCCCTAGTCGCACGGATATGCGGGGGACTCCTGTGCGCGGTGGTGTTCCGGAGTTCGCCGCAGGCTCGGGAAAGCGGCCCGTACGCGGGGCGTACGGGCCGTAGAGTGCGCGCCATGGCGGAGACTCGGCCCGGTTCGGCCTTCCAGACGCGCAACATGGACCCGCAGAACGTGGCGCCGCTGGTGGGCGCCCTGGACTCCCAGGACGCCAACCCCGGAGTACGGCGCCTGCGCGCCTGGGCCGAGGAGGCGCTCGCGGTCCACGACGGCGAGCGGGTGCTGGACGTCGGCGCCGGAACCGGCACGCAGACCCGCGCCCTGGCCGCCCTGGTCGGCCCCCGGGGCTCCGCGCTCGGCGTCGAACCCAACCCCGGACTGCGCGCCGTCGCCGAGGAACGGGCCGCCGGCGGCCGGGCCCGCTTCACGGACGGCGACGCGCTCGCCCTGCCCCTGCCCGACGACTCCGTGGACGTCGTCTGGTGCGAACGCGTCCTGCAGCACCTGGCCGAACCGGACAGGGCGGTCGCCGAGATGGCCCGGGTGGTGCGCCCCGGCGGCCGGGTGGCCCTGCTCGACACCGACTGGGCGACGACTGTCCTGCACCCGGGCGACCCGGAGATCCTGCGGGCCCTGACCGCGGGTGCCCTCACCGGAGCCGCCAACCCCTACTCCGGGCGCCGCCTCGTCGGCCAGCTGACCGCGGCCGGACTCGTCGTCGAGGACCGCGGCTCCCAGGCCCTGCTCCAGGACCACCGGTCGGTCGCCTGGCCGCTGGTCCGCATGCTCGGCGAATCGGCGGTGCGCCGCGGACTGCTCGGCGAGGACCAGCGGGACACCGTCTACGCCGACCTCGCGGAAGCCGCCGAGCGGGGCGCCCTGCACATGTCCGTGACGATGTTCGGGGTGGTCGCCCACCGCCCGCGGTGACCCGGGCGGCCCCGGCCCCCTCCTCACCAGGGCAGGAAGGCGTGGATGTCCTTGCCCGTGTCGGTGACGACCACGCTCACCTGGTCGCACAGCGTGTGCATCAGGTGCCAGCCGATGCCGCCGCCGCCCGCGTCGGGACGGAACGGACGCGGCTCGGGCCGGATGCTGCTGGTGTCGCGCATCGTGACGTGCACGCCGTCGAAGGTGCGGCGCATCCGCAGCTCGAAGGGGCCCGGAGCGTACTGCACGACGTTCGCCGCCAGCTCGGTGACGACCAGCAGGATGTCGTCCCAGTACTCGGCGGCCCGTGGCGGCGACGCGCGGGCGAGGGAGCACAGGAACTCCTCCGCGGCGAGTCGTGCACCCGTCACGTTGTGCAGTTCGCCCGGGAAGGAGAACGCCTGGTCGTACGTGTCCTCCGAAGGCGGTGTCTCGTCCCAGCGTCGCCCGGTCGCCATCTCGTCTTTCCCGGCCCCGTGCGAAGGGACGTTCACGCCGTGTGCACGGGGCTGTCCTCGCTGCTCTTTCGTCCCACCGCTGCGGGTTCCCGCAGGCGAGCGGGGTACGCGTCCCGCGGCCGCCCGGCACCGCACCGTTGCGGGATCTCCTCATCGGAACACGTTGTCCGAGTCCTCCCAGTCGGTCGGCTCGGGCGCGGTGGGCCGGCGCGCCACCCGGGCCCGGGCCTCGTACATCGCGTCGATCTCGGCGGCGTAGTGCCGCACTATGGCGTCCCGGCGCAGCTTCAGCGAGGGCGTCAGCAGTCCGTTGGCCGGATCGAACGGCTCGGGAAGCACCCGGTAGACCCGGATGGACTCGGACCGTGACACCGCGCTGTTGGCCGCGGCGAGCGCCCGCGCGATCTCGTCCCGCAGCGCGTTGTCCTCCCGCGCCTCCCGTCCGGGCGTGTCACCCTGCGCCGCCAGCGTCGCCCGCCAGTGCGCCAGGTACTCCGGGTCCAGCGTGATCAGTGCCCCCACGCAGGGACGGTTGTCGCCGACCACCACCGCCTGGTGGACGAGCGGGTGCATCCGCAGCCGCTGCTCCAGCGGGGCCGGCGCCACGCTCGTGCCGCCGCTGGTGACGATGACGTCCTTCTTGCGGCCGGTGATCGTCAGATAGCCCTCGGAGTCCAGCCGTCCGATGTCCCCGGTGGCCAGCAGGCCGCCGCGCAGGAGCGCCGCACGGGTCCCGGCCTCGTCGTTGACGTATCCCTGGAACACGGACGGGCCGCGCACCAGGATCTCCCCGTCGTCCGCCACGTGGATGTCGGTGCCGGGCAGGGGCTTGCCGACGGTTCCGGACTTCTCGCGGCCGAGCGGCTGCATGGTGATCCCGCCGGCGGTCTCGGTCAGCCCGTAGCCGTCGTGGACGTAGATGCCGATCCCCTCGTAGAAGAGGGTCAGTTCACGGTTGAGCGACGAGCCGGCGGAGGTGGCCCGCACCACCCGGCCGCCCAGCGCGCCCCGCAGTCTGCGGTACACCGTCCGTTCGTACAGGGCGTGTTGCAGCCGCAGGTCGAAACCCGGTCCGGCCCCCCGGCCCAGCCGCTGCCGTTCCGTGGCCGCCGCGAAGTCCCGCGCGGTCTGAGCCGCCCGCTCGAACAGCGCGCCCCGGCCGACCTGTTGGGCCGTGCGCAGGAAGACCTTGTAGAGCTTCTCGTAGAGCGAGGGCACGCCGTAGAAGTACGTCGGCCGGAACGTGCGCAACGCCGACGACAGCGCCGCCTCGCTCATCTCCGGCTCGTGCCCCATCAGGACGCCGCCGCGCAGGCACAGCACCTGGATCATCAGCCCGTACACGTGCGAGAAGGGCAGGAAGGCCAGCACCGACGGCTGCTGTCCCGGGGGCGCCCCCGTGTGGCCCCAGCCCGCGAGGAGCGTGTCGCACGGATACGCCAGTCCGCGGTGGCTGAGGGCGCAGCCCATCGGGCGGCCCGACGTGCCCGAGGTGTAGGTGATGGCCGCCGTCGAGTCCGGCAGCACGATCCGGCGCAGCGACTCCACCGTGGTCAGCGGGACGAACGCGCCGCGGTCCACCAACTGGTCCAGCGCCCCCGCGTCCAGCTGCCAGACGTGCCGCAGCCGCGGCAGCCCGGTGCACACGGTGCCGATCGTCATGACGCCCTGCTCGTCCTCCACCACCACGGCCACGCAGTCGGCGTCCCTGAGGATCCACTCGACCTGTTCCCGGGCGGACGCCGGATTGATCGGAACGATCTCCGCGCCCACCGCCCACAGGGCGAAGGAGAGCACCGTCCACTCGTACCGGGTGCGGGACATGACGGCCACGCGCCGGCCCGGCGAGATCCCGGAGGCCACCAACCCCTTGGCCACGTCGACCACTTCGTCGCGCAGCTCCACGGCCGTCACCTCCTCCCACAGGACCGGGGCGCCGTTACGACGGCGCGCCAGCACCGGCAGGGTGGGGTTCTGCGCCGCCATGTCGAAGACGCTGTCGGCGAGCCCGCCGGTCAGGGGCGGCACGGCCGCCGCCGGAGCGAGAGCGAATTCGCGCATGCGCTGCTCCTGGGGTGTACGGAGGGTGACCCCACCGATCAGTACGGTGGTCGGCGGTGCTCGAATGTAGCCCAGGTAAGGCAGTTCGGGGTCACGAACGGGGAAGTCGTCGCCTACTCATGATCAAGACGTGACAGCGGGAGCCGGAGAACCCGGGCGCCGGGCGGATCAGGAGCGGGTGAGCCGTACGCACTCGGCGACCACGTCGCGCAGGCTCCCGGTCCTCTCCAGCAACTCCCGTTGCACCCGGGCGCCGTTGCCGCGCCGCAGCACCGAGCCGACCGCCTCCCGTACCCGCTCGGTGTCCCCGTGGTCGGACAGCGCGTCCCGGGTGTGTTCCAGCAGATCCCGTACGACCGCCTCGGCGGGCGCCGGCCGCAGGGTCACCGGGTCGAGCAGGTCCTCGGACAGTCCGGACCGCGCCGCCCGCCACGCGGCGAGCCGGAGCAGGCTCACGCTGTGCCCGAGGGGCTCGGTGCCGGCCCGCCAGTCGCGGGCGGCCGTCTCCACCAGGCCGCGCGTCAGGGCGGCCACCAGCACGGCGGTCTCGGCGTGCAGACAGACGTCCGCGACCCGGATCTCCACGGTCGGGTACCGCTCGGACAGGCGCGCGTCGAAGTAGATCATCGCCTTGTCGAGGAGGGCGCCGGTGGCGACCATCTCCGCCACCCGCCGGCGGTACCGCTCCGCCGAGCCGAAGACCTCGGTCGGCCCGGCGGAGGGCCAGCGCTGCCAGACCCGGCTGCGATAGCTGGCGTACCGGGTGTCCCTGCCCTGCCAGAACGGGGAGTTGGCGCTCAGCGCGGTCAGGACCGGCAGCCAGGGCCGGATCCGGTCCAGGACGGCGACCCCCTCGTCGTCCGACCCGACGGACACGTGCACGTGACAGCCGCAGACCAGCTGCTCGTGCACGGCCATGCCGTACTGCTCCGCCATCCACGCGTAGCGGGGGTGGAAGCTGATGGACGGGCTGACGGGCAGCGGCGAGGCGGCGAGCGCGGCGACGGCGCAGCCGGTCTCCTCGGCCAGCCGCACGGCCCGCGCACGGCACCGGCCGATCTCGGCGGCCAGCTCGCCCAGGTCCGACCGCGGACTCGTGGCGAACTCCAGCTGCTGGCGGTGCAGCTCCTTCTCGAACACGTCCGCGCCCGGACCGTCGCGGTCGTCCCGGTGGTCGTCGTGGTCGCGGTCGTCCCGGTCCGCGCGGGCCAGCACCGCGGCGGACATCGCCCGGGGCTCGCCGGTCTCGGGATCGACCAGGAGGAGTTCCTCCTCCACTCCTACGGTGCGCACGTCCCCCGACTGCCCCGATCGCTCACCCCTCAACCGGGGCCGGAACCAGCCACACCGTGGCGAGGGGCGGCAGCGTGAGCCGGAGACCGTCGGCCTCGGGCACCAGCCGTCCGGGGTTGGTGATGTCGCCGCCGCCGTAGCGGGCAGCGTCCGTGTTGAGCACCTCGCGCCAGGCGCCGACATTCCCCGGCACACCGAGGCGGTAGTCCTGGCGGACGGCGGGGGAGAAGTGGGAGACGGCCAGCAGGGGGGTGCCGTCGGCGTCGTAGCGCAGGAAGGCGAAGACGTTGTCGTCCGCCGCGTCGCCGAGGACCCACTGGAAGCCGGCCGGGTCGGTGTCCCGCTGCCACAGGGGCGGGGTGGCGCGGTAGACGGTGTTGAGGTCGCGGACCAGGTCGCGGACGCCGCGGTGGTCCGCCGCCGCGACGTAGCCGGGGTCCAGCAGCCACCATTCCGGGCCGTGCGCCTCGGACCATTCGCCGCCCTGGGCGAACTCCTGTCCCATGAAGAGGAGTTGCTTGCCCGGGTGGGCCCACATGAAGCCCAGGTAGGCGCGGTGGTCGGCGCGCCGCTGCCACCAGTCGCCCGGCATCTTGGAGACCAGGGCCTGCTTGCCGTGGACGACCTCGTCGTGCGAGATGGGCAGGACGTAGTTCTCGCTGTACGCGTACACCATCGAGAAGGTCATCTCGTTGTGGTGGTACTTGCGGTGGACCGGCTCGTGCTGGATGTACTGCAGCGAGTCGTGCATCCAGCCCATGTTCCACTTCAGCCCGAAACCCAGCCCGCCGCTGTCCGTCGGCCGCGTCACGCCGTCCCAGGCGGTCGACTCCTCGGCGATGGTGAGCACGCCCGGCGCCCGCCGGTAGACGGTCGCGTTCATCTCCTGAAGGAACGCCACCGCGTCCAGGTCCTCGCGCCCGCCGAACACATTGGGCGTCCACTGACCGGAGTCGCGCGAGTAGTCGAGGTAGAGCATCGAGGCGACCGCGTCCACCCGCAGCCCGTCGATGTGGAACTCCTCGCACCAGTAGACCGCGTTGGCGACCAGGAAGTTGCGCACCTCGGTGCGCCCGAAGTCGAACTCGTACGTCCCCCAGTCGGGATGCTCGGCCCGCCGCCAGTCTCCGGGCTCGTACAGCGGGTCCCCGTCGAAGCGGGCCAGCGCCCAGTCGTCCTTGGGGAAGTGGGCGGGCACCCAGTCCATGATCACGCCGATGCCGGCCCGGTGCAGGGCGTCGACCAGGTACCTGAAGTCGTCGGGGGTGCCCAGCCGGGACGTCGGCGCGTAGTAGGACGTGACCTGGTAGCCCCAGGAGGGCCCGAAGGGGTGCTCGGCGACGGGCATCAGCTCCACGTGCGTGAAGCCGAGGTCGTTGACGTACGCGGGCAGCTCGTCGGCGAGTCGGCGGTACGTCAGGCCCGGACGCCAGGAGGGCAGGTGGACCTCGTACACCGAGAACGGTGCCTCGTGCACCGGTGTGTCCGCGCGGTGCGCCATCCACTCGGCGTCGCCCCACTCGTAGTGCGAGGCCGTGACCACGGAGGCCGTGTCGGGCGGCACCTCCGTGCCGCGCGCCATCGGGTCGGCCTTGAGGAACCGGCCGCCGTACCGGGACGTGATCTCGAACTTGTACCGGCTGCCCTCGCCGATGCCCGGCAGGAACAGCTCCCACACCCCGGACGAGCCCAGCGAACGCATCGGGTACTGCGTCCCGTCCCAGCTGGTGAACTCCCCGGCGACCCGCACCCCTTGGGCGTTCGGCGCCCACACGGTGAACCGGGTGCCCGTCACGCCCTGGTGCGTCATCGGCTCGGCGCCCAGCGCCTTCCACAGCTGCTCGTGCCGGCCCTCGCCGATCAGGTGCAGGTCGAGCTCGCCGAGTGCGGGCAGGAAGCGGTACGGGTCGTGCACCTCGTGCTCGCCGTCCTCGTACTCGACCAGCAGGGTGTACGAGGGCACCGTGTCGTACGGCAGGACGGCGGCGAACAGGCCGCCGCCCTCGGAGACGAGCCGGCCGCGCGTCCCGTCGACCAGGACGCTCACCGCGCGGGCGAACGGACGCAGCGCCCGGAAGAGCATGCCGCCCGGCACCGGGTGGGCGCCCAGCAGGGCGTGCGGGTCGTGATGGGCGCCCGCCAGCAGACGGTCGCGGTCGGCGGGGTCCAGGGGGACCGCCGACCGCTGGAGCGGACCCGACGGCTCGGGAAGCGAGGTCTCGCGCAGTGCCATGACGTCGTCAGCCTCCTCGCACGGCGAGCCGTTTGATCGCCGCCATCGGGACAGGGAGCCAGTCCGGACGGTGCCTGGCCTCGTAGAGCACCTCGTACACCGCCCGGTCCGTCTCGTGGGCGCGCAACAGGGCGTGCTTCTTGCGCGGGTCCCATCCTGCCCGGGCCGCGTAGCCCGCGCAGAACGCCTCCCGGCAGCGGCGGGCCCATTCCGGGCGCCAGGGGCGGCGCTGCCGGGCCGCGTAGTCGAAGGAACGCAGCATGCCGGCCACGTCCCGGACCGGTGACTGGGCACTACGCCGTTCGGTGAGCGGACGGGACGGCTCGCCCTCGAAGTCGATGACGAACCACTCGCGGCCGGCCCGCAGCACCTGTCCCAGGTGCAGGTCGCCGTGTATGCGCTGGGCGGGCGGTCCGGCGTCGCAGGTGGCGAGCGCGCCGAACGCGGTACGCAGCCCCGGGACGAACGGCCGCAGCGCGGGCACGCAGTGCACGGCGGCCTCCAGCCGGGCCGTCATCGCCTCGGCCGTGTGGCCGTTCTCGCCGTGCGCACCGGACGGGAAGGCCGTGGCCAGCGCGAGGTGCACCTCGGCCGTGGATCGCCCCAGTTCGTGCGCCTCGGTGGTGAAGTCGTCGCCGGCGGCGAGCGCGCGCAGCGCCAGCGTCCAGCCGTCGGCGGCGCCCGGCAGGAACGGCTGGAGCACGCCGAGCGTCGCGGGCCAGGGCTCGGTGGTCCGGAACCAGGCCACCGGCGCGGGCACCCGCGCACAGCCCTGCGCGGCCAGCGCCCCCGGCACCTCCAGGTCCGGGTTGACCCCGGGCTGGATACGGCGGAACACCTTGAGGATGTACGCGTCGCCGTACACCAGCGAGGAGTTGGACTGCTCGGCGTCCAGCAGCCGCGGCGCCAGTGCGCCGGGCACCCGCAGATCCGGGTCCGCCTCGAAGCGCAGCGGGCCCGCCGTGCCGGGGTGCCGCAGCCGTTCCAGGAGCAGTTCGGCCGAGCGCGGGTCGTACAGGGCGTCGTACACCGCGAGACCGGCCAGGGGACCCTCCTGGACGCGGCCTATGAACGCCCGCTCCAGGCGCGGCGCCAGATGCTCGCGCACGCCGAGCAGCAACTGGTAGCAGTCGCCGGCCGGATCCATGCCGACGGGGGCGGGGACCTGGGCGTGACCGGCGTGGACCAGCAGGTGCAGACAGCCCGGGAACAGTTCGGTCTGGGACAGCACGGTCAGGTCCGTGACCGGCCGGTCCTTGCCCGCGAACCAGCGTTGCCGGGGCAGCCATTCGCGCAGCAGACCCGCCAGCGAGGCCCGGGGCCGGTCCTCGGGACCGGACGTGACTCTCGGTCCGGGGGAAACGGTCTTCGGCATGGTGACGCGTCCTTTCCTCGGCGCCGCAGCGCTCAGCGTCGTCGGCCGATGCGGGAGGCGACTCGGGAGAGCCGGAACCAGTAGAAGCCGTGGCCCGCGAGGGTCAGCAGGTAGGGCAGTTCACCGATGGCCGGGAAGCGCACCCCGCCGATGAGTTCGACGGGATGCCGTCCGGCGAACGTGCGCAGATCGAGCTCGGTGGGCTGTGCGAAGCGGGAGAAGTTGTGGACGCACAGGACGAGGTCGTCCTCGTACTCCCGCAGGAAGGCCAGGACCGCTCCGTTCGACGACTGCAGCTCGGTGTAGGACCCCAGTCCGAAGGCAGGGTTCTGCTTGCGGATCTCGATCATGCGGCGGGTCCAGTGCAGGAGGCTGGACGGGGAGGACATGGAGGCCTCGACGTTGGTGACCTGGTAGCCGTAGACGGGGTCCATGATCGTGGGCAGGTAGAGTCGTCCGGGGTCGCAGGAGGAGAAGCCCGCGTTGCGGTCGGGGGTCCACTGCATGGGGGTGCGGACGGCGTCGCGGTCG
>NZ_JADDRL010000017.1 GCF_021538895.1 Streptomyces olivochromogenes | reverse complement strand
GCGAGGACACGGGGACGTCGTCCTTCCGCATCGGGCCGCGCGGCAGGGGACCTGGGGGACGCGAGGCGCGGGAAACGCGGGAAACCGCGAGGAGCTTTCCCGTTCCGCATGACACGCGGATGTCCGAAAACCGAAGGACCGTCGGCGGGACGGTGCCGCCGGGCACTTTCGGGCGGGCTGCCCCGTTTCCGTGAGCAGGTAGCCTTCACATGGGCGTGCCCGCCGGGCGGCGTCCGGGAAGCAGTGACCCGACGGGGGAGGACAGGGCGTTGCACGTCCAGGAATGGCTCGACACCGTACCCGCGGCCGCCGTCTACGCGGTCGTGGCCCTGGTCATCGGTCTGGAAAGCCTGGGCATCCCGCTGCCGGGCGAGATCGTCCTGGTCTCGGCGGCGCTGCTGTCCTCGCAGCACTCGGGTGTCAACCCGGTCGTCCTCGGTGCCTGCGCCACCGCCGGTGCCGTCATCGGTGACTCCATCGGCTACGCCATCGGCCGCAAGGGCGGCCGTCCGCTGCTCGCCTGGCTCGGCAAGAAGTTCCCGAGACACTTCAGCGAGGGCCACATCGCCACCGCCGAGCGGTCCTTCGAGAAGTGGGGCATGTGGGCCGTGTTCTTCGGCCGCTTCGTCGCCCTGCTCCGGATCTTCGCCGGTCCGCTCGCGGGCGTCCTGCACATGCCGTACTGGAAGTTCCTGACCGCCAACCTGCTCGGCGGCATCTGCTGGGCGGGCGGCACCACCGCCGTCATCTACTACGTCGGAGTCGTCGCCGAGGACTGGCTCAAGCGCTTCTCGTACCTGGGCCTGGTGGCGGCGGTGCTGATCGGCCTGACGTCGATGCTGGTGCTGAAGCGGAAGGCGAAGAAGGCGACGGCCGAGAAGCAGGCCACCGAACCGGAGCCCGTCGCGGCCGCCGACTAGGGCCTGTCCGACGGGTCGGCCTGCGATACGACGGTGCCCGACCCGCGGGGTGGGGCATCAGGGCTTCTCGTGGATGTCCCGGTGTGCCTTCGACAGCTCGACGTACCAGGTGCCGTTCAGGACGAGGCCCTCCCGCTCCTCGGCGGTCAGTTCCCGGCGCACCTTGGCGGGGACCCCGGCCACCAGTGAACCGGGCGGTACGACCATGCCCTGCGGCACCAGCGCCTGCGCCGCCACCAGGGAACCCGCGCCGATCACCGCCCCGTTGAGCACGGTCGCCCCCATGCCGATCAGGCAGTCGTCCTCGACGGTCGCCCCGTGCACCACGGCGTTGTGGCCGACGGACACCCGCTCGCCGATGGTGACGGGGAACCCCGGGTCGGCGTGCAGCGTCACGTTGTCCTGGATGTTCGCGCCCGCCGCGACGCTGATCCGCTCGCAGTCGCCCCGCGCCACCGCCCCGTACCAGAGGCTCGCCCCGGCCTCGAGCGTCACGTTCCCGATCACCGAGGCCGTCGGCGCCACGAAGGCCGTCTCGTCGACCCGCGGCTCCGTGCCGCCGATGCCCATGATCAGCGCCTTGTGCGTCATCTGCGTCCACCGTCTTTCTGCCGAGGGAATTCCCCCGCACCGTACGCCACCCGGTGGGGCGAAGATCACAGCGGTCCGGTCACCTGGCCACGGTCGGCGCTGAGTACCGTGAGCGGGTGCCCAAGCCCAAGAACACGTTCTCGTCCTGGCGTCGTCGCCTCGCCCAGCGGGCCGTCCACGCGGGCTGGGCCTGGGTGCAGCGCACGGGATCCGTCACCGCCGAGCACCCGGGACGACTGCGCTTCGGGGCGATGGGAACAGGTACCAGACTCGCCTTCCCGCTGGGCACGGTCTTCGGTGAACCCTGGATCCATCTGGGCTCCCACTGCATCATCGGCGAGCAGGTCACCCTCACCGCCGGCCTGATGCCCGACCTCGACCTGGGCCCCGAGCCGATCCTGCGCCTCGGCGACGGCGTCGTGCTGGGCCGCGGCAGCCACGTGATCGCCGACACCACGGTGACCATCGGCAGCGACTGCTACTTCGGGCCGTACGTCTACGTCACGTCCACGAACCACTCGTACGACGATCCGCACCAGCCCATCGGCAAGCAGTGGCCGCGGATGGAGCCGGTGGAGATCGGTCCGGGCTGCTGGATCGGCACCGGAGCGGTGATCCTGCCGGGCGCGCGGATCGGCCGGAACGTGGTCGTGGCCGCCGGTGCGGTGGTCCGGGGCACGGTGCCCGACCACGCCGTGGTGGCGGGGGCGCCCGCCCGGGTGGTACGGCGCTGGACGCCCGACGCCGGCTGGCAGCCGCCGCTGCGGACGCCGGCCCCGGTGCCGATCCCCGACGGTGTCACCCCGGACCAGCTGCGCGCGCTTGCGGACCTCGACGAGGAGGGCGCCGCCCGGCTCGCCCAGCTGGAGACCGAGAGCTAGGAAGCTAGGCCGCCGCGAGCAGCAGCGTGCCCACCAGGGCGAGGCCCGCGCCCGCCGCCTGGACGCGTTGCAGGCGTTCGCGCAGGATGCCGCGCGCGGCCAGGGCCGTGACCACCGGGTAGAGCGAGGCCAGGACCGCCGCGACGGTGACCGGGCCGTGCTGGGCGGCGATCGCGTAGGTGCCGTTGGCGGCCACGTCGGCGAGGCCGACGAAGGCGAGGGCCGGCAGCGAGCTGGGGGCGAGGCCGCCCTGAGGGAGCGCGGGCGCACCGCGCCGGACCGCGACGAGGAGCGCGGTCCCGCCCGTGACCGCACTGGTCACCCGCTGCACGAACAGCGAGAGGAACAGGCCGGGGACGGTGGTCGACGCCTCGGTGATCAGGGCGAAGACGGTGCCGAAGCCGAGCGCCGCGACCAGCGTGAGCAGGATCGTCCGGCGCTGCACGGGTGCGCGGCGCAGGTGCGGGCCGCCCGCCAGGACGACGCCGGTCACCGACACCGCGATCCCCGCGACCTGCACCAGCCCCGGGCGCTCGCCGAGGAACAGGCCGACGCCGACCGGGACGGCCACGCTCAGCGTGGCGAGCGGGGAGACGACTCCCATCGGGCCGAGTGCCAGCGCCTTGTAGAAGGAGAGCACCGCGACCGGCCCCACCAGGCCCGCCGCGCAGGCGAACCACAGCCGCGGACCGGCCTCGCTCCAGCCGCCGGTCGCCACCACGATCGCCCCGAGCAGGGGCACCGCGATCGTCTGGGAGACGACCACCACCGTCAGGGCCGGGGTGCGCCGGGTCAGCAGCCCGCCGCCGAAGTCGGCCAGACCCCACAGCAGGCTGGTGGCCAGGGCGAAGAGTGCTGTCATCGTCGCCTCGCAGTACAGTTCGGTGAACGATCGGGTGCACCACAGCGTAGTTCATCTGGTTGAACTCTGTAATCCAGAATATTGGACGGAAAGTGTCGGACCTCGACCTGCTGACCCAGTCACTGGCGCGCAACGTCAAACGCTGGCGCAACGAGCGCGGCTTCACCCTGGACGCGCTGGCCGCGCGCGCGGGAGTCAGCCGCGGCATGCTCATCCAGATCGAGCAGGCCAGGACCAACCCGAGCATCGGCACGGTCGTCAAGATCGGCGACGCCCTCGGCATCAGCATCACCACCCTGCTCGACTACGAGCGGGGCCCGCAGGTCCGTATCGTCCCGGCCGAGCAGGCCGTACGCCTCTGGCACACGGACGCGGGCAGCTACAACCGGCTCCTCGCGGGCACCGAGGCCCCCGGCCCGCTGGAGATGTGGGACTGGCGCCTGATGCCCGGCGACCGCAGCCCCTCCGACCCGCACCCCACCGGCACGGTCGAACTCGTCCATGTCACGGCGGGCGAGCTGACCCTCACCGTGGACGGGGTGGAGCACCGCGTCCCGGCCGGCGCGAGCGCCTCCTTCGAGGCCGACTCACCCCATGTGTACGGCAATGACGGCGACGAGCCGATGGAGATGGTGATGGCGGTCTCGGTGCCGCCGGTGCGCTGAGACGCAGGGCCGTCCACCGCCGCACGGCTGTTAGCGTGCGGTCATGCGCGCACCCATCGGACACTTCGACACCGCCACACCCGCTCCCGAGTGCCTGGACGAACTGATCCGCCCGGTCGCCGACGCCGTACGCCGCCGGCACGGCAGCGTCCCTGCCGAGCGGATCGTCTACGTCGACACCGAACCGGAGTGGGCCGACACCGCCACCTTCGTCGAGCACTACGGGCGTGAGCTGCTGGAGCAGTCGGCCAACTGCGTGGTGGTGGCGGCCAAGCGGGCCGGTGAGACCCGGCTCGCCGCCTGCCTCGTGCTCTCCACCACCCGGGTCGACGTCAACGGCGTGGTGCGCCGCCAACTCGGCGCCCGCAAGGCCTCGTTCGCCGCCATGGACCTGGCGACGGGCGAGACCGGGATGGAGTACGGCGGCATCACCCCGATCGGACTGCCCGAGGACTGGCCCGTGTTGGTCGACGCGGCCGTCGTCGACCTGCCCTACGTCCTGGTCGGCAGCGGCCGCCGGCGCGGCAAACTCCTGGTGCCGGGCAAGGCGTTCGCCGAACTCCCGGGAGCGGTGGTGCTGGAGGGCCTCGGCGTCGCCTGAAGCGTGGACACCCCCGCTCAGAAGGCGGCGGCCGACCCCAGGTACTGCTCGGCGAAGGCCAGGGCGGCGGCCGGTTGGGTGAACAGGCGGCGCAGCCGGGCCAGCGTGGTGCCCGCCAGGTACGGATCGCCGCTGGAGGCTCCGTGGTAGATGTCCGAGAGCCACCGTGAGAATTCCTGGTAGTCCCACACCCGCCGCAGGCTGGCCTCCGTGTAGCCGGCCAGGCCCGTGGAGTCCCCTCGCGTGAGGTGGGCGACGAGCGCGTCGCCCAGCAGGAAGGCGTCGTGCAGGGCCAGGTTCAGGCCCTTGGCGGCGATGGGCGCGGTGAGGTGCGCGGCGTCGCCCGCCAGGTAGAGCCGGCCGGTCGCGGGCGTCTCGACGACGTACTCGTGCATGTCCAGCACGCGCTTCTCGATCAGCCGCCCCTCGGTCAACGGGGGCGCGCCCGCCGCCCCGAGCCGCTCCCGCAGCTCGGTCCAGACCCGCTCGTGCGGCCAGTTCTCCGGGTCGTCGCCGGGCGGGCACTGGAGGTAGTAGCGGGTGACCTCCGGGCTGCGGGCCATGTGCCCGGCGAACCCGCGCGGATGGACGCCGAACACCACGCAGTCGCAGGACGGCGGCGCCTCGGCGAGCAGCGCCAGCCAGGCGATGCCGTAGTCGTGGCGCGCGATCCGCACCCGCTCCGGCGGCAGCGCGTCCCGGGTCACCCCGCGCGCCCCGTCACAGCCCGCCACGAACGCGCAGTGGATCCACCGCCGTTGATCCGTCCGCGGACAGAGGTACGACACCGAGGGCCGGTCCGAGTCCAGGTCGTGCAGCCGTACGTCCCGCACGCCGAAGCGGATGTCGCCGCCCCGCACCTCGGTGTACTCCCGCACCAGGTCCGTGACCAGCAACGGCTGGGGGTAGAAGTAGTGGTGTTGGTCCGTCAGCCGGGTGTACGGGAAGCGGTACCGTTCGCCGCCGAAGCGGAACTCGCACTCGGTGTGCGCCTGCGCGTGCTCCAGCAGGTTCGCCGCGAGGCCCCGCCGGTCCAGTTCCCGCACCGCCCACTCCTCGATGACCCCGGCCCGCGGCCGTGTCTCGACGAACTGTCTGCTCTCGGTCTCCAGGACCACGCAGTCGACGGAGGCGGCCCGCAGGAGGGCGCCGACGGTGAGCCCGGCGGGCCCGGCGCCCACGATGACGACCGGACGGCGTTCGGCGGGGTCGGAAGGGTCGGACGGGACGGACGGGGAGGACGGTGAGTGGGGGGACGTCACCCCCGCATTATGACGGTGTCCCGTCAGCCGAGGTTCGGCTGACGGGACACCGCGGGGAGAGGGTCAGTGCGCCGGAGCGTCGGTCACCACGACCTCGTCGATGCTGTGCTCGATCTCCTCGGGCCGCGCCGCGGTGGCCTTGGCCCAGTAGTAGATCGCGACGGAGAAGGCCGCGACCACCAGGGTGTCCCACCACAGCGGGATGTTGCCCTGGCCGCCGAAGGTGCTCTGCCAGGAGATCAGGCCCAGGCCCACCAGGTAGCCGGGCAGCCACTGCGCCGACCTGAAGTTCATCCGGGGAGCGCCCGGCAGGTCCTTGCTGTTGGCGTACCAGGCGTAGCCGCCGAGCAGGACGTAGCCCAGCACGATGGCGAAGCCGAGTCGCCACAGGGTGTCCCAGCCGGCCCAGTAGATGATCAGGTTGGCCACCACGAACGACAGCGGGGAGATGATCTTGCCGCCGGGCAGTCGGTACGGGCGCTCGTGGTGCGGCAGACGGTCGGCGAAGACGCCGTACGCCAGCGGGGCGCCGGCGTACATCAGCACGCTCGCCGAGGTGATGAAGCCGACCAGCTCCTGCCAGCTCGGGAACGGCAGGAAGCAGACCACGCCGGTCACGAAGGACATGATGAGGCCGAACCACGGCACGCCGCGCGCGTCGGTCTTGGCGAACACCTTCGGCGCGTAGCCGTTCTTGGCGAGGCCGTAGGAGACGCGGGAGGTGGCGGTGGTGTAGATCAGGCCGGTGCCGCCGGGGGAGATGATCGCGTCGACGTACAGGACGAAGCCCAGCCAGCCCAGGCCCACCACGGTCGCCAGGCCCGCCCAGGGGCCGCTGATGCCCGGGAAGTCGAGCTTGGCCCAGCCGTGCGCGAAGGAGGAGTGCGGGAGCGCGCCGATGAAGACGACCTGCAGCAGGATGTAGATCACGGCGCCGATCGCCACCGAGCCGAGGGTGGCCCGCGGCAGGTCGCGCTTGGGGTTGCGGCTCTCGCCCGCCAGCTGGATGGCCTGCTCGAAGCCCAGCAGCGCGAAGATGATGCCGCTGGAGCTGATGGCGCCGAGCACACCCTTGGCGCCGAACGGCGCGAAGCCCTCGGACGTGAAGTTCGCCGGGTGGAAGTTGCCGATGGCGATGATGAAGATGGCCGCGAGCGGGACGGCGATCTTCCACCAGGTCGCGGCGCTGTTGGTGTGCGCCAGGGCCCGGACGCCGAAGAAGTTGACTCCGACGAAGACGGCCATGAGCAGGACGGCGGTGATGAAGCCGCTGGTGGTCAGCGTGCCGTCGGTGTGCTGGAGGCCCTGGGCCCAGTGCCAGTGACCGGCGTAACCGATCATGGCCTCGACCTCGATCGGGGCCACGGTCGCCGCCTGCAGCCAGGCGAACCAGCCGAAGGACAGGCCGGCCAGGCCGCCGAACGCGTAGTGCGGGTAGCGGGCCGTGCCGCCCGCCACCGGGAACATGCCGCCGAGCTCGGCATGCACCAGGGCCAGCAGCACGATCGCGATCGTGCCGATCACCCACGAGATGATCGCCGCGGGGCCCGCCACCACGACGGCCTTCTCGGCTCCGTAGAGCCAGCCGGAGCCGATGATGGAACCGACCGAGGCCCACATCAGGCCGATCAGCCCGACGTCGCGCCGCAGGCCGCCGGACGGAGCGCTCGTGGCGTCCCGCACGGCAGGGTCGAGTTTCGCCATGTCAAGTGGCCTCTCAGAATCTGAACACAGGTTTAACGGGGAGGAGGCCACAGGCTAGGTAGGCATTCGCTACTTACAAAAGACCATCCCGCAAGATTTGACCTGGGTCATGGGGTGCCGTTTACCCAGCCTTTGCACAGGTCAGCGAGTGGTAACGAATGCCTGTATTCACTTGCGGAATGTGAGAAGAGCGCAAGACAGCTAGGTCAGAGCGGGAATTTCGATGGCCGGGCACCGGTCCATCACCATCTCCAGACCCGCGTCCCGGGTGCGTTCGTAGGCCGCCGGATCGAGCACCCCGAGCTGGAACCAGACGGCCTTCGCGCCCCGCGCGACCGCCTCGTCGGCGACCTGTCCGGCGAGGTCGCTGTTGACGAACACGTCGACCACGTCCACCTCGAAGGGGATGTCCGCGAGGGAGGCGTAGCCGCGCTCGCCGTGCACCGCCTCCGCCTTGGGGTGCACGGGCACGACGCGCTTGCCGAACCGCTGGAGGACCTCGGCCACGCGGTACGCCGCGCGCCCCCGGTTGGAGGACAGGCCCACCACGGCCCATGTGTCACCGAGCTCGGTCAGGATCCTGCGGATCGTCGCTTCGTCGCCGTACACGGCCGGCCTCCTCGGGCTCCGGGGGAAGTGTTCCTCGGGGCAACAGCGGGTGCCGGAACGTGATTCCCACCGGCCTCCCCTACCCGATCTCCCGCCACGCTGTCCGGTTTCGGCGGCAACTGCCTGCGTACGGCCCTCCGCCCGCCTACGCTCGGCCCGTGCTGCGCATCATCGACGCCCGAACCGGTGAGCCCGTGGAGGCCGCCCCCGCCCGCCGGGGACTGACCCGGGTGCAGGCCCACGCCTCGGGCTTCGGTCCGACCGCGCTGCGGGTGCTCCTGACCGCCGACGTCCTCGTCCGCGCCCTGGAACTCGGCGGCACGCCCGTCTGGGCGATGCTCAGCGGCCACCACGAGCAGGCCGAGCTCCGCGCGGCCGCCACCACCCTCGGCATCCGCCCCTTCGAGGACGCCCACGACCTCGCCTCGGGCCTGGGCGAGGCACAGGTCATCCATGTGGCGGGGGAGGGCGATCCGCTGCCGCCGGGCGGTGTCGTCGTCGGGGTGGCGCCCGTCAGCGGGCCGACGGCGCGGGACACCGCCCCCGGCGCCCCGCCGTCTTCGCGGGGCACGGTCCCCGACCGGGGCCTGCCGGCCGACCTCCCGGATCCCTCCGTCCTCCGGCTGGCCCTGCTGGCGAGCCCGCGCGGCGCCCCCGTACGGCTCGACGCGGACGCGCTGGACGAGGCCGGACGCACGCTCGCCCGGTGGCGGCGCGCCGTGGCCCTCTGGGCGCGGCAGCCGTCGCGGCCGGTGCCCGACGACGTGCGGGGGCGGCTGCGGGCCGCCTGGGAGGATGATCTGAATGTGCCCGAGGTACTGAGCGTGCTGAACTCGGTGGAGACCGCGCCGGCCCTGTCGGACGGCGCCCGCTTCGAGACGTATGCCTATACCGACCGTTTGCTCGGCCTTGACGTGGCCCGTGACCTGGGGAGTTTCGCGTGATTGCCGTCGACTGTGCGACCGGCACCGGCCGGGCTCCCGATCCGGAGGGCCGCCGCGTGCCGGCGGCCGGCCGGCCCCTCGGCGCCGACCCGGCGCCTGCCCTGGGGAGCCTCGCGTGATCGTCGCCGCTCCGCTCCGCGCCCTCGGCCGCGACCGACGGAGTCCCGCGTGACGGCCCGCGCGGGCGTGGGGCCGATGCGCCGGCTGGTGGTGTTGCGGCACGCCAAGTCCGCCTGGCCCGAGGGAGCCGCCGACCACGAGCGGCCGCTCGCCCCGCGCGGCCTGCGGGACGCGCCCGCCGCCGGACGCGCCCTCGCCGAGGCCGACTGCCTGCCCGACCTCGCCCTGTGCTCCACCGCCGTACGCGCCCGCCAGACCTGGGAGCTGGCCTCGGAGCAGTGGGGCACTCCGCCGCCGGTGCGCTACGACCGCCGGCTGTACGCGGCCGACGCGGAGGAACTGCTGGCCGTGCTGCGCGAGGTGCCGCCGGAGGTGGAGACCCTGCTCCTGGTCGGGCACAACCCCGGTCTGGAGGAGCTGGTCCTCGACCTCTCCGGAGACGGCCTCGACGACACGCTGGACCAGGTGCGGACGAAGTTCCCGACCTCCGCCGTCGCGGTCCTCGCCTGGCACGGCACCGGCTGGTCGGCCCTCGGCCCCGGCACCGCCCTGCTGACGGCGGTCTCCGTGCCCCGGGGGAAGAAGGGGGAGTAGCGGAGCTCCCCTGCGGGCGGCCACGGGGCGGTACGCGCGTCCGCATAGGCTGTCCGGATGCAGGACGAGTACCGCACAGTCGCCCGCGCGGGCGTGCACGAGACCGAGGTCAACCGCTCACGCTTCCTGTGCGCCCTCGCCCCGGCGGCCACCGAGCAGGAGGCCCAGGACTTCCTCGCCGCGATCCGCAAGGAGCACGCGGACGCCACCCACAACTGCTGGGCGTACGTCATCGGCGCCGACGCCTCCACCCAGAAGGCGAGCGACGACGGCGAACCCGGCGGCACCGCGGGCGTCCCGATGCTCCAGATGCTGCTCCGCCGCGACATGCGCTACGTCGTCGCCGTCGTCACCCGCTACTACGGCGGGGTCAAGCTCGGCGCGGGCGGTCTCATCCGCGCCTACGGCGGAGCGGTCGGCGAAGCCCTGGACACGCTCGGCACGATCACCCGGCGCCGCTTCCGGCTGGCCACGGTGACCGTCGACCACCAGCGTGCGGGCAAGGTGCAGAACGACCTGCGCGCGACGGGCCGCGAGGTCCGGGACGTGCGGTACGGCGAGGCGGTCACGATCGAGATCGGCCTGCCGGACGCCGACGTGGACGCCTTCCGCGCCTGGCTGGCCGACGCCACCGCCGGTACGGCCGTACTCGAACTGGGCGGGGAGGCCTACGGCGACGCGTGACGCGCGGGCGGCCCGGTCACCCGCTCCGCCGCCCGTGATCACGCCGGCTTCGGGGTCCGTCCGCCCGGCTCCTCCTCCTTCGCACCCGTGTTCCCGCCCGTACCCGTGCTCTCGCCGTCCTCGCCCTCACCGTCGGGAAGCGTCAGGTGGTGGTCACCGGCGGTCATCTTGGCCACCATCGCGGCGAGCTGCCCGCAGGCCCGCGCGATCTCCAGCTGGGTCTGGTTGCGCTCGCTGACGGCCGCCGCGAGGAGCAGCGCGGTGAGCGAGACGGAACCGTTGAACGCCTGCAGGGTGATCATGTTGGTGAGCAGGTCGTGGTCGGCGAACGGGCCCGTTCCCCGGGTGGCGGCGAGGATCGCGAAGGACGACACGGCCAGCGCGCAGGGCGCGGCCCCGGCCAGCTGGAAGCGGAAGGCCGCCCAGATCAGCAGGGGGAAGCCGAGGAACAGCAGCGGCGCGCGGGTCGTCTCGATGAAGCCGACGCCGATCGTGGCCGCCACCAGGAGCGACGCCTCCACCCAGCGGGCCGGCGGCACACCGCTCGGCCGGCGCGCCGAGCGGAGTACGAGCAGGACCGGCGTGACCAGCAGCACACCCATTGCGTCGCCGGTCCACCAGACCGACCACGACGGCCAGAAGCTGCCGGAGCTCAGCACACCGGACAGGACGAGGGAGCCCGTGCCGATCGTCGCGCTGACCAGCATCCCGGTGAACGCGCCGAGGAAGATCAGGCTCAGCGCGTCCCGCAGCCGGTCGAAGTCGACGCTGAACCCCGTACGACGCAGCAGTGCGTACGAGCACAGGGGCGCGAGGGTGTTGCCCGCCACGATCACGAGCACGGCCAGGAAGGACGGCCCGAGGGCGACGTTGGCCAGGAACGCGCCGAGCGCGATCCCGGGCCAGATGCGCGGTCCGCGCAGGAGCAGGCTCGCCACGGCGATGCCGGTGGGCGGCCACAGCGGGGTGATCTGGCTGCGCACCAGTTGCTGGAGCAGTCCGAGCTCGGCCGAGCCGTAGTACAGCCCGGCGACGACGATGATCTCCAGGACGGGCAGGCCACGGCGCACGAGCCGTTCCCGCCGCGCGACACTCATCGGGCGAGCCTCCGCATCTCCATCGCCCCGAGGTCCATCATCCGACGGATCCCCCGGATCCTCCACGCCACCGCTGGGCCCGCCGTCCGGGTGGCGGCCAGGCGCTGCGGGCCGGGGTCAGGCGCACGGCGTGCGCACGGCGAGGATGGCCATGTCGTCGTGGCCGTCGCTCGGGTGGTGATCTGCCAGGGCCTGGACGAACTCCTGCAGCGGCAGCCCGGCGTACCCGGTGGCGAGCGCGGCGAGCGCGGTGAGGCTCTCGTCGATGGAACGGACGGGATCCTCGACCAGACCGTCGGTGAAGAAGACCACGGTGGCGTCCGGGGGCAGGAGGCGTGAGTGGTCGGGGCGGGGCTGCTCGGGGTCGACCCCGAGCGGCAGCCCGGGCTCGGCGAACAGGTATTCCGCCGGGTGCTCCGGGATGACCAGCAGGGGTGGGACATGGCCCGCGGTGCTCCAGCGCAGCCGCCAGCCCGCTCCCTCCGGCTCGATGCGCGCCAGCGTCGTGGTGGTGACCGGATTGTTCGTGATGGCCTGCAGGGTGCGGTCGAGCCGGGACAGGACCCCGCCCGGTGTGTTGCCCCGCTCGAACAGCAGGGCGCGCAGCATGTTCCGGGTGGAGGCCATGGCGGCGGCGGCCCGCAGATCGTGACCGACCACGTCACCGATGACGACCGCCACCACGTCGTCGGTCAGCGGGACGGCGTCGTACCAGTCGCCGCCGAGCTGACTGGGCTCGGCGGCGGGGCGGTAGATCGCGGCGGCGGTGAAGGGCCGCAGGTCGGGCAGGGTCGGGAGCAGCAGCCGCTGGAACTGCTCGGCTCCGACGCGCACCTGTTCGAACAGGCGGACGTTCTCGATCGCGATACCGGCGGCGCTGGCCAGGGCGATGAGGACGTTCTCGTCATGGGTGTCGAAGGGCAGGCCGTCGTGCCGCTCCGAGAGGTAGAGGTCGCCGTAGATCTCGTTGCGGACGGTGATGGCGACGCCGAGCAGGGTGCGCAGGTGCGGGTGTCCGGGCGGGTACCCGACGGAGGACGGATGGGCCGGGATGTCGTCCACCCGCAGCGGCGAGGGGTGACGGATCAGATGGCCGAGGACGCCCAGACCACGCGGCAGCTCGGTCTCCGCCAGATCGGCGCGTTCCCGCTCGGACAGACCGGCGGTGATGAACCGCACCAGGTGCTGTCCGGAGTCGTCGAGCACGCCGAGGGCCCCGTAGCGGGCGCCGACCAGCTCCATGGCGGTGGTCACGATGCGGTCCAGCACCGCGGGCAGCTCCACCTCGCGGCTGATCGCCACCACCGCGTCCAGCAGGCCCTGCAGCCGGTCCATGGCGTCCAGGAGGGAACGCAACTGCTCGTCGATCCGGCCCAGCTCGGCACGCAGGCGCACCTGCAGGTCCGGAAGATGCGGCTGCCGCGGTTTCTTCCCTTCCTTGTCTCGTGCCATCACGTGCGCCTGCTCTCCTGCCCTCACGAGCGCATGGTGGCCCGGTGCCCGGTCGCGCCCCTACAGCTTCTCATGGGCAAGCCGGACCAATCGGGTCATCGCGAACGTATCAGTCGATTTGCCAGCACAGGCGGGTGGCAGGTGGTGGTTCGTGGTGGATCAGGTGCCCGGACGCGTTAGCGTGGTGGCTGCTGACCACGAGCCTGTGCAGGTCAGTGCTGGTCACAGGGGCGCCACAGAGGGCGTCATAGGGGGAAATGTGCAGGTCGGAGCGGTTTCTTGAGATTGCTGCACACGTCCGACTGGCATCTGGGGCGGGCGTTCCACCGGGTGAACATGCTCGGCGCCCAGGCCGAGTTCATCGGTCACCTGGTCACGACCGTGCGCGAGCGGGCCGTGGACGCGGTGGTCGTGTCGGGGGACGTGTACGACCGGGCGGTGCCCCCGCTCGCGGCCGTGGAGCTGTTCGACGACGCCCTGCACCGGCTGGCCGAGCTCGGCGTGCCCACGGTGATGATCTCCGGCAACCACGACTCCGCCCGCCGCCTCGGCGTCGGCGCCGGCCTCATCGGGCGCGCCGGCATCCACCTGCGCACCGAGCCGGCGGCCTGCGACACACCCGTCGTGCTGGCGGACGCCTTCGGGGACGTCGCCTTCTACGGCCTGCCCTATCTCGAACCGGCCCTGGTGAAGGACGAGTTCGGGGTCGACAGGCCGGGCCACGAGGCCGTGCTCGCCGCCGCGATGGACCGCGTCCGCGCCGACCTCGCCGCCCGCGCCCCCGGCATCCGCTCGGTCGTCCTCGTGCACGCCTTCGTCACCGGCGGCGAGGCCAGCGACAGCGAGCGGGACATCACCGTCGGCGGCGTGGCCGCCGTACCGGCCGGGGTCTTCGACGGCGTGGACTACGTGGCACTGGGCCACCTGCACGGCTGCCAGACCCTCGCCGAGCGCGTGCGCTACTCGGGCTCCCCGCTGGCGTACTCCTTCTCGGAGACCGACCACCGCAAGAGCATGTGGCTCGTCGACCTGGCCGCCGACCGTTCGGTCACCGCCGAGCGCGTCGACTGCCCGGTGCCGCGCCCGCTGGCCCGGATCCGGGGCGAGCTGGAGGAGCTCCTCGCCGACCCGGAGCTCGCCCGGCACGAGGACGCGTGGGTCGAGGCGACCCTCACCGACGCGGTCCGCCCCGCCGACCCCATGGCCCGGCTCGCCGAGCGCTTCCCGCACACCCTCAGCCTCGCCTTCGCCCCGGAACGGGCCCCCGACGACCCCGACGTGTCCTACGCGAAGCGCCTGGCCGGCCGCAGCGACCAGCAGATCGCCCGCGACTTCGTGGCGCACGTGCGCGGCGCCGGCCCGGACGAGCGGGAGCAGACGGTGCTACGGGACGCGTTCGACGCGGTCCGCACCGACGACGTCGTGCGCGAGGTGGCCCGGTGAGGCTGCACCGGCTCGACATCACGGCGTTCGGCCCCTTCGGCGGCTCCCAGTCCGTCGACTTCGACGAACTGTCGGCCGCCGGGCTCTTCCTCCTGCACGGACCGACGGGCGCCGGCAAGACCTCCGTCCTGGACGCCGTCTGCTACGCGCTCTACGGCTCCGTGCCCGGCGCCCGGCAGACCGGCCAGGGACTGTCCCTGCGCAGCGACCACGCCGACGCCGCCACCCGTACCGAGGTCCGCCTCGAACTGACCGTCGCCGGACGCCGGTTGGAGATCACCCGGCAGCCGCCGTGGGAGCGCCCCAAGAAGCGCGGCTCCGGTACGACGCTGGACAAGGCCCAGTCCTGGCTGCGCGAGTACGACGCGACGGCCGGCGCCTGGAAGGACCTCAGCCGCTCGCACCAGGAGATCGGCGAGGAGATCACCCAGCTGCTCGGCATGAGCCGCGAGCAGTTCTGCCAGGTCGTCCTGCTGCCCCAGGGCGACTTCGCGCGCTTCCTGCGGGCCGACGCCGAGGCCCGGGGCAGGCTGCTGGGCCGCCTCTTCGACACCCGCCGCTTCGCCGAGGTCGAAAAGCGCCTCGCCGAACGCCGCCGCGCCACCGAGGCCCAGGTACGGGAGGGCGACGCCGCGCTGCTCGCCGACGCGCACCGCATGCAGCAGGAGGCCGGCGACGCCATGGAGCTGCCGGAGCTGGCACCGGGCGAACCGGGCCTGGCCGACGCCGTCCTGGCCGCCGCGGCCGTCGCCCGCAGCACCGCCCGCGAACGGCTCACCCTCGCCCACCTCCGCCTCACCGCCACCGAGTCCGCCCACGCCGCCGTCGACCGCGCACTCGCCGACGTACGCGAACTCGCCCGCCTGCAGAGCAGGTTCGCCCAGGCGCGGGAGCGGGCGGCGCTTCTCCAGGAGCGGGCCGGCGCCCACCAGGAGGCGCAGGCGCGCATGGAGCGGGGCCGCAAGGCCGAGACGGTGGCACCGGCGCTGGAACTGCGCGAGGCCGCCGACGCCGAGCACCGGGCGGCCGCCACCGCCGAGGCACGCGCGCGTGCGGCGCTGCCGGAGACCCTCGCCGACGCCGGCCCGGCCGGGCTCGCGACCGCCGCCCGCCGGGCCGCCGAGGAGCTCGGCGGCCTCGAATCGGCCCGCCGCGCCGAACAGCGGCTCGCGGACGTCGTCGCCGAACGCGCCGGCCT
This sequence comes from Streptomyces olivochromogenes, assembly GCF_021538895.1. GTDB lineage: Bacteria > Actinomycetota > Actinomycetes > Streptomycetales > Streptomycetaceae > Streptomyces > Streptomyces olivochromogenes_A. The sequence continues at coordinate 100,630 of NZ_JADDRL010000017.1, read as the reverse complement.
GGACCGCCAGGAGCGCACCGACGAGGACGTGCTGCGCGAGGCCGGGAACTGGCTCGCCGGATGGGACGCCACGCGCGCGGGCCTGCAGACCCGCGTCGAGTCCGCGCAGGAGGCCGCCACCCGGGCCGAACAACTCGCCGTCCAGCGCGAACCCGCGCGACGGCGGCTGGGCGCCGCCCGGATGCGCGACCAGTTGGCGAGCGACACCGACGCCGCCCGGGAGCGGACGCTCGCCTCCGAGCAGCGCGCCCTGGACGCCCGCGCCCACTGGCTCGACCTCAAGGAACAGCGCCTGACCGGCATCGCCGCCGAACTCGCCGCGGGCCTCACCGACGGCGAACCGTGCGCCGTCTGCGGGGCCACCGAACACCCCGCGCCCGCCCGTAGGATCGCCGGGCACGTCGACCGCGAGGCGGAGGAGCGCGCCCTCGCCGCTCACCAGCAGGCCGACGAGCGGCGCTCCGAGGACGAGCGCCGCCTGGGCGTCGCACGCGAGGCACTGGCCGCCGCCACCGCCGAGGCCGGTGACACCTCCACCGCCGAACTCGCCGCCGAGGCCGACGCGTTGGAGCAGGAGTACACGCGCGCACGCCGCGACGCCTCCGCGCTGCACGCCGCCCACGAGGAGCTGCGCCGGGCCGAGCAGGAGCGCGAACGACGCCTCGCCGACCGGCAGCAGGCCGAGGTCAGGGCCGCCGCACGGCTCGCCCGGCGGGACACCCTCGACCGCGAACGGGCCACCCTGGAGCAGGAGTTGGCCAAGGCCCGGGGCACCGCGGGGAGCGTGGCGGCGCGCACCGCGCAGCTGGAGCGGCAGGTGGCGCTGCTCACCGACGCCGCCGACACCGCCCGCGCCGCCGAGGACACCGCACAGCGGCTCAAGGACGCCGACGCCCGCCTCGCCGACGCCGCCTACCGCGCCGGCTTCGAGACCCCGCACGCCGCGGCCGCAGCCCTGCTGGACGCCGCGGCCCACCACGAACTCCAACGCCGCCTGGACGCCTGGCACTCCGAGGAGTCCGCCGTTCGCGCCGTACTCGCCGAGTCCGACACGGCCGCCGCCGCCCAGCTGCCGCCCGCCGACCTCGCCACCGCCGAGCGGGACGCGTCCTCGGCCGCCCAGCGGCTGCGTGACGCCGCCTCCGCACGCGACTGGGCGGCCCGCTGCTGCGCCGAACTCGACCGCCTCTCCGCCCGCGCGGCCGACGGCGTACGGCGACTGGCGCCGCTGCGCGAGGAGTACGACCGCGTGGCCCGCCTGGCCGCCCTCACCGCGGGCACCTCGGCCGACAACGAACGCAAGATGCGGCTGGAGTCCTACGTCCTCGCGGCCCGACTGGAACAGGTCGCCGCCGCCGCGACCGTACGACTGCGGCAGATGTCCTCCGGCCGCTACACCCTCGTCCACTCCGACGACCGCACCGGACGCGGCCGCAGCGGACTCGGGCTGCACGTCGTCGACGCCTGGACCGGCCGTGAGCGGGACACGGCGACGCTGTCCGGCGGCGAGACGTTCTTCGCCTCCCTGGCGCTCGCCCTCGGCCTCGCGGACGTGGTGACGGACGAGGCCGGCGGGGTCCGCCTCGACACGCTCTTCATCGACGAGGGCTTCGGCAGCCTCGACGACCAGACCCTGGACGAGGTCCTCGACGTGCTGGACTCGCTGCGCGAACGGGACCGCAGCGTCGGCATCGTCAGCCATGTCGCCGATCTGCGGCGCCGGATCCACGCCCAGCTGGAGGTCGTGAAGGGCAGGTCGGGGTCGGCGGTGCGGCAGCGGGGCGTCGGCTGAGGTCAGTGCCCCAGCGGACGCCGGGGCAGTGGCGAGGAGTAGACGACGCTCGTGGTCACCGAACCCAGCGCGCCGATCCTCCCCGAGATCTCCTCCAGATGGGACATGGAGCGCGCGGCCACCTTGATGACGAAGCAGTCGTCGCCCGTCACATGGTGCGCCTCCAGGATCTCGGGCGTCGCGGCCACCAGGTCGTGGAAGGGCTTGTAGTTGCCGTTCGGGTACCGCAGACGTACGAAGGCGAGGATCGTCAGGCCGAGACGCTCGGGGTCGACGACCGCCGCGTACCCCTGGATGACGCCCGCCTCCTCCAGCCGCCGGACCCGCTCGGTGACCGCGCTGGCGGACATCGAGACGGCACGGGCGAGGTCCGCGAAGCTGGCGCGTCCCTCGCGCTGCAGGACGTCCAGAATGCGCCAGTCGGTGGCGTCCGGGGAATAGGCGGTCATCACCGAGGAATAGCAGGGGAATCCCCGGCGGATCAAGGGGGATGCCGTGGATCCCTTGTTCAGAAGGCGGTCCGGCGGCCCTAGATTCTTCGTCATGATCACCCACACCGAGAACCCGGTCCTGCGCGTCGCCCCGGCCGCCCCCGCCGAAGCCGCCGCCCACTTCCGGGCGAGCCTCGCCTTCCATGCCGACGTGTCCGACGTGGCCGCGGCGCTTGCCGCCGGCGGCGACCCCGGCTTCGTCGTCCTCGACTCCCGCTCCACCGAGTCCTGGGACCAGGGCCACATCCCCGGCGCGGTCCACCTGCCCACCGCGCTCATCCCCGAGCAGGCGGAGGAGCTCCTCGACAGGTCCGTACCGGTGATCACGTACTGCTGGGGCCCCGGCTGCAACGGCGCCACCCGCGCCGCGCTCGCCCTGGCCGAACTCGGCTACCGGGTCAAGGAGATGCTCGGCGGCTTCGAGTACTGGGCCCGCGAGGGCTTCGCGTACGAGACCTGGGAGGGCCGCGACCGGCGCGAGGCCGACCCGCTGACCGCACCGGCGGCGGGGAACTGCGGCTGCTGACCGGCCGATTCGGGGCGTACCGGGCGCCTGGGTGAACCGTGAACCTGTGTCGTCGCCACCCGTGTAGGTTCTGCCCATGGCGCGATACGCGGATCCAGGCGCGGTGGAGTGGGTGGAGTCGGGCGGCGGCCCGCTGATAGTCGTCCCGGAGGCCGTGCTGCCCTTCTGGGCGGGAGCCGACGGGGAGGACATGGCCACGGACTACGACCGGGCGTGCGAGGTCGACGGCTACGTCGGTCTGCTCCCGGTCGGGGACAGCGCGGCCCTGGTGCTCGGCGACGAGCCGGCCTCCACCTCCTATCTGCCCGACCACGCCGCCTTCGTACGGTGGAGTGCGGCGAACTCCGAGGAGGAGCTGCTGGCCGGTGTGCCCGCCGCCCTCGACGCGGCGGCCTGGGGGGACGAGGTGCGCTGGGACGTTCCCGGCCCGGTCGTCCTGTTCGACTCGGCCTGGCCCGGCGACGAGAGCGAGCGCGCGGAGCACCTGCGCGTCCCCCTGGAGGCGGGCGCCTACGCGGTGCGCGCCGCCTACGCCCGACCGGGCCCCGAGACCTGGGTCGGACTCGTCCAGCTGCGGCGGCTGCCGCACTGAACCGGTCGGCGCCGGGCGTTCAGCCGCTACCGGCGGTGCCCACGGGATCGTCGTGGACACCGTCGTGCGGGGCCGGGCCCTCGCTCAGAGCTGGGACAGCTCGTCCACCAGGTCGTCCAGGCCCAGCGACCCCTGGGAGAGGGCGGCCATGTGCCACGCCTTCAGGTCGAAGGCGTCGCCGTGCCGCTTGCGGGCGTTCTCCCGGCCCAGCAGCCAGGCCCGCTCGCCGAGCTTGTAGCCGATCGCCTGGCCGGGGATCGTCAGGTAGCGGGTGAGCTCGCTCTCCACGAAGTCCGCCGGGCGGCTGCTGTGCGAGCCGAAGAACTCCTGGGCCAGCTCCGGCGTCCAGCGCTCACCCGGGTGGAACGGCGAGTCGGCCGGGATCTCCAGCTCCAGGTGCATGCCGATGTCGACGATCACCCGGGCCGCGCGCATCATCTGCGCGTCGAGGTAGCCGAGCCGGTGCTCCGGGTTGGTGAGGTAGCCGAGCTCGTCCATCAGGCGCTCCGCGTACAGCGCCCAGCCCTCCGCGTTGGCGCTGACCCCACCGATCGTGGCCTGGTAGCGGGAGAGGTTCTCGGCCACGTGCACCCACTGCGCGAGCTGCAGGTGGTGACCGGGGACGCCCTCGTGGTACCAGGTCGAGACCAGGTCGTACTCCGGGAAGCGGGTCTCGCCCATCGTCGGCAGCCAGGTGCGTCCGGGCCGCGAGAAGTCCTCCGAGGGCGCCGTGTAGTACGGGGCCGCCGCACCGCCGGGCGGGGCGATGTGCGACTCCACCCTGCGCACCCGCTCGGCGAGTTCGAAGTGCGTGCCGTCCAGGTCCTGGATGGCCCGGTCCATCAGGCCCTGCAGCCACGCGCGGACCTCGTCGACGCCCTCGATGTGCGCGCCGTGCTCGTCGAGGTGCGCGAGCGCCACCCACGGCGTCTTCGCGCCGGGCAGGATCTTCTCGGCCTCGGCGCGCATCTCGCCGAGGAGGCGGTGGTACTCGGCCCAGCCGTAGGAGTAGGCCTCGTCCAGGTCCAGGTCCGTGCCGTTGAAGTAGCGCGACCAGCGGGCGTACCGCTCGCGGCCCACGGTGTTCGGGGCGCCCTCGATGGCCGGCGCGTACACGTCCCGCATCCAGTCGCGCAGCTCCACGACGGCCCCGGTCGCCACTCGGGCGGCCTCGTCCAGCTCCGGGCGCAGCGCCTCGGGACCGGCCGAGACGAACTCCTCGAACCAGCCGTGGCCCTCGCCGTCCGTGTCCGCCCACTCGGTGAGCTGCTCGACGAAGGTGGCGGTCGGGCGCGGCGCCGCGTACAGCTTCCGGTCCAGACCGAGTTCCAGGGACGCGCGGTACCCCGCGTACGCGGCCGGGACCGCGCGCAGCCGCTCGGCGATCGCCGCCCAGTCCTCGTCCGTCTCCGTCGGCGTCAGGGTGAAGACCTCGCGCACCGAGTGGCCGGGGGTCGCCATGTTGCCGACCGCGCGCAGGCCCTCGTCGGCCTCGTGCACGGCGAGTTCGGCGGTGAGCCGCTCACGTAGCAGCCGTGCGCAGCGTCGCTCCGCGTCGCTGTCCGCCCCGGGCTGCCGCTCGGCCTCCGCCAGCTTCGCGAGCGTGGTCCGCGCGAGCTCCGCCACGGCCTCCTGGCCCGCGGGCGAGCAGTCGGGCAGCCTGCTCGAACTCTCCTTCACACCAAGGTACGTACCGGTGATCGGATCGAGGGCGATGAGGTCGTCGACATAGGCGTCGGCGACCTGACGGGGCAGCGGGATCTGGGTCTCAGACATGCCGCCCATCCTCATACGATCACGCTGCCCGCGTCACCCGTGCATCGCCGATTCAGCTGTGGGCGTGGCCGGGGGAAGAAGCGGTCCGCAGTCCCACTGCTGGAAGATCAAACGGGTCTCCACCCGGGCCACCTCGCGCTGTGACGTGAACTCGTCGAGGACCAGTCGCTGCAGGTCGGCCATGTCCGCGACCGCCACGTGCACCAGGTAGTCGTCCGGTCCGGTCAGGTGGAACACCGTCCGCGACTCGGGCAGCACCCGGATCCGCTCCACGAAGGGTCCCACCAGCTCCCGCCGGTGCGGTCTGACCTGCACCGACAGCAACGCCTCCAGGCCGCGCCCCAGCTTGGCCGGATCGAGCCGCAACTGATGGCCGAGGATCACGCCCGCCCGGCGCAGCCGGGCCACCCGGTCCAGACACGTCGAGGGTGCGACCCCCACCTGGGCGGCGAGGTCGCGGTAGGTCGTCCGGGCGTCGTTCTGCAGCAGGCGCAGCAGATGGAGGTCCACCGGATCCAGTACGACAGATTCGGCCATTGGCCGAACGTAGCACGGTGTTCGATTCTTGTGACCCGTCCGGTGTTCACCCTTCCGCCCATGGACTCAGCGAGCACTGGTGCCCACAGCGTCGTGGGCACCGCTTCCAGAGCACTGGCCACCGAGGCCGTGCACGCCGGCCGTGACGACCTCGCCCGGCAGGGACTGCACGCCCCGCCGATCGATCTGTCCACCACCTATCCCTCGTACGACAGCCGTGCGGAGGCCGCCCGGATCGACGCCTTCGCCTCGACCGGCGCCGAGCCGGACGGGATGCCCGTCTACGGGCGGCTCGGCAATCCGACCGTGGCCCGGTTCGAGACCGCCCTGGCCCGGCTCGAAGGCACCGAGTCGGCGGTCGCCTTCGCCAGCGGCATGGCGGCCCTGAGCGCGGTCCTCCTCGCCCGGTCCGCCACGGGCCTGCGCCACGTCGTGGCCGTCCGGCCCCTCTACGGCTGCAGCGACCACCTGCTGACCGCCGGACTGCTGGGCACCGAGGTGACCTGGACCGACCCGGCGGGGATCACGGACGCGCTGCGCCCGGACACCGGGCTGGTGATGGTCGAGTCCCCGGCCAACCCGACGCTGGCCGAACTCGACCTGCGGGCCATCGCCCACGCCTGCGGCTCCGTACCGCTGCTCGCCGACAACACCTTCGCCACGCCCGTGCTCCAGCGCCCGGCCGAACACGGCGCCCGGCTCGTGCTGCACAGCGCCACCAAGTACCTCGGCGGGCACGGAGATGTGCTGGCCGGCGTGGTGGCCTGCGACGAGGAGTTCGCGCGGCAGCTGCGGCAGATACGGTTCGCCACCGGCGGGGTGCTGCATCCGCTGGCCGGCTATCTGCTGCTGCGGGGCCTGTCCACGCTGCCCATCCGGGTGCGGGCCGCCTCCGCGACCGCCGCCGAGCTGGCCCGGCGGCTCGCCGCCGACCCGCGCGTCGCCCGCGTCCGCTATCCGCGGCTCGGCGGCGCGATGATCGCCTTCGAGGTCCACGGGGACCCGCACGAGGTCATCGCCGGGGTCCGGTTGATCACCCCGGCCGTGAGCCTGGGCAGTGTCGACACCCTCATCCAGCATCCGGCGTCCATCAGCCACCGCATCGTGGACGCCGCCGACCGGCGCGGCGCCGGGGTGAGCGACCGGCTGCTGCGGATGTCGGTCGGGCTGGAGGACGTCGAGGATCTGTGGGCGGACCTGGACGCGGCCCTGGGGGAGACCCCGGTGGCGGTGCCCGGGGCGCGGCTTCAGGAGGCCATGCGCTGAGTCCCGGCGAGGGGGCCCGGCGGACGCGCGACGGCCCGGCGGACGTCGCCGCCGGGCCTTGGTGCGCTCAGGTGTCCCCTCGCCCGGTCAGTCCCGGCCGACCGGCCCGCCGAACTGCTCCTGCCTGCCGTCGTACGGCAGCCGGGAGCAGACCGGGGTGGCGTCCAGCCGGGCCGTGATGACCAGCGTGCCCTCCTCGATCTGGTAGTCGAGGGGGAGACCCAGGGCGCGCATCGCGGCGACCATGCCGGTGTTGGACGCCTGCGTCACGGCGTACACGCTCTCGCAGCCCGCCTCGACCGCCATCGCCACCAGTCGGCCCAGCAGCTCGCCGCCGATGCCGCGCCGCTGCCATTCGTCCTCGATCAGCAGGGCGACCTCCGTCTCGTCGCCGTCCCACAGCAGATGGCCGAGGCCGACGACGCGGCCGGACGCGGTCTGTACCGCCAGGGTCCGCCCGAAGCGCGGGCTGAGCAGGTGGTTCAGATAGCGCTCCGCGTCGCCGACCGGCCCGTGGTAGCGCATGGCGAGCGTCCGGGGCGAGCACCGTTCCTGCATCGCCTTCGCCGCCGGCACGTCCCGCGTGTCGGCCCGGCGCACCGTGATCGCGTTGCCCTCGGGCAGTGTCAGCACGTCCTGGCTGCGCGGGATGCGCGGGCCGAGCCGGGCGTCCAGCTCCACCAGCGCCCGCGCCCGCGCGAACTCGGTCGGCGTGAACGGCAGATACGGCCGCTCCACGGTGATCACGCCGCCTTCCGGCGCCCGCAGCCGCATGACGGTGTCCTCGAGCACGCCCTCGACCGGCACCTCCGCCGGTGGGCGACCGCCGCCGACCGGCTTGGCGGGCAGCGAGCGGATGGTGCACCGCCCCAGCAACTGCCGCAGCGCCAACGGGAGTTCCGCCGCGTCCAGCGCGGTCCGCGTGGCGAGACCCAGCACCCGGGTCGGTGCGTCCACCAGGTCGTGCGCGTCGGCCCGCTCGATCCAGGTGCTCGTGCCCCCGGCCACCGCGACCGCCCGGCTGATCTCCGCCGCCGCCAGCTCACCCGGGGCCCGCAGCAGGAACTCGTCCACGGTGCCCTCGGCGAGCGGATGCGTCTGCAGGCTCAGGATGTCGACCCGCTGCCCGGCCAGCGCCGTGCACAGCGTCGCCAGCGAGCCCGGCGCGTCCTTCACCGTCGTCCGCATCCGCCACAGCGCGCTCGCCCCGGCCGCGGCCCCGCGCGTCGCCGCGGGTCCGTCGGACGGCCCGGCCTGCCGCACCTCGGCGGGCGGCCGGGCGCCGGTATCGCTCGTCGGCGGTGCGTGACCGTGGCGCCGTGCCCACCATGTGTGGAAACCCGCCGTCGCGGCCAGGGCGATCGCCGAGATCACCAGCAGCGCCGGACCGTTCGGCCCGTGCCCGATCAGGTTCGCCACGCCGTCCGCCACCGCGACGGCCGTGAAGACGGCGGCGAGTTCGACGACGTCCCGCCGCCAGTGGTGCACGGGACGCCCATGCTTCGCCCGCGTCACATCAGACATTCCTCGATTCATGCAGCCACTGTGAAGGAAGGGTGTTGCGTGATCACGAACGTCTTGTGACCGATGGGTAAAGCATGCTTCCGCCCCTTTTATTGCTCTTTCTACTAAATGATCATGGCGCAGTCCGGCTCTTGACCCACGCCGCCGTACGGTTTACGCCGCCGCCTTCTCCTCCTTCTCGGCCAGCGCGTCCCGCAGCCGCCGGGCCTCGGTGACCAGCCGGGACGAACCGGTCCTGGCGGCGGCCTGCCCGAGGTACGGCAGCTCGCCACGCGCCCCGGACCGCTCGGCGCACTCGGCCGCGACACCCAGCAACTCCCCGAGCCCACGCGCCGGCAGGGGCGCACGGGTCGTGGCATCGGGCATCGCCAGATCCGCCAGCAGCACCGGCAGGGTGTGCCGGAGCATCCCCCAGATCGTCGCGTTCGCCCCCGTGGCCGCCGCAGTCCGGGCCGAGTCGGCGAGCCGGAGGGGTTTGACCAGGCCGCGCCGGGCGAGCTCGCCCAGGTCCGCGCCCAGCCGCGCCGCGTCGAGCTGTCCGCGCGCGGCGAGCACCAGCAGCGCGTCCACGGCCGCGAGCCGGTCCTCCGCCTGCCGCGCGCCGAGTCCGTACGCCACGCACCGGTGCACGCTCTCGCCCGCCGCCCCGCCCGACTCCGCGAGCAGCGGCAGGGCCGGCACGTCACCCCGGCTGTCGTCCACCGCCGCGTGGGACAGGTCCTGCACCATCCGCACGGCCACCAGCTCACGCCGCTCCGGGAGCAACGCCAGCCAGTGCTGCCCCATCCCGGCGCTCCCGTGGTAGCAGTAGTGATTCGCCCCGAACGCGGTCACCGGTCTGCCGAGTGCCCGGAACTCCTCGGGGAAGTCCTCGCCCAGCTCCGGCAGTTCACCGGCCTCGATCACGATCCGCGCGCCCGCGGTGCGCCGCCGGGTCGACGGCAGTTCGGGACCCTCGGCGGTCAGCCAACGGGCGAGCCGCGTGCCCTCCTGGGTGCCGAGCGCCGCCGCCCGCCGAGCCGCGGCGCCGGCCGCCGTCCGGTCCTCGCGGCGCACCCGTAGCAGCGCCTGCGCGAAGTCGGCCGCCGAGACCCGGGCGCCCAGGCTCCGGTAGGTGTCGAGCCGTTCCACCAGCTCATCCGGCTCCAGCAGACCCGTGCTCCAGGTCGGCGTCGACAGCAGCAACGGCAGCGGGTCGGTGTGCAGCCGGTACGCCACCTCGTTGAGCCGGGCGTCGAACGCCCGGGACAGCGCGCGGTGCACGCAGTTCTGGCCGGCCGAACCGGGCTGGACCGCCGCGTGGAGCGTGGCGGTCCGCACCGCGCCGCGCAGCGTCGCCAGCAGGAGGTCGAGGCCGTCCCCCGTGCGGTGGAACCCGTGGTGCGCGCCGGTGAGGTACGGCTCCTCGTGCCGCAGGTGCGTGCCGTCCTGCTGATGCCACCAGCGGCGCCGGATCACCGGGTCGAGCGCGTCGAGCAGGGCGTCCCGGTCCTGGTACGCATGCCGCACCAGACCGTCCAGTGCCCGCTCGAACGCGGCCACGTCACCGTCGGAGGCCAGCAGGGCGTTCACCTCTTCGGCGAGTTCGACGGCCGTGCTCGGCGCCGGCGCGAGAGTCACCGGCTCGGGGACGGGCGGAAGCACCTCCTCGTACGTCTCCGGTGCCCGGTCCACGGCGGGCAGGCCCAGGGCGTCCACCGCCCGGCTGCGCAGAGCGGGAGTCAACTGTTCCACGGCGTAGGCGAGTTCGTGCCGCAGGGCGTCGGAGTCGAGTCGCTTCGCATGGCGTTCGACCAGCTTGAGCGCGCGCTCCTGCAACTGCGTGTCCTCGTGCCCGAACGCCTGCGCCACCACCGGGAGCAGCTCGGCCGCCCCGGACCCGTCGCGGGAGAGCACCTTGCCGAGCAGCACCAGCTGGGCCCGCACGAGCTTCCTCTCCGGGCGGAACAGCACCGCTTCGGAGACCTCGGCCAGCTGCCGTGAGGTCAGCTCCCCGTCCAGCGCCAGTGCGGCGAGCACCGACTGGGCGTGCGCGGCGACGGGGGAGGCGGCATCCCGGGCCAGGGCGGTCCAGTCGGCCGTCCGCTCCCGCTCCTCGTCCCGGGTGAGGCCGAGCTCGATCAGCAGCGGGAGGAAGACGCGGTGGTCGGTGGGACCGCCACCGCGCAGCAGCCGGGCGACACAGGCGTCGACCATCGCGGCGCGGTCCAGCAGCCCTTCCCGGGTGAGCCCCGCGAGGGCGCTCTGCCACGAGCCCGGACCGTCACCGAACAGCCAGCGGATCTCCCGCAGATCGGTGAGCTCGAACAGGCCGGCCACCAGCGGCGCCAGGTCCTGCTCCCCGCGCAGCCGGTCGAGAAGGGTGCCGTGCCGGGAGCCGAAGACGTGCTGGAACCAGCCGATCACATAGGCGTCGGTCACCGGGACGTCGCAGCCTGAGCGGTGCACCAGCCCGGACATCAGCTCGTACCGCACGCCCGCGGACACGGGACGCTGGGCCAGCCGCCGCGCCACCTGGGCCTGCCACGCGGTGTCACGGTCCTTCAAGGCGCGCAGCAGCTTCTCGGCGGGCGCCTGCGACCAGCGCATGTCGGCCGCCGAGAGCCAGCTCGCGGCCGCCGCGGCGCCGGTGTGGCACGCGGCCCCGGCCACGTGCAGCGTGGGATGCGCCCGGCGGGTCGCCCTCTCCCACGGCGCGGTCCGCAGCTCCTTGCGCAGCTCCTTCAACTCCGGCAGGGCCGCCCGCCGTTCGGCGTCCGTCATCCTCTCCACCAGACGCAGCGCCTCGTCCGTACGCCCCGCCCGTACCGCTTCCAGCAGCGAACTCATCGCACACCCCCGTCGATTCCCGCCAGTCCCCGCTCCACCGCGGCGCCCCGCCGCACCATCCGCACCGCCAGCGCGTGCTTGCACGGCCCGCGCCCGCCCCGGTACTTCGCCCACCACACGCAGCTGCAGCTGAGCACCCCCGCCTCGTCCCGCACCCGGTGCACATGCCCGTCCTCGGCGGTCACCGTCCCCAGGGGCCCGTCCAGCACGACCGCGCCCGCGTCCACCAGCGCGTGGGCCGAGCGCAGCCGCGGATTGTGGCGCTCGACGCGCTCGGCGTCGTACGGCAGCTCCCGGTGGAAGTAGGCCGCCTCCGCCGTGTCGTAGCCGACGCGCCCGGAGGTGCCGAGGCGGACCAGGGCCGCGCGGACCCGCTCCGCGGTGAGACCGGAGCCCGCCGCGAGGTCGGCGACGTCGACGCGCGGCTCCCACGCGAGCAGCACCTCGATCAGCTCCGCGTCCTCGGCGGCCTCGTCGGTGGCCAGCGCGTCCAGGACGCCGCCCTCGCCGGAGAAGCCGCGCGAGGCGTCCGGCGACAGCGTGAGCGTGAGCCGCATGCCCGGGAGCACGGCTTCCCAGGCGGCTGCCGTGGCGCCGGCCCCCGCACCGGCGCCGGTGAGCGCCGGGCCGTACACCCGCAGGGCCGTCGCGTGCCGCAGCACCCGCTGGAGCGCGACCAGCCGCTCCGGTCCCGGCAGGCACACCGCGCCCGGCACCGGCCGGGTCGTCGGCCGCAGCCCGCCGCCCACCGGTACCACCCAGCGCGGACCGCCCGCGCCGCGCCGCGCCCCGCCGGAGCGCGGCAGACTGCGCAGGAACCGCACCGCCTCGTCCGCGGGCAGCTCGGCCCGCAGGTCGAACCCGGCCGCTATGACCTGGGCCTCGGCGAAGCCACGCAGCCACCGGTCCGGCAGCGGCACCTTCTTCTCCACCACCGGGCCGTCCAGCGTGGTGACGGTCAGCTCCTCCGGGCCGACCCGCAGGTGGAGCGGGTCGTCGGTGCCGATGCGGGACAGGGCCTCGCGCAGCGGGTTGTTGACGTCGACGTTCGTCGTCCCGTGACCGACCTCGTCGCCGTCCAGGCCGGGGCCGAGGACGTCCAGGCGTGCGTAGACCCCGCCGCAGCCGGAGAAGGACTCGAAGCGCAGCCGGTCGCCGTTGCCCGTCACCACCGGGTCGAGCGAGGCGCGCAGCTGCGGCTGGTAGTACCGCGCGGCGGCCACGTCGGCCACCGCGAGCAGCCCGGCGGCGGCCACCTGGGGCGAGGTCAGAAAGCCCGCGAAGAACCGCGGATGGTCCTCGACACCCGTGGGCGTCGCACCCCGGGAGGTTTCGAGTCCGAGGTGGCGTCCGTCCGCGGCGGATTCGAGCACGGAGGGTCGTCGATAGGCCACGGCCTGTACAGATCGCGTCATGGGGAAAACCGTAGAGGCGACCACTGACAATCGGCCCTGACCTGCGAAAACGCGCCCCGGCACGGCGAGTTGGGGGCGGATGTGAAGGTGCCGCGCACCGGGGGATGACGCCGGTGCGCGGCACAGGTGAAGCGTACGGGAGTTACTGGCCGACCCGGCCCGGCTGCAGCGTCTGGGTGAACAGCACGGTGCCGTCCTGCTCGCGCAGCCGCACGGTCAGCTCGCCGCTGTGGCCGTCGATGTCGACCTCGCCGAAGAACTGGTAGCCGCCGGCGGGCGAGACGTTCGCCGCCGTCGGCGCCTTCACGAACACCCGCTCCGGACCGAAGGTGTTGTCCAGCGCGCTGGCCGGGAACGCACCGGCGTTCAGCGGGCCGGAGACGAACTCCCAGAACGGCTCGAAGTCGGTGAAGGCGGCCCGCGACGGCTGGTAGTGCTGGGCGGAGGTGTGGTGCACGTCGGCCGTCAGCCACACCATGCCGGTGATCCGGCTGTGCTTGATGTACCGCAGCAGCTCGGCGATCTGGAGCTCACGGCCCAGCGGGGCGCCGGGGTCGCCCTGCGCCACCGCCTCGAAGTTCGGCTTGCCCTCCATCGGGTCCGGCACGACCAGGCCGAGCGGCATGTCGGCGGCGATCACCTTCCACACCGCGCGCGAGCGGGACAGCTCCCGCTTGAGCCACTCCAGCTGCTCGCGGCCGAGGATGCCCTGCGGGTCCACCGTCTGGTTGTCGGGGGAGTTGGCGTTGCGGTAGGTGCGCATGTCGAGGACGAACACGTCCAGCAGCGGGCCGTGGTGGTGCACGCGGTGCACCCGGCCCTCCTTCGCGCCCGGACGCAGGGTCGAGATCGGGAAGTACTCGCTGAACGCCCGCCGGGCGCGCGAAGCCAGCACGTCGACGCTCTTCTCGGTGTACCGGGCGTCCGTGTCGGCGATCACCTCGCCCGGGTACCAGTTGTTGCGCACCTCGTGGTCGTCCCACTGGATGATCGACGGGACCTGCGCGTTGAACCGCTTGAGGTTCTCGTCCAGCAGGTTGTAGCGGAAGTTGCCGCGGAACTCGGCCAGGGTCTCGGCGACCTTGGACTTCTCCTCGGTGGTGATGTTCCGCCAGGTGCTCCCGTCCGGCAGGGCCTGCGTGGCCGAGATCGGGCCGTCGGCGTAGACGTTGTCGCCGCTGCAGATGAAGAAGTCGGGGTCGAGCCTCGCCATCGCGTCGTAGATCCGGTAGCCGCCGAAGTCGGGGTTGATGCCCCAGCCCTGGCCCGCCAGGTCGCCGGACCACAGGAAGCGCACGCCCTCGCGGCGGCGCGGGGAGACGGTGCGGAAGGTGCCCGTCACCGGCTCGCCGGTGCGACGCGGGTCGTCCGGGTCGGCGAGCAGCACGCGGTAGTGGATCTGCTCGCCGGACGGCAGCCCGCACAGCCGGGTGGTGCCGGTGAAGTCGGTGTCCGCGTCCAGCAGCGGACCGTGCCGGCGGTGGGGGTTGCGGAACGACTCGGTGGCCGAGGTCTCCACGATCACCCGGGCCGGCCGGTCCGAGCGCACCCACACCAGGCCGGAGTCCGAGGTCACGTCGCCCGCCTGCACGCCCCAGCCCGCCTTGGGGCGCCCGGACAGGGCGAATGCCGGTGCCGCGCCGAGGGCGGTGGGCAGGGTCAGGGCCGCCGAAGCGGCCAAAGAGCCCCGCAGGACGCTGCGGCGGCCGGGGAACGGACGGTGCGACATGGATGCGCCTCCAGGCACGGGATCCGGTCAGTGTGCAGTGCCACAACTACTGGTGCGCCGCAGCGCACACGGAAACCGGAAGTGAACAACTTGCCCCGGGAGGCAAGGGAACCGGTGTGCGATTTCGGAGGTGTCACGTGTGCCGACGTCACCGGGCGACCGCCTCGGCCAGCAGCCTCACCCCCGACCGGATCCGCGCCGGAGACAGATGGGCGTACCCGAGGACCAGGCGTACGCCGGAATCCGCGGCACGCGCGTGCGTGTAGGCGCCGAGCGGACGCACCGCCGCACCGGCCGCGGCCGCCCGCTCCAGGAACCGCTCCTCGGGCCCGTACCGCTCGGGCAGTTCGGCGATGGCGTGCAGACCCGCGGCGATCCCGGACACCGTGGCCTCGGGAAAGTGCTCCGGGAGCGCCGCGACCAGGGCGTCCCGCCGCTCGCGGTACGCCCGCTGGCAGCGGCGCAGCTGCCGGTCGTAGTCCCCGCGCTCCAGGAACCGGGCGAACAGCGCCTGGTCCAAGGAGGGATGGCCGAGGTCCATGGTCCGCTTGCGCTCGACCACCTCCTCCGCCAGCCACCCGGGCACCAGCAGCCAGCCCAGCCGCAGGCCCGGCGCGAGGGACTTGCTGACCGAGCTCGCGTACGCGACCCGCTCCGGGTCCAGTCCCTGGAGCGCGCCGACGGGAGCGCGGTCGTAGCGGAAGTCGCCGTCGTAGTCGTCCTCCAGGACCAGGCCGTCCACCGAACGCGCCCAGTCCAGCAACTCGGCGCGCCGCCGCGGCGAGTACGCGATGCCGGTCGGGAACTGGTGCGCCGGCGTCGTCACCACGGCCCGCACGCCCGACGCGCGCAGCGGGCCGACGGCCAGGCCGTCGCCGTCCAGGGGCAGCGGTACGGTCCCCAGACCCGCCGCCACGTACAGGGCCTCGTGCTGCGGGCTGCCCGGATCCTCCACGCCGACCGCCTGCCACCCGCGCGCGTGGAGCACGTGTCCGAGCAGGGTCGTGGCCTGGGCGACACCCGAGACGACCACGATCCGCTCCGGATCGGCGACCACGCCCCGCCGGCGGGCCAGCAGTTCCGCGAGGGCCGTCCGCAGCCGGGGCAGTCCGCGCGGGTCGGGATAGCCCAGGTCCTGGTGCGGCAGGTCCGCCAGCACCCCGCGCTGCGCGGCGGCCCAGGCCGCACGCGGGAACAACGACAGGTCCGGGGTCCCGGGCACGAAGTCGGCCCGCGCGCCGGGGGAGCGTGGAGCGAGGTCACGCGCGCGGGGCGAGGGCGCCCGTACGGCGCCGCCCACCCAGGTGCCCGCTCCCCGGCCGCTGCGCAGATAGCCCTCGGCCGTCAACTGCTCGTACGCCTCCGTGACCAGCCCGCGCGACACCCCGAGATCGGCCGCGAGGTCCCGGCTCGACGGCAGCCGCGTGTCCGGCGCCAACCGCCCCGAGCGGATCGCCTCGCGCAGCGCCGCCTGAAGGGAACGGCCACGCGTGCGTGCCGGTGCCGAGGCGGCCGGCAGCAACAGCTCCCATGCGGCGGTGCCCGCGAGCCCGCCCGGATTGGTCCCCGAAGAGGTCATGGAAGTGGACCTTAAACCGGACCGCCTCCGTTCCTAGCGTCGCCGTCATGAACGCCACCACCGCGCGCGGTGCCCTCCTCGCCGCCTTCGCCTGCGTCCTCGTGGGCGGCTCCTTCACCGTCAACAGCTTGCTGGGCGACTACCCGTACGCGGGCGGACAGTCCCTTCGCTACGGGGTCGCCTGCCTGCTGCTCCTCCCGCTCGCCGGCCGGGGCGCGGTGCGGCGGCTGCGCTCGCTCAAGGCCCGCGCATGGGTCCGTCTCGCCCTGCTCGCGGCCGTCGGGATGGTCGGCTTCAACCTGGCCGTCATCGCCGCCGAACGCACCGCGGAACCGGCGGTGCCGGGAGTCTTCGTGGGCTGCGCCCCGGTGGTGGTCGCGGTCGTGGTCCCGCTGCTCGACGGGCGCCGCCCGCAACGCGCCGTGCTCCGCGGGGCCCTGCTCGTCGCCCTGGGGGCCTTCACCGTGCAGGGGTGGGGGCGCACGGACGGGGCCGGGCTGGCCTACTCCGGGTGCGCCCTGGCCGGGGAAGTGGGCTTCGCCGTCCTCGCTGTGCCCGTCCTGCGGCCGCTCGGGCCACGGCTGCTGTCCGCCACGGTCTGCGCCCTGGCCGCGGCCGAGGCGGCGGTCGTGGGAGCCGTCCTCGACGGCGGTGCGTGGCTGCGCCGCCCCGACGTCGCCGAGGCCGCCGCGCTGCTGTGGCAGGCGGCGGTCGTCACGGTCGTCGGCTTCGTGTGCTGGTACACGGGCATGCGACGGATCGGCGCGGAGCGGGCCACGCTCTTCTCCGGGCTCATCCCCGTGGCGGCCGCCGCCACCGCCCCGTTCGCCGCGGCGGGCTCCTACGGTGCCGCACAGGCCGTGGGCAGCGCCCTGGTGGGCGCCGGAGTGGCCCTGGGGTCGGGAGCGACCGCCGGGCGCCGGTCAGCGGCTGCCGTCGAGGATGACCCGGGCGACGAGCGCGGGGTCGTCGTTCATCGGGCAGTGCCCGCAGCCGGGCAGTCGCACGAGTCGGGCCCGCGGGATGACCTGCTTGGCGCGGACCCCCTGCCGGCGCACGAGCAGCATGTCCCGGGTGCCCCAGGCGACCGTGACGGGCAGCCCCGCGAGGTCGTCGGTGAACCGGATGGTGGTGCCCGCCCGCAGGGTCGCGTCGAACCCGGTGGCCTGTGCCAGCGCGAGCGTCTCGGCGACCACGGCCTCGGGTGAACGGCGCGCCGGCCGGGCGTAGATCGTGCTGGTCAGGGCCGTGCGGCCGGCCGCCGTCCGGGCCAGCCGCTCGACCATCGGCAGCGGCATCCGCCGGGAGATCCGGCGCATCGCGATCAGGACGCCGAAGGCGTAGCGCCGCTCGGCTTCGGACCAGAAGCCGGCGGGGGAGAGGGCGGTGACGGACCGCACGCTCTTGTGGCGGCCCAACTCCAGGGCCAGCAGGCCGCCCAGGGAGTTGCCCGCCACGTGCGGGCGGTCCAGCTCCAGGGCCTCGAAGAGGGCGCCGAGCACGGCGCTCGTCGTGGGCAGGTCGTAGGCGAGGCCGTCCGGCAGGGAGGGGGACGCGCCGAACCCGGGCAGATCCACGGCGATCACGTCGCGTTCGGTCGCGAGGATGTCCAGCACCGGGTCCCAGGCCTGCCGGTGGTGGCCGATGCCGTGCAGCAGGACCAGCGGATCGCCCTTGCCCACGCGCGCGTACGAGACGGTCACCGGCTGTGGGCCGTGCGAGCTGGGGACCTTGAAGGAGACGGTGGCGGACATGGGGTGCTCCTCGTGTGGACTGGCCTGCGGACGCCGTAGACAGCTTGTCAGCAATTGCTACCGACGGGTAGCCCCCGATCACCGCGTGTCCCGCCGCGGGTCCGGCCGTGCGCCCGCCCGGGTCCGGTCCTCAATGTGCCCTGCGGACCTCCACGTTGAAGTCGGCGTGCCCGAGGTTCTGGAACAGATTCACCCAGAGGGGCAGGTACATCTCCAGGGAACGCGCCGCCCGGATGCCGCCCAGGTCCAGCACCCGGTGCGCCGGCCAGCCGAACTCCCCGAGCAGAGCCGTCACCTGCTCCTTGGCGTCGGCGTCGTCCCCGCACACGAACATCTGGTGCTCGCCCGGCACCCGTGAGGGATCGACCATCACCTGGCAGTTGACGGTGTTCAGCGTCTTCACCACGCGCGCGTGCGGGAACGCCCGCTGGATCTGCTCGCCCACGCTGTCCGACTCGACGGGGTCCAGCCGCAACTGCCCCTCGTCGAACGACAGGGGGTTGGAGACGTCGACGATCACCTTGCCGTCCAGGTTCGCCGCGCTGGCCGCCTCCAGCGCCGCGAGCGACACCTGGCCGCCGACGGCGTTCACGACCAGCTCGGCGGCGGCCGCGGCCTCCGCGAACGTCCCGGCGCTCGCCCCGCCGCCCGCGCCCTGAGCCCATGCCAACGCGGCCGGATTGTCCTTCGTGCGCGAACCCAGGGTCACCTCGTGTCCGAGCTCCACCAGCTTGCCGCCCAGCGTGCGGCCCACCTCGCCCGTGCCCAGCACCGCGTACCGCATCGGCCACCTTCCGTCGCGGTCCGCCGACCACCGGCGGTCCGTCGATCATTCTGGTCCGGCCGCCCCCGCGGACGGGCCGATTCCGCCTGGACAGCTCGGCAAGTGTCGGATGGGATGGACGGCGTGACCACCGACACGGCGACCGACGTCTTCGAAGAGCACCGGCCCGTCCTCATGGGGGTCGCGTACCGCATGCTCGGACGCGTCGCCGACGCGGAGGACGTGGTCCAGGACGCCTGGCTGCGCTGGTCGGGCGCCGATCACGGCCAGGTGCGCGAACCCCGCGGCTACCTCGTGCGCGTCACCACCCGGCTGGCCATCGACCGGCTGCGCCAGATCCGCACGCGCGGCGAGGCGTACGTCGGCCCATGGCTCCCGGAGCCGTACGTCACCGACCTCGGGGACACCGTCCCGGACGCCGCCGAGCGTGCCGTGCTCGCCGACTCCGTCTCCCTCGCCGTACTTGTGGTCATGGAGTCGCTCTCGCCGCTGGAGCGCGCCGTGTTCGTCCTCCGGGAAGCCTTCGGCTATCCGTACGCCGACATCGCGGCCGTGCTCGACCGGGGCGAGGCAGCGGTCCGCCAGCTCGCCGGCCGGGCCCGTCGACACGTCGAGGAGCGGCGGCCGCGCTACGAGGTCGACCCGGCCGAGCGCCGCGACCTGACCGAACGGTTCCTCGCCGCCGCGACCGAGGGCGACCTCGACGGCCTGATGTCGCTGCTGGCCCCGGACGTCCGCCTGGTCGGCGACAGCGGCGGCAAGGCCAAGGCGCCCGTGCGGATCCTGGAGACCGCCGACAAGGTGGGCCGCTTCGTCATCGGCGCCGCCCGCAAGGACGCGCCGGGAGTGTCCTTCCGCTTCGTGGAGGTCAACGGCGGTTTCGCGGTGCTCGCCCTGGCCGGGGACAAGCCCGACAGCGTGCTGCAACTGGATGTGGCGGACGGCGTCGTGCGTGCGGTGTACATCATGCGCAACCCCGACAGGCTGGGGTCCCTGGCCGCCCTCTGAGCCGTACCCGCCCCGCGAGCCCCCGCCGAACGGGGGCTTTGCCGTGATGTCACGAATGTGACCCCGCGAGAACGCCTCGTGAACGCTCCACGGCGGGCGGGCCGCGCGGTGCACGCGGGACCGAGGATTGGTCTTGACCAAGGGTGTGGGGCGCCCTATGGTCGCAGATAAGTGCAACAACCTTTAATAAACAAGGGCGCTAAAACGCCGCCGGACCACGGCGATTGCGGAGGACAGGGTGGGGACCACGCAACTGGAATCGGTGCCGGAACCGAAGTACTGGCACCTCAAGACCGTGCTCAGTGAGGCACTGGACTCCGAGTTCTCGGTCGGCGAGATCCTGCCCAACGAGCGCGACCTCGCCGCCCGCTTCGGCGTGGCCCGCGCCACCCTCCGTCAGGCCCTCGAACAGCTGGAACTGGAAGGCCGCCTCCAGCGCCGCCGCGGCGTCGGTACGACCGTGGCCCCGCCGCGCGTCGGCGTGGCCGTCGGCACCGAGCAGCACGCCTGGCCGGGCGCCGCCGGTGACGCCTGGCAGCCCGTCGACTGCGCACAGACGGTGCCGCCCGCGGCCGTCGCCACCGCTCTGGAGACCGGCCCCGAGGAGGCCGTGCACGCCGTGCGCCGCTCCCGCGTGTCCCATGGCCAGCCGGTCGCCGCCGAACTGCTCTACATCCCCGCGCCCTCGGTGCCGGACCTGTCGGCGATCGACGCGCCGTCCGGGTCGGCACGCGCGCGTGCGGTGCTGCGTGAGCTGCAGAGGCTCGACCTGGAAGGGCAGGACCGCGCCGTCGAGCTCGGCTCGGCCCGCGCCGACGACGCCAAGGAGCTCGACCGGCTGCCCGGTGCCCCCGTCCTGGTCGTCACCACCCGGTTCTTCGTCGAGGGACGCACCGCGGCGCTCTCCATCGCCACCTACCGCGCAGACACCTGCCGGCTGACCTTCGGCGACTCCGGTGGCGTGGAGATCCACCACGGCCCCGAACGACAGGCCTCCTAGACCGTCGCCCCAGGCAAGTAAAGCCCTGTCGGAGCGCCTTCAGAGCCGCACCCGCCGCGCCCCGGAACGCCTCCGGGGCGCGACGCGTTGCGGGCCGACTGCCGACTGCCGACTGCCGACTGCCGACTGCCGACTGCCGACTGCCGACTGCCGACTGCCTTTCGCGTGGCGGCGGCGTCAGCGGCGGGCCGTCACCGTGCCCTCCACGGCGAACAGTTGCTCCTCCACATGGTCGAGCGCGAGCCGCAGGGCACCCGTGGCCACGGCCGCCTCGCCGAGCAGGGAGAGGGTGACCTTCGGCGGGCGCAGGCAGTAGCGGGCGAGTTCGTTGCGCAGGGGTTCCAGGACACCGTCCAGCCCGGCCGCCCAGCCGCCGACGACGACCAGCTCCGGGTCGAGGGCCAGCACCAGGGCCGCCACGTCGTGGACCAGGCGCTGGATGAACCGCTCGACGGCGGCGCGGGCCCGCTGGTCGCCCTCGCGCGCGAGCGCGAACACCTCCGCGACCGCCTGTTCGTCCAGCGGGTGCAGCGGCTCGTCCGTGGTGGACAGCAGCGTCTCCGGGGTCACCTCCCGGCCCAGCAGATGGAGCGCGCCGATCTCGCCGGCCGCCCCGCCGTACCCCCGGTGCAGCCGCCCGCCGATCAGCGAACCGGCGCCCGGGCTCAGCCCCGCCAGGACGAACACGATGTCGTCCGACTCGGTCGCCACGCCCTTCCAGTGCTCGGCGACGGCCGCGGCGTTGGCGTCGTTCTCGACCAGCACCGGGCACTTGAAGGAGCGGCTGAGCCGTTCGCCGAGCCTGAGGCCCGTCCACTGGGGGAGCGCGGTGCCCAGTCGCACGGTGCCGTCGGCCTCGACGATCCCCGGCGTGCCGACGCCCACCGCGCGCAGCGAGCCGCGCGCGACCCCGGCCCGGCGCAGCAGTTCGGCGACGGCGGTGCGCAGCCGTTCGAGGCGCTCGTCCGCGTCGGCGGTCTCGTCGACGTCCTTGGCCTGCGCGCCCAGGACCCGTCCGTCCAGGTCCGAGAGCAGCGCGGCCACGCGGTGTGCGCCGATCTCCAGGCCCAGCAGATGGCCGGCCTCGGCCCGGAACCGGAACCGCCGCGCGGGCCGCCCCTGACGCCGCGTCGCGCCCTCCTCGGCCGCCGTCTCGACGACCAGCCCCGCCTCGATGAGCCCCTCGACGACGCCCTCGACGGTCGGCCGGGACAGTCCGGTCACCCGGGTGATCTCGGTGAGCGTCGCGCAGTCCGTGGCACGCAGCGCGTGCAGCACCACCGCGGAATTGATCCTTCGCAGCAGCGAGGGATCCCCGCCGGTCAGCCGCCCCACCGTCCGTCCTCCCAGCTCGTGCGCGTGTTGGGCGGATCGTACTCGGCGTGGCGTACCCCGGCGAGTGCCGGGCGCCCGGGACCCGTCCGGCCTTCCGGATGTCCCCGGGATCACCCGGGGGCGACGAATCCCGACTCGTACGCCGCGATCACCGCCTGCGTCCGGTCCCGCGCCCCGAGCTTCGCCAGGACGGCGCTGACGTGCGACTTCACCGTCTCCGTGCCGACGAACAGCCGGTCCGCGATCTCCGCGTTCGACAGCCCCCGGGTCATGAGCCGCAGCACCTCCGCTTCCCGCTCGGTCAGCCGCGCCCGCTCCAGCGCGGCGCGCGCCGCCCGGTTGCCGTCGCCCTCGCCGTACCGGGCGGCCAGTTGTCGTACCGAGGCGGGGAACAGCAGCGACTCGCCCTCGGCGACCAGCCGGACCGCGTGCACGATCTCCGCGGGCCGCGCCCGCTTCAGCAGGAACCCGTCGGCGCCCGCCCGCAGCGCCTCGTACACGTACTCGTCGTTCTCGAACGTGGTCACCACGAGGATCTTCGGCGGCTCGTCTACGGTGCGCAGCACCGCGCGCGTGGCCTCGATCCCGTCCAGCAGCGGCATCCGTACGTCCATGGCGACCACGTCGGGCCGCAGCTGCCGGACCAGCGGGATCACGGCGGCTCCGTCGGCCGCCTCACCGACCACCTCGATGTCGGACTGGGCCTCCAGCACGGCCCGCAGACCGGCGCGGACCAAGGGTTCGTCGTCGACGAGGAGAACGGTGACCGGCATCCGGCCAGCGTAGATCAGGCGAGCGGCAACTCGGCGCGCACATGCCAGTCGTCCGCGTCCGGCCCGGTCCGCGCGCGGCCGCCGAGCAGGGCCGCGCGCTCGCGTATGCCCCGCAGCCCGCTGCCCCGCCCCGGACCGGGCACGGGGGCCGTCAGCGGATTGCGCACCTCCAGGCCGAGCAGGCCGTCGCCGACCCTGACGCGGACGGTCACCGGCACGGGCCCCGCGTGGCGCAGCACATTGGTGAGCGCTTCCTGGAGGATGCGGTAGCCCTCGCGGGAGACCGGGCACGGCACCGTCTCCAGGGGGCCGGTCACCTCGGCGTCCACCGTGGCGCCGGAGGCCCGTGCCGACTCCAGCAGCCGGTCGGCGTCGGCCAGCGTCGGGCGGCCGCTCGCCGGGCGCTCCGACTCCCGCAGGACGCCGAGCACCCGTTCCAGGTCCTCCAGGGCGGCCCGCCCCGTCTCCTCGATGGCACCCAGGGCCCGGTCCGTGAACTCCGGGTTGCCCGCCGCCCGCGCCGCGCCCGCCTGCACCACCGCCACCGTCAGCGCGTGCCCGATGGAGTCGTGCAGTTCACGGGCGATACGGGTGCGCTCCAGGAGCTGCTCGGTGCGCTCCTCAAGGGCGGCCATCCGCTCGGCGGCGGACGGGCCGAGCAGTCCCCGCGCGAGGGCGGTGACCAACGCGCCGAGACCGACCACGACCGCGTAGTACGCCGTCAGCGGCAGCGGGATCAGCAGGGCGTACGCCCAGTGCGGCTGGGCCCGGCCGACCAGCGGAACGTCGGTCGAGGCGTGGCCCGCGGCGAGCAGGGCCAGTTCGTACACCAGCCCCGGCAGCCACACCGTGGCGAACGCGGCGGCCGCCCCCAGGACCATCCGTGCCTCCAGCCACACCACCGTGCGCAGCCGGTCCCGCCAAGAGGCCGACGGGGTCACGGAGATGCCCGGCTCCTCCTCGCCCGGTGTGAGCAGGAGCCGCGCCTGCACCCCCTCGCCCATGCGCACGGCGGGCACGAGTCCGGCCGGGACCAGCACGAGCGCGGGCACCCATGGAGTCGACATGTCGATGAACATCCACACGCTGACGACGAGCATCGGCACCCACAGGTGCAGCAGGCGCGTGTACGTCGTCCCCCGCAGCAGCGGGCGCAGGAAGCGGACCATTCGGCCATCGTCGCAGGCCCCACCGACAACGGGCCTCCCCCGGGCGGGGGAGACGATCTCCACCCGCGGGGGAGGAGCCAACGCCCGCGGGACGCCAGGGTGTTGCCATGACCAGCATCGACGTACGCGACCTCACCAAGGAGTACGGCGGCCGACGCGCCGTGGACCGGCTCACCTTCCGGGTCCGCCCCGGCCGGGTCACCGGATTCCTCGGCCCCAACGGCGCCGGCAAGTCCACGACCCTCCGGCTCGTCCTGGGGCTCGACCGGCCGACCTCCGGGACCGCCACGATCGGCGGCCGCCCCTACACCGCGCTCCGCGAACCCCTGCGCCACGTGGGCGCCTTGCTCGACGCCCAGGCCGCGCACGGCTCCCGCACCGGACGCGACCACCTGCGCGCCCTGGCCGCGAGCAACCGCATCCCGTGCGAACGGGTCGAGGCGGTACTGGAGGAGACCGGGCTCGCCCCGGCCGCGCGGCGGCGGGTGCGGACGTACTCCCTGGGCATGCGCCAGCGGCTCGGCATCGCCGCCGCCCTGCTCGGCGACCCGGCCGTGGTCGTGCTCGACGAGCCCTCCAACGGCCTCGACCCCGAAGGCATCGTCTGGATCCGCCGGTTGCTCCGCAGGCTGGCCACGGAGGGGCGCACCGTCCTGGTCTCCAGCCATCTCATGAACGAGACCGCGTCCTTCGCCGACCACCTGGTCGTCCTCGGACGCGGCCACCTGCTCGCCGACACCCCGATCCGGGACTTCATCCACGCGCGTGTGCGGCCCGGTGTGCGGATCCGCACGACCGACGGGACCGCCCTCGCCGCCCTGCTCGCCCGCCACGGTTACGACGCCGTCCCGACCGAGGACCGAGGGTGGACCGTGCCGGACGCGCGCGTGGAGGACATCGGCCGCCTCATGTCCGAGGCGGGTGTTCCCGTACTCGAACTCGCCGCGGAGGAGGCCACCTTGGAACAGGCCTACCTCGATCTGACGTCCGCCGAGGCCGAGTTCGCCGCACAGCCCCAGGAGGCCTGACCATGTCCTTCACGCCCGTCCTCCGGTCCGAGTGGATCAAGATCCGCACACTGCCGTCGCTCGTCGGCAGCCTCGGCGCTGTCCTGCTCGCCACCGTCGCCTTCTCCGCGCTCGGCGCGGTCGGCACCGACGGCACCGACCCCCTGTTCTCCGCGTTCTTCGGCGTCGGCTTCGGGCAGACCGCGGCCATCGCGTTCGGGGCGACGGCCGTCTCGGCCGAGTTCCACGGCGGCGCCCTGCGTCTGACGCTGTCCGCGGTGCCCGACCGGGGGCGGTGGTTCGCGGCCAAGGCCACGGCGATCGGCGTGCCGGTGCTCGCCGTCGGCCTGCTCACCGGCCCGTTGACCCTCGCCGTGGCCGGGGCCGTGTCCGGCGCGACGGCGCCGACCTGGACCGAGGGGCTGCGCGGCACGCTCGGCTGCGCCCTCTACCTGACCCTGATGGCCTTGTTCGCGGCGGGAGTCGCGGCCGTCCTGCGCAGCGGTGTGGCGACGCTGAGCACACTGATCCCGTTCCTGCTGATCGTGTCGTTCGTCATCGGCGACATGTCCGGCGGCGTCGCCGACTTCCTGCCCGACCGGGCGGGCCAAGTGGCGCTTCACAGCTCCTGGGACGGCACCCTGGGCCCATGGACCGGGCTTGCCGTGACCGTGCTGTGGGCGGCGGCCGCGCTGCTCGCGGGAGCCTGGAGCCTGCGGCGACGGGATGCTTGACGCCCCGCCAAATGTCAGTGGCGCCCGCTTTACTGGATCACATGGACATCGCGAAGTGCCTGACCCTCATCGACCTGCTGTGCGCCCGGGAGTTCCCCGCAGCGCACGGCAGGACGGAGCACGGCGAGAGCGGGCCCGGATACCACATAGCCGAATTACAGACGAGCGGCGAGTTCTGGGAGGACGACGGCACGGAACGCGAGGAGACGGCAGCGCAGTACGAGATCGACCGGGACGGCCTCGGCGAGCGGTTCGCGGACCGCTGGGGGCCGGCGGAGGCCATCAGCCTCCACAGCGTCCACGTGCGGACCATGGACGGGGAGGACATCGAGCAGCCGTGGGCCGGCCTGTCCGGGCACGTGCCGGACGTCCAGCTGTGGCGGGTGCCCGAGTCGGGCCGGTGGGTCGCCCTCGGGGTGTCCCAGTGGGACAAGGAGCTGCCCTTTCAACTCCTCGGGATCGTCACGGAGACGGACCCGCCGTGACCGTCCTCGCCCGCCGCCTCGCGCAGCCGGGCGTACTCCTCGGCCATCGTCGCCGCCGTCCAGTGGGCGTTCAGTCCGCTGGGATTGGGCAGCACCCACACGCGCGTGTCCCCGATCGTCCCCTCCTGCGGCCCCACCCGGGCCTTGCGGTCCCCGAACGCGGCCCGGTACGCGGTCACCCCGACCACCGCGAGCCAGCGCGGCCGCAGCCGGGTCACCTTCGCCGTCAGCTGCCGCCCGCCCTCGACGTACTCCTGCGCGGACAGCTCGTCGGCCCGCGCCGTCGCCCGCGCCACGACGTTCGTGATGCCGAGGCCGTACGACAACAGCTCCCGCTGCTCGGCCGGCTTCATGAGCCTCGGCGTGAACCCGGACAGATGGAGCACTGGCCAGAAACGGTTGCCGGGACGGGCGAAGTGGTGGCCCGTCGCCGCCGTCATCAGGCCGGGATTGATCCCGCAGAACAGGACGTGGAGGCCGTCCGCGACCACGTCCGGTACGAGACGGTCGCGGGCGGCCTCCAGTTCCGCCTGGGTGAAGCGGGTCAGAGGATCGCCCCCGGGGTGTACCCGGCGGCCTCCGGGCGCTGCTTGGCGATCTCCTCGATACGACCGACGACGACAGCGACCTGGTCGGCGGCCGCGCCGGTGAAGGACAGCTTGTCGGCCATCAGCTCGCCCAGCTGCGCCCGGTCGAGCGGGAGCCGCTCGTCGGCGGCGAGCTTGTCGAGCAGGTCGTTGCGCTCGGCGCCCTGCTCCCGCATCGCGAGCGCGGTGGCGACCGCGTTCTCCTTGATCGCCTCGTGCGCGACCTCGCGGCCGACGCCCGCGCGCACCGCGCCCATCAGCACCTTGGTGGTGGCGAGGAACGGCAGGTAGCGGTCCAGCTCCCGGGCGACGACCGCCGGGAAGGCGCCGAACTCGTCGAGCACGGTCAGGAAGGTCTCCAGCAGACCGTCCAGGGCGAAGAAGGCGTCCGGCAGCGCGACCCGGCGCACCACCGAGCAGGACACGTCGCCCTCGTTCCACTGGTCGCCCGCCAGCTCCCCGGTCATCGAGGCGTAGCCGCGCAGGATGACCATGAGGCCGTTGACGCGCTCGCAGGAGCGGGTGTTCATCTTGTGCGGCATGGCGGACGAGCCGACCTGGCCCGGCTTGAAGCCCTCGGTCACCAGCTCGTGCCCGGCCATCAGGCGGATCGTCTTGGCCAGCGAGGACGGCCCGGCGGCCAGCTGCACCAGCGCGGTGACGACCTCGTAGTCCAGCGAGCGCGGATAGACCTGGCCGACGGAGGTGAAGGCCTGGGAGAAGCCCAGGTGCCCGGCGATCCGGTCCTCCAGCTCGGCCAGCTTGGCGGCGTCCCCGCCGAGCAGGTCCAGCATGTCCTGCGCCGTGCCGACCGGACCCTTGATGCCGCGCAGCGGGTAGCGGCCGAGCAGCTCCTCGACCCGGCCGTAGGCCACGAGCAGCTCGTCGGCGGCGGTCGCGAAGCGCTTGCCGAGGGTGGTGGCCTGGGCGGCGACGTTGTGCGAGCGGCCGGCCATGACCAGCTCGGCGTACTCGCCGGCCAGCTTGCCCAGGCGCGCGAGCACGGCCACCGTACGGTCCCGCATCAGCTCCAGCGAGAGCCGGATCTGCAGCTGCTCGACGTTCTCGGTCAGGTCGCGGGACGTCATGCCCTTGTGCACGTGCTCGTGCCCGGCGAGGTCGTTGAACTCCTCGATGCGGGCCTTCACGTCGTGCCGGGTGACCTTCTCGCGCTCGGCGATCGAGGCCAGGTCGACCTGGTCGAGGACACGCTCGTAGTCGGCGATCGCCGCGTCCGGCACCTCGATCCCGAGGTCCTTCTGGGCCCGCAGCACGGCGAGCCAGAGCTGCCGCTCCAGCTTCACCTTCTGCTCGGGCGACCAGAGCGTGGCGAGCTCGGCGGAGGCGTAGCGTCCGGCGAGGACGTTCGGAATACGGGGCTTGGCGGGCGCAGAAGTCACGTGTACGGATTCTACTGGCGATTCGTGCAGGCCAGCGCCACAGGCTCCGTCGGTGGAACCTACGAGACCGGGGTCACGCCGTCCGTGTCGGCCAGTTCCGCCAGTACTTCGGCGTGGCAGAGTTCAGGCGCGCACCAGCAGGCCAGGGTCTTTCCACGCAGGTCCGGCACCAGGTCCAGGAGCTCGGGGCGTTCCAGAAGGTACGCCCGGTACATCGCCATGACCTCGGCCCGCGTGCCGTGCCGCTTCTTCTTCGGGGTGTCGTAGGCGAAGGGGTTGTACAGCGGGTGACGGGGCAGGTCCCAGCCGCCCATGGTCCAGCGGCGGCCGACGTAGACCACGTCCGCGGGGGCGTGCTCCAACCGGGGGCCGAACTCGTGGATCCGGCCCCGGACGTTGATCACCCGGGTGGTCATGGGAGCGACGCTACGCCGCCGGGCCCTCGTACGGCAGCAGCTCGGGCCGCTTCGCGGGGAGGCCGTCCCCGGACGAGCGGCCGGTCAGCCGCCGGCCGATCCACGGCAGCAGGTGCTCCCGGGCGAACCGCACGTCCGCGGAGCGCCGGGTGGCCCACCCCGGCCGCGGGGTGGCCGGCATCGGCGTGCGCCACTCGGTGTCCTCGGGTTCGTAGCCGAGCGTCTGCCAGACGGCCTCCGCGACCCGCCGGTGCCCCTCGCCCGTCAGGTGCAGCCGGTCCACGTCCCACAGCCGGGGGTCGGACAGCGAGGGCGCCCGGTACAGGTCGACGACCAGCGCGCCGTGCCGCTCGGCGAGCTCCTCGACGTGGGTGAACAGCTCCTCCATGCGCGGGCGGAAGCGCTCCAGGACCGGGCCCTGGCGGCCCGGGCTGCGCATCAGCACCAGCTGCCGGCACGACGGGGCGAGGCGCTCCACCGCCTCCGTCAGCAGCCCGCGTACCTGGCCCATGTCGCACTTGGGCCGCAGCGTGTCGTTGAGCCCGCCGACCAGCGTGATCACGTCCGCGTTCATCGCGGCCGCCACCTCGACCTGCTCGTCGACGATCTGCCGGATCAGCTTGCCGCGCACGGCCAGGTTGGCGTACCGGAAGCCGGGAGTGGTGGCGGCCATCCGCGCGGCGAGGAGGTCGGCCCAGCCCCGGTAGGAGCCGTCCGGCAGCAGGTCCGACATGCCCTCGGTGAACGAGTCGCCGACCGCGACCAGGCTGGAGTGTGTGGGAATCGTCTGCATGGCGACAGCGATGGTATCCGAGCTCCATACCCGCCGGTCGGTCGGCCCGGTGTCCGCCGGTGGAGCGGCCTCCGCCGCCTCCGGGGGCTCGGCCACCCGCGGCCCCCGCGGGCTCACGCGTGCCGGCCGAACAGCTCCCGCAGCACGTCCTCCATCGTCACCAGCCCGGCCAGTCGCCCGTCCGCGCCGAGCACCGCCGCCAGATGCGTACGGCTGCCCCGCATCGCGGTGAGCACGTCGTCCAGCGGCGTGCTCTCCCGCACGCGCGCGATGGGGCGCATGTCCCGCAGCCGGAAGGGGTCCTCGCGCGGGGAGGCGTCCAGCGCGTCCTTCACATGCAGGTAGCCGACGATCCGCCGGCCCTCGTCCACCACCGGGAAGCGGGAGAAGCCCGAATGGGCCGACAACTGCTCCAGCTGCTCCGGGGTGACGCCCACGCTCGCGTACTCCACCTTTTCCAGCGGGACCACGACGTCCTGCACCGGACGCCGGCCGAGCTCCAGCGCGTCGTGCAGCCGCTCCCGGGCCCGCTCGTCGATCAGGCCCGCCTCGCCGGCGTCCTTGACGATCTCCGCCAGCTCCGCGTCGGAGAAGGTCGCGGCGACCTCGCCCTTCGCCTCCACGCGCAGCAGCTTCAGCAGCGCGTTGGCGAAGGCGTTGATCGTGAAGATCACCGGGCGCAGGGCCCGGGACAGCGCGACCAGGGGCGGGCCGAGCACCAGGGCACTGCGCACCGGTTCGGCGAGGGCGATGTTCTTGGGCACCATCTCGCCGAGCAGCATGTGCAGATAGGTGGCCAGGGTCAGCGCGATCACGAAGGAGACGGCGTGGCCCGCGCCCTTGGGCACGCCCACCGCGTGGAACACCGGTTCCAGCAGGTGCGCGATCGCCGGTTCGGCGACGACACCCAGCACCAGCGTGCACAGCGTGATGCCGAGCTGGGCGGCCGCCAGCAGCGCGGACACGTGCTCCAGGCCCCACAGCACGCTCTTCGCGCGCCGGTCGCCCTCCTCCGCGTGCGGCTCGATCTGGCTGCGGCGCACCGAGATCAGCGCGAACTCGGCGCCCACGAAGAAGGCGTTGACGACGAGCGACGCCAGACCGATCAGTATCTGGACCGTGGTCATCGTCCGACCTCCCCCTCACGGCCGGTGGCGGCCTCGTCGTCCAGTGGCGCGTGCAGCAGCACCCGGGCCGCGCGGCGTCCCGACGCGTCCACCACGTCCAGCCGCCAGCCGGCGACCTCGACGCGGTCACCCGTCTCGGGTATGCGGCCGAGCAGCGTCGCGACGAGCCCGGCCAGCGTCTCGTACGGCCCGTCGGGGGCCCGCAGTCCCACGCGCGCGAGCTGGTCCGTGCGGGCGGCGCCGTCCGCCGAGTACAGCGCCCGGCCCGCCTCGTCGGCGCCGGCCGGGGCGAGGTCGGGGGTCTCGTGCGGGTCGTGCTCGTCCCGCACCTCGCCGACGACCTCCTCGACGATGTCCTCCAGCGTCGCGACACCCGCCGTACCGCCGTACTCGTCGATGATCACGGCCATCGTGCGCTTGCCGGAGAGCCGGTCGAGCAGCCGGTCGACGGTCAGCGACTCGGGGACCAGCAGGGGCTCGCGCATCACCTGGGCGACCGAACGGCGCGGCCGCTCCTCGGCCGGCAGGGCCAGCACGTCCTTGACGTGGGCGGTGCCGACGACCGAGTCGA
This sequence comes from Streptomyces olivochromogenes, assembly GCF_021538895.1. Taxonomy (GTDB): domain Bacteria; phylum Actinomycetota; class Actinomycetes; order Streptomycetales; family Streptomycetaceae; genus Streptomyces; species Streptomyces olivochromogenes_A. The sequence goes on along the minus strand of NZ_JADDRL010000017.1, from coordinate 69,631 downwards.
GGCTGCCGCGGTAGACCGGGAACCGGGACAGGCCGGTCGCCCGGGTCGCATTCGCCACGTCCTCGCAGGTCGCCTGCGCGTCCAGGGCGACGACCTGGACGCGCGGTGTCATCACGTTCTCCGCGCTGAGATCGGCGAGGTTCAGCGTCCGTACGAACAGTTCGGCGGTGTCCGCCTCCAGGGCGCCCGCCCGGGCGGAGTGCCGGGCCAGCGCCGCCAGCTCCTGCGGTCCGCGCGCGGAGGCCAGCTCCTCGGCGGGTTCCACGCCGAAGCGGCGCACCACGCGGTTGGCCGTGTTGTTCAGGTGCGTGATGAAGGGGCGGAAGAGCGCGCTGAACAAACGCTGCGCGTTGCCCACCGTCTTGGCCACGGCCAGCGGTGAGGAGATCGCCCAGTTCTTCGGCACGAGCTCGCCGACGACCATCAGGAACACCGTCGACAGGGCCGTACCCACGACCAGGGCGACGGACTCGGCCGCCGAGGCCGAGACGCCGAGCTCCTCCAGCGGTCCCGCCAGGAGCTTGGCGATGGACGGCTCGGCGAGCATGCCGACCACCAGGTTCGTGACCGTGATGCCGAGCTGCGCCCCGGAGAGCTGGAACGTCAGGTTCCGTACGGCCTTGAGGGCGCCCGCCGCGCCGCGTTCGCCGCGTCGCGCCGCCCGCTCCAGCTCGCCGCGCTCGACCGTGGTCAGCGAGAACTCGGCGGCGACGAAGCCGCCGCAGGCGAGCGCGAGCAGGACCGCCACCAGCAGGAGCAGCACTTCGGTCATCGGGTCACCTCCGTCCCATGATCGGGCAGGGCAGGGAGGAACGCGCGATGTCGTTGGCCGGGAGGCTCGCCCATGGGCGGACGCTCACACCTTTCATCAGAGGCCGGCAAGAAACCGAATGTCCTCCAATGGTAAAGGATCGGCAAAGCGAGCCGGAGGGGCGTCAGTCGGTCAGTGGCTTCACCCAGCGGCGCCAGCGCTCCTCGGGCGCGTATCCGGCCGCCCGCCAGGCCTGCTGCGCCGTCTCGTTGCGGACCAGCACCATCGCGTCGCCGCGCCGCCCGCCGAGCCGTACGAACCGGTCCTCGGCGGCGGCCAGCAGCGCCGAGCCGATGCCCTGGCGCCGCCGCTGCGGATGCACCGCCAGCCGGTACAGATGGCAGCGCCAGCCGTCGAAGCCGGCGATCACCGTGCCGACCAGTTCGCCGTCCCTCCCCGAAGCTCGCGACTTCGCCCGACCAGGGGGGACCCCCAAGGCGAGGATGAGCGCCTCGGGGTCGCGGGCGACCAGCCGCTCCACGCCGTCGCGGTCGTCGCTGATGCTGGTTCCCTCGGCGGCCACCTTCCAGAAGGCGAGCACGGCGTCGAGATCGTCGGGGCCGGCGGGACGTATGCGCAATGCGGTCATGCGGATGATCACAGCACGGGGCGCGGCGCCCGACGCGGAATTCCGTCATGCGGACAGACACCACAGCGGCACCCGGGACGGCGCGGGGCGCGGCCGAGGATCATGTCGTACCCGGGTTCCCCGGCACGCCGAGACGGAACGGACGCGGCATGAACTCTCCTCACCGGCGGGTGACTTGAGCGCAAGCCGCGACTGCGTCACTCGTGCGCGATGGCCGCCAGCACGTTCATGCGCGAGGCACGCAACGCCGGCAGCAGCGCCGCCACGATGCCCACCACGGCCGAGCCCACCACGACCGCGACGATCGTGCTCCAGGGGATCGCCAGCGCCGACATGCCCTGCAGCGCCAGCACCTGCTGGGTGCACACGCCCCACACCAGGCCGAGCGCCAGCCCGAGGACCGCGCCGAACACCGCGATCACCACCGACTCCAGGCGGATCATCCGGCGCAGCTGCCGCCGGGCCAGGCCGATCGCCCGCAGCAGACCGATCTCGCGGGTCCGCTCCACCACCGACAGGGCGAGGGTGTTGACGACGCCGAGCACCGCGATGACGATCGCGAGCCCGAGCAGCGCGTACACCAGGTAGAGCAGCACCGCGATCTGGTCGTGGACCAGCTTCTTGTAGTCGGCCTGGTCGCGCACCTGCACCTGCGGGTAGGGGTCGAGGGTCTTCTCCAGCCGAGTGCGCAGCTGGTCGGCGGTGGTACCGGCCGTCTTGTTCACGTACAGCGAGGAGTCCTGGCCGCCCGGGACGTACTTCTCGACCGTGGCGATGCCGAAGAACAGCCCGCCCTGCATGCCGAATCCGTCGCCGCCGCCCTGGTCGGTGAGCGCGGTCACGTTCATCTCGGCGCTGCGGCCGCCCTGGAACTCGACGGGGATCGTGCTGCCCAGGCGGACGTGGTGGTCCTTGGCGAAGTCCACGTCCATGCCGAGGGCGCCGTCGGCGAGTGCCGCCGCGGTGTCGCCGCCCGCGTAGGTGACGTGGGCGACGTCGTCGAGGCGCGCGTCGTACCCGGCGGCGGTGGTCTTGATCCGCTTGCCGTCCGGCAGGCGCACCGCCACCGGCGCGAACCGCTGCCGCACGACCAGGCCCACGCCGTCGGTGCCGCGCACCTTGTCCGTGATCTCCTGGGTGAACGGCTGGAAGTTGCTGTTCTGGATCACGTAGTCGGCGCCGAGTGTCTTGTCTATCTGCTGGTCGAACGACTTGGACATGGAGGCGCTGGCCACCGACATCCCGCCGACCAGGGCGAGTCCCACCATGAGCGCGGCCGCGGTGGCGCCGGTGCGGCGCGGATTGCGCAGCGCGTTGCGCTGGCTCATCCGGCCGATCGAGCCGAACAGCGCGGGGAAGGCCCCGCCGAGGACTCGGATCACGGGCCGCACCAGCAGCGGGCCGGCGATCACGGTCGCGACGAGCGTGAGGACGACGCCGAGGCCCAGCAGGGAGGCCGCCGAGGCGGTCTTCGTCGCGGCCGCGCAGCCGGCGAGCGCGGCCGCACCGGCCAACCCGACGACGGACCCGACGATGGCCCGCATCCGCAACGGCCGCCCCACACCGGCGATCTCGGCGTCCGCCAGTGCCGCCATCGGGGAGACGGTCGCCGCGCGCCGGGCCGGCAGATAGGCGGCGACGAAGGTGACGCCGACGCCGACGACGTACGCGGCGACGGGCGTCGGCCACCCGATGACCATCTCGGTGGCCTTGAGGTTCATGCCGAACGCGCTCATCAGCCGGATCAGCCCGAAGGCCAGCCCGATGCCGGCCGCCAGGCCCAGCGTGGAGCCGACCACGCCGAGCAGCACCGCCTCGGTGAGCACGGACCGCCGCACCTGCCGCCGGTCGGCGCCCAGCGCCCGCAGCAGACCGAGTTCGCGGGTGCGCTGGGCGATCAGCATGGAGAAGGTGTTGACGATCAGGAAGATGCCGACGAGCACGGCGATCCCGGCGAAGCCGAGCATCACGTACTTGATGACGTCGAGGAATCCGCCGAGGTCGGCGGCGTCCGACTTGGCCTGCTCGTCGGCGGTCCTCAGGTCGTAGGCGCCGGTGCCGACGGCCGCGCCGACCCGGTGTTTGAGCGCCGCGTCGGTCACGCCCTTCGCCGCGTCCACCGAGATGCTGGTGGCCTTGCCGGCGGAGCCGAGCAGTTTCTCGGCCGCGACGGCGGGGTCGAGGAAGACGAGGGCGGCGCCCGGGTTGGTGGTCGTGAAGGTGGCGATGCCGACGACCTTCACCGGGAAGGTGCCCGGCTGCGCCTGGACGGTCAGCGTGTCGCCGATCCGTACCTGCTTCTTGTCGGCGGTGTCCGCGTCGAGCAGTGCCTCGCCCGCGCCGCGCGGGGCGTGACCGGAGGTCAGCTTCACCGGGCTGCGGTCGGTGACGTACCAGTCGGTGGCGATGGTCGGGGCGCCGGTGGTCGGGCCGACGGACTTGTTGTGGCTGTCGACCACCACGATGTTCTCGACGGACACGTCCGCGTGGGTCTCCACGACCCCGTCGACGTGAGCGACCTGCTGGGCGAGCGCGGCGGGCACGGTCTGCACGGCACCCGTCGGCACGGACGACTTGAGGTCGTCCTTCGGCTCCACCGTCACGTCGGCGGCGGTGGAGGCGAACAGCCGGTCGAAGGTGCGGCTGACGGTGTCGGAGAAGATCAGGCTGCCCGCGACGAACGCCACGGACAGCAGGACGGCGAGCGCGGACAGCAGCAGCCGTCCCTTGTGGGCGAGGAAGCTCCTGAGCGTTGCCTTCAGCACCGGGTCAGACCTCCTCGGCGGCGCCGTCGCCGTCGGCCTGGGTCCGGGTGACGTCGAATCGCTTCATGCGTTCCAGCACGGCCTGGGCCGTCGGGCGCTCCATCCGGTCCACGATCCGTCCGTCGGCGAGGAAGAGCACCAGGTCGGAGTGGGCGGCGGCGCCCGGGTCGTGGGTCACCATGACCACGGTCTGCCCGAGTTCGTCCACGGCGTCCCGCAGGAACCCGAGGACTTCGAGCCCGGCCCGCGAGTCCAGGTTGCCGGTCGGCTCGTCGGCGAAGATCAGCTCGGGCCGGGAGGCCAGCGCCCGCGCGCAGGCCACGCGCTGCTGCTGCCCGCCGGAGAGCTGCGCCGGACGGTGCTTGAGCCGGCCCCGCAGACCGAGGGTGTCGATGACCTGGTCCAGCCACTTCTCGTCGGGCTTCTTGCCCGCGATGTCCATGGGCAGGGTGATGTTCTCGGCCGCGTTCAGCGTCGGGATGAGGTTGAACGACTGGAACATGAACCCGATCCGGTCACGCCGCAGCCGGGTCAGCTCCCGCTCCTTCAGCCCGGTTATCTCGGTGTCGCCGAGCCACACCTGGCCGGCCGAGACCGTGTCGAGTCCGGCCAGACAGTGCATCAGCGTGGACTTCCCGGAACCGGAGGGCCCCATGACGGCGGTGAAGCGGCCGCGCGCGATCTCCACGTCCACCGCGTCGAGGGCGAGCACCGCGGTCTCGCCCGAGCCGTAGGCCTTCGTCAGCCCGCGGGCGCGGGCCGCGATCCCGTCGGCCGGCACCTCGTCCGGCGGATGCTCCGCAACAGGTGTGGACAAGGCGGCCTCCTCGCGCACCTCGACGTCAGGACTCCCGTGTCCCGGCCGAGCCTAGTGTGACGACGCGCACAGCCGGAATCCCCCCTGTGGCCGAGACTGTCTCTCCACCCCAGGGGCGGGTCCCCGATGCCGGTGTAAGGGACACATTCCACCCTGGGGTGGAGGCGCGGCGCGCGTGCCGGTGGGCCGGGGCGATCACGCCTCCGTGTCGCCGGGGTCGCCGGGGTCGCCGGGGTCGCCGGGCCCGGGACCGGGCCGCCAGGCCGTGCCCAGCACGCAGTACGAGGTGGGCAGCCGCGGCCCCTTCTCCGGCATCAACACCTGCCGGTACGGGCCGAGTTCGAACCCGGCGTCCCGCAGCGCCGCGACCGGCTCCCGGGCGAGGTGGCAGCCGCCGTTGAGCGGGGGCCACAGCGTCCGGTCCAGGGCGCGCTGGGTGAGGGTCATCGCCGGGCCGCCGCCCCGGCCGTGCTCGAAGAAGCGCAGCTCGCCGCCGGGCCGCAGGACGCGCCGCACCTCCCCGAGGGCGCGCGGCAGATCACGGACGCTGCACAGCACGAGGGACAGCACGGCCGCGTCGAAGGCCTCGCTCTTGACCGGCAGTGCCTCCGCCGCGCCCGGCGCCACATCCACCGGCACCTCGCTGCGCAGCGCGGCCTCCACCGCCAACTGCCGCAGCCGGCGCTCCGGTTCGATCGCGACGACCTCCGAGACGGCGCCCGGGTAGTGGCCGAAGTTCAGCCCGTTGCCCGCGCCGATCTCGATCACGCGGCCGGACAGCCCGGCGAGCAGCCGGTCGCGCACCCCGGCCATGCCGAGCCGCGTCTCGGCGCCCACGCTGACGCGGGCGTAGTAGCGGGCGAACAGCGGGTGGTGGACGGGATCCCGCACCACCTTGCCGGAGCCGGCGGGGCGCATCCGCATGGCAACCTCCCCAACAGGACGGTCGGGACGGTACTGGGGGACAAGGGAGACAAGGGCGACAAGGGCATTGTCCCCCGCGCGGGCCCGTCACACCCCCGCTGACGCTCACGCGATGAAGTCGCGCACCTGTTCGTACACGCCGTGGTCGTTGTTCATGTCGGTGTGCGAGATGCAGCCGACCCCGACATTGGTCGCTCCGCTGAGCAGCGCCGAGCTGTCCGGGTTGATCGCCTCGTCGCAGTTCGACCAGTAGCTCGCGTACGACACGCTGCCCGGCGTCTCGTCACCGGAGTTCAACGCCGTCAGGAACGAGCTGCCCGTCTGCATCTCCTTGCAGGACGTGTACAGCCACCCGCACAGGGAGGCGGTGGAGGTGCCGTGGTTCACCCCGGCGACGGACACGAAGTCGTCCACGTACGACGTTCCGCCGAGGTTCTTGAGGTAGTAGCGGCCGTTGAGCGCGCCCATGGAGTGGACGACGAGGTCGACCTTGGACGCGCCGGTCCGCGCCAGCACGCTCTTGACCTCGGTGGCCAGCTGCTGGGCGGTGGTGGCGTTCGACTGCGACCAGTCGTACGACCAGGCGAACAGCTCCGAGGACGCGTAGCCGTCGGCCTCGAAGTCCGCGACCCAGTCGTCCCAGCTGCTCGCCGAGCTGCTGATCCCGTGGACGAACACGATCGGGTTGTGGCTCGCCGCGTGCGCCGGGGCCGCGGTGAGGGGGAGTGACAGAAGGAGCGATGCGGTCATCGCCGACAGTGCCGTGGCGACGCGACGCTTGTGGCGTTGCATGGATGCCTCCTGAAACGGGTGGGGTCGCTCAGGAGTGTCGGGACGGGTCTACGCGCGCCGCATCGGTGAAGTCGCCAGTCTTTACGTCTCAACTAACTCGCCAGTAACGTCGAAGGTGTGGTGACGCCGGTGAACCCCCCACCTCTCGACCGCACTTCGCCACCGCAGCCCACCGACGCGGGGCGACACCCTGACCCAACGCTCGCCGAAGGCGTGCACGCGCGCGTGCGCCGCCTCGCACACGGCGATGCGCGCGCGGCCGCCGAACTCGCCGCCCGCCTGACCGCACGGCAGCGGGCCGGACTCGACCCGCTGCCCACCGAACCCGCCGACCTCGCCCCCGAGTTGCTGCGCGCCCACCGCCGGGCGATCCGCGCCCTGCCCGACGACACCCGGCTGCTGCTCCTCCTCGCCGCCGCCGACCAGCACCCGGTTCCCACACGGGCGTTCCTGCGCGCGGTCGCCGCCGCCCGCCTCGACACCCGCCCCCTGGAGCCGGCGGAGGCGGCCGGTCTCGCGCACCCCACGGCCGACGGCGTGGTCTTCCGGGACACCTGGACCAGGATCGCCGCCTACGAGACCGCCTCCCCGGCGGACCGGCGCGACGCCCACCGGCTGCTCGCCCGGGTGCTGAGCGGCAAGGGGGAGGCGCCGCACCGCTCCTGGCACCGGGGCGCCGCCGCGCTCGGGCCCAGCGGACGGCTCACGGCGGAACTCCGCACCGCCGCCGACCGCTCCCGGGCCGCCGGCCGGCGGGCCCTGGCCGGCGCGCTCACCGAACGCGCCGCCGCGCTCTGCCCCGATCCCCGCGCCCAGGCCCGGCTGGTGGCCGGCGCCGCCGCCGACGCCTGGGCGGCGGGGGACGCCGACCGGGCACGCCGGCTCGCCGCCCGCACGGACGACTCCGCGCTCGACGGTGTCCTCGCCCTGCGCGCGGGAGACGCCTCGGAGGCCTTCGACGCCCTGCTCGCCGCCGCCCGCCCGCCGTCACCGGCCGCGCACTCCGTCGAACTACTGGCGCTGGCCACCGAAGCCGCCGTCTACACCGGCGACCTGAAAAGGTGCCGGGAGGCCTCCGCCGTCGCCCACCGGCTCGGCGTGCCGCCTCCCGGTGCCCTCGCCGGACTCGACGCCGCGGTCGAGGGCCGCTACGAGGACGCACGCGACGCGCTCGAAGCGACGGCCGGCCGCTGCGGGCCCGGCGACGACCCGACCGCGCTGATCCACGCGGGCATCGCCGCCCTCCTCCTCGGCGACCACACCCGCGCCGCCACCGCCACCCTCCGCGCGGCCGCCTCGGCCCGGGCACGGGGCACCCCCGCCATCGCCGTACAGGCCCAGGAGTTCCGGGCGTACGCCGACTTCTGGAGCGGACGCACCCGCGCCGCCGAGGCCGCAGCCCAGGAGGCGCTGGCCCAGGCGTACGCCACCGGGCAGGACAACGGGGCCTGCCATCTGCGGGCCGCCCTCGCCATGTTCGCCGCGGTCACCGGCGACGAGCGGGCGTGCCGGGAGCGTGCCGCGGCCGCCCGCTCCCACGCCCTCGCCCACGGCCTGGGCCTGCCCGCCGCGCTCGCCCAATGGGCGCTCGCCTTCCTGGACCTGGCCGGCGGGCGCTTCCCGGCGGCGGCGGCCCGGCTGCGTGCCCTCGCCGGATTCGGCCCCGGCCACGGGCACCGCGCCATCCGGCACCTGGCCACCCCGCACTACGTCGAGGCCGCCGTCCGCACCGGGGACACCCGGGTCGCGCGCGCCGCCCACGCCGACTACCACCGGTGGGCGAGCGCCGTCGGCAGCCCCGACGACCTGGCGCTCAGCGCCCGCTGCCAGGCCCTGCTCGCCCCGGGCGCCGAGGCCGTCGAGCACTACCGCGCCGCCCTCGACCTGCACGCGCGCGGCACCCGCGACGTCGAACGCGCCCGCACCGAGCTGCTCTTCGCGGGCGCCCTGCGCCGTCTGCGGCACCGCCCCGAGGCCCGTGACCGTCTGCACAGCGCCCTGGAGGCCTTCGAATCCTTCGGCGCCGCGCACTGCGCGGCCTCGGCCCGCGCCGAACTCCGCGCCCTGGGCACGCCGGTGAACGCGCCCACCACGACGGATCCGGCCGCCCTGCTCACCGCGCAGCAGCTGATGGTCGCCCGCATGGCCGCCGAGGGCGCCACCAACCGCGAGATAGCCGACCGGCTCGCGCTCAGCCGCCGCACGATCGACCACCATCTGCGCGGTGTCTTCGCCCGGTTGGGCATCCGCTCCCGTATCGAACTGGTGCGGCTGCTGTCGGACCCTGACAGAACCTGACGGACGCCGACACCCCCCGAGCGGTCGCCTCAGGGCGCCTCGCGCACCCGGAACGCCTCCGCGTCCCAGGTCCCGTCCAGCCGTGGCGACAGCCAGCCGGGAGCCGCCGTACGGAAGTCGGTGGGCGCCAGCGACCCGGCACCGGCGGGAAGCGCACCGAGCAGCGGGGCGCCCGCGACCTCCGAGAGGTCGGCCACATTGCACCGGGACGCGAGGTCCGGGGAGTCGGGCCAGCTGCCGATCACCACACCCAGCAGGGTGAGTTCCCGGGAACGCAGTTCCCGCGCCGTCAGTTCCGTCGTGTTCAGCGTGCCGAGCCCCGCGGAGGCGACGACCAGCACCGACGCGTTCAGCAGCCGGGCGGCGTCCGCCAGCGTCCCGCCCGCGGCGTCGAACCGGACGAGCAGCCCGCCGGCCCCCTCGACCAGCACCAGATCGTGCTCGGTGGCCAGCTTGGCGGCGGCCTCGGCCACCTCCTGGGGATGGACCGGGGCGCGACCCGCCCGGCGCGCCGCCGTGCCCGGCGCCAGCGGCTCGGGGTAGCGGGCCATTTCGCTCGCCGCCACCGGGCCCGCGAGCCGGACCACCTCGTCGGCGTCGCCGGGCTCGTCGGGCCCTACGCCCGTCTGGGCCGCCTTCAGCACGGCCACCGACCGCCCGGCCGCGAGCGCGGCGGCGGCCACGGCGGCGGTCGTGACGGTCTTGCCGACCTCCGTGCCCGTGCCCGTGATCATCAGTACCGGCATCTCAACCCTCCCGCGCCGCCGCGCACACCGCGCGGGCGACTCGTGCCACGTCCTCGTCGCCGCTGACATAGGGCGGCATCGTGTAGACCATGTCGCGGAACGGCCGCAGCCACACGCCCTCGCGCACGGCGGCCCGGGTGGCCGCCGCCATGTCCACCTCGTGGTCCAGCTGGACCACCCCGATGGCACCCAGGACCCGTACGTCCTTCACTCCGGGCAGCTCCGCGGCCGGGGCGAGCCCGTCCCTGAGGCCCGTCTCGATCCGCTTCACCTCGGACAGCCAGTCCTGCCCGAGCAGCAGCCCGATCGAGGCGCAGGCCACCGCCGCCGCCAGCGGGTTGCCCATGAACGTCGGCCCGTGGGCCAGCACCGGGACCTCGCCCATCGAGATGCCGTCGGCCACCCGCGGCGTGCACAGCGTCGCCGCCATCGTCAGATAGCCGCCGGTCATGGCCTTGCCCAGGCACATCACGTCCGGCGTCACCGCGGCGTGGTCCGCCGCGAACAGCGCGCCCGTGCGCCCGAACCCGGTCGCGATCTCGTCGAACACCAGCAACACGTCGTGCGCGTCGCACGCCTCGCGCAGCACCCGCAGATACGCGGGGGAGTGGAAGCGCATGCCGCCCGCGCCCTGCACCACGGGCTCGACGATCACCGCGGCGACCTCGTCGGCGTGACGTTCGATCAGCGAGCGCAGGTGTTCGGCGTACGACTCCTCGTACTCGGCCGGCGGCGCGTCCGCGAACACCTGGCGCGGCAGGACGCCGGTCCACAGCTCGTGCATCCCGCCGTCGGGGTCGCACACGGCCATCGGCTGCCAGGTGTCGCCGTGGTAGCCGCCCCGCCAGGTCAGCAGCCGCCGCTTCTGCGGACGGCCGAGCGAGCGCCAGTACTGCAGGCACATCTTCACGGCGACCTCGACCGACACCGAGCCGGAGTCGGCGAGGAAGACGTGCTCCAGACCGTCGGGCGACATGTCGACAAGGAGCTTCGCGAGGCGCACGGCGGGCTCGTGCGTGAGCCCGCCGAACATCACGTGACTCATCCGGCCCAACTGCGCCTGCACGGCCTCGTTGAGCACCGGGTGGTTGTAGCCGTGGATCGCCGACCACCAGGACGACATGCCGTCCACCAGCTCGCCCGAGCCGTCCGCGAGGGTCAGCCGGATCCCGCTCGCCGCCTCCACGACGAGCGGTTCGGTGCGCCCGGGCATCGGTCCGTACGGATGCCACACGTGCCGCCGGTCGAGATCCAGCAGCTCGGGGACGCTCAGGTCCGGAAGGTCAGGCATTGGGCGCGAGGTCCGTTCCGGCGCCCCGGCGGCGCACGGAGACCAGGTCCGTGCGCGGCTCGGCGGTCTGCGCCACCGGAGCCGTCCCGCAGACACCGCCGCCCTCGTGGGAGCCGCAGCCCGCGGCCTCGTGCCCACCGCAGCCGGCACCCTCGTGCGAGCCGCAACCAGCGCTCTCGTGGGACCCGCAGCCGCCCCCGGCCGTCGCCCGGTGCTCGGGCAGCGTCACCTGGTCGGTGCCCTCCACCTCGAACCCGGCGTCCGCGATCATGTCCAGGTCGGCCTTGCCGGCCTGGCCCTCACTGGTGAGGTAGTCGCCGAGGAAGATGGAGTTGGCCAGGTTCAGCGCGAGGGGCTGCAGGGTGCGCAGATGCACTTCGCGGCCGCCCGCGATCCGCACCTCGACGTCCGGGCAGACGAACCGGACCATCGCCAGGATGCGCAGACAGCGCTGCGGGGTGAGGTTCCACTCCTTGGCGAGCGGGGTGCCCTCGAACGGGATGAGGAAGTTCACCGGCACCGAGTCCGGGTCCAGCTCGCGCAGCGAGTAGACCACGTCCACCAGGTCCTCGTCGCTCTCGCCCATGCCCGCGATCAGACCCGAGCAGGCGGACAGACCGGCCGCGTGGGCCTTCTGCACCGTGTCCACCCGGTCGGCGTACGTGTGCGTGGTCGTGATGTCCCCGTACGTCCCTTCGGACGTGTTGAGGTTGTGGTTGTACGCGTCCGCGCCCGCGTCGCGCAGCCGTTCGGCCTGACCGTCGGAGAGCAGACCGAGGCAGGCGCACACCTCGACGCCCTCGTTCTGCTCCTTGATGGCCTTGATGGTGTCCGACACCCGGTCCACGTCCCGGTCCGTCGGGCCGCGCCCGCTGGCCACCAGACAGACCCGCTTGGCGCCACCGGCCAGGCCCGCGGCGGCGGCCTCGGAGGCCTCGTCGGGCTTGAGCCAGGTGTACTTCAGGATGCCGGCCGTGGAGCCGAGCCGCTGCGAGCAGTAGGAGCAGTCCTCCGGGCACAAGCCGGACTTGAGGTTGACCAGGTAGTTAAGTTTCACGCGCCGGCCGAACCAGTGCCGGCGCACCTTGCCGGCCGCGGCCACCACATCGAGTACGTCGTCGTCGGAGGTGGCCAGCACGGCGAGTGCTTCCTCGCGGGTCGGCAGCTCGCGCCGAAGCCCCTTGTCCACCAGCGTGTTCAGCAGGTCCATGAGGTCCGATCCTGTCCTACGGGACCGCCCGGGGCCAAGGAGAGTTTGCACAACGGAGACGGTTGGACGTGTGGGTATTGCCACACCCTGGGCGGCTGGGCGTCCGACTAGTGTCTGTCCGCTACCTACAAAAGCCTCGGAGGACCCATGGTGTTCGGCTGGATCGACGACCAGGCGGAGCAACGGCGCCGCGCCGGACTCGTGCGGATCCTGCGGCCCCGTCCCGCCGATTCACCTCTGCTGGACCTTGCGAGCAACGACTACCTGGGCCTGTCCCGGCACCCCGAGGTCACCGAGGGCGCGGCGGCCGCGGCCCGCGCCTGGGGCGGCGGCGCGACCGGCTCCCGGCTGGTCACCGGAACCACCGAACTGCACACCGAGCTGGAGCGCGAGCTGGCCGACTTCTGCGGCTTCGAGGCGGCCCTGGTGTTCTCCTCCGGGTACGCGGCCAACCTCGCCGCGGTCACCGCGCTGGGCCCGCACGACTCCCTGATCGTCTCCGACGCCGGCAACCACGCCTCGCTCATCGACGGCTGCCGGCTGGCCCGCGGCACCACGCAGGTCGTCGCGCACGCCGACCCGGACGCGGTGCGCAAGGCGCTGGGCACGCACGAGGGGCCCGCGATCGTCGTCTCCGACACGGTGTTCTCGGTCGACGGGGACGCCGCGCCGCTCGCGGAACTCGCCGCGGCGTGCCGGGAGCACGGGGCGGGGCTGGTCGTCGACGACGCCCACGGTCTCGGTGTCCTGGGCGACGGCGGGCAGGGAGCCCCGTACGCGGCGGGACTGGCCGGTGCCGACGACGTCGTCGTGTCGGTGACCCTGTCCAAGTCGCTGGGCAGCCAGGGCGGTGCGGTGCTCGGCCCGGCCCGGGTGATCGACCATCTGGTCAACGCGGCACGGACGTTCATCTTCGACACGGGCCTGGCCCCCGCGTCGGCCGGCGCGGCCCTGGCGGCGCTCCGGCTGCTGCGCCGCGAGCCCGAGCGGGCCGCGCGGGCCCGCGCGGTGGCCGCCGAACTGCACGCGCGCCTGACCGCCGCGGGTCTGGAAGCGGTACGTCCGGACGCCGCGGTGGTCTCGGTGCGGGCACCGTCCCCGGAGCAGGCCGTGCGCTGGGCGGCCGACTGCCGTACGGCCGGCCTGGTCGTGGGCTGCTTCCGTCCTCCCTCCGTACCCGACGGCATCTCACGGCTCAGGCTGACCGCCCGAGCGGACCTCTCCGGGGCCGAGATCGAACGCGCTGTACGTGTGATCGGCGAGGCGCGACCATGAGTCGGCGTGACACGGCCGAGCGCCGCCTTGACGGAATGTGATCAGTTGGGATCGATCGAGTCGGGGTGCGCGGGGATCAACGGAACGCGCTGACGAATCCCGCCCAGCTCTCGGGGGAGAAGAGCAGCGCGGGTCCGGCCGGTTCCTTGGAGTCGCGCACGGCCAGCTGTCCGGTCATCGGACCGGAGCGCGGCCGTGCCGTCTCCACGCAGTTGTTGGCTCCCGTGCTGTAACTGCTGCGCAGCCACCGCACACCGTGCAGATCGGTACTTGAGGGAACGTTCCGAGGCAGTGCAGTCATGGTGCCTCCTTACGCGCCGTCACCTATCCCGGCGATGTATTCCAACGAGTCCTCGGGTGAAAGGGCGTGGATCTGAAGGTTGTTGAAGGCCTCCGAGTAGGCCTGGAGGTCTTCTTTCCGTTCGAGATAGAGGCTACTCGTCAAGTGGTCCAGAACAACCACATCCAGATCAGATGTGCTCGGAAATGAGAAGATAACGAAAGGGCCGGTGATGCCGATGTGAGCACCGGCCGCGAACGGCAGTACCTGAAGCCGTACTTGGGGCAGGCGCGCCGCGTCCATCAGCCGTTCCAGCTGCCGCGCCATCACGTCAGGACCTCCGACCTCGCGCCGCAGCACCGCCTCGTCCAGCACGGCGGTCAGCTCCAGCGGCGGATCCGAACGCAGCACGTCCTGCCGGGCGAGCCGCACCTCCACCAGCGCGGCCAGCCGCTCCTCGGCGTCGTCCCGCCCGTTCACGGCCGCCCTGGTCACCGCGCGGGCGTACTCCGGCGTCTGCAACAGCCCCGGGACCACCGACGTCTCCAGCGTGCGCATCCCGCTGGCCTGCGACTCCAGGCTGATGAAGTCCCGGTAGGTGTGCGGCAGTACCCCGCGATAGGCGTGCCACCAGTGGTGCCGGCCGGCGACGTCGTCCGACCCCGCCAACACCATCAGGAGGTCACGCAGTTCGCCGTCCGTCACTCCGTAGGCATCGAGGAGTAACCGCACATCGGCCGATTTCACACCGCTGGCGCCGGTTTCGATGCGGCTCACCTTCGACTGGTGCCAGCCCACCAACCGGGCCGCCTCGCCGCTCGTGAGACCCGCCTCGGTGCGCAAGGTGCGCAGTTCGGCGCCCAGTTTCCGGCGGCGCACCGCGGGACCGTTCTGCATGGGCTACTCCTTACTCCTTCCGAGCCGCCCAAATACGGTCTGCCGTCGCAGAGTTCACCGCTTCGAGCGACAGATATATGCATATCTTGGTGGATCGCCACCCGTGACCGGCCTGGTAATGGCAGTCTGGCGACGAAGCACCAGTCCGGGACCGTACTCGAACCATCCGCACCGTGTCGGACTCCGGTCCCGTGGGAAAGGGACGACGTCGCCATGGCAGACCATCTGGAAGCATCCGTCACTCTGCCGAGCGATCCCGCCTCGGTCTCCGTGGCTCGTACCTACGTGGTGGGAACGCTCGCGGAATGGGGTCTGCCGGCGGACACGGAAGTGGCCGACACCATCCGGCTCATCGTCTCCGAACTCGCCACCAACGCCGTACAGCACACGTTCGGACAGTCACCCACCTTCACGGTGGACATGGTCCTCCACCGCGACGAACACCTGCGTATCGGCGTCACCGACAGTCACCCCCGCTTCCCCAAGAGACTCCCCGCCGCCGTCCAACAGGACAACGGGCGCGGTCTGGTCATCATCCGCTGGCTCACCGCCGAATGCGGCGGAAAGCTGCGGGTGCGGCCCACCCGCGAGGGCGGCAAGACCGTCTCCATCGAACTGCCCTGGACGGTACGGGCCCAGCCGGTCAGCGCGGCGGGTCAGCAGGAACCCTAGCGTGAGCCGTGCGGGCCGGCAGGACCTCTGGCGTCAGCCCTGTCGTGCGCGACCGAACGCGCCCCGCAGCAGCGCCCGGAAGGCGTCCGCGGCCGGGGCCACCTCGTCGGCCCGGTGGGCGACCGAGATCGTACGGCGCAGTTCTCCCGCCGCCAACGGCCGTACCCCGACCGGAGTGACCGCCGTCCGCGCCACCATCTCCGGTACCACCGCCACGCCGAGTCCCGCGCTCACGAGCGCGCACACCACCGCATACCCGGGAGTCGGGACCAGCACGGACGGCGTGGCCCCCGCCGCCGCCAGCAAGGACTCGACGCCCTGCCGGGCCGGATTGTGCGGCGCCATGCTGATCAGCGGCTGGCCGGCCAGCTCGGACAGCGGCAGCCGGGCGGAACCCTCGCTCAGGACGTGCCCCGGAGCGGTCACCAGGACCAGCTCCTCCTCCAGCACCGGCTCCAGACCGACCGAGGACGGCACCGGCCACGGCTCCGCCGGGTGGTATGCGTGCGTCAGCGCCAGGTCCACCTCCCCGGCCGCGACCGCGGCCACCCCGGCCGGCGGATCGTAGTCCGCCACCGACAGCTCCACGTCCGGATGCGCCCGGCGGAACGCGCTGAGCGCCGGCGGCAGCAGATGGATCCCGGCCGTCGGAAAGGTGCCGAGCCTGAGCGTGCCGCCCGAGAGCCCGGCCAGCCGGGCCAGTTCGTGCCGGGCGCGCTCCAGCTCGTCCAGGACCCGGCGCGCCCGCGCCACCAGCAGCTCGCCCGCGTCCGTCAGCCGCGCTCCGCGGTGGTGGCGGACCAGCAGCGCCGTGCCCGCCTCCCGCTCCAGCTTGGCCAGCTGCTGAGACAGCGCGGGGGTCGTGTAGCCGAGCCGCTCGGCGGCCCGCGTGATGGAACCCGCCTCCGCCACCGCGACCAGCGCGGCGAGCCGTGTGGGGTCGTACATGCCCGGCCGCCCGTCTGCCGTCCCGTGCCTAAAGAGATGCTTAAGGCTAACCCAGAGGATTCGACATACCTGCTGAAGGCTGTGCTCCGGCAGGCTGAGCCCATGGACCGACAGCTCATCGCCTTCACCGGGGTCGCCGCCGGCATGGTCGCCATGCCGGGTGCCGACTTCACCGTCGTCGTACGCAACGCACTGGTCTCCCGCCGCGCGGGCGTGGCCTGCGCGCTGGGCATCGCGGGCGGGCTGCTCGTGCACACGACGCTGGTGGTCGCGGGGGTCGCCGCGGTCCTGGTGGCCGTGCCGGCGCTGTTCCGGACCCTGCAACTGCTGGGCGGCGCCTACGTCCTGTATCTCGGCGTACGGACCCTGTGGGCGCTGCGGGGGCCGGTGGAGGAGCCCGAGGCGCTCTCGGCGGCGGCCACGCACCCCGTGCGGCAGGGGTTCGTCACCAACGCCCTCAACCCCAAGGTCTCGCTGACCTTCCTCAGTCTGCTGCCCCAGTTCGTGCCCGCGGGGAGCCCCGCGCTGCCCAGGACCCTGCTGCTCGCCCTGATCGTGATCGGGCTGACCCTCGTGTGGTTCCCGACGGTCGCGCTGCTCGTCGACCGGCTCGGCGGGTGGCTGCGCCGGCCGCGGGCCGCCCGGGCCCTGCGGACGGGGACCGGCCTGGCGCTGACGGTTCTGGGCGGGGCCCTGCTGCTCGAACCGTACGTGTCGTGACCTGACCGCACGTCATCTCGGGCCAGGCCCCGAGGGGGTGACGGCACGTCAGTCGCCGCCACCCCCTCGGGCAGGTCAGCTGACCCGGCCGTACCAGACGCTCCTCGTCCAGATCTTCTGGAGCTTCACCACGTCCCCGGTCTTCGGGGCGTGCCAGATCTTCCCCTTCCCGGCGTAGATGCCGACGTGGTAGACGCTGGAGCCGTAGTGGAAGAACACCAGGTCTCCGGCCTTGCGGTTCCTGGCCGAGACGTGGTGCGTCCTGTTGTACTGCTGGGCGGCCGTGCGGGGCAGGGTCTTGCCCGCCTTCTTGTACGAGTACAGCGTCAGCCCGGAGCAGTCGAACCTGCGCGGCCCCGTGGCGCCCCACTTGTACGGGGCACCCTTCTTGGAGGCCGCGACCTGGAGTGCCTTCGTCGCCATGGTCGCCGCCGAGGCGTCGGCGGCGAAGCCCGGGACCACGATCGAGCCGCCCACGGCGGCGATGGTGAGGGCCGAGGCCGTACCGGCCCGGGCCATGAGCGACGGGACACGATTGAGCGCAGTCATGCGCAACCCTTCGTCAGCCGCCTGTGAAGGATGACCTGTCGGATTCGGGCTGGCGAAGTTGCCCGGCCGCGTTGCCGCGGCTTCACCCCAAGGGCTGCTCGGAACGAACAAACAGACGAAGAACGTCCGTTCCGGCGACCCGTCTTGCTCGGGTCCTCCACTCCTGCCGATCCACTCCTGTCGACCGGTCATCCGGGCGGCGGCAGGACTCGGCGTCCGCCCGGACCGCCCCGCCGTTGTGGCGGGGGCTTGTCGTCAGACAGGGATCTTCACTCACAGGTGTCCGAAAATCCCAATGGAATCGGGGATTTGTGGTGTTACTCACCACTCACCCGTTCGGGTGGACAGTGCTGTGTTCGAGTCATGGTCCAGTGGGTCACGAGGCCCCGGACCAGCGCGAAAGCGCCTCACGACACCTCTCGGGCAAGCGCGTTGCGCAACCCTGACGGTCGAGTGAAAGGACGCGCCGCTACGCCGAACGGGGGTACGTCATTTGGATCGTTTCGACCGGACCGCGCACGTGTCGACGGACAGCCGCGCGGTCAACCCACGCCGTCAGCAGGTGTCGTCGGGCGGCACGGCGAGGCGGGCGGTGCGTCGTTCGCCGTCGAGCACCCGCAACGCCCGTGCCAGAGTGGCCGCGTGCACCTCCGCCTCGCCCCTTCGGTGCATCAGGGCCAGCGCGTCGCGCAAGTCCGTGGCCTTGGCGACCAGCGCCTGGGCCGCCCGCAGTCCACGGTACGTGTCCCCGTGCCGGCCCGGGTTGATCCGGCCGAGCAGATCGACCACGTCCAGGTATCGGTCGATCAACTCGCCCTCGGCACGGGTCAGCGCGGGCAGCGGCGGAAGTTCCGGTGGCAGCATCGGCGGCTCACCTCGCGTCCGGCGTGCCGCGCGAGGCCCTGCGGCTCGGGATGATCCCGTCCACCAGCCCGTACTCCAGCGCTCCTTGCGCGTCGAGCACCATGTCCCGCTCCAGGTCCTCGTGCACCTGCTCCGGGTCGCGGCCCGTGTGCCGGGCGAGCATCTCTTCGAGGAGGGCGCGGACCCGGGTCAACTCCTCGGCCTGGATGACGAGGTCGCTCGGCTGGCCCTGCACCGGCTCGGGCAGGGACGGCTGCCGGAGCAGCATGCGCGCGCCCGGCAGCGTGAACCGCTTGCCCGGTGTGCCGGCCGCGAGCAACAGCGCGGCGCAGGAACCCGTCTGGCCCAAGCAGATCGTCTCCACGTCGCAGGTGACGTACCGCATCGTGTCGTAGATCGCCGCCGCCGCGCTGAAGGAGCCGCCGGGGGAGTTGACGTACAGCGAGATGTCCCGGTCGGGGTTGTCGTGCTCCAGGTGCATGAACTGTGCCATCACGTCGTTGGCCGACGTGTCGTCGATGGGTGTGCCGAGGAAGACGATCCGCTCCTGAAGGAGCTTGGAGTACGGATCGAGCGTGCGGTGGCCGGTGCTCGTGCGCTCGGTGAACTCGGGCAGGACATAGCGGGCGGACGGTCGGGTCATGGCATACCCCTCCTGTCGGCAGAGCCGTCTCCGGCAGAGCTGTCTGTAAAAAATGTACAGGACGTACAGACTCTTGGGATGGCTGTCCTCGGGGCGGTGTGTCCGGGGGAGCCCCGTAAGCTGTGGGTATGGCCTACGAGATTCCGGTGACTCAAGCCAGGGCTGAGCTCGCCGACCTGATCAACCGGGTGGTGTACGGCGGTGAGCGTGTCGTCGTGACCCGGCACGGCAAGCCTCTCGTCGCCCTCGTCTCCGCCGCCGACCTCGAACGGCTGGAGGAGCTCCAGGAGCCCGCCGAGGAGCCGGTGATCAGCTCGGTCTCCGGCGTCCGCGACCCCGCCCCCGCGTCCCGCGAACGCAGGCGCTTCGGCATCGCCGCCGAGCACCGGGGGTCCAACGGGGCCTAGGGGTACGGCTCTCCGGGCCGACGCGATGCTCGTGGCGCGGGACCGCAGCGCTGCCGGCCAGTGCGGCGCCCAGGCCGAGGGCGGGGGGCGGCCGCCGCGCCGTCGAAGAACGACACCGAGCCCAGCAGGGTCGCGCCCGCGCCCAGCGGCAGCCACTGGCCGATCGTCCCGACGGCCTCGGTCGGCACCTGCGGGGCCGAGGTGGCGCCCGAGAACGGGTTGCCGAATACCACCACCCGCGCAGCCCGAGCAGGGTCCTCACCGCGCCCGCCGCTGTGGCGGCCGGGGCCAGCGGTAGCACGCTCGCCGTGAGGGCGCTGCCGCGCGGGTCCGTCGCGGGGGCGGCCACCATGCCGACGCTCGGCACGGGGGTACCCTCGGCCGCCGCCTGTCGGCGAACCGCCCGAGGGAACCCTGAAGGGCGGGACTGAGGGCGTTGACGGGCCTGCGCGCACCGCGCACCGGTGACCGAGGGATCACAGCTTGGTTAACGTGCTCGAAACTCGGTCCAACTAGCCTGCCGCATCACGCCACCAGGGACTTTGCCCCGGGGCGCGGCATCCGGACCCCGCACGGTCCGGGCGAGGACGGTGAGGTGGGACGTGCAACTGACCCCGCACGAGCAAGAACGGCTGCTGATCCACGTGGCGGCCGACGTGGCCGACAAGCGCCGGGCCCGGGGCCTCAGGCTGAACCACCCCGAGTCGGTCGCGCTCATCACGTCGCACATCCTCGAAGGCGCGCGCGACGGACGTACCGTCGCCGAACTGATGGCCTCCGGCCGCACGTTGCTCACCCGGGACGACGTCATGGAGGGCATCCCCGAGATGATCCACGACGTCCAGGTGGAGGCGACCTTCCCGGACGGCACCAAGCTCGTCACCGTCCACGACCCGATCGTATGACGGGGAGGCCGTCGTGATTCCCGGAGAGATCCTCTTCGCCGACGAGCCGATCGTCTGCAACGAGGGCCGCGAGGTCACTCGCCTGACCGTGCTCAACGCCGCCGACCGGCCCGTCCAGGTCGGCTCCCACTACCACTTCGCCGAGGCCAACCCCGGCCTGGAGTTCGACCGCGCCGCCGCGCGCGGGCTGCGGCTGAACGTCGCCGCCGGCACCGCCGTGCGCTTCGAGCCCGGCATCCCCGTCGACGTCGAACTCGTACCGCTGGCCGGCGCCCGCGTCGTGCCCGGACTGCGCGGGGAGACCGGAGGTGCCCTCGATGCCTGAGCTCTCCCGCGCCGCGTACGCCGACCTGTTCGGGCCGACCACCGGCGACCGGATCCGGCTCGCCGACACCGACCTGCTCGTCGAGATCGAGGAGGACCGCTGCGGCGGGCCCGGACTCGCCGGTGACGAGGCCGTGTTCGGCGGTGGCAAGGTCATCCGGGAGTCCATGGGCCAGTCGCGCGCCACCCGCGCCGACGGCACCCCCGACACCGTGATCACCGGTGTCGTCGTCATCGACCACTGGGGGATCGTCAAGGCCGACGTCGGCATCCGCGACGGCCGGATCGCCGGCATCGGCAAGGCGGGCAACCCCGACACCATGGACGGCGTGCACCCGGATCTGGTCATCGGCCCGGAGACCGAGGTGATCGCCGGCAACGGACGGATCCTGACCGCGGGCGCCATCGACGCGCACGTCCACTTCATCTGCCCGCAGATCGCGGACGAGGCGCTCTCCGCCGGCATCACCACCCTGGTCGGCGGCGGCACCGGGCCCGCCGAGGGCTCCAAGGCGACCACCGTGACGCCCGGCCCCTGGCATCTGGCCCGGATGCTGGAGGCGATGGAGCGGTACCCGCTCAACATCGGCTTCCTCGGCAAGGGCAACACCGTCTCCCAGGAGGCGATGCTCTCGCAGATCCGCGGCGGTGCGCTGGGCCTCAAGCTGCACGAGGACTGGGGCTCCACCCCGGCCGTCATCGACGCCTCGCTGACCGTCGCCGACCGGACCGGCATCCAGGTCGCCATCCACACGGACACGCTGAACGAGGCCGGGTTCGTCGGCGACACCCTCGCCGCGATCGGCGGGCGCGGCATCCACGCGTACCACACGGAGGGCGCGGGCGGCGGGCACGCGCCGGACATCATGACCGTCGTCTCCGAGCCGCACGTGCTGCCCAGCTCGACGAATCCGACGCGGCCGTACACCGTCAACACCGCCGAGGAACACCTCGACATGCTGATGGTGTGTCATCACCTCAACCCTGCCGTGCCGGAGGATCTCGCCTTCGCCGAGTCCCGGATCCGGCCGTCCACCATCGGGGCGGAGGACATACTCCACGACCTGGGCGCCATCTCGATCATCTCGTCCGACTCCCAGGCCATGGGGCGGGTCGGCGAGGTCGTCCTGCGGACCTGGCAGACCGCGCACGTGATGAAGCGGCGGCGGGGCGCCCTGCCGGGGGACGGGCGCGCCGACAACCTGCGGGTGCGGCGGTACGTCGCCAAGTACACGATCAATCCGGCGCTCGCGCAGGGTCTCGCGCGGGAGGTGGGCTCCGTGGAGACCGGGAAGCTCGCCGACCTGGTGCTGTGGGAGCCCGCGTTCTTCGGTGTGAAGCCGCAGCTCGTCATCAAGGGCGGGCAGATCGCGTACGCGCAGATGGGCGACGCGAACGCCTCCATTCCGACGCCGCAGCCGATCCTGCCGCGTCCGATGTACGGGGCGATGGGGCGGGCGCCCGCGGCCAATTCGGTCAACTTCGTGGCGCCGCTGGCCGTCGAGGACGGGCTGCCGGAGCGGCTGCGGCTGGGCAAGCGCTTCGTCGCCATCGAGTCGACGCGCGGGGTGACGAAGGCCGAGATGAAGGAGAACGACGCGCGGCCGCGGGTCCAGGTCGACCCCGACAGCTTCGCCGTACGCATCGACGGGGAGCTGGTCGAGGCGGCACCGGCCGCCGAACTTCCCATGGCCCAGCGTTACTTCCTCTTCTGAGGGGGCGAGATGGCACGGGCAGCGCTACTGGTCCTGGCCGACGGCCGCTTTCCCGCCGGGGGGCACGCGCACTCCGGCGGGGCGGAGGCGGCCGTCCGCGCCGGGCGGATCACCGGGGCCGCGAACCTGGAGGACTTCTGCCGGGGCCGGCTGCACACGGCGGGGCTCGTCGCGGCCTCGATCGCCGCGGCGGCCGTACTCGGGCTGGATCCCGGGGAGTTGGACGCGGCGGCGGACGCGCGGACGCCCTCGCCGGCGTTGCGGGGTGCCGCGCGGCGGCTCGGGCGGCAGTTGACGCGGGCGGCGCGGGCGACCTGGCCCTCGGCCGAACTGGACGCCCTGGCAGGGGAGTTCCCCAAGGGGGCGCATCAGCCGGTGGTGCTCGGGCTCACGGCACGGGCGGCGGGGCTGGGGGCGGACGACGCGGCGTACTGCGCGGCGTACGAGAGCGTCAGTGGGCCCGCGACGGCGGCGGTGCGGTTGCTGAGTCTCGATCCGTTCGATGCGGCCGGGGTGTTGGCGCGGTTGGCCGGGGAGGTGGACCGGGTGGTGGACCAGGCCGTGGAGGCGGGGCGGCGGGCATCGGTCGACGGGGTGGATGTGTTGCCCGCGGCTTCCGGGCCGGTGTTGGAGGTCAGCGCGGAGGCTCATGCGGCGTGGGCTGTCCGGCTGTTCGCTTCGTAGGTGCCCGGCGCCGGACTCGGTGGGTCGAGACGCCGGCCCACGGGATTCGGGCCTTTCCAGGAATCACGTCAGCTCGTACAGGAGCCGTACATGCATATCGATCACGTTCAGCACGGTCCCGCCGTCATGAGTGCCGATGCTCGTCGTCCCGACGGGGCCCGGCGGGCGTTGCGGATCGGGCTCGGGGGGCCCGTGGGGTCCGGGAAGACCGCCACCGTCGCGGCGCTGTGCCGGGTGTTGCGGGAGGAACTGTCGCTCGCTGTCGTCACGAACGACATCTACACCCGCGAGGACGCCGAGTTCCTGTTGCGTGAGGCCGTGCTGCCGCCCGAGCGGATCGCGGCCGTGGAGACGGGGGCCTGCCCGCACACGGCGATCCGGGACGACATCTCCGCGAACCTCGAAGCGGTCGAGGACCTGGAGGACGAGGTCGGGCCGCTGGACCTGATCCTCGTGGAGTCCGGCGGGGACAACCTCACCGCGACCTTCTCCAGAGGACTCGTCGACGCGCAGATCTTCGTGATCGACGTGGCCGGCGGGGACGACATCCCGCGCAAGGGCGGGCCCGGGGTGACCACGGCCGACCTGCTGGTCGTGAACAAGACCGACCTCGCGCCGTACGTCGGCTCCGACCTCGCGCGGATGGCGGCGGACGCGAAGGCGCAGCGGGCCGAACTGCCGGTTGTCTTCCAGTCGTTGCGCGGCGGGACCGGGGTGGCGGACGTGGCCGACTGGGTGCGCGGGCGGCTCGCCGCGTGGACGGCATGACCGCGACCGGGGTACGGGCCGTCGCGCGGATCGTCGCGCGGGCGGACGGGCGCGGCGGCACCTCGCTGCCCGTGCTGCGAGGGGAGGGGCCGCTCGCGCTCCGCCGGACGAGGGCGGGCGGTGACGAGGCCCGGGTCATGCTGGTGGGGGCGATGAGCGGGCCGCTCGGCGGGGACCGCTTCGCCGTCGCGGCGGAGGTGGGACAGGGGGCCCGGTTGGAGGTCCGGTCCGCCGCCGCCACCCTCGCGCTGCCGGGGCAGGCGAAGGGCGAGGCGCACTACGACGTCCGGCTCGACGTCGCCGACGAAGGGGAACTGCGGTGGCTGCCCGAGCCGTTGATCTCGGCGGCGGGGAGCGACCTGCGGGTCACCACCCGGGTCGAGCTCGCCGGCGGTGCGCGGCTCGTGTTCCGCGAGGAGCAGGTGCTGGGGCGGGTGGGTGAGCAACCCGGACGGCTCGGCAGTCGTCTTACGGTGCGGGTGGCGGGGCGGACCGTGCTCGATCAGGAGCTGGCCTGCGGACCCGGTGCGCCGGGCGGCTGGGACGGGCCCGCCGTGCTCGCCGGGCATCGGGCCGTGGGGCAACTTGTGGTCGTACGGCAGGAGTTCGAGGAGGAGCCGGCGGCCGCGCGGATGCTGGGGGAGTGCGCTGCGCTGGTGCCGCTCGCGGGGCCCGCCGTGCTGGTGACCGCTCTGGCGTCCGACGGGCTGCGGTTGCGGCGGGTGCTGGACGAGGCACTGGCACTGATCGGTTGATTCCGCTCAGCGGGACATGATCATCCGGTTATCGGATTGGTAAAGAAGGTCGACGACCCCTGTTCTCAGGCTCTTCACAGCCGCGAGGATCCCGGTGACCATCCGCAACCATGCACGGGAGGGGCCCACTTGAGGGACATCAGACCGAAGAACCGCGCGCTGACGCTCGGTTCGGCCGGAGTCCTCGTCACGGCCACGCTGATAACCGGCGCCCTCGCGGCGCCCACGGCCAGCGCCGACAGCCGGCCCGGCCAGGACCGGGAGGCCCGCGGCGCCACGATCGCCGCCGCGCGGGCCGCGAAGGCGGGCATCGACTGGCAGGACTGCCCGGCCGACTGGGGGCTGGAGAAGCCGATCCAGTGCGGCTGGGTCACCGTGCCGCTCGACTACGCGAAGCCGTTCGGCAAGCAGATCAAGCTCGCCGTCGACCGCATCGGCAGCACCGGGACGAAGTCGGAGCGCCAGGGCGCGCTCATCTACAACCCGGGCGGCCCCGGCGGCTCCGGCCTGCGGTTCCCGCGCCGGGTCACCACCAAGAACCCCCTGTGGGTCAACACCTCCAAGGCGTACGACTTCGTGGGCTTCGACCCGCGCGGCGTCGGCCACTCCACGCCGATCTCCTGCATCGACCCGCAGGAGTTCGTCAAGGCGCCCAAGATGGACCCGGTGCCGGACACCGAGGCCGACAAGAAGGCCCAGCGCAAGCTGGCCCGCGAGTACGCCGACGGCTGCTACGAGCGCAGCGGCACGATGCTGCCGCACATGACCACGCCGAACACCGCACGCGACCTGGACGTCATCCGGGCCGCGCTCGGCGAGAAGAAGCTCAACTACCTGGGCGTCTCCTACGGCACCTACCTCGGCGCCGTCTACGGCACGCTGTTCCCGGGCCACGTCCGCCGGATGATCGTGGACAGCGTGGTCGACCCGGCGCGCGAGAACATCTGGTACCAGGCCAACCTGAACCAGGACATCGCCTTCGAGGGCCGCTGGAAGGACTGGGAGGACTGGGTCGCCGCCAACGACGCCGCCTTCCACCTCGGCACGACTCGCGACGCCGTCCAGGCCAAGTGGCTCGAACTGCGCGCGACCGCCAAGAAGAACCCCATCGGCGGGGTCGTCGGCCCGGCCGAGCTGATCTCCTTCTTCCAGAGCGCCCCGTACTACGACTCCTCGTGGGTGCCGGTCGCCACCGTCTTCAGCAAGTACGTGGCCGGTGACACCCAGGCACTCGTCGACGCGGCCTCGCCCGACCTGTCCGACACCGCGGGCAACATCTCCGCGGAGAACGGCAACGCCGTCTACACGGCCGTCGAGTGCACCGACGCCAAGTGGCCCACCAGCTGGAAGAAGTGGGACCGGGACAACACGAAGCTCAACAAGGACTACCCGTTCATGACCTGGGCCAACGCATGGATGAACCTGCCGTGCGCCACCTGGCCGGTCAAGCAGCAGACCCCGGTGAACGTCAAGACCCACAAGGGTCTGCCGCCGGTCCTCATCGTGCAGTCCACGCGTGACGCGGCCACCCCGTACCCGGGCGCCGTCTCACTGCACCAGCGCTTCAAGGGCTCCCGCCTGATCACCGAGAAGGGCGCGGGCTCGCACGGCGTGACCGGCCTGGTCAACCCGTGCATCAACAGCCGGGTCGACGCCTACCTGATCGACGGCAAGGTCGACACCGCCGACGTGACCTGCGCGCCGCACGCGACGCCCAAGCCGTAACCACGTCCGGTACACGAGCGAGGGGCGGCCGGAACTCCGGCCGCCCCTTCCTCTTCGTCCGCGCCCGTCGAGCGCGAGGCTCAACCGAGCGGCGCCCGCGGGAATCTGCGTTCCCGTTCGCCCTTCGAGGCGGTCTCCTCCGCCTTGACGACCGCCGCGTACTGGTCGACGTACTCCTGCTCCGAGAGCGTCAGGATCGCGTACATGATCTCGTCGGTGACGGCGCGCAGGATCGCCTTCTCGTTCTCCATTCCGGCGTAGCGGGAGAAGTCGAGGGGCTTGCCGAAGCGGATGACGACCGGGTGGACGTTCGGGATGACCTTGCCGGGCGGCTGCGCCTCGAAGGTGCCGATCATCGCGCAGGGGACGACCGGGACCCCGGCCTTCAGCGCCATCACGGCGACCCCGACCTTGCCCTTGTAGAGCCGGCCGTCGTGCGAGCGCGTGCCCTCCGGGTAGATGCCGAGCAACTCGCCCTTGCGCAGCACCCCGAGACCCTCGCGGATCGCCGCCTGGCCCGCGTCCTTGCCGGAGCGGTCGACCGGGATCTGGCCCGCGCTGCGGAAGAAGGCCGCGGTCAGACGGCCCTTGATGCCCGGTCCGGTGAAGTACTCGGCCTTGGCGAGGAAGGTGATGCGCCGCTTGAGCATCGCCGGCATCAGGAAGTGGTCCGAGAACGAGAGGTGGTTGCCGGCGACGATGGCCGGCCCCGACGCCGGCACGTTGTCCAGGCCCTCTATTCGCGGCCGGAAGAACAGTCTCAACAAGGGACCCAACAACACATGTTTCAGCAGGTAGTAGAACAAAGGGGGTCGCTCCTCACTCCGGTGGATCTCCTGAGCCGCCGTGTTCTCGCAGGTCAACCGGCGCGTGATGGGGTGCCAGTGTAGGGGCAGGCACAGCGGGCCGGAACCGTCGCGGACGTCGGTCGCCGGACCACACTCGTCTCCGTCGCGGCCGTGGGGCAACCCGAAGCCGCAGGCTGGCGCGATAGCGGTGCTGAGTGGCAGGCGCGCGGGTCTTGCCGCCGGGCCGCCAGGTGTTCACCCGGCGCCCGACCCGGGCCCGGAGTCGGCCAACGGAGCGACGGCGGGGGCCCGTTCACGCCGTCGGAGTGCTCCGAACAGGCCGCTGAGCAGCAGCGCCAGGGCCACGAGCGCGCCCAGGGCGACGAGCGGGTGCCACCATGGCGCGCGCAGCCACGGCAGCGCGTGCCGGCCGAACGCCCCCACGTCGCCGTGGTCGTTGCCGAACAGCCAGCGGCGCCCGATCGGACAGGCGAGGAAGAAGACCGCCACCACGAGCGTGAACGTCCCCGCGCCGACCAGCACCTTGCGCCAGTGCGCGTAGCCGCCGAGCGCGAGCAGATAGCCGCCGATCAGCGCGAGCACCACGCCGGTCAGACCGAGCCAGGTGGCCTGCTGGAACATCGACAGCACGCCGACGACCAGCGCCACCAGCCCGATGAGGAGGGGCGGCCAGCGCGTCGGGGTCCGGCGCCGCGGCGGGCGAGCCGTCCAGCAGCGCCGTGGTGACCAGTCCGCGCTGTACGGGGGTCCAGGTGCCGTTCACCACCGCCGCCTCGGCGGTCCGGGCGGCCGCCTGGGCCCGGGCGGGGCGGCCCGCCGCGTCGAGCACCTGGGCGGCCCAGGTGTGGCCCCGTGCGGACGGTGTGGCCATCACCTCCCGTGCGAGGACCGGCAGTTCGACCTCGACGACGCACCGCTGCCAGGCTTTCGCCACCCACATCGACGTCAGGGGCAGGCTGCGCGGCAGGGGTGCGTCGCCGTCGTCGAGGAAGCCCAGCTCGCCCAGGACGTCCCGCTCGGTCAGCCGGATCCCGGATCCGTCGGCGGCCGTACCGACGACGTCGTCCGGGTCCGCGCCGGCCGCGAACAGCTCGCGCAACTTCCCGTAGAACCACTCGCCGCGGCTCCCGGTGGGCGGGTGCTCCGGTACGACGGTCAGGATCCGCCTCGGGTCGAGCAGGAGGTGCACCAGCCAGCCGGCGCCGTCCAGCCGGCCCCAGGTCCAGTCGTTGGCCCGCCAGGAGGACTTGTAGAAGGCGCCGAAGTGGTGCAGTTGGAGACCGGTGAGCTTCGAGGCCGCCGTCGCGCGGCGGTGTGCGAGGAGGCACCGGGTGTCGGCGCTGACCTGCACCAGCTCGACGGGCTGCTCGACCTCGGTGCCCACCGGGAGCACGGAGCGGGTCGCCACGTGCAGCTCGAACAGGGCGAGGGCCGTGCCGTCGGCGTGGGCGGGCAGGAAGTCGAAGTAGGCGAGGAGTTCCGCGGCGGCCCGCTGCCGTCGCCCCTCGGCGCTGCTGGGAGGGGACGGGACGCCGGTGGCGGGCGGGGCGAGGAGCGCGTCCGGGACGATGTCGCGCAGGACGACCACGGCCTCGGCGAGCCGCTCCCAGCCGTTCCGGAGGCGGGGATCCCGTCGGCCGTCGGACCCCGGCCCCGTGGCCGGTTCGGCGGGCTCGGGGGCGTACCGCTTCATCGCCTCGGCCGCCACGCGCGGGAGCGGCCAGCCGGCCGCGTACCCCTCGTCGAGCACCTCCTCGACCAGGTCCTCCAGGTTCGGCCGCGGCGGCGGCTCGTACGCCTCGTGCACCCGCTCCACGACATCGGCCAGCCGGTCGCGCCGGTCGGGGCAGCAGACGTGCGCCTCCCGGAGCAGGGCCAGCACCGTCGCCTTGGCGCCGTTGAACGGAGCCACGCCGAAGGCCGCCAGCCGTGGGTACAGGGCGGTGCCCTCGTCGCCGGGCTCCGGGAAGCGCCACCCCCGCGTCGTCTCGGTCACCGCGGCGGCCCGGCACTCCTCCTCGGCGCTGCGGCCCGGCCCCAGGGCGTCCAGCCAGGCGCGCGTCATCGCGCCGTACGGCCGTGTGGTCAGGGCGCGCATCAGGGCGGCGATCACGGGACGGGCCAGCCAGGCGCCCTCACGGCCGCGGAAGTCGTCGCGCATCGCGGGGCCGAGCAGCCCGCACCCCGGAGCCGGCGGGCCGGCCCCGTCGGCCGGGGCGCCCGTCGCCTCGGCCAGCCGCCGCCGGCACGCGGCCAGTTCCTCCTGGACCGTACGGCCCTGCGCGCCGAGCTCGGCCATGCGGCGCCGGGTGTCGCGCAGGGCGTCCATCCGGTCGTTGTGGTCGCGCAGTTCGGTCAGTTCGGCGCTGACGGACTGGTTGAGCGCGGCACCGAGGTCCTTGGCCAGGGCCTCGCCCAGGGTCCACGGCCGCTCGAAGGACTCCGGGGCGGGCGTGGGACGGGGGTCGGGCGCGCCGCCGGCCGTGGGAACGACGTAGAGCAGGACGCGCCGCACCTGGCGGGCGGCCGGACGCTCGAAGACGGCTCGCAGCAGCGGCCGGATCGGACGGTTCGCCAGCAGCCCGCCGTCCGCGACCCAGTGCGGGCGGGTGATGTTGGCGTACTGGCGCATCGGAGGGCGCTCGGGGGCGCCGGGCCGTCCCGGGATCGCCGTGTCGTACGGCAGGAACGAGGGCTCGAACGCGGCCGGGTACGAGGCGCTGCTGCGCGCCGCGAGCGCCACGGCCTGTTTGCCGCCCTCGTCGGCCAGTGCCTCCTCGTCGAAGACGAGCAGTCCCCGGTGGTCGTCGTCCTGGACCTGGGTGCCGTAGGAGTCGGTGAACCGGCCCGTCTCCCCGGTGAGCAGGGTGGTGGTGATGAGGACCCTGGTGGTCCTGGGCGGGCGGGGTGTGGCGTCGTCGTCCCCGGGGCCGGGAAGCGGGGGCGTGGACGACGCCCGTACGCCCAGATCGGCGATGCCGTCCACGAGTTCCTGGAACAGGACGCCGTCCCCCTGCAGCAGCGAGGGCGGCCGCTTCTCGTCGGGATCGCGCAGCAGGGTCTCGAACGCGCCGGAGGTCAGCCAGAAGTCGCGCAGCGGCCCGAGGTCCCAGGA
Organism: Streptomyces olivochromogenes; assembly: GCF_021538895.1. Taxonomy (GTDB): domain Bacteria; phylum Actinomycetota; class Actinomycetes; order Streptomycetales; family Streptomycetaceae; genus Streptomyces; species Streptomyces olivochromogenes_A. Next base: position 39,333 of record NZ_JADDRL010000017.1, on the reverse strand, counting down.
CCGGGCCCGTGCGAGCCCCAGCAGCGCGGCGTTGATGCCGCCCGCGCTGGTGCCGGACAGGATGTCGACGGAGACGGTGGTGTCCAGCAGGTCCAGCAGCCGCAGGTACAGCGCCTTCGCCCGCTCGTCGCCCGTCGCCGAGGCGGCCGCCTCGGGGAGCGCCGCGTCCTCGGGGAGGCCGTCGCGCCACCAGGCCGCCTGCTGGAGCAGGTTCAGCTCGCGCGCCACGCCGCCCATCCAGATCGCCAGGCTCACGCCGCCGGTCATCGCCGTGGCGATCCGCAGCTCCTGGGTGCCGGGCCCGAGTTTCAGCCTCGGCCTGCGGTCATCGAGTCCGGACTTCGTCGTACCGCGCATATCCCAGGTTCTTCCCACGCGACGCGCGACGCGCAGGGTTCGGCAGTACATATCACCCGATCGTGGCCCTCCGCTTTCCGTGCGGATGCGCCCGGTCGCGTCGCCCGCCGGCGCCCTGGCTACGATGGCCGGGATGATCGCAGCCGAGCACAGCGCACCGCGACCGCCCACGCGGCGGTGGCACGCGCTGCTCGTGCTGGGCCTGCTGGCCGGGTTGCTCGGTATGCACGCCCTGGCCCCCGGCGGCGCCGTCGAGCGAGCGGAGCACGTCCGTTCCGCGCACGCCGTGGCGACGCTCACCGCCGTCGACGACTGCCCCGACGAAGGGCACTGCGGCGGACACCACCTGCGGCACGCCGACGCGACGTGCGCGTCGGCCGCCGTGAGCGGGGGACCGCAGCTGCCCGCGCTGGTTCCCGACCCGGTGGCCGCGCCCGTACGGGCCGAACGCGCCCGCTCCCACCCGGCGACGGCACCGGACGGCGCACGCGCGCCACCGTCCCTGGCGGAACTCCAACTCCTGCGGATCTAGAAGCCGCGCCGACCGCACCGAGCCCCTGGCCGATGCGGTCCCACGCGTGCCCACTTCCCTTTTCCACCGCAGGAGTTCACGTATGACCACCCGTACCCCGGCGCGCCGTGCCGCCCTCGTCGCGGTCCTCGCCGCCGCCGCGCTCCTCCTCGCCGCCTGCGGCGGCGAGGACCACGACAGCGCCGGTCACACCGGCCACGGCGCCTCCGCGTCCCCGAGTGCGGGCGCCGAGGCCCACAACGCCCAGGACGTCTCCTTCGCGCAGGGCATGATCCCGCACCACCGGCAGGCCCTGGAGATGGCCGCACTCGCGGCCGACCGCGCGTCCTCGGTGCGGGTCAAGGACCTCGCCGCGCGCATCCAGAAGGCGCAGGACCCGGAGATCAGGACCATGACCGGCTGGCTGACGTCCTGGGGCGAGGACGTGCCCATGGCCGGCACGGACCACTCCCACCACTCCGGTATGTCGGGGATGCCCGGCATGTCCGGGATGATGAGTGCCAAGGACATGGACCGGCTGAAGAAGGCGTCCGGCAAGGAGTTCGACACCATGTTCCTGACCATGATGATCGACCACCACCGGGGCGCCGTCGCGATGGCCACCACCGAGAAGGACGAGGGCCGGTACGGTCCCGCCACGAGCACGGCCGACGACATCGTCACCGCGCAGAACGGCGAGATCAAGGAGATGAACCAGCTCCTCGGCGCGAGCTGATCCGGCAGGGGGCCGACCCCGACAGCAGAGGGGGCCGGCCCCATGGCCGGCCCCCTCTCACCGTTGCTTCGCCCCGGGTCAGCCGCCCTGGGTCAGGACCTTCTCCAACGTGCCCAGCGCGGAGCGCAGTTCCTCGTCGGTGATGGTCAGCGGCGGGGCCAGCCGGATCGTGGAGCCGTGGGTGTCCTTGACCAGGATCCCCTCGCGCATGAGGCGCTCGCTGACCTCGCGGCCGGTGCCGATCGCGGGGTCGACGTCGACGCCCGCCCACAGCCCGCGCGCCCGGAAGCCCACCACGCCCCGGCCGACCAGGGCCGCGAGACCCTCGCTCAGCACGACGCCCAGGTCGGCGGCTCGGCGCTGGAACTCGCCGGTCTCCAGCAGCTCGACCACCGCCGTGCCGACCGCCGCGGCGAGCGGGTTGCCGCCGAAGGTCGAGCCGTGCTCGCCCGGCCGGAGCACGCCCAGCACGTCACGGCGGGCCACCACCGCGGACACCGGCACGATGCCGCCGCCGAGCGCCTTGCCGAGGAGCAGGACGTCGGGAACGACGGACTCGTGCTCCACGGCGAGCGTGCGGCCGGTGCGGCCGAGGCCCGACTGGATCTCGTCCGCGATGAACAGGCAGCCCTTGCGGCGGGTCAGCTCGCGGACCCCGGCGAGGTAGCCGTCGTCCGGGATGACGACCCCGGCCTCGCCCTGGATCGGCTCGATCAGCACGGCCGCCGTCGTCTCGTCGACGGCCTCCTCCAGCGCGGCCAGGTCGTTGTACGGGACGATCCGGAAGCCGGGGGTGAACGGGCCGAAGCCGGTGCGGGCGGTCTCGTCGGTGGAGAAGCTGACGATCGTCGTCGTACGGCCGTGGAAGTTGTCCGCGGCCACCACGATCGTGGCCCGGTCGGCCGGGACGCCCTTCACCTCGTAGGCCCACTTGCGGGCCACCTTGATGCCGCTCTCCACCGCCTCCGCGCCGGTGTTCATCGGCAGCACCATGTCCAGGCCGGTCAGCGCGGCCAGGCGCTCGGCGAACTCGGCGAGCCGGTCGTTGTGGAAGGCGCGCGAGGTCAGCGTCAGCCGGTCGAGCTGGCGGTGCGCCGCCTCGATCAGGCCCGGGTGGCGGTGGCCGAAGTTGAGGGCCGAGTAGCCGGCCAGCATGTCGAGGTAGCGCCGGCCCTCCACGTCCTGGACCCACGTGCCCTCGGCACTGGCCACGACCACCGGCAGCGGGTGGTAGTTGTGCGCCAGGACCGGCTGCTCGGCACGGATCAGGTCGTCGGACGTACGCGTGCGGGCAGGTGCGGTCATGAGCGGATCTCCTGGGTGCAGCACTTGATGCCGCCGCCGGCCTTGTGGAACTCCGACAGGTCGACGGGGACGGGAATGTAGTCGTGGTCGGCCAGGCGCGAGGCGAGAGCCTCGGCCTGCGGTGCGATGAACACGTGGCGGCCGTCGGAGACGGAGTTCAGTCCGAAGGCCATCGCGTCGTCGCGGGTGGCCAGCACGGCGTCCGGGAACAGCCGCTGGAGCACCTCGCGGCTGCCCGGCGAGAACGCCTCCGGGTAGTAGACGATGTTGTTGTGGTCGTTGTCGTCGTTGAGGACGAACAGCGCCGTGTCCAGGTGGTAGAAGTACGGATCCACCAGCGTCAGGCTGATCACCGGGTGGCCGAAGAACTCCTGCGCCTCACGGTGGGCCTCCCGGGTCGTGCGGAACCCGGTGCCGGCCAGCACGTACCGGCCCGTCCACACCAGGTCGCCCTCGCCCTCGGACACCGACTCGGGGCGGTGCACGTCGAACCCGGCCGCCTTGAACCAGGTGTCGTAGTGGGTCGACTCGGGGCGGCGCTCGGGCGCGTGGAAGAGGGAGCCGAAGACGCGGCCGCCCACGACGACCGCAGAGTTCGCGGCGAAGACCATGTCCGGGAGACCGGGGACCGGCTCCACGGTGTCGACCGTGTGGCCGTGGGCACGGTAGACGCGGATCAGCGCCTGCCACTGCTCCTGGGCCAGGTCCACATCCACCTGGACGTCGGGTTGCATCCAGGGATTGATCGCGTACTGCACGCCGAAATGTCTGGGTTCACAGACGAGAAAGCGCCGGGGGCGCGGCACACGGCTGTCGGACACAGAGGTGTTCCTCCGCTTTCCTGCGGTGTCGACTGGGGGTGGACACCAAGGTAGGAAGTGACCGGCAGGCCCGACAAGAAACGACAGCTGCGTGTGTGCGCAGGAATGCTGCGTTGTGCCCGGGAAAAACGCAGGACTGCTGCGCGCTGCCGGGTTTACTCCGGAGCCGCGTGCGTCGCACCCGCCTCAGGACTCTCCGGCAGCAGGTGGGACAGCACCATCACGCTGATCGTCTTCCGGATGAACGGTTCCACCCGGATCCGCTCCAGCACCTCCTCGAAGTGCCCCACGTCCCGCGCCCGCACGTGCAGCAGCGCGTCCGCGCCGCCCGTCACCGTCATGGCGGCCGTGATCTCCGGATGGTTGCGCACCACCTCCGCCAGGCGCCGGGGCGGGGCCGCGCCCTCGCAGTACACCTCGACGTACGCCTCCGTGCGCCAGCCCAGCGCCGACGGCCGCACCGTGGCCGTGAACCCGGTGATCACGCCCGTGTCCCGCAGCCGGTCGACCCGCCGCTTGACCGCCGTCGCCGAGAGCCCGATGTCCGCCCCGATCTCGGCGAAGCTGCTCCTCGCGTTCGCCATCAACGCGGTGATGATCTTCCGGTCGAGCTCGTCGAACGGGGCCGTCCTGCTGTTCATGTCGGCACTGTATCCAGCGGGAACGCCCGTGCCCGGCACATGTCCAGGCGTACGGATCGCCCCTACACTCCACGTTCATGCTGCGCGCCCTCGCCGTCGACGACGAACGCCCCTCGCTGGAGGAACTTCTCTATCTGCTGGGCGCCGATCCACGCGTCGCCAGCGTCGAGGGCGCCGCCGACGCGACCGGCGCGCTGCGCCGGATCACCCGTGCCCTGGAGTCCGGTCCGGACGGACCCGAGTCCATCGACGTCGTGTTCCTCGACGTCCAGATGCCGGGCCTCGACGGACTGGAGATGGCCCGGCTGCTGACCGGCTTCGCCCGCCCGCCGCTGGTCGTGTTCGTCACCGCCCACGAGGACTTCGCCGTCCGCGCCTTCGATCTCGAAGCGGTCGACTACGTCCTCAAACCGGTCCGCAAGGAGCGGCTCGCCGAGGCCGTGCGCCGGGCCGTCGAACTGAGCGGCGCCGCCCCGCGGATCCCCGTGCACGAACCCGACCCCGACCACATACCCGTCGAACTCGGCGGCGTGACGCGCTTCGTCGCCGTCGAGGACATCACCCATGTCGAGGCCCGCGGCGACTACGCCCGGCTGCACACCGACCGCGGCAGCCACCTCGTCCGCATCCCGCTGTCCACCCTGGAGGACCGCTGGCGCTCGCGCGGCTTCGTGCGCATCCACCGCCGCCACCTCGTCGCCCTGAGCCACGTGGGCGAGCTCCGCCTGGACGCGGGCACCGTGAGCGTCCTGGTCGGCGGCGAGGAACTCCAGGTCAGCCGCCGCCATGCGCGCGAGCTGCGGGATCTGCTGATGAGGAGGACATGACGGTGCCCCAGGACCCCGCCGAGCGCCGTGTCGTCGTCACCGGCCCGCCCCGCCGCACCGCCCCCCACGCTCGGCTCCGCTCGCGCAGGCGCCACCCGCATGCCTCCGGCTACTACCGGCCGCGCACCGAGATCGACGAACAGACCACCCTCGGCCACACCTACGTCCGCTCCCTGATGCGCACCCAGCTGCGGGCCGCCCTGAGCGTGTTCGCGGTCCTCGTGCTGCTCGTCGGCCCGCTGCCGCTGGTCTTCGCGGCCGCCCCGGACGCCGGCCGCCTGGCCTGGCTGGTGCTCGGCTTCTGCCTGTACGCGCCGCTGATCCTGCTCGCCCGCTGGTACGTGCGCCGTGCCGAGCGCAACGAACGGGACTTCGTGCGCCTCGTCGAGGACCGATGAACCCGAACTTCGCGATACCCGCCGTCGCCCTCGTCGTCGTGGCGACCGTGCTCGTCGGCGCCTTCGGCCTGCGCGTCTCCCGCACCACCTCCGACTTCTACGTCGCCTCGCGCACCGTCGGCCCCCGCCTCAACGCGGCCGCCATCAGCGGCGAGTACCTGTCCGCCGCCTCCTTCCTCGGCATCGCCGGCCTGGTCCTCGTCCAGGGCCCGGACATGCTCTGGTACCCGGTCGGCTACACCGCCGGGTACCTGGTCCTGCTCCTGTTCGTCGCCGCCCCGCTGCGCCGCTCCGGCGCCTACACGCTGCCCGACTTCGCCGAGGCCCGCCTCGCCTCGCCGGGAGTGCGGCGGCTGGCCGGTGCCTTCGTCGTCGGGGTCGGCTGGCTCTATCTGCTGCCCCAGCTCCAGGGCGCCGGGCTCACCCTGGCGGTCCTCACCGGCGCGCCCGACCCGCTCGGCGGGATCGTCGTGGCCGTGGTCGTCGTCGCGACCGTCGCCGCCGGCGGCATGCGCAGCATCACCTTCGTCCAGGCCTTCCAGTACTGGCTCAAACTCACCGCCCTCCTCGTCCCCGCGCTCTTCCTGCTCCTCGCCTGGCAGGGCGACGGCGCACCCCGCCACGCCTTCGAGGAACCGGCCACCTTCCGCGAGCAGCGCACCGTACGCGTCGAGGACACGGTCGACCTGGACCTCGAACGGCCGCTCACCGTCACCGTGCGCGGCCGGGTCGACGGCCGCCCGCACGACGAGACCAGGCTGCGGCTCTCCGCCGGCCCGCACCGCATCGCCGCGGGCACCCGGCTGACCTTCGCGGCGGGCACGCCCGTCCCCGCCGCCGAGCGGGCCGGCACCGGCCCCATGTCCACCTCGCTCGCCGCGAGCCGCGAGGAGCGCCCGCTGTACGCCACGTACGGACTCATCCTCGCCACCTTCCTCGGCACCATGGGCCTGCCGCACGTGGTGGTCCGCTTCTACACCAGCCCGCACGGCGTCGCCGCCCGCCGCACCACCGTCGCCGTCCTCGCCCTGATCGGCGGCTTCTACCTGTTGCCGCCCGTGTACGGCGCGCTGGGCCGCCTCTACGCCCCCGAACTCACCCTCACCAAGGGCACCGACGCGGCCGTCCTGCTGCTGCCCGACCGGATGATCGGCGGGCTCGGCGGCGACCTGCTCGGCGCGCTGGTGGCGGGCGGCGCCTTCGCCGCGTTCCTGTCGACCGCGTCCGGGCTGACCATGGCGGTGGCGGGGGTGCTCACCCAGGACGTCCTCCCCTCGCGCGGAGTGCGGCACTTCCGGCTCGGCACGGTGCTCGCCATGGCCGTACCGCTCGCGGCCAGCGTGCTGGTGGGCGGACTGCCGGTGGCCGACGCGGTGGGGCTAGCCTTCGCCGTCTCCGCGTCGTCCTTCTGTCCGCTGCTCGTCCTCGGCATCTGGTGGCGGCGGCTGACCCCGCCCGGCGCGGCCGCGGGCATGCTGGTGGGCGGCGGCTCCGCGTTCCTCGCCGTCGCCGCGACCATGGCGGGCTTCCCCGGCGGCGGCCCCCTGCACGCGCTGCTCGCCTGGCCCGCGCTGTGGTCGGTGCCGCTGGGCTTCCTCACCATGGTGCTGGTGTCGCTGGCCACCGCCTCCCGCGTGCCGCCCGGCACGGCGGCGATCCTGGCCCGGTTCCATCTGCCGGAGGAGCTGTGGGCGGAGGCCAAGGCATGAGCGGCTTCCTCGCCGGACTCTGCGTCGCCGTGCTCCCCCTGCTGGCCGCCGGTTTCTGGCTCGGCCGGCGCACGGCCCGCCCACAGAGCCTCGCCGGTCTCGGCACCCCCGTCGAGCACGCCACCTTCGAGACCCTGCACACCGCCTCGCTCGCCGCGCCCCCGCTACGGGCGGGCCTCACGGAGGAGACCGCCCGCCGGTCGGCCCGCGGACTGCGCTCGCTGCTCGGCACCGACGCACTCTGCCTCACCGACGAGAAGCGGGTGCTCGTCTGGGACGGCGTCGGCGACCACCACCGCGCCGAGATCATGGAGCGGCTCGCCGGGCCGCTGGAGACCGGCCGCGGCGAGGCGTTCCCGCTGGCCTGCGAGACCCCCGACTGCCCGGTCCGCTGGGCCGTGCTCGCCCCGCTCACCGTCGACGACCGGGTGTACGGCGCCCTCGTCGCCTGCGCCCCGCGCGAGTCCGCCGTCCTGGTACGGGCGGCCGGCGAGGTCGCCCGCTGGGTGAGCGTCCAGCTGGAACTGGCCGACCTCGACCAGTCCCGCACGAAGCTCATCGAGGCCGAGATCAAGGCCCTGCGCGCCCAGATCTCACCGCACTTCGTCTTCAACTCGCTGGCCGTGATCGCCTCGTTCGTCCGTACCGACCCGGAACGCGCCCGCGAGCTCCTGCTGGAGTTCGCCGACTTCACCCGCTACTCGTTCCGCAGGCACGGCGACTTCACCACCCTCGCCGAGGAACTGCACGCCATCGACCACTACCTGGCCCTGGTCCGCGCCCGCTTCGGCGACCGCCTCTCCGTCACCCTGCAGATCGCCCCCGAGGTGCTGCCGGTGGCCCTGCCCTTCCTGTGCCTGCAGCCCCTCGTCGAGAACGCCGTCAAGCACGGACTTGAGGGCAAGTCGGACGCATGCCACATCCAGATCACCGCACGGGACGCGGGCGCCGAGGCGCTGGTCGTCATCGAGGACGACGGCGTCGGCATGGACCCCGCACTGCTGCGCCGCATCCTCGCCGGGGAGACCAGCCCCTCCGGCGGCATCGGCCTGTCCAACGTGGACGACCGGCTCCGCCAGGTCTACGGCGACGACCACGGCCTCGTCATCGAGACCGCGGCCGGAGCGGGCATGAAGATCACGGTCAGGGTGCCGAAGTACCAGCCGGGCGTGCACTCGGCCGGACGCCTCTCGGCACCGTGACCGCGTCCTCGCTCTCAGGCGCTCTGGGTGACCACCATCGCCAGGGTGAGCAGGCCCAGGACGACCCAGCCGAACCACAGCCAGCCGTTGCTGCCGAGCGCCACCGTGTAGGCCGTCACCATCACGAGACCGCCGACGGTGAGCACCCCCATCGCCTTCGTGGAACCGTGCGTAGAACCGGGCATCGCGACACCCTCCTCATGGTTCGTCCTCCTCCATGGTGACCCCGGTTCGGCCCGCGCACGGTACGGACGAGGAAATGAGTGCCCGGTTCTGCCGCCGCCGCTCAGCCCTCGCGGGCGTTCAGCGAGGCCAGGTAGGCGTTGTACGCCGCCAGCTCCTTGTCCCCGTCCCGGTCGGCCGCGCGGTCCTTGCGCCGGGCCTGGCGCTGTTCGGAGCCGTACCACTGGAACAGCAGGGCGATCAGCACCAGCACGGACGGGATCTCGCTGAACGCCCAGGCGATGCCGCCGGCCGCGTTCTGGTCGGAGAGCGCGTCGATGCCGAGCGAGGCGGGCGGGTTCTTGAACGTCTCGACCATCGGCGACGACGCCATCATCAGCGCGATGCCGAAGAACGCGTGGAACGGCATGCCCGCGAACAGCTCCAGCATCCGCATCAGGTAGCCCGGCCGGTGCGGGCCCGGGTCCACGCCGATGATGGGCCAGAAGAACGCCACGCCCACCGCGAGGAAGTGCACCATCATCGCGATGTGCCCCGCCTTCGAGCCCATCAGGAAGTCGAAGAGCGGGGTGAAGTACAGCGCGTACAGGCTGGCGATGAACATCGGGATCGTGAACCCCGGGTGCGTGACGACCCGCATGTACCGGCTGTGCAGCAGCGCCAGCAGCAGTTCGCGCGGGCCCTTGCGGCCCTTGCCCGCGACCGGCAGCGCGCGCAGCGCCAGCGTGACCGGGGCGCCCAGCAGGATCAGGATCGGCGACAGCATGCTGATCACCATGTGCTGCACCATGTGCACGCTGAACATGACCATGCCGTAGTCGTTCAGCCCGGTGCACATCATCAGCATGATGGTCAGCACACCGACGGCGTACGACACGGTCCGGCCGACGGGCCACGCGTCCCCGCGCCGCCGCAGCCGCACCACACCCCAGCCGTACAGCCCCAGCCCCACCAGGCAGGCGACGAGGAAGAACGGGTCCGCCGACCACTCAAGACCTCGCCCCAGCGTGAACGGCGGCAAGTCCGTGGTCATGCCGTGCCCGCTGTGATCCATCCGACGGCTCCTGATTCGTGGGGGTTGTGCAAGTCTGTCCGGACCAGACTAGAACCGACCCCGGTCACCTTCGTGACCGGGGTCGGCGCGACCCACGAGACAGTCCCCCTGTGGCGAGCGTCCTAAAGAACGCACTCCGCCTCGTCGTACCGCTCCTGCGGCACCGTCTTCAACGTCTCCACGGCCTGGGCCAACGGCACCATCACGATGTCGGTCCCGCGCAGCGCGGTCATGTGACCGAACTCCCCCCGGTGCACCGCCTCCACCGCATGCCAGCCGAACCGCGTCGCCAGCACCCGGTCGTACGCCGTGGGCGTCCCGCCCCGCTGCACGTGCCCGAGGATGACCGGCCGCGCCTCCTTGCCCAGGCGCTGCTCCAGCTCGATCGAGAGCTGCCGGGCGATGCCGGCGAACCGCTCGTGGCCGTAGATGTCCTTGCCGCCCTCGTCGAACTCCATCGAGCCGGCCTTCGGCTTGGCGCCCTCCGCGGCCACCACGATGGCGAACCGCTTGCCCGCCTCGAAGCGCTCGCCGACCCGCTTGGCCAACTCGTCGATGTCGAAGGGGCGTTCCGGTACGACGACGGCGTGGGCGCCGGCCGCCATGCCGGAGTGCAGCGCGATCCAGCCGGTGTGGCGGCCCATGACCTCCACGACCAGCACGCGCTGGTGGGACTCGGCGGTGGTCTTCAGCCGGTCCAGGGCCTCGGTGGCGACGCCCACGGCCGTGTCGAAGCCGAAGGTGACGTCCGTGACCGCGATGTCGTTGTCGATGGTCTTCGGCACGCCGACGATCGGCAGGCCGCCGTCGGACAGCAGGCGGGCCGCCTTCAGCGTGCCCTCGCCGCCGATCGGGATGATCGCGTCGAGTCCGAGCTCCGCGACGTGGCCCTTGGCCCGCTGCACGCCGTCCCGCAGATGCGAGGGCTGGACGCGGGAGGAACCGAGGATGGTGCCGCCGCGGGCGAGGATGCCCGCCACGGCGTCGAGGTCGAGCTTCAGATAGTCGCACTCCAGGAGGCCCTTCCAGCCGTCCCGGAAACCGATGACCTCGTCGCCGTGGTCGACGACGGCACGGTGCACGACGGACCGGATGACAGCGTTCAGGCCGGGGCAGTCGCCGCCTGAAGTGAGGACACCAATGCGCATAGCCCGAATACCTTCTCAACGTGGGCCGGGGACCGGACCACGTTGTCCGGCTGGTACCCGGTCACCCTACCGGCGTGAGGGGGTGGCTCCGTAGCGGGCGTCCGCCTGCTGGACGTGCCCGCACATGTGAGCGGACGGTCTGTCAGGCGGGCCCGGTGACGACGATGCCGACGGCCACTGGAAGACCCCTCAGGTCCCTCTCGAACACCGGTGTACGCGCAGGCCGCCGCAATACGCGGCGGCCCGCGCGGGCGGCTACGCGGGCTGCTGCGCGGCCGTGATGCGCTCGTTGCGCAGCGCCTCGTACCAGCGGTCGTCGGTCGGCGGCAGCGCGTTCACGTCGAGCGCCAGCTTCAGCAGCAGGTCGGCGATGAGCGGGTTGCGGGCGAGGACGGGCCCGTGCATGTACGTACCGAAGACGGTGTCGTTGTACGCGCCCTCCGTGCCGTCTCCCGCGCCGTTGCCGTTGCCCACCCGGACCTGGGCGAACGGGCGGGCGGTCGGGCCGAGCCGGGTGACGCCCTGGTGGTTCTCGAAGCCGGTCAGCTGGGGCAGGCCGAGGCGCGGGTCGATGTCCGCGAGGACGTCGCCGACGCACCGCTCGCCCTCGCCGCGCACCGAGACCACGTCGAGCAGGCCGAGGCCCGGCTCGCGCTGGCCGAGGTCGTTGATGAACTCGTGGCCGAGGATCTGGTAGCCGGCGCACACGGAGAACAGGATCGCGCCGTTCTCGGCGGCCCGGGTCAGACCCCCGTCCCGGCGCAGCCGCTCGGCCGCGAGCCGCTGCGGCCGGTCCTCGCCGCCGCCGATCAGGTAGATGTCGCCGGAGGTCGGGACCGGCTGGTCGCTGCGCACGTCGAGACGGGCCACGTCGAGGCCACGCTGGCGGGCGCGGCGCTCCACGACGAGCGCGTTGCCCTGGTCGCCGTAGGTGCTCAGCAGGTCCGGGTAGACCCACACCAGCCGCAGTTGGTTGTCGCTCATGAAGTGATCCTCCTCCGTGGTCAGTTGCCGACGCGGCGGCGCAGGTCCTGGAACGCGGTGTAGTTCGCGATGACCTCGATCCGGCCCTGCTGGGCCTGCTCGACGGCCTGGTCGAGGCTGTCGCAGACCTGGAAGTGCTGGTTCGCGACCTCCAGACGCACGGCGAGGTCCAGCTTCCGGTCGCCGATGACGAAGATCGGGTGCCCGGTCAGACGCGTGTAGTCGACGTCCCACAGCCAGGAGGTGTCGGTGCCGTCGGCGCCGCGCGCGTTCACGGAGAGGATCACCGGGGCCGGCGGCGGGTCGATCAGGGAGAACGTTTCGAGCCAGCCCGCGGGATTCTTCGCCAGCAGCAGGCGCAGGTCGCGGCCCTGGAACTGGACGACGTCGTAGCGGCCGGCGACGGCCTGCACCTGGTACATGCGCTCCAGGGCGACCTGCGGCGGCACACCGAAGACGGCGGCGACGGCCGCGGAGCTGGCGGCGTTGGCCTTGTTGGCGCGGCCGGGCAGCTGGAGGTGGATCGGCCAGGCCGAGCCGTGCGGGTCGAGGACATGGTCCCCGGACAGCGCCCAGGTCGGCGTGGGGCGGCGGAAGCCGCACTCGCCGCAGTACCAGTCGTCGCCGGGGCGCTGCATCACACCGCCGCAGGACGGGCAGGACCAGGCGTCGTCCTTCCACATCTGGCCGGCCGCGACCCAGATCACGTTGGGGGAGGAGGACGCGGCCCACACCACCAGCGGGTCGTCGCAGTTGGCGACGACGACGGCCTTGGAGCCGGCCAGGCCCTCGCGCCAGTTCTCCGCGAGCATGCGGGTCTCGGCGGCGCGGTCGAGCTGGTCGCGGGAGAGGTTGAGCAGGGCGATGCACTTCGGATCGGTGTCCCGCGCCACGCCCGCCAGGTACTTCTCGTCGACCTCGATCACGCCGTAACGGGCTTCCGAGCTGCCCGCGAGCGCCGAGGTGATGCCGGCGGGCATGTTCGCGCCGAGCGCGTTGGAGACGACCGGGCCCGCGGCGCGCAGCGCCTCGGCGATGAGCCGGGTGGTCGTGGTCTTGCCGTTGGTCGCCGAGACCAGGACGACGTCCAGGTTCTGGGCGAGCCGTCCGAGGAGGTCGGGGTCGAGTTTCAGCGCGACCCGGCCACCGATCACCGATCCGCTGCCGCGCCCCGCCGCACGGGACGCCGCCGCGACCGCCTTGCCCGCGGTCACGGCCAGCTTGGCCCGCGGCGTGAGCGGGTCCGAGTTGCCTGCCATCAGTTCTCGATCCTCCTTGCGTACGCGCCGCGCCTGAGCCATTCGGCACGTGGGTGTGGGCCTCAGCCTATCGAGATCCATTCGCACACCCGAATCCCGGCCCACGGTCGCGCGGCGGGTGGTGGGCCGAGGGAACCGTACCCTTGCCGCCATGCGACACGGCTCGATCCCGGGCGCCCGCGGGCGCGTCCGGCCTCTTTCCCTGGTGGGTGACCCCGTACTCCAGTCCCCGTGCGCCGAGGTCACCGACTTCGGCCCCGAACTCTCGGTGCTCGTGGAGGACTTGTTCGCGACCATGTACGCGGCACAGGGGGTGGGCCTGGCCGCGAACCAGATCGGCGAGGGACTGCGGGTGTTCGTCTACGACTGTCCCGACGACGAGGACGTGCGTCACCTGGGGCACCTCGTGAACCCGCGGCTGGTGGAGGCCGACGGTGTGGTGATCCGCGGGCCGGAGGGCTGTCTGTCCCTGCCGGGGCTGGAAGCGGGCACGCCGCGCTACGACCACGCGGTCGTCGAGGGCTTCACGATGACGGGGGAGGCGGTCACCGTGCACGGCACCGGGTTCTTCGCCCGGTGCCTGCAGCACGAGTGCGACCACCTGGAGGGCCGGGTCTACGCGGACCGGCTGGCGGGCTGGCGCCGGCGCAGGCTGATGCGTCAGGTGGACCGAGCCCCCTGGAGCCGCTGAGGGTCAGAAACCCGGGCCGCCGATCTTGTCCCCGGCCGCCGCGAGGCGGCCCCACAGCAGGTCGGCCAGGCTCCGCACCAGCTCCGCGCGCGAGCAGGGCCGCTCCCCGAGCCACCAGTCACCGGCCGCGTGCATCATGCCGACGATCCCGTGTCCCCACACCCGGGCCAGCTGCTGGCTGCCGGGTCCGAGGTCGAGGCGGTCCTCGATGACCTGGGCCAGCTCCTCACCCATCCTGCGCAGCAGGGGTGCCGAGTGTTTCCCGACGTCGAATCCCTGGTCGGCGCCCGGGGTCCCCTCGGCGGGGTGCATCAGGAACCGGTACACCTGGGGCCGTGCCTCGATCGCCGCGAGGTAGGTGTCCAGGGTGGCCTCGACCCGCTCCCGCCGGTCGGCTGGAGCGTCCAGCGCGGCGCGCAGGGAATCGAGCAGGGCGTCCGTGTGCCGCTTGGCGAGGGCGGCGTACAGCCCGCCCTTGTCGCCGAAGTGGCGGTAGAGGATCGGCTTGGTGATGCCGGCCTCCGCGGCGATCGCGTTCATCGAGGCCTGCGGACCATCACGCAGCACCACTCTGTCCGCGGCCTCCAGCAGCTCGCGCCTTCGGCGGTCCGCGGACCGCTGCTGATCGGTCCGCTGCGTGGTGTCCATGTGCTCTCCCCACCCGTGCTGTTTCGGTGACGCCTGCGCAAACTAACACTGACTGGGCTGCTGACATCGAACGGGATGCCGACAGGTCATGTGGAGTTGACTTTTCCTACCCGTGAGTAACAGACTCGGGTTACCGCTAGTAACATGCACGTGCCGCCGCTGGAGGGGACATGGCCGAGTTCACCATGGAGCTCAATGACGAGCAGAAGGAGGTCCGGGACTGGCTCCACGGCTTCGCCGCCGATGTGATCCGTCCCGCCGCGGCCGAATGGGACGAGCGCGAGGAGACACCCTGGCCCGTCATCCAGGAGGCCGCCAAGGTCGGCATCTACTCCCTCGACTTCTACGCGCAGCAGTACTTCGACCCCACCGGACTCGGCATCCCGATGGCCATGGAGGAGCTGTTCTGGGGCGACGCCGGCATCGCCCTGTCCATCGTCGGCACCGGCCTCGCCGCCGTGGGCGTCCTCGCCAATGGCACCGAGGAGCAGATCGGCACCTGGATCCCCCAGATGTACGGCGACGCCAATGACGTGAAGGTGGCCGCGTTCTGCTCCTCCGAGCCCGACGCCGGCTCGGACGTGGCCTCCCTGCGCACCCGGGCGGTGTACGACGAGGCCAAGGACGAGTGGGTCATCAACGGCACGAAGACCTGGGCGACCAACGGCGGCATCGCCAACGTCCACGTGGTCGTCGCCCAGGTCGACCCGGAGCTCGGCTCCAAGGGCCACGCCTCCTTCATCGTCCCGCCGGGCACGCCGGGCCTCACGCAGGGCCAGAAGTTCAAGAAGCACGGCATCCGCGCCTCGCACACCGCCGAGGTGGTCCTGGACCAGGTCCGCGTCCCGGGTTCCTGCCTGCTCGGCGGCAAGGAGAAGCTGGACGAGCGGCTCGCCCGCGCCCGCGAGCGGGCGAAGGCCTCCTCGGGGGAGCGGGTGAAGAACGCGGCCATGGCCACGTTCGAGGCGTCGCGGCCGGCCGTCGGCGCGATGGCCGTGGGCACCGCCCGCGCCGCCTACGAGGTCGCCCTCGACTACGCCATGACCCGAGAGCAGTTCGGGCGGCCGATCATCGACAACCAGGGCGTTGCCTTCCAGCTCGCGGACATGCGGACGGCCGTCGACGCGGCCCGGCTGCTGGTGTGGCGCGCCTCCTGGATGGCCGTCAACGGCAAGCCGTTCACCGCGGCCGAGGGCTCGATGTCCAAGCTGTTCGCCAGCGAGACCGCGAAGAAGGTCACCGCGCAGGCGATCCAGATCCTGGGCGGCAACGGCTACACGCGGGAGTACCCGGTGGAGCGCATGCACCGCGACTCGGCGATCTACACGATCTTCGAGGGCACCAGCGAGATCCAGCGGCTGGTCATCGCCCGGACCCTGTCCGGGATGCCGATCCGGTAGTGCCGCACGGGGCTGCGCGACCCGGGCCGCGGATGTGCCGCGGTGGGTCGCGCAGTTCCCGGCGCCCCTTCGGGGCGGCGGCGCTCACCGGTGCCGCAGAGGCGTGAGCTGCTCGATGTCGTAACGCCGGCGCAGTTCCTCGATCGCCTCGTGGTCGGGCGGGCCCGAGTTGTTCAGGATCTCCAACAGCTCCTCGAAGTAGCGTTCGTGGTCGGGGGGCGGGGACGCCTGGAAGAACATCTTCGCCGGGGCGTCCGTCGGGTTCGCGAAGGCGTGCGGGCAGCCGGGGGGTACGACGATGACCGTGCCCGGTGTCGCCCGGACCACCCGGTTGCCCGAACTCGACTCCCACTTCTGCCAGTTGTCGGGGGTGCGCACGCGCGGCTCGAAGGCGAGCACGTCCAGCTCGCCCTCCAGCACGTAGAACAACTCCTCGCTGCGCGTGTGCACATGGGCGCCGACGTCGAAGCCCGGCGGGACCTCCACCTCGAAGGTGGAGGCCATCCGCGAGTGCGTGCCGGTCACCTTGAAGGTCACCCGCTGGGCGGGCGTGTGCACGACGCGGCCGTGTCCCGGCGGCACGAGCAGTCCTTCGCCCCGTGCCACCTCGTCGGGCGGTGCTTCCGCCTGGGCCGGCGCCACTCCTTCGGCCGCGGGGCCTTCGGGTACCGCCAGCCCTTCCGTCGTAGTCATGAGTCGCTCACCATGTCACGGGCAGGGCCTCGGGCCCGCGGATCAACGCGCCCTTTCTGAAGGGCACCTGGTCGGGAGGAACGGACAGCCTCAGGTCGGGCAGCCGGTCCAGCAGCGTGTCGACCAACAGCTCCGACTCCAGCCGGGCGAGCTGGGCGCCCGGGCAGTAGTGCGGGCCGAAGCCGAACGCGACATGCGGGTTCGGACTGCGGGCGAAGTCGATCATCTCCGGGTCCACGAAGACGTCCGGGTCGCGGTTGGCGGCCAGGTAGGAGACGTAGACCGGTTCACCCGCGCGAATCCGTACGCCCCTGATCTCCACGTCCTCCATGGCGATCCGGGACAACCCCACCGCGCTGCGGTGCGGGATGTAGCGCAGCAGCTCGTCGACGCCCCGGGATCTGATCTCCGGTTCGGCGCGCAGCCGTTGGGCGAGGTCGGGGCGGATCAGCAGCAGGTAGAACAGCTGCCCGCTGTTGTTGGTGACCGCCTCGCCGCCGATCTGGAGGAGGACGGCCAGTCCGACCGCCTCCTGGGGCGTCACCTCGCCCCGGCCCACGGCGGCGCCGAGCAGCGAGGTGACGTCCTCGGCCGTACTTCCCTCACGCCGGCCGATGAGGTCGGCGAAGTACGCGGTCATCTCGTTCCTGGCCTTCTCGCTGAGCTCCTTGCCGTGCGAGGAGGACAGGATCAGCTGCGTCCAGGAGTGCATGGCGTGCCGGTCGTCGGCCGGCACGCCCATCAGCTCGCAGATGACCGCGATGGGGAAGGGGCTGAGGACCGCCCCGGTGAGATCGGCGGGCGGACCGTCCTGGAGGAGCTCGTCGACCAGCTCGTCGAGCATGGCGCGGGCCTTGTCCCGGACCCGCTCGACGCCCTTCGCGGTGAACGCGGGGGCGACCGCCCGGCGCAGCCGGGTGTGGTCCGGTGGATCCAGGAAGCCGACCGCACCCCGGGTGGGGATGAAGTGCGGTGCCAGCCGGGTGACCGGATGGTCCATGACCGCCTCGCGGCTGAACCGGGCGTCGTTGGCCACCATCCGTACGTCGTCGTACCGGGTGAGCAGCCAGGCCCAGCCCTCGCCGTTGGGCAGTTGGATGCGGTTGACCGGGCCCTCGCGCATCAGCTCGGTCAGCACCGGGTCGAAGTCGATGCCGGTCAGATCGAGCGCCGGCCACAGCCGGACGGGGGGTGGCGCCCCGGCGAGTGCTTCCTCGGTCATGACGCCTCGTCGTCCGACCGGACCCACCGGCCCACGGTCATCTCGGCGGTGATGCCGGGACCGAATCCGGCGAGCAGTCCGCGCGCCCGGTCCGCCGCGCCGCCCTCCTCGAAGAGCCGGCGCAGCGCGTCCAGCACGACGGCGCTCGCGATGTTGCCGTACTCGGTGAGCGTCGACCGGCTGAACCGGAACGCGTGCGGGTCGACCTGCAGGAACTTGCTGAGGTCGTCGAGTATTCGGGGCCCGCCCGCGTGGATGATGTAGAAGTCCAGGTCGGACGCGTCCCAGCCGTGTGTGCCCGCGAGGTCCTGGAGCGCCGGGGCGAGCGGCTCCATGGTCGTGGGCACCCGCTTGTCCAGCAGGAAGTGGAAGCCCGTCTCCCGGACGTCGTACGCGATCCAGTCCTCGGTCTTGGGGATCAGGTACGAGCCGTTGCGCTCCAGCCGGACGCCGGTGCCGCCCTGCCCGCGCACCACGGCCGCGGCGACGCCGTCGCCGAACAGGCCGTTGGAGAGCAGCGAGCCCACGCCGAGGTCGGTGGGCTGGTAGCACAGCGAGCAGAACTCGCAGGCCACGATGAGTGCGTTGGCCTCCGGGTAGGCCGTGCAGAAGTCGTGCGCCCGGTTGATGGCCGCACCGCCCGCCGCACAGCCCAGCTGGGCTATCGGCAGCTGCCGGGTGGTGCTCGGGAAGTCCATCTCGTTGATCAGCCACGCGGTCAGCGAGGGCATCATGAAGCCCGTGCACGACACGTAGATGAGGACGTCGATGTCGGAGGTGAGGACTTCGGCGTCGTCGAGGGCCCGCTGGATCACCGCGGGGACACGGGCCTTGGCCTCGGCCTCGTAGAGCTTGTTGCGCTGGTCGAAGCCCGGGTGCTTCAGGGTTTCCTCGATGGGCTGCACGATGTGCCGGGTGCGGACTCCCGTGTTCTCGATGAGTCGGAGCGCCAGCGGGAGCTGTGGGTGGTCCGCGTGCCGTTGGCGCGCGAGCTCCAGCGTGTCCTCCATCGTGATCACGTGTTCTGGTACGGACACCGAGGGTCTGCACAAAGTCGCCATGAGCCGTCCCTGCTTTCGCCTTCCGGCGGGCCTTCGCCCACCGGTCAGAAGGTGGTCCACCCAGGTTCACCCGACGGGGCGACGATCTCGCGCCGGATTACTCCGAATCGGGGACAACGGGTATGGAACGGACAGGAACCAGGGGCGCTCCGGCGGAGGGCACATGGCCCCCGCGACCTGCGAAATTCTGGCCACGACGACCCGGGACCCGGCCCCGGATCCGCAGGTCAACCGGGTCGTCCCGGACATCGCCGCGGGCCTGGCCTGGCTGGGCCGACCGCGCCGCACTCGCCGCCCTCGCCCTCGAACAGCGCTGGGTGATCACCGCCGACGAGCGTTCCCTCCGGCATCTGGCCGAACGCTCGACCGACGCCCCCGGGCCGCCGCTTTCTTCGCCCTGCTCGCCGGGGGCGAGGTGCCGGCGGGGGAGCGGCTGACCGCGTTCGCCGCCGCGTGCGGACTGGACGGGGAACGCCTGCGTGCCCACCGGCCGCTGCCGGGGTGTCAGGCCTACCCGCCTTGTGGCCCGGCTCGCCCTCAACGGCTCACCGGCCGACGTGGTCCTCGCACTGACCGCCAACTCCGCGGCGTGGGGCGGTTGTTGCGCCCGAATCGCCGAGGGCCTGCGCCGGCCTCGTAGGTCGGGAGCAGGCTGCCGCACGTCCGGGACGTCCCCTACGGCGCCCCGCTGCTGTGAGCGATGCAGGCCACGTCGATCCGGTCGGCCAGCTTCGCCAGCTCGATCGTCAGCGCGGCCACCGTGTCCTCGTCCAGCCCGTCCTGTCCGGCCTCCACCAGGTGCAGCCACCTGCCTCCCACCGTGCGGAGCAGCTTGCTCACGTCGGCCGCGGCCACCTGCAAGGTACCGCTGTCGTCGACGATCAGAGGCAGAGTCACTTCGCGGTTCACAGACGGGATCGTAGCCGCGGAAACGTCACGCACCCTGCCAAACAGTGGTGATGTTGCAGAACTCGCGGATCCCGTGCCCGGACAGCTCACGCCCGTACCCGGACCGCTTGGCCCCGCCGAACGGAAACGCCGGATGGGACGCGGTCATCCCGTTCACGTACACGGAACCGGCCTCCAGGTCCCGTACGAAGCGGTCCATCTCGGTCTCGTCCCGGGTCCACACGTTCGAACTCAGGCCGAACGGCGAGTCGTTGGCGATGAGCACCGCCTCGTCCAGGTCGCCGGCCCGGTACAGCGTGGCGACCGGCCCGAACGCCTCCTCGCGGTGGATCCGCATCTGGCGGGTGATGCCGGCGAGGACGGTCGGCGGGTAGAACCAGCCGGGCCAGGCCGGGCGCTCCCCGCCGCACAGCACGGCCGCGCCGCTGCGCCTCGCGTCGTCGACCAGCTCCTCCAGGTCGGCCCGTCCCTGCTCGCTGGCGAGCGGCCCGACCTGCGTGTCCTCCTGCATCGGGTCGCCGACCTTGAGTGCCTTCATGCCCTCGACGAACCGGTCGGCGAAGGCGTCGTAGACGTCGGTGTGCACGATGAACCGCTTGGCCGCGATGCAGGACTGCCCGTTGTTCTGCACCCGGGCGGTGACCGCGATCTGCGCGGCGCGGTCCAGGTCGGCGGAGGGCATGACGACGTACGGGTCGCTGCCGCCGAGCTCCAGCACCGTCTTCTTGATCATCTCCCCGCAGGTGGCGGCGACGGACCGGCCCGCGGGCTCGCTCCCGGTCAGGGTGGCCGCCCTGACGCGCTCGTCGCGCAGGATGCCGTCGACCGCGCCGGAGCCGATCAGCAGGGTCTGGAAGCAGCCCTCGGTGAAGCCCGCGCGGTGGAAGAGGTCCTCCAGGTAGAGGGCGGTCTGCGGGACGTTGGAGGCGTGCTTGAGCAGGCCGACGTTGCCCGCCATCAGGGCCGGCGCGGCGAAGCGGACCACCTGCCACAGCGGGAAGTTCCAGGGCATCACCGCGAGCACCGGGCCGAGCGGCCGGTAGCGGACCCGGACCCGGGACGCCCCCGAGTCCGACACATCGGCCTCCGCGGGTTCCTCGTCGGCGAGCAGCGCCTCGGCGTGTTCCGCGTACCAGCGCATGGCCTTCGCGCACTTGGCGGCCTCCGCGCGGGCCTGTGCGATCGGCTTGCCCATCTCGGTGGTCATGATCCGCGCGATGTCCCGCTGGTCCTCGTCCAGCAGATTGGCGGCCTGTACAAGGAGACGCCCGCGGTCGACGAAGCGGCTCAACCGGTACGTGCGGAACGTGGCCTCCGCGAGCTGGAGCCGGCGCTCGATCTCCTCCTCGCCCATGGCCTCGTACGTCTTGAGCGTCTCGCCGTTCGCCGGGTTGATCGTTGCGATGGGCATGGCTGACCTCCCTGGGAGCGGGCTTGATTCGACCTTCGCGCGCGACGGTGACGACCGCAACGCGTGCATCGGCTACTCGGCCGAGTGCCGTACCAGCCGGTCCAGGAAGGCGGCCTGCGCCGTGACGATCACCTCGCGGGCCCGGTCCAGACCGAACCAGCGCACCCGGTCCAGCTCGGGGAACTCCTGGACCCGGCCCGACCGCGGCGGCCACTCCATCGTGAAGGTGCCCGGCTCGATCGACTCCGGGTCCAGGTCGGCCTCGACGGCCCACACCGTGACGAGCTTGCCGCCCGTCTGCCGGACCTCGCCGAGCGCCACGGCCCGCCCGTCGGGCGGCGGCAGGCCGAGCTCCTCCCGGAACTCGCGGCGGGCCGCGTCCCATGCGGCCTCCTCGGGCCCGTACTCGCCCTTGGGCACGGTCCACGCCCCGGCGTCCTTCTTGGCGAAGTAGGGGCCGCCCATGTGGCCGAGCAGCACCTGCGTGCCGTCGTCGGTGTGCCGGAACAGCAGCAGGCCGGCGCTCCGCTTCTCCGTCACGGCCGCACCTGTGGGTGCGCGGCCAGCAGCGCCGCGACGGTGTCCGCCTCCTCGGGGCGCTTGTCCTCGCGGTAGCGGACCACGCGGGCGAAGCGCAGGGTGACGCCGGCCGGGTAGCGGGAGGAGCGCTGCAGACCGTCGTAGGCGATCTCGACGACGAGTTCGGGGCGTACGGTCACCACCCAGCCGTCGTCCTCGACGGCCAGCTCCGTCAGCCGTTCGGTCTGCCAGGTGAGCATCGCGTCGGTCATGCCCTTGAAGGTCTTGCCGAGCATGGCGTAGCCGCCGTCCGCGGTGCGGGCGCCCAGATGGAGGTTGGACAGCTTGCCGGTGCGGCGGCCGTGGCCCCGTTCGACGGCCAGGACGACCAGGTCGAGGGTGTGCACGGGCTTGACCTTCAGCCAGGAGGCGCCGCGCCGGCCCGCGCTGTAGGGGGCGTCCAGGGCCTTGACCACGACCCCCTCGTGGCCGCGTGCGAGGGTCTCGGCGAGGAAGTCCTCGGCCCGTCCGACGTCGTCCGGGCCGGACACCAGGGTCCGGCGCACCCGCATCGGCTCGGGCACCAGCCGGGCCAGCTCCGCGTGCCGCCGCTCGAACGGCAGGTCGAGCAGGTCGTCGCCGTCGACCGCGAGCGCGTCGAAGAACACGGGGGAGACCGGCACCTCCCGGGCGGCCCTCGCCACGTCCACCCGGGAGCCGACCCGGCCCGCCGTCTCCTGGAAGGAGCGGGGCCGCCCCGACGCGTCGAAGGAGAGCACCTCGCCGTCCAGGATGAACCGCTCACCCCTCAACTCCAGCGCGGCCGCCGTCACTTCGGGCAGCCGGTCGGTGATGTCGTCGAGGGTGCGGGTGTGGATCCGCACCGAGTCGCCGTCCCGGTGGACCTGGACCCGGATGCCGTCCAGCTTCTCCTCCACCACGCACGCGCCCAGCTTCCCCACCGCCTCGGCCACCGAGGAGGCGGTCTGCGCCAGCATCGGCTGCACCGGCCGGCCGACGGTGAGCCGGAACCGGCCGAGTGCCTCGGGGCCGTCGGCGAGCAGGGCCCGGGCCACCGTCTGCAGCGAACCCGCGAGCATCACCGCCCGCCGTACCTCCGCCGCGTCCGCGCCAGTCGCCCCGGCCAGCCCCTCCACGGCCAGCGCGTCCAGGGCGCCCTGCCGCACCTCACCGGTGATCAGCCCGACCAGGAACCGCTGCTCGTCCTCGGTGGCCGCGCCCATCAACTCTCCGACCAGCCGCGCCCGCTCGGCCTGCGAGCCCGGACCGGAGAGCTCGCCGATCGCGGTGAGCCGGGCGTCCGCCTCGCGCACCGTGAGGGAGGGCTCCGCGGCGGGCGGCACCCGCGCGCTCAGCACCTTCCAGCCGATGCCGAGGCGGCCCTGCGGCAGCCGTCCGGCCAGATACGGGATGACGATCGGCACGTCGTCCGCCTCCGCGTCCCGGAACAGCTCCGCGAGCAGGGCGGTCTTCCGGGACCGTGCCGAGGTCGCGGCGACCTCCCGGGACACGTGGGCGAGCCGGGTCAGCAGCATGCAGCCATGGTGCACCGCGGGCGCCGCGACTACACCCGGGCGGCCGCGTCGAGATCGGCGAACAGCAGCTCCCCGTTGATCGCCGCTCCGGCCCGGTAGCCGCGGCTGGCCGCGTTCACCACCTGCTCCGCGAATCCGCTCGCGTTACCCGCCGCCCACAGCCCGGGGACGGTCGTCAGGCCGCGCTCGTCGATCACCGGGTAGGTGCCGAAGGGCGTCTCGCGCATCTCGGCGCCCAGGGCGGCCAGGAGGCCGGTCCGCGGCACGGCGCGCGGCGCGACGAACAGCACCTCGCGCTCGTGCACGGTGCCGTCCGCGAGCCGGACCCCGGTGAGCCGGTCGTCGGAGCTCACCACCTCGGCCACCGCGCCGGGGACCACGACGACCCCGGCCGCCGCCAGCCGTCGCCGGTCGTCCTCGCCCAGCTCGGCCTCGGCGACCTCGTGCAGGAAGAGGGTCACGTCCTTGGACCACTGGGTCACCATCAGCGCCTGGTGCACGCTCATCGGGGTACTGGCGAGCACGCCGAACGCCCGGTCGCGCACCTCCCAGCCGTGGCAGTACGGGCAGTGCAGCACGTCCCGGCCGAACCGCTCGGCCAGGCCCGCCACCACCGGAAGCTCGTCCTTCAGTCCGGTGGCGACCACCAGCTGCCGCGCCCTCACGGTGCGACCACCGGCGAGGACGACGGCGAACTCCCCGTCCTTCGACACGTCCACCACCCGGTCCCGGACCAGCTCCACGCCGTACCGCGCGATCTCCTCGCGCCCCACGGCGAGGAACTCGGCGGGCGCCATGCCGTCCCGCGACAGATAGCCCTGCATATGGGCGGCCGGCGCGTTGCGCGGCTCGCCCGCGTCGACGACCAGCGTGCGCCGCCGGGCCCGGCCCAGGACGAGCGCGGCGGACAGCCCGGCCGCGCCGCCTCCGACGACGACGACTTCGTAGTGCCCGGTGTTCTCGGTCATGGATGACCACCTCCGCGGCCGACGGTCGCGCGCCCGCCGCCGGATTGACAAACTTGTTTGCCGAAACTGCAATACGGACATGACCACCGACGACGTTCTCGCGGGCGTGGGCCCCCGGCTGCGGCGGATCCGCAAGGAGCGGGAGGTGACCCTCGCGGCGCTGTCCGAGGCGACCGGCATCTCCGTCAGCACCCTGTCCCGGCTGGAGTCCGGCCTGCGCAAGCCCAGCCTGGAGCTGCTGCTGCCGATCGCGCAGGCCCATCAGGTGCCGCTGGACGAGCTGGTCGGTGCCCCGCCGGTCGGGGATCCGCGGGTGCGGGCCAAGCCGATCGTGCGGTACGGGCGCACCCACTGGCCGCTCACCCGCCAGCCCGGCGGGCTCCAGGCGTTCAAGGTGCTGGAGCCGCAGCGACAGCAGGAGCCGGAACCGCGGACCCATGAGGGCTACGAGTGGCTGTATGTGCTCTCCGGGCGGCTGCGGGTGGTGCTCGGGGAGCACGACGTGGTGCTGACGGCGGGGGAGGCCGCCGAGTTCGACACCCGGGTGCCGCACTGGTTCGGGTCGACGGGGGAGGGGCCGGTGGAGTTCCTGAGCCTGTTCGGTCCGCAGGGTGAGCGGATGCACGTACGGGCGCGGCCGTCCGGGTCGTGACACGCGGGCCTGTTCCCTGAATGGCAAGCGACCGCTTAGTATGCCGTCGACCCCGGTCAGACGAAGCAGTCCCGTGGAGGCACCGCATGCAGGCATGGCAAGTGCACGAGAACGGCGAGCCGAGCGAGGTGATGCGGCTCCAGGAGGTGGAGCGGCCCACGCCCGGCACGGGCCAGGTGCTGCTGAAGGTGCGTGCCGCCAACATCAACTTCCCGGACGTGCTGATGTGCCGCGGCCACTACCAGGTCCGGCCGCCGCTGCCGTTCACGCCGGGCGTGGAGATCTGCGGCGAGACCGAGGACGGGCGCCGGGTGCTCGCCCACCCCGCGCTGCCGCACGGCGGATTCGCCGAGTACGTCGTCGCCGATGCCGCCGCGACGCTGCCCGCTCCCGACTCCCTCGACGACGCGGAGGCCGCCGCCCTGCACATCGGCTACCAGACGGGCTGGTTCGGCCTGCACCGCCGCGCCCGCCTGGAAGCGGGCGAGACCCTGCTCGTGCATGCCGCCGCCGGCGGGGTCGGCAGCGCGGCCGTGCAGCTCGGCAAGGCGGCCGGGGCCACGGTCATCGGCGTCGTCGGCGGCGCCGACAAGGTCGCCGTCGCCCGGGAGCTGGGCTGCGACGTGGTGATCGACCGGCGTGCCGAGGACGTCGTGGCCGCCGTGAAGGAGGCCACCGGCGGCCGGGGCGCCGACGTGATCTACGACCCGGTCGGCGGCGAGGCCTACACGCAGTCCACCAAGGTCGTCGCCTTCGAGGGCCGGATCGTGGTCGTGGGCTTCGCCAGCGGCACCATCCCCAGCCCCGGCCTCAACCACGCCCTGGTGAAGAACTACTCGATCCTCGGCCTGCACTGGGGCCTGTACAACACCAAGAACCCGAAGCTGGTCCAGCACTGCCACGAGCAGCTCACCGAGCTGGCCGCCCGGGGCGCGATCAAGCCGCTGGTGAGCGAGCGCGTGCCGCTGGCCGGCGCCGCGGCCGCCGTGCAACGGGTCGCCGACGGCGTCACCACCGGCCGGGTCGCCGTCCTGCCGTCGCTGGAGAACGGAGCCGCCGCATGACCGACACCGCCGAACTCCAGCGCCGTACGGCCGAGTTGCTGGCCGCGCACCCGCCCACGACCACCGACCGCCTGGACTTCCTGCGCGCCCGCTTCGACGCGGGGCTCGCCTGGGTGCACTACCCCGAGGGCCTCGGCGGACTCGGCGCCCCGCGCTCCCTCCAGGCCGTCGTGGACGCCGCGCTGGAGGCCGTCGGCGCCCCCGACAACGACCCGAGGCGCATCGGCATCGGCCTCGGCATGGCCGCCCCGACGATCCTGCGCTACGGCACCGAGGAGCAGAAGCGGCGCTTCCTGCGGCCCCTGTGGACGGGCGAGGAGGTCTGGTGCCAGCTGTTCAGCGAGCCGGGCGCCGGGTCCGACCTGGCCGCGCTCGGCACTCGCGCGGTGCGTGAGGGCGAGGACTGGGTGGTCAACGGGCAGAAGGTGTGGACCTCCAGCGCCCACGTCGCCCGCTGGGCCATCCTCATCGCCCGCACCGACCCGGACGTGCCCAAGCACGCGGGCATCACCTACTTCATCTGCGACATGACCGACCCCGGCGTCGAGGTCCGTCCGCTGCGCCAGATCACCGGCGAGGCCGAGTTCAACGAGGTCTTCCTCACCGACGTCCGCATCCCCGACGCCCGCCGCCTCGGCGAGATCGGCGACGGCTGGCGGGTCGCGCAGACCACGCTGAACAACGAACGCGTCGCCATCGGCGGCATGCGGCTGCCCCGCGAGGGCGGCATGATCGGGCCGGTCGCCAAGACCTGGCGCGAGCGCCCGGAGCTGCGCACCCACGAGCTGCACCAGCGGCTGCTCAAGCTGTGGGTGGAGGCCGAGGTCGCCCGGCTCACCGGCGAACGCCTGCGCCAGCAGCTCACCGTCGGCCAGCCCGGCCCCGAGGGCGCCGGCATGAAGCTCGGCTTCGCCCGCCTCAACCAGGAGATCAGCGGCCTGGAGGTGGAACTCCTGGGCGAGGAAGGGCTCCTGTACGAGGACTGGACGATGAGGCGCCCCGAACTGGTCGACTTCGTCGGCCGCGACGCCGGGTACCGCTACCTGCGCGCCAAGGGCAACAGCATCGAGGGCGGGACCAGCGAGATCCTGCTGAACATCGTCGCCGAGCGCGTCCTCGGCCTGCCCGCCGAGCCGCGCACCGACAAGGACGTCGCGTGGAAGGACCTCGCCCGATGACAACACAGCGCACTCAGCCCGACCTGCTCTACTCGGAGGAGGAAGAGGCGCTGCGCGCCGCCGTCCGCGACCTGCTCACGGACCGCTGCGACGCGGCCGGCGTGATCGCCCGCACCGAGTCGGACGCCCCGCACGACGTGGCGCTGTGGAAGGCGCTCGCCACCGGCATGGGCCTGGCGGGTCTGCTGGTCCCCGAGGCGCTCGGCGGCCAGGGTGCCACGCACCGCGAAGTCGCCGTCGTCCTGGAGGAGCTGGGGCGCGCGGTCGCGCCCGTGCCCTATCTGACGAGTGCCGTCCTGGCCACCGAGGCACTGCTCGCCTGCGGGACCGACGACCTGCTGGCCGAGCTCGCGTCCGGCGCGTCGATCGGCGCGCTCGCCGTCGGGCTGCACACCGCCCCCGGCGCCGCGTTCACGACCGTACGGCTCGAAAACGGCACCCTGCACGGGGAGTTGACCGGCATCGCCGACGCCGCCGTCGCCGACCTGCTGCTCGTGCCCGCGGACGACGGCGGGCTGTACGCGGTCACCGCCTCCGCCGTGACCGTCACCCCGCAGGTGGCCCTGGACCTGACCCGGCCGCTGGCCACCGTCACCCTCGACGGCGCCCCCGGCCGCCGTCTCGGCGCCGCCGAGCCCGCCGTGCGCCGGGCCCTGCGTGCCGGGGCCGGACTGCTCGCTTCCGAGCAACTCGGCATCGCCGAAGGGGTGTTGACCGAGACCGTCCGCTATCTCAAGGAGCGCAAGCAGTTCAACCGGCCGGTCGGCGGTTTCCAGGCGCTCAAGCACCGGCTCGCCCAGCTGTGGCTGGAGGTCGTCAACCTCCGGGCCGCCGCGCGCGCCGCCGCCGACGCCCTTTCCACCACCCAGGACGCCGACCTCGCGGTCGCCGTCGCCCAGGCCTACGCGGCACCGGTCGCCGTGCACGCCGCCGAGGAGGCGCTGCAGCTGCACGCCGGTATCGGCATGACCTGGGAGCACCCGATCCACCTCTCCCTCAAGCGGGCCAAGGCGGACTCGATCGCCCTCGGCACGGCGGGCGCACACCGCGCTGCCCTGGCCGAACTGGTCGACCTCCAGGCCCCCTGACACCCGCCCGCGGCAGCCAGCGGCAGCCTGCGAGAAGCCCGTCCCACCTGGGGCGGGCTTCCTCGTGCGCACTGCTCCGACGAAGTGAACACAGGGCGGCGGTCCGGCCAACTCGCCGCATGACAGGGCCTGTTGAGCCCGGATCGCACGCATACTCCCTTCGGTCCCGTACGGCCCTACAAGGGAGGCAGAGCATGGCCCTCACCACCCGTCGCAGAGCCCTCACCACCCTCGGCGCCGCCCTCGTCGGCGCGGTCGCGCTGCCCGCCGGCCAGGCGTGGGCGGGCGGCGGTCACCGCGGCCCGCGCCCGCTGTGGCGCGCCCACGCCCACAACGACTACGAGCACCCGCGCCCCTTGTTCGACGCCCTCGACCACCGCTTCGGCAGCGTCGAGGCCGACATCTTCCTCGTCGGCGACCAGCTCCTGGTCGCCCACGACGCCTCCGAGCTCGACCCGACCCGCACCCTCGAATCCCTCTACCTCGCCCCCCTCGCCGCCCGCGTGAAGGCCAACCACGGTTCGGTGTACCGAGGTCGGCGCAGGTCCCTGCAACTGCTCGTCGACATCAAGACCGAGGGGTCGTCGACCTACCTCGAACTCGACCGCCACCTCCTGCGCTACAAGCACCTGTTCACGACCTACGCGCACGGCCGGGTGCACCCGGGCCCGGTCACCGCCGTCATCTCCGGAGACCGGGCCGCCCGGATCCCCATGGAGGCCCAGAAGGTGCGCCGCGCCTTCTACGACGGCCGGCTCTCCGACCTCGGCAGCACGGCGCCCGCCTCCTTCATCCCGCTGATCTCCGACAACTGGACGCTGAACTTCACCTGGCTCGGCGACGGACCGTTCCCGGACGCCGAGCGGCAGAAGCTGCGCGGCATCATCGGCGCCGCGCACGCGCGCGGGCAGCGCGTCCGGTTCTGGGCCACCCCGGACCTGGCGGGCCCGGCACGGGACGCGCTGTGGACGGAACTGCTCGCCGCCGACGTCGACTACTTCAACACCGACGACCTGGCCGGCCTGGAGGCGTTCCTGGACGCTCACCCCTCGGCCTGAGAGCGCACGTTCGGTAGACACCACACGATCGGAGGACACGTCAGCCGCCCGGACCAACCCTCCGCTACGCCACACTTGCGGCCGAACGCCCGCGAAAGGGGCGTGGCGGAGGAGGTTCGCGATGGCCGTTTCCATCTCTGTGGTGCTGTTGCTCCTGATCATTGCGGTGATCTTCATGCGCAACGGCGCGTTGAAGATCTCCCACGCCCTGGTGTGCATGCTGCTCGGCTTCTACATCGCCAGCACCAACATGGCGCCCACCATCCAGAGCGGACTCACCGCGACCGCGGACCTGGTGAGCAGTCTGCGCCCCTGAGTCACGGCGCCGAGAAGACCCCGATGCCGGTGGGCACCGGGCGCTCGGCGCCGTCACTGGGATGGTTGCGCACGGAGACGGCACTCGCGCCCGGCTCCCGGGCGACCAGCGTCGACGAGCCGCCGCCGTCCAGGCTGAACGCGTCGACCGAGCCCAACGCCCGCATCTGGGCGGCCACTTCGGCGATCGACAGGCCGCTGCGGTAGGCGGGCGCCCCGTCCAGAGCCAACAGCACCAGCCGCCGCCCGTTGCCGGCGATGCCCACGGCGGTGCGCACGGCCGACGTGGTCGAGTCGAGACCGGCCGATGGCTGCCCGCCGCGCAGCACCGGGTAGCCGCCGAGGGCGAACCGGTACGGGATCCTGGACCGCGCCGCCCACAGCCGCTGACGCACCGTCACCCGCTCGCCCGTGGACAGCTTCCGCAGCTGCTGGGCGCCCGCCTCCCGGCCCACCAGGACCGTGGTGCCCGCGGCGATGGGACCACTGCCCGGGGTGTTCGAGGCCGACACCACCCGGCCGCGGCGGACCGTCACCTCATAGGTGTCCGTGCTGCACGGGGCCGCCCGGACGGTGTCGGTGCCGCACGTCGCGCGCACCCGGGAGACGCTGCCCCACTTCGGGGTGAACGCGCCGACGGAGTTCTCCGGCAGCGCGTACTGGTTCAGCCCGCCGAGCGGTAGCCGCCCCTCGGGCGTGAGCACGGAGCCGACGAGCGAGAGCCGGTCCAGCCGGGCCCGCCGGTCGACACCCACACCGAAGACCTCCCTGGTGTTCGTGCCGGGCGGCAGCGCGGGACCGAACCGCTGGCCGTTCGGCACCGCGGCCTTGAGCGGCCGCCCGTGCGCGATCAGCGGTCCCACCGCCGCGCCCGTCGCCTCGACGCCCGGGTGCTGCACCTCGTTGATGTTGAAGAAGTCGCCGTTGACACCCGCGACCGCCCTCACCGACTGCGCGAGCCGGGACACGGGGGCGCGGTCGGCCACCACTCCCGGGTAGAGCAAGTCCAGGTGCACCTGCGGATTGCGCAGGTCCACCCGCAGCACATGGGCGTGCGTCACGCCCCGGGTCGCCGTGATGTCGAACTGTTCGTAGGTGACACCCGGCGCGATCTCGGTGACGGCCTCGACGGCGCCGGCCGGTGCCGCCCCCGTCAGGGCCGTACCGGCCAGCATGCCGAACGCCGTGAGGACCGTCAGTACCGTTCTGCCTGCCGCTAACCGCTTCAGACGACGCGTCACTGCTTCTCCCTGAGGTCTCGTCAACTGTTCCAGGGCTCAGGGGAAGTGCACCAGATCGCGGTTTCCGCCGCGGTGGCTAGAGGTCTACGACACGAGAACGGGTGAGAAAACGCACCCCCTCAGGTGCTTCCAGCGAGAATCCGCTGCCCCGGCCGGGCACCACGTCCACGATGAGGCGCGTGTGGCTCCAGACCTCGTACTGGCTGCGCGACATCCAGAACGTGACCGGCTCGTCGACGCCCTCGACCTCCAGTTCGGCCAGCAGCACGTCCGAGCCGCCGGTGCGGAACTCGCCGTCCGGATAGCACATGGGCGCACTGCCGTCGCAGCAGCCGCCGGACTGATGGAACATCAGCGGGCCGTGCGAGGCACGCAGCCGTCGCAGCAGATCCGCGGCCTGCGGGGTGAGTTCGACGCGTGGTGCTTCCTGGCTTTCCAGGTTCATGGTCACCGTCCTGGGCGAGGCGTCGGGTGCCCACCAGTCTCACGACTCGTCAAGGTCCCGTCCAGCCTGCGTGGTCGGCCTGCGCGTACGGCGTGAACCGGGCGGGCGTGTGGTCGACGGGCAGGTCGGGACGCCAGGCGGTCAGGGCCTGCGCACTGCACACGAACAAGCCGGGCGGCAGCCGGTCCAGGGCGAACCAGCGCCAGTCGCCGACGCGCTCGCCCGGCTGGTCGGCCGGTTCGCCCCGCCAGTCGGCGACCAGTGCGGCCACGGTCATCCGGACCACGCCGCCGACGTCGTCGAGGAGCGTGCCCAGCAGGCGTACATCGGCCGGGCGGGCGTCGAGGCCGGTCTCCTCGCGCAGTTCCCGGACCACCGTCCCGACGAGCGACTCGCCGGGCTCCACCGTGCCGCCCGGCAGTTCCCAGGTGCCCCGGCGGTGCCGGCCCAGGAGGAGGCCGCGCGGCCCGTGCAGGATGGCGCCGACGCCCAACGCGGCGTGTGCGACGGGCGGCAGGTCAACGCGGGGGCGGGAGGAGACGCGGGCCGGCCGGCGCACCCGGAAGAGCCGGTAGGACGCGTGATTGCCGTCCTCGGGCGCGTCCAGGACGTCCACGCCCTCGACGCACAGCCCGTGCTCGGCGAGCAGTTCCGCCCAGAGTTCGGGGGTGAGCACCCACATCCGTACCGTGGTCGTTCCAGCGCCGGCCAGCACCTGCGTCTCCGGCCGGGAGGCGACCTCGCACGAGGGGCCGTCCCCCTCGGAGTTGGTGTGCAGCACCGTGAAGCACAGCGTTCCGCCGGGCGCCAGGGACGCCGTCAGCGCGGGCAGCAGCCGACGGGGATCGAGGTACGGCACGGAGTTCACGGAGTAGACGACGTCGTACGGTTCGGCCGTGCGCAGATGGGCGACCGCGTCGCCGAGCACGAGCCGGAGTCCGGGCGTGGCGCCGTACCGCGCGCGGGCGCGTTCGTACTGTCCCGGCGACGCGTCGACCGCGTCCACCGACGCCCCGTGCGTACGGGCCAGATGGGCCGCGTGCCACGCCGTGCCGCAGCCGAGGTCCAGCACCCGCCGGCCCGTCAGGTCGCCGAGCACCTCGGCACCGGGCCCGGCGCTGCCGGGGCCCCACGCGAACCGGTCCGCGTCCGGCGGGACGGTGCCGCGCCGCAGGTGGTGGGCGCCGTACGCCTGCCAGGCACCGGCGTTGACGGCCTCCGCGTCACCGAGCCCGCCGTCAGCCATGACCGACCACCTCGACCACGCGCGCGTCGGGGTCCGGGACGAAGGGTTGCGGGCTCTTCGGCAGGGTGCTCGACCGGGCGTCGGGCAGCACACGGCGAACGGACATCTCGCGGCTCCGCTGGTCGGTTCGGACGCGGTGAGGTGAACGGACGGGCCAGCCTAGCCCGCTCCGTCCGTGGGGCGCGCTGACAGGCTCGTCACCGTGCGCTCAGGGAATCGGGCCGTCGGTCCACCCGCCCTCCCGGGCGACGCGGAGGCCGTCGACCGCCTCGTGGGCAAGGGCGGGCGTCCGCTGCGCGGCCGGGGACTCCTGGACGGCCCCCGCCGGGTGACGGTGGGCGACCGCACCCTCGAAGCCACGACGGCACCGGGTTCGCGTGCGGCTCGACGGCGCGGCGGAGCCGGTGCGCGCCGAGCGGCCGCTGGTCGCCACCAGGCGGCAGAACGACCTCGCCGAGCCGGGGCTCGGGTCGGTGGGGCTCGACCCGGCGGTCGGCGCCGTGCCCACGGACGGACAGTTGCGGGCGGCGGACGGCCTGCGGGCGGTGGGCGACATCACCGGCCAAGGCGCCTTCACCCACGTGGCCATGTACCAGGCGCGGATCGCCGTGCGGGACGTTCTCGGCCGCCCCGGCCCCGATGCCGACTAGCGGGCGCTGCCGCGCGTCACCTTCACCGACCCCGAGGTCGCCGCGCCGTGGGCCTCACTGAGCGGCAGGCCCGGGAACGCGCTCTGCGTGGCCGCCCGGCGGGTCACCGCACCGGGTGCTTGCTGAGGATCGAGACCCGGTTGAACGCGTTGATCGTGACCGCCACCCAGATCACCGCGGATATCTGGTCGTCGGTGAGCACCTCGCGCGCGGTGGCGTACGCGGATTCCTGCAAGTCCGCGTCGGACGGATCGGTGGTGGCCTCGGCCAGGCCGAGGGCGGCGCGCTCCACGGCGGTGAACACCTCGGTGTCCCGCCACGCGGCCAGCACGCCCAGCCGCTGGGCCGTCTCGCCGCCGCGCACGGCCGCCCTGGTGTGGACGTCCAGGCAAGAGGCACAGCCGTTGATCTGCGACACGCGCAGGTTGATCAGCTCCACGACGGTACGGTCCAGGTCCGCCTCGGCCGCGGTCGTGCGGACCGCCTCGGAGGTCTGCACCAGCGCGTGGTACGGCTTGGGGCTCTGCTTGTCGATGTAGATCCGCCGGTCCGCCGACCCGGGGCGGGTGCTGTTGCTCAACCTGGACTCCTCCGGAATAATTGTTGAAGATAAAACTATCAGGTTGGATGCTGGAGGCGGTCCCCGATGAGCAAGATCGAGATACTCACCCCGCGTGACGTCCCCCTGGGCGGGCCCCCGGGCGATGACCGTGCGGCGCACCCTGCCGCAGCGTGAGCGGTCGCTGATCGGCGCCTGGTGCTTCGCCGATCACTACGGTCCCGACGACGTCACCCGCACCGGCGGCATGGACGTGGCCCCGCACCCGCACACCGGTCTGCAGACGGTGAGCTGGCTGTTCAGCGGCGAGATCGAGCACCGTGACAGTCTCGGCAGCCACGCGTTCGTACGGCCCGGCGAGCTGAACCTCATGACGGGCGGCCGCGGCATCGCCCACTCGGAGGTCTCCACCCCGCGCACCGGTGTCCTGCACGGGGTGCAGCTGTGGGTGGCGCTGCCGGGGGAGCACCGCGACACGGGCCGGGACTTCCAGCACCACGCGCCCGAGCCGGTGCGCGTCGACGGCGCGGTGATCAGGGTCTTCCTGGGCTCCCTCGCCGGAGCCGTCTCGCCGGTGCGCACCTACACGCCTCTCCTCGGTGCAGAGATCGTCCTCGAACCGTACGCGGCGATCACCGTCGCCGTGAACCCCGATTTCGAGCACGGCCTCCTCGTCGACCAGGGGGAGGTCCGGGTGGAGGACACCCTGGTCCGTCGGGCGGAGTTGGGTTACGTCCACCCCGGAGCCGACGCCCTGACCCTCGTCAACGACTCGGACGCCGCGGCCCGCGCGGTGCTGCTCGGCGGCCCACCGTTCGAGGAGGAGATCGTCATGTGGTGGAACTTCGTCGGCCGCACCCACGAGGACATCGTCCAGGCCCGCAAGGACTGGATGGAGGGCACCACCCGCTTCGGTGAGGTGCGGGAATACGGCGGTGACCCGCTGCCCGCCCTCCGCCGCGGCTTCAGCGCGATCGACGGCAGCTCCGGGGCGGGCCAACCGCGGCGGTCGGGGGTGTGAATTCGGCTCACGCCCCTTGTCCGTCCTGCGCGCGCGACATAAGTTACCGAGCGGTAGCCCCTGGATGTCCGCACAATGTGACCAGAGGGGCACTGCCGATCCATGCCCAGACCCAGGGAGCCGACATGCCCGCACTGGAACGCCACGACAACGTCTTCGTACTCGACCTCGGGGACGGTGAGAACCGCTTCCACCCCGACTGGATCGGCTCCGTCGGCGCCGCCCTGGACGAGGTGGAGAAGGCGGACGGCCCCCGCGCCCTGGTGACCGCCGCGACCGGCAAGTTCTACTCCAACGGCCTCGACCTGGACTGGCTGGGCGCCCACGCCGACCAGCACGAGGACTACGTGTCCTCCGTGCAAGGGCTCTTCGCGCGCCTGCTGGCCCTGCCGATGATCACCGTGGCCGCGCTGCAGGGGCACACCTTCGCCGCCGGAGCCATGCTCTCCCTGGCCCACGACTTCCGTGTGATGCGGGGCGACCGCGGCTTCTGGTGTCTGCCCGAGGCCGACATCAACATCCCCTTCACGCCGGGCATGTCCGCCCTCATCCAGGCCCGTCTGGCTCCGCAGGTCGCCCACGAGGCGATGGTCACCGCCCGCCGCTACGGCGGCGTCGACGCGGCGGCCGCCGGCATCGTCGACCGCGCCGTCGACGAGGACGCGGTCCGCACGACCGCCGTGGAGATCGCCGGGGCCCTGGTGAGCAAGGCCGGCGACACTCTCGGCACCATCAAGTCCCGTATGTACGGCCCCGTGTTCGCCGCCCTGCGCGACAACGCCGCCCCTCTGGGCTGACGCCGGCACCGCCCCGGACCCTGCCTCGCGGCAGCCGTGACTCCGGGTAACCCCTCCGGTGACGTACAGTCGATGATCGGAGGGGAACGCGGAGGGGGATGGTGTGCCGCTGGAGCCGGTGCGGTTCGCGGTGCTGGGGCAGGTGCGGGCCTGGCGGGGGCGGACGGAGCTGGATCTCGGGGGGCCTCAGGAGCGCGCGTTCCTGGCCCTGTTGCTGGTCCGGGCGGGTCAACCGGTCGCCGTGAGCGAGATCGTCGACGTGCTGTGGGGCACCTGCCCGCCGCGCAGTGCCGTCAACGTGGTCCGTCGGCACGTCGGTTCACTGCGCCGGCTGCTGGAGCCCGGACTCTCGGCCCGCGCGGCGGGCAACTGGCTGCTCCGCGAGGCGGGCGGATACCGGCTGTCGACCGACAGCGCGTCCTCGGACCTCCTGCGGTTCACCGGACTCGTCGAGGAGGCTCGGCGGGCGGACGCCGGGCAGGAGGCCGCCCGGAGCGTCGAACTCCTCACCGAGGCCCTGTCGTTGTGGCGGGGACCGGTCGCCGACGGCATCCCCGCCGTGGCCCGCGCGCACGCCGCGTTCCAGGCGCTGGACCGCGAACACCTGACGGCCGTCCGGGACGCCGCCGACGCGGCCCTGCGCGCCGGTGTCCCCGACCGGGTCCTGCCCGACCTCCGGAAGGCCGCCGCCGCACACCCGCTGGACGAACCCCTGCTGGCCGGGCTGATCCTCGCCCTCACCGCCGCCGGCCGCCGCCCCGAGGCGCTGCGCGTCTACGAGGCCACCCGCGCGCGACTCGCCGACGAACTGGGTATCGACCCCGGGCCCGACCTGCACGACGCCCACCAGGCCGCACTGCGCGACGCGGCCGGGACGACCATGCTCCCTCCCTGGCCCGCCCCGCAGCCGCCGGTCGCGCCGACGCCCGCCCAACTTCCCCACGACATACCGGCGTTCACCGGGCGTTGCGCGGAACTGGACGCGGTGCTCGCCCCACCCTCCGAACACGGCCCGCCCGGCGGAACGGTGGTGATCAGCGCGATCGGGGGTATGGCCGGCGTCGGCAAGACCGCACTCGCCGTCCACTGGGCCCACCGGGTCGCCGACCGGTTCCCCGACGGGCAGCTCTACGTCAACCTCAGAGGCTTCGACCGCGCCGGCGCGATCATGGAACCCGGCGAGGCCGTCCGCGGCTTCCTCGACGCCCTCGGCGTGCCGCCCGAACGCGTCCCGAGCGGCCTGGACGCCCAATCGGCCCTCTACCGCAGCGCGTTGGCCGGCCGCCGGATGCTCGTCCTGCTGGACAACGCACGGGACACCGAGCACGTACGACCGCTGCTGCCCGGCACACCCGGCTGCCTCACCATGGTCACCAGCCGCAACCAGCTCTCCGGACTGGTGGCCGCGCATGGGGCTCGCTCCCTGACCCTGCGCCCGTTCGACCCCGAGCAGGCCCGGGCGTTCCTCGTGCGCCGACTGGCGCCGCGCGGGTCGCCGCCGAACCCCGGGCCGTGCGGCAGATCATCCGGCGCTGCGCCGGACTGCCGCTCGCGCTGGCCTGCGTCGCCGCCCGTGCCGCCGTCCACCCCGACTTCCCGCTGGCGGCCGTCGCCGCCGAACTGCTGGAGGCCGAGGGCACCCTCGACGCCTTCGCCGGGTCCGACACCACCGTCGACGTCGGCGCCGTGATCTCCTGGTCCACCCGAGCCGTCTCGGCCGAGGCCGCCCGGCTCCTCGGGCTGCTCGCCCTTCACCCGGGGCCGGACTTCGCGGCACCGGCCGCGGCCGCCCTCACCGCCCTGCCGGTACGCCGGGTCCGCGGGCTGCTCACCGAACTCGCGAACGTCCACCTGCTCCACGAGATCGGACCCGGCCGCTACGCCTTCCACGACCTGCTCCGCGCGCACGCCGGAGACCTGGTCCGCGAGCGGCACACCGAGGACGAACGGCAGGCGGCCGTGCACCGCCTGTTCCAGCACTACCTGCACACCGCCCACGCCGCAGGACTGCTGCTCGCACCCCACGCGGACCCGATGCCCCTCGCACCGCCCCCGCCGGGCGCGGCCCCCGAACCACTCGCCGACGACGTCCGGGCCCTCGCCTGGCTCGGCGCCGAGTACGGGGCGCTGCTCGCCGTCATCGACGCCGCGGCGGCCGCCGGACGACCCGGCCACGACCGGTCGGCCTGCCTGCTCGCCTGGGCACTGGAACCCTTCTTCGACCGGCGGGGCCACTGGCACGACTGGCAGCAGGCGCAGCACACCGCGCTCGACGCCGCTCTGCGGCTCGCGGACCCCGCCATGGAGGCCCGCGGCCTGCGCGGACTCGCCAGGGCGGAGGGCAGGCTGGGACTCCTCGACCGGTGCGAGCCTCGCCTGGAGCGGGCCCTGGAGCTGTTCACCGGCCTCGGTGACGACCTCGGCCGGGCCAACACCCACCGCAGCCTCGGCTGGGTGTCCGAACAGCGGGGCGACCTCACCGGCGCCCTGCGGCACAACCAGCTCGCCCTCGACCTGTTCCGTTCCACCGGTCACCGGGCGGCGCAGGCCGGCGTGCTCAACTCCGTCGGCTGGTACCACGCGTTGCGCGGGGAGTACCGGCAGGCACTGAACCACTGCTTCGACGCCCTGGCCATGCTCCAGGAACTGGGCGACCGCTACGGCCAGGCCACCACCTGGGACAGCATCGCCTACGTCTACCACCACCTCGGCCGCCATCCGCACGCCCTGCTCGGCTACCGCAACGCGCTCACCCTGCTGCGCGAGCACGGCGTGCCGTACCTGGAGGCCGTCACCCTCGTCCGCATCGGCGACACCCTCTTCGCCACCGGCGACCACGAGGCGGCCCGCGCCTCCTGGCGGGAGGCGCTCGCGCTGCTCACCCCGCTCGGCCATCCCGACGCCGACCGGGTCGGGGCCCGGCTGCGGGGGCAGGACGAACACCTCGGCGCAGGCATCGGCGTGGGCGTGGGCGTAGGCGTCGGGGTCGGCGTCGGTTGAGGCGCGAGACGGAGAGCGGTGACGTGACGCGGTTGCGGTTCGAGGTGCTGGGGCCCCTGCGGGTACGGCAGGGAGAGCGGGAGCTGGATCTCGGCTTCCCCCAGCAGCGTGCCCTGCTCGCCCTCCTCCTGCTGCACACGGGCCGGCCCGTGCGGATGCACGAGATCGTCGACGCGCTGTGGCCCGAGCAGCCGCCCCTCAGCGCGCCGAACGTCGTGCGCCGGTACGCCGGTTCGCTGCGCCGCCTGCTCGAACCCGGCCTCCCACCACGGGCCCCCGGGCGGCGCCTGCTGAGCCGTACCGGCGGCTACCTGCTGGAGGCCGACCGGGACGAGGTCGATCTGCTGCGCTTTTGCGACCTGACCAAACAGGGCGAGCGGGCCGCCGCGACCGGGCGACCGGAGAGCGCGGTACGGCACTTCGCCGATGCCCTCGGCCTGTGGCGCGGGCGGGTGGCGATGGGGATCCCCGCCGCCACGCGCGCGCACGTCCAGTTCGCCTGCGTGGAACGGGAGTTCGTCCACACCACGCAGATGGCGGCCGACGCCGCCCTGCTGTGCGACCGGGCCCAGGACGTGCTGCCCGCCCTGCGCCGCGCCGCCGAACTCGACCCCCTGAACGAGCCGTTGCACGCCCGGCTCGTCCGCTCCCTGGAAGGCCAGGGGCTGCGGGCCGAAGCCCTCGACGTGTACGAGACGGTCCGGCGGCGGCTCGCGGCGGAACTGTCCGTCGTACCCGGCCCCGAACTGACCGCCGCCCACACCCGGGTGCTGCGCCGGCAGGCGCCCGCGCGGAGCCGGGACGAA
>NZ_JADDRL010000169.1 GCF_021538895.1 Streptomyces olivochromogenes | reverse complement strand
CTTTCGGCGTCCGATTCCCGGTCGGCGGGATTTGTCTGTGGGCTTTGGGCTTTCGCCCGTCGGCCTTTCGACATTCACTACGCTAGCTGATTCTCTCGGCAACTCATAATCGAGTTCCGCGGGATTGAATTCGGGCATGCGGGCACGCCAGAAATCGCCCCGGTCAAGGGGAACTAGCAGGTAGTGGGTTGGCCGCTCCGGCTGCTGGCGATTGCCGTACCCGGTTCAGCGGCTCGGGCTACATTACGCACCTCCCAAGGGCGCGTCAACTTGAGCGGCGGCGGGGGGTGTGGGCCCTGTAGAGGCTCACGGTGGGGTCGTTGGCGACCCAGTAGCGCCAGGGGTGGACGCCGCCGTCGCCGGCCACGCCCGTACGCGGACCGTTGCGTACCTGGTCGGAGGGGACCGGGGCGCCGGTCAGCATCCGCAGCGGCGTCTCGCCGGGGGCGCACGCGTCGGTGCCGTCGAGGGTCCGGTCCACGCCGAGTGCCGTGGCCAGGCGGGCCGGCCCTTTGGCCAGTTCCTTGTCATTTCGGGCCGAGAGTCGACGTTTACGCGCGAGATCCGCGCCCTCGACGATCTCCCCCGCGCGGAGCAGGACGGCGCTCGCCCGACCGTCCGGACCGCAGACGAGGTTCATGCAGTGCCACATGCCGTAGGTGAAGTAGACGTACACGTGTCCGGGGGGACCGAACATCACGTCGTTGCGGGCGGTGCGACCGCGATAGGCGTGGGAGCCGGGGTCGTTCGGGCCGTCGTACGCCTCGACCTCCGTCAGACGCACCTCGATCGGACCGTCCGGGGTCTGCCGTACCAGGATCCGACCGAGGAGATCGGGCGCGACCTCCAGTACGGGGCGGTCGAAGAAGGTCCTCGGCAATGGCGTACGGTCCGGGGGCGCGATCATGTCGTACGAGCGTAGTCCAGGTGGTTCCGTACCAAGGGCTGGTCAAAGGTTCGCCCGATTGCCAGGGTGAGGCGCGGAACCGGCAGTGCCCGGATCGCGTTTGTAGGGGTCAGGGATCCAGACGTAAAGGGAGAGTCATGGCGTTCAAGAAGCTGCTCGCGAGCCTGGGGGCCGGCGGGGCTTCGGTCGAGACGGTGCTCACCGAGGTCAACGTCGTTCCGGGCGGTGTCGTCCAGGGCGAGGTGCGGATCCAGGGCGGGTCCGTGAACCAGGACATCGAGGGGCTGTCCGTCGGTCTGCAGGCGCAGGTCGAGGTGGAGAGCGGCGACCAGGAGTACAAGCAGAACATCGAGTTCACCAAGGTGCGCCTGGGCGGGGCCTTCGAGCTGCAGGCCGGTGCCGTGCACGCCGTTCCGTTCGGGCTGGAGATCCCGTGGGAGACGCCGATCACGATGATCGACGGTCAGTCCCTGCGCGGGATGCACATCGGTGTGACCACCGAGCTGGAGATCGCCCGCGCGGTGGACTCGGGTGACCTGGACCCGGTCAACGTGCACCCGCTGCCGGCGCAGAAGGCGATCCTGGACGCGTTCATCCAGCTGGGCTTCCGCTTCAAGAACGCCGACATGGAGCGCGGCCACATCCGGGGCACGCGCCAGCGGCTGCCGTTCTACCAGGAGATCGAGTTCTACCCGCCGTCGCAGTACCGGGGTCTGAACCAGGTCGAGCTGAGCTTCGTGGCGGACGAACACGCCATGGACGTGATCCTGGAGATGGACAAGAAGCCGGGTCTGTTCAGCGAGGGCTCCGACACCTTCCGGTCGTTCCAGGTCGGTCTGCACGACTACCACGGGACCGACTGGGCGGCTTACCTCAACCAGTGGCTGTCCGAGGTCGGCAGCAAGCGCAACTGGTTCTAGGCTCGGTCCCACTGAACGGATTCGATCAGGAGGTACCGAGGTGACCGAGCTCAAGCGGCGGCCGCTCCCCCACGACTTCCATCCGCCCGTGCCGTCCTTCACGGTGGCGAGTGAGGACGTCGAGGAAGGGGCGACGCTCAAGAGCGCCCAGGTCTACGCGGAGGGCAACACCTCGCCGCAGCTGCGGTGGGAGGGGTTCCCGACCGGGACCAAGAGCTTCGCCGTGACGTGTTACGACCCGGACGCCCCGACGGGCAGCGGGTTCTGGCACTGGGTCGCGTTCGACATCCCGGCCTCGGTGACCGAGCTGCCGGCGGGCGCGGGCAGCGGCAAGTTCGAGGGGCTGCCGGCGGGCGTGGTCCAGGCGCGCAACGACTACGGCACCAAGGAGTTCGGCGGTGCCGCGCCGCCGCCGGGGGACGGGCCGCACCGGTACGTCTTCACGGTGTACGCGGTGGACCAGGAGAAGCTCGGCCCGGATGCCGACGCCTCTCCCGCCGTCGTCGGTTTCAACCTGCGGTTCCACGCGATCGCGCGCGCCCAGCTCATCGGCGAGTACGAGAACCCCCGGAAGGGCTGACGAGGAGTACCGAATCAGCCGAGCGTTCATGGAACGTTTGCCCGCCCCCGGTCTTGGAAGTGATCAGGGGCGGGCATTTTTTATTGCGTTGTCCATCTCGGCGCGCCCGTCCAGAGTTGATCCAAGCCCGCCGGGGAGTGGGCGGTGCACACGGGAGGTGGGCTGGATGCGGGACACGCTGGTTCTGAACGCGAGCTTCGAGCCGCTGTCGACGGTGACGCTGAACCGCGCCGTCGTTCTGGTGCTGACGGACAAGGCCGTCGTCGAGCAGGCCCACCCCGAACTGCGCATGCGCGGTGCCGAGGTGGACATACCCGCGCCCCGGGTGATCAGGCTCTGCAGATACGTACGGGTGCCGTTCCGAAGACAAGCCCCGTGGTCGAGGCGGGGTGTGCTGGTGCGCGACCGGCACAAGTGCGCGTACTGCGGGCGGCGGGCGACGACCGTGGACCACGTGGTGCCGCGGGCGCAGGGCGGTGCGGACGCGTGGCTGAACACGGTCGCCTCGTGCGCGGAGGACAATCACCGCAAGGCGGACCGGACTCCGGAGCAGGCGGGTATGCCGCTGCTGCGGCAGCCGTTCGAGCCGACGCCGCAGGACGCGATGCTGCTGGCGCTGGGGCGGGACGACTTCGACGCGTTGCCGGAGTGGCTCGCGCAGCCGGCCGCGTAGCGGGCATGTGAGAGGGGCTCGCCTTCCGTGGAGGGCGAGCCCCTCTTCGTGTGTGCGGGAGTCGTCC
Organism: Streptomyces olivochromogenes; assembly: GCF_021538895.1. GTDB lineage: Bacteria > Actinomycetota > Actinomycetes > Streptomycetales > Streptomycetaceae > Streptomyces > Streptomyces olivochromogenes_A. The sequence goes on along the minus strand of NZ_JADDRL010000169.1, from coordinate 12,135 downwards.
GCGGGGGTCGTGTCCGCGGGCGGTCAGTCGATCTGCGGCTTCTCCCGGCGCTCCGCGGACGGGCCGTTGTTCTGGTTCGGGACGGAGGCTCCGCCGCCTCCCGAACCGCCCCCCAGGGGGCCGAAGTTGCCCATGGCCCCGGAGAGGCCTTTCAGGGCGTCGCCGATCTCGCTGGGGACGATCCAGAGCTTGTTGGCGTCGCCTTCGGCGATCTTCGGCAGCATCTGGAGGTACTGGTAGGAGAGCAGCTTCTGGTCCGGGTCGCCGGCGTGGATGGCCTCGAAGACCGTACGCACGGCCTGGGCCTCGCCCTCGGCGCGCAGGGCCGCGGCCTTGGCCTCACCCTCGGCGCGCAGGATCTGGGACTGCTTCTCACCCTCGGCGGTGAGGATGGCGGCCTGGCGCGTACCTTCGGCGGTGAGGATCGCGGCGCGCTTGTCACGGTCGGCGCGCATCTGCTTCTCCATCGAGTCCTGGATGGAGGTGGGCGGTTCGATCGCCTTGAGTTCCACGCGGTTGACGCGGATGCCCCACTTGCCGGTGGCCTCGTCGAGGACGCCGCGCAGGGCCGCGTTGATCTCCTCGCGGGAGGTCAGCGTGCGCTCCAGGTCCATGCCACCGATGATGTTGCGGAGCGTGGTGACGGTGAGCTGCTCGATCGCCTGGATGTAGCTGGCGACCTCGTAGGTGGCGGCCCGCGCGTCGGTCACCTGGTAGTAGATGACGGTGTCGATGTTCACGACCAGGTTGTCCTGGGTGATCACCGGCTGCGGCGGGAACGGCACGACCTGTTCGCGCAGGTCGATGCGGTTGCGGATGGTGTCTATGAACGGGACCACGATGTTGAGGCCCGCGTTGAGTGTCCGCGTGTAGCGGCCGAAGCGCTCGACGATGGAGGCGCTGGCCTGTGGGATGACCTGAATCGTCTTGATCAGGGCGATGAAGACCAACACCACCAGAATGACCAAGACGATGATGACCGGTTCCATCGTCGCTCCCCGTACCCCTCTCCGCCGCGGCGTTTCGGCAGATCCTGTGGCTGTTGAAGATCTTGCTGGACGAGTCTGACAGACCGTCGCACGACTCGGGAGGTGTTCGGTTCAGTTGAGTCCTGCGAGGTCAGATGACGATCGCGGTGGCCCCCTCGATGTCGACGACATCCACTGCCTGGCCCACGTCGTAGGCACGGTCGGTGTCGAGCGATCGGGCCGACCAGACCTCCCCGGCGAGTTTGATGCGGCCGCCGGAGCCGTCCACGCGCTCCAGCACGACGGCCTGCTTGCCCTTCAACGCGTCCACGCCTGTGGCCAGTTGGGGGCGCTGGAGGCTGTGCCGGGCGGCTATGGGCCGGACGACGGCGATGAGGGCGACCGAGACGGCGACGAAGACGAGTACCTGGATCACGACGTCGAGTCCGAGGCCCGCGACAACAGCGGCCGCGGCGGCCCCCGCCGCGAGCATGCCGAATTCCGGCATCGCGGTGACCACGAGCGGGATTCCGAGCGCCGCCGCGCCGACGAGCCACCACACCCATGCGTCGATGTCGTTCACATGGTCATGGTAGGTCCGCACTTCCCGTGCGGACAGGGCGCGTTGGGGGTGGCTCAGGACAGCGGCAGGCCCTGGGCGGTCCAGCGCTCGCCGACCTGCTCGACGACGAGCGGGAGACCGAAGCAGAGGGAGAGGTTGCGGGAGGTGAGTTCGAGCTCCAGCGGACCGGCGGCCAGGACCTTGCCCTGACGGATCATGAGGACGTGGGTGAACCCGGGGGCGATCTCCTCGACATGGTGGGTGACCATGATCATCGAGGGGGCGATCGGGTCGCGGGCGAGGCGGCCGAGGCGGCGGACCAGGTCCTCGCGGCCGCCGAGGTCGAGGCCGGCGGCGGGCTCGTCGAGCAGGAGCAGCTCGGGGTCGGTCATCAGGGCGCGGGCGATGAGGGTGCGCTTGCGCTCGCCTTCGGAGAGTGTGCCGAACTTGCGGTCCAGGTAGTCGCTCATGCCGAGGCGGTCGAGGAAGGCGCGGGCGCGCTGCTCGTCGACCTCGTCGTACTCCTCGTGCCAGGCGGCGGTCATGCCGTAGGCGGCGGTGAGCACGGTCTGCAGGACGGTCTGGCTCTTGGGGAGCTTCTCGGACATGGCGATGCCGGCCATGCCGATGCGCGGGCGCAGGTCGAAGACGTCGATCTTGCCGAGGGTGTCGCCGAGGATGGTGGCGGTGCCCTTGCTGGGGAAGAGGTAGCTGGAGGCGACGTTCAGGAGGGTGGTCTTGCCCGCGCCGTTGGGGCCGAGGATGACCCAGCGCTCGCCCTCCTTCACCGACCAGGAGACCTGGTCCACCAGAGCCCGGCCCTCGCGGACCACGGATACGTCCTGAAGCTCCAGAACATCGCTCATGAGCGCGTTGTCTCCCCTTGCAGTGTGGCCGGTCTCGGCTGTCGCGTACGCCTGTGGCTCGGTCCGCCGCGCCGGTGGGCGCAGCCCCTACGAAATCTACGCCACCGGTGCCGCGGTCCATTCCATCGGTCCGGTCCTTAGGGTGGGGGCATGCTCTCGGAACCGCGTTCAGGACGCCTCGCCGCTTGGGGAAATGCCCTTTTGGCCGGACTTGTCTCTCCGGATGACGCCGTGCTCGCCATCGTCGGGGACGACGCGGTGCACCGGGTGGAGGGGCTGCCGGGTGAATCGGCGCCGGTCGGTCTCACGCTCGGCCTGGGCCGGCTGCGGGCTCTCGGGGCGACCGGGCTGCGGGTGGCGCTGCCGGCGCCGGGGCATCCGCTGGGCCTGAGCGGGCCGCCGGAGTTCAACGCGCGGGCGCTGGAGTCCGAGGAGGCGGTGATCTGCCACGGCGCCGCGCTCGGGCTGGTTCCCGAGGTGTACGAGGCCGGGCCCGCCGGTGATGTGCATGTCGAGGTGGTCTGGCACTGCCTGCAGGTGCGGGAGGCGCCGCCGGCCGACGTGCCGTCCCTGGGCGAGGCCGAGCGGGAGCTGGCGGAGGCCCTGCGGGACGCGACCGAGGTGCTGTCGCGGCTGGACGTCGCCAGTTCCGGGCCGGTGGCCGAGGCGGCCATCGACGCGTACCGGGCGCGGGCCGAGCGGGGGCGGGAGGTACTGGCGCCGGGCTATCCGCCACGGGCGGTGCGGGTGCTGGAACTCGCGCAGCGGGTGGGGCTGCTGGTCTCCCTGGCCTATGAGAACGGCCACGGGGGTGCCGTGAGTGCCTCCGAGATGACGGCGCGGGGGGCGGCGCTGCGGCCGGTGGAGCGGACGGCTCGGCGGGCGCAGGTCGCGGCGTACAACTCCGTTGTGGAGGAGGGGGGGCGGTGAGCGGGGGTTCGTGGTGACCGGCGTCGGTGTCGGCGTCCCTGGTCGCTCTGCCCCCAGGCCCCCGTCTCGGCCTGGACGGCCTCGTCCTCAAGCGCCGGACGGGCTGCGCGGTGCCGGCCTGCGTTGAGTGGGCGCGGCACCGTCACAAGAAAGAAGCGACCGGCCCCCCGGTGCGATGGCGGGAGGCCGGTGGGCTGTGGGGGGGGTGGGCTCAGTGATTGACGCCCAGGTTGCCGAAGGCCGGGTTCAGGGCACCGATGACGTTCACGGTGTTGCCGACCACGTTCACCGGGACGTGCACCGGGACCTGGACGACATTGCCCGAGGCGACGCCCGGGGAGTGCTTGGCCTCGCCGCCGGCCCACGCGCCGCCGGTCGTCGCGGAGGCCATCCCCGCACCGGCTGCCACCAGACCTCCGGCCACCATCGTCACGGCCGCGACCTTCTTCAGGTTCTTCACTTCTCTACCCCTCCTGGGCGATCACCGCGGCGATCACCGCGGCACGCACTGGAGAACGGCGGAGCTCGCCGGAGGATGCGCCGTCCGGGTGACATTCCCCCGACGGTATGAATCTCACCCTGTCACACCGTGACGTACGGCCCACAGCGCGGCCTGGGTGCGGTCCGCGAGGTCGAGTTTCATGAGGATGTTCGAGACGTGTGTCTTGACGGTCTTCTCCGACAGGACGAGGGCACGGGCGATCTCGCGGTTGGAGCGGCCGTCCGCTATCAGGCCCAGCACCTCGCGCTCCCGCTCCGTGAGTGAACCGCCCCTGCCCTGGCCCGAGTTGGTCTCCTCCTGGGAGAGCAGCGCGTCGGCCACCTCCGGCTGGAGCACGACGTGGCCGGCGTGGACGGAGCGGATGGCGCCGGCCAGCGCGTCGGGGTCCACGTCCTTGTAGACGTACCCGGCGGCGCCCGCGCGCAGCGCCGGGACCACCGTGCGCTGCTCGGTGAAGCTGGTGACGATCAGCACGCGGGCCGGGTTGTCGAGTTCGCGGAGTCTGCGCAGCGCGTCGACGCCGTCCATGCCCGGCATCTTGACGTCCATGAGGACGACGTCGGGGCGCAGTTCCTCGGCGCGGTCGACGCCCTCGGCGCCGTCGGCCGCCTCGCCCACGACCTCGATGTCGTCCTGGACCTCCAGGAAGGTGCGCAGGCCCCGGCGGACCACCTGGTGGTCGTCGACGAGCAGCACCTTGATTGCGTCAGCCACCGGGGACCTCCATCTCGATCACGGTGCCCTTGCCGGGCGCCGACTCCACCGTCAGCCTGCCGCCGACGCCGCTGGCCCGGTCCCGCATGGAGACCAGGCCCAGATGGCGTCCGGCGCGGCGGACGGAGCGCGGGTCGAAGCCGCTGCCGTCGTCGGTGACGCGCAGGACGGCTCCGAAGGCCCGGCGGCCCAGGGTGACGTCCACGCGTTCCGCCCCCGCATGCCGCAGCGCGTTGTGCAGGGCTTCCTGGGCGACCCGTAGGAGGGCCTCCTCCTGGGCGGCGGGCAGGGCGCGGAAGCCGGTGCTGGTGAAGGTCACGCGCGCGCTGTGGGCGCGGTCGAGGACCTGGACCTGATTGCGCAGGGTGGCGACGAGGCCATCCTCGTCGAGTGCGGCGGGGCGCAGTTCCACGACGGCCGCGCGCAGTTCGTCGGCGGCCTCCGCGGCGAGGCGGGCCACCTGGTGCAGCTCGCCCTTGGCGCGGGCCGGGTCGCGGTCGACGAGCGCGGTCGCCGCCTGGGCCGTCAGGCGCAGGGAGAACAGCTTCTGGCTGACCGCGTCGTGCAGTTCGTGGGCGAGCCGGGAGCGTTCCTCCGCGATGGTCAGCTCGCGGCTGCGCTCGTACAGGCGTGCGTTGGTGAGGGCGATGGCGGCGTGCTGGGCGAGGATCGACAGCAGTTCCTCGTCCTCTTCGGTGAAGCCGCAGCGGCCCTCGAGTTTGGGGCAGTTCTTGTTCGCCAGGAAGAGGGCTCCGATGATCTCGTCGCCGTCGCGGATCGGCAGGCCGAGGAAGTCCGACATCTCGGGGTGGGCGGCGGGCCAGCCCTCGAAGCGCGGGTCCTTGCGCACGTCGGCCAGGCGCTCGGGGCGGGACTCGTGGAGCATCGCGGCGAGGATGCCGTGCTGGCGCGGCAGCGGGCCGATGGCCTTCCACTGCTCGTCGCTGACGCCGTCGACCACGAACTGGGCGAAGCCGCCGTGGTCGTCCGGGACGCCCAGCGCGGCGTACTGCGCGTCGAGCAGCTCGCGGGCGGAGGCGACGATCGTCTTGAGGACGTCGCGCACCTCCAGATGCCGGCTCATGGCCAGCAGGGCGGAGCTCACCGCGGCGAGGCCGGACCGGGGACGATGACTCATGTTCCTCACGGTACCGGCGGGGTGTGACGGCGCGGATCGGACCTGTGACGGCACGGGCTGGGCCCCGGGCCCTACGTCCGGCGGCCTAGGACCGGGGCCCGGACGCGGGGCCTAGGCCGAAGGACCCCGGCGCATTGCGGCCCGCGTCCGAGGCGGACCGGGCGGTGCCGTTCCTACGTTGATGCCACCGCCGGTCTGCGGCGGCCACGACGAGGGGACGGTTGTCATGCCGGTAGCGATCATCACGGGGGCCTCGAAGGGGCTGGGGCGGGCGCTCGCCGAGGCGCTGGCCGCGCGCGGCTGGGATCTGGTGCTCGACGCGCGGGGAGCCGAGGCCCTCGGGGAGGCGGCCGCGGCCGCCGCCGCGCACGGCACGCGCGTGGAGGCGCCACCCGGGGACGTCACCGACGCCGGGCACCGGGCCGACCTGGTGGCGGCGGCGCGCAAGCTCGGCGGCCTCGATCTGCTGGTGAGCAATGCCAGCGCGCTGGGCGCCGAGCCTTTGGTGCGGCTGGCCGAGCTGCCTCTGGAGGGGCTGCGGCGGGCGCTGGAGGTGAACGTGGTGGCGACGCTCGGCCTGGTCCAGGAGGCGCTGCCGCTGCTGCGGGAGTCGCACGCGGGCGCGGTCGTCGCGGTCAGCTCGGACGCGGCGGCCGAGGCCTACGAGACGTGGGGCGGTTACGGGGCGTCGAAGGCGGCGCTGGACCAGTTGGCGGCGGTGTTCGGGGCGGAGGAGCCGGAGCTGCGGGTGTGGGCGGTGGACCCCGGGGACATGGCGACGGACCTGTACGCGGCGGCCGTACCGGACGACGACGATCCGCGGCCGGAGCCGGCCGGTGTGGCGCCCGCCTTCCTGCGGCTGCTGGAGGAGCGGCCGGCGAGCGGCCGGTACGCGGCGCCCGCCCTGCTGGAGGGGCGGCGATGACGCTGGCGACGGGGGTTCCTGCGGTCGAGCCGGTCCGAGGGTGGGGGAAGGTGCCCGAGGAGCTGTCGGCGCGGGTGCCGGCCGAGCAGCGCGGGCCGGGGCTGGACCGGGATGCCGTACGGCTGCTGGTCTCGCGCGGCACCGAGGTGTCGCACCACGCGTTCCGGGAGCTGCCGCGGCTGCTGCGGGCCGGGGACCTGCTGGTGGTGAACACCTCGCCGACGCTGGCCGCGGCGGTGGACGGGGAGGTGGGGCACGCGCGCGTGGTGGTGCACTTCTCGACGCGCGGGGACGACGGGCGCTGGGCCGTGGAGCTGCGGGACCCGGACGGGCGGGGCACCACGCGCGCGCGTGCGGGAGCGCCCGCGGGAACAGAGGTGCGGCTGCCCGGGGGCGTGCGCCTGGTGCTGGAGGAGCCGCTGAGCGCGCGGGGCGAGCGGCTGTGGTGGGCGCGGGTGACCGGCGCGGAGGTGCTCGGGCTGCTGCGCGAGCACGGGCGGCCCATTCGCTACTCCTATACGGACCGGGACCAGCCGTTGTCGGTGTACCAGACGGTGTTCGCGCTGCCGTCCGCGGACGGGGCGGGCAGTGCGGAGATGCCGAGTGCCGCACGGCCCTTCACGCCCGGGCTGGTGGCGGAGCTGGTGAGCCGGGGCGTGCAGTTCGCGCCGATCACGCTGCACACGGGGGTGGCGTCGGCGGAGGCGCACGAGCCGCCGTATCCGGAGCGGTTCGCGGTGCCGGAGGCGTCGGCGCGGTTGATCAACGCGGCGCGGGCCGGGGGCGGCCGGGTGGTGGCGGTCGGGACGACGGCGGTACGGGCCGTGGAGTCGGCCGCCGGGCCGGACGGGGTGGTGCGGGCGGCCGAGGGGTGGACGGATCTCGTCGTCACGCCGGGGCGCGGGGTGCGGGTGGTCGACGGGCTGCTGACCGGGCTGCACGAGCCGGAGGCCTCGCATCTTCTGATGCCGGAGGCGATCGCGGGGCGGGCGGCGGTGGACCGCGGCTACCGGGAGGCGCTGCGCGGGCTCTACCTGTGGCACGAGTTCGGGGACGTGCATCTGATCCTGCCGGAGGAAGGACCTCACGCAGAGCGTTGCTGAGGCAACGGTTGGTGAGTATGCCTCATGATCCATGTGAGCCCGCACATAGGGCCCAGATCACGTACGAACGGACATAGGAGATAAACGCGCCCGCAATGAACGGGGCAGACGGTCCTGTCTGTCCCGTTTTGCCCTTGCCTGTGCTACTACCCGGGATCGTACGTCACACCTTTGCCACAGGATTTTGCGGTCGCTAAGAATGGCTGCCGTCGCTCAGCGCCGTGGGTTCGTCCCCGCGGCGTTCGTGCGGGACGGAACGGAGTCTCCCGCCGGACGAAAGAGCGACCCCGCGCTATTCGAAGAGGTCCATCAGTCATGCCCAAGCACAACAACACCCGTGGTCATAGTCGCTCGCTGACCAAGAACCACAAGTTCGCGATCGCCGGTGTCGCCGTGGTCGGTGCCGCCGCCGTCGCCATCTCCGCGGTGCCGAGCAACGCCCAGACGCTCACGACCGGCGCGCCCGCCGAGGCCCACGTGGCCTACAGCACCGAGCGCATCCAGAACGTCAAGGGCACGGTCACGGACCAGCTGGCGGCTCAGAACGTGAAGATCGAGGCCATCGCCGCCAAGAAGCAGGCCGCCGCCCAGGTGGTCGCCAAGCAGCGGGCCGCGGTCGCGACGCAGAAGCTGGTCGCCGCCCAGGCCGTCAAGAAGGCCGCCCAGGCGCGCGTCGCGAAGGTGCACGCCGCCCAGGAGCGCGTCGCCAGGGCGCACGCCGCGCAGCAGACCGCGAGCCGCTCCACCCACCGCGTCGCCCTCAAGGCCGCCACGAAGCCCGCCGCGAAGTCCTACGCGAACAACCTGGACGGCTGGATCCGGGAGTCCCTGCACATCATGAAGTCCAAGGGCATCCCGGGCAGCTACAGCGGCCTGCACCGCAACATCATGCGCGAGTCCTCGGGCAACCCCCTCGCGATCAACGACTGGGACATCAACGCCATCAACGGCATCCCGTCGAAGGGCCTGCTCCAGGTCATCCCGCCGACCTTCCGGGCGTACCACGTGCCCGGCACCTCGTGGAACATCTACGACCCGGTCGCCAACATCACCGCCGCCTGCAACTACGCGGCCGACAAGTACGGCTCGATGGACAACGTCAACAGCGCGTACTGAGGCAGGCGCGGGCCTCAGCACGTAGCGAGTACGGCCGAAGGGCGGCTCCCCGATGGGGAAGCCGCCCTTCGGCGTCGTACGGCGCGGACTACTTGCGCATGACCTCGGGCTCGTGGCGGCGCAGGAAGCGGGCCACGAAGAAGCCGCAGATCACGCCGAGGGCGATCAGGGCGGCCATGTCCATGCCCCAGGCGCCGACGGTGTGGTCCCACAGCGGGTCGGTGCCGCCACCGTCCTTCGGCGGGCTGATCTTGTTGAAGTCGAGCGTCGCGCCCGCGGCCGCGACCGCCCAGCGCGACGGCATCAGGTACGAGAACTCGTTGACGCCGATCGAGCCGTGCAGCGTGAACAGGCAGCCCGTGAACACGACCTGGATGATCGCGAACATGACCAGCAGCGGCATGGTCTTCTCGGCCGTCTTCACCAGCGAGGAGATGATCAGGCCGAACATCATCGAGGTGAAGCCGAGCGCCATGATCGGCACGGACAGCTCGACGATCGTCGCGCTGCCGAGGACCAGGCCCTCCTTCGGGATCTCACGGCTGGTGAAGCCGATGACACCGACCAGCAGGCCCTGGAAGACGGTGATCATGCCGAGCACGAACACCTTGGACATCAGGTACGCCGAGCGGGACAGGCCGGTCGCGCGCTCCCGCTCGTAGATCACCCGTTCCTTGATCAGCTCACGGACCGAGTTCGCGGCACCCGCGAAGCAGGCGCCGACCGCGAGGATCAGCAGGACCGTGGTGGCCGTGCCGTTCGGGATGATCCGGCCGGTCTGCGGGTTGGCCGGGTTGGGCAGCAGGCCCTTGTCGGCGTCGATGAGCAGGCTCACCGCGCCGAGGACGGCCGGCAGGATCACCATCAGGGCGAGGAAGCCCTTGTCGGACGCGATCACCGAGACATAGCGGCGCACCAGCGTGACGAACTGCGACATCCAGCCCTGCGGCTTGGGCGGCTTCATCGCCTGCATCGGCGGCATCTGTACGGACTGCGGCGCAACGGCGTCGATGTCCGCGGCGTACATCTGGTAGTGCTGCGAGCCCTTCCAGCGCCCGGCCCAGTCGTAGTCGCGGTAGTTCTCGAAGGCGGAGAAGACGTCGGCCCAGGTGTCGTAGCCGAAGAAGTTCAGCGCCTCCTCGGGCGGTCCGAAGTAGGCGACCGCACCACCCGGCGCCATCACGAGCAGCTTGTCGCACAGTGCCAGCTCGGCCACGGAGTGGGTGACCACGAGGACCGTACGGCCGTCGTCGGCGAGGCCGCGCAGCAGCTGCATGACGTCGCGGTCCATACCCGGGTCGAGGCCGGAGGTCGGCTCGTCCAGGAAGATCAGCGACGGCTTGGTGAGCAGCTCCAGGGCCACCGAGACACGCTTGCGCTGGCCGCCGGAGAGGGAGGTGACCTTCTTCTCCTTGTGGATGTCCAGCTTCAGCTCGCGCAGCACCTCGTCTATCCGGGCATCGCGCTCGGCGGCCGTGGTGTCGGCCGGGAAGCGCAGCTTGGCCGCGTACTTGAGGGCCTTCTTGACGGTCAGCTCCTTGTGCAGGATGTCGTCCTGCGGGACCAGACCGATGCGCTGGCGCAGCTCGGCGAACTGCTTGTAGAGGTTCCGGTTGTCGTACAGCACCTCGCCCTGGTTGGCGGGCCGGTAGCCGGTGAGCGCCTTCAACAGGGTCGACTTGCCGGAACCGGACGGGCCGATGACCGCGATCAGCGACTTCTCCGGGACGCCGAAGGAGACGTCCTTGAGGATCTGCTTGCCGCCGTCGACCGTGACGGTCAGATGGCGCGCGGAGAAGGAGACCTCACCGGTGTCGACGAACTCCTCGAGACGGTCGCCGACGATGCGGAAGGTGGAGTGGCCGACGCCCACGATGTCGTTCGGGCCGAGCACCGCGGAGCCGCTCTTGGGGATCGGCTGGCCGTTGACGTAGGTGCCGTTGTGCGAGCCGAGGTCGCGGATCTCCATGCGCCCGTCGGGCGTCGCGTGGAACTCGGCGTGGTTGCGCGAGACCTGCAGGTCGGAGACGACCAGGTCGTTCTCCAGGGCACGGCCGATGCGCATCACGCGGCCGAGCGAGAACTGGTGGAACGTGGTCGGGCTGCGGTCCCCGTACACCGGCGGCGCCCCCGCGGCGCCACCGGGCGCCTGCTGCGCGAACCGGTCGGCCGGGCCGCCCTGCTGCTGCGGGATCACCGGCGGCTGCTGCGGCTGCTGGTAGCCGGCCTGCGGCGCCTGCTGCTGAGGCGGCTGCTGCGCCCAGCCGGCGCCCGCGCCCTGCGCGGCGTACGGCTGCTGCTGGGGCTGTGCCACGGCCGCCGCGGCGCCGGACAGATTCAGCCGCGGTCCGTCGGTCGCGTTGCCGAGGTGCACGGACGAGCCCGGGCCGATCTCCATCTGGCCGATCCGCTGACCCTGCACGAACGTGCCGTTGGTGCTGCCGTGGTCCTCGATGACCCAACTGCGGCCGTTGAAGCTGACCGTGGCGTGGCGCCAGGAGACCCTGGCGTCGTCGAACACGACGTCTCCTTGCGGATCGCGTCCGAGTGTGTAGGACCTGGACGAATCGAGCGTCCAGGTCCGTCCGTTTGTTTCCAGTACGAGTTCCGGCACTCCATGCCCCACTGAGTTGTCCCCCGAGTTACCCCCATCACAGGGAGTCTAGGGATGTCGAACATCGTGGGGAACTATTTCAGGCGCGGCCCCATGACCGAAAGTCGGGCCTCGCGAAGAGCGCCTACGGGCGCTGCAGAACGTCCCGTTGACGGGGTTGAAAACGACCCGGAGAGTGGTAATCCCACGCGAGGGGGGCATGCGCGGCGACCGGTCGCGCCGCGGATCGGGGGGTCTGCCATGAGTGCTGCCACGGGCGTCGAACCCACGAGGCACGGTGCACGGTTGCCGTGGGGAGACATCCTGCTGTCCGCGATCGCCGCTGTGAGCTGGGCGTTGATGGGTATGGCCGGTACGGCCGCGCTCGGGCTGCATCTGCTGGAGGCGGACGCGGCGGGCTCACTCGGCCCGATGACGGCGGCCGTTGTGGCGCTCGGGGCGGGTGGTTCGGTCTCACCGTCCGGTGATGTGTCCGCTTTCGGCCTGAAAGGTGCGGAGGCGCACACGGCCATCGAGATCACGCCACTGGGCGTGAGCCTGGTGGGTGCGCTCCTCCTCTCCTGGTTCTTCCTAAGGTCCCTGCGCACGGCCGGAGTTGTGATCGCGCCGTCCGAACTCCTCGCGCGTGCGGGCGCGGTGGTCGTGCTGTTCGTGGCGACGCTGGGCGGACTGGCCTGGGCCGGGCACGACGTCATCA
>NZ_JADDRL010000168.1 GCF_021538895.1 Streptomyces olivochromogenes | reverse complement strand
TGCGCCGTGGACACCTGGTCCTACCTCGGCCACCCAGACGCCCCCTACACAGCGAAGGAACTCCTCAGCATCGACATATCCGGCTTGTCATTTCTTCATACGTCTCGAACGCCGGGCCCTACGGCAACAAAGCCTCCATTGCCAGAACCCACACCCGCACCCGCACCCAGCGGAGGCATCATCAGCAAAATAGCCATGTACCTCGGAATCACCAAAGACAGAAGAGCAAGGAAGAACACGCTCCCTTGGCAGCGCTGAGGAGTCGTAAGCCGCTTCCACCAAAAGCCACTGCTCAGGTCAATGAAACTCGTCGCCCAACAACTGGGCCGCGCCAGAACCCACCTGACCCCTCGTGGCCCGCGACGCGGGACGATTACCTCGCAGGTGCCCGCGTAGTGCCGCACGCAACTGCGGGAGCGAGGTGCGGGCACCGAGCGCGGTAAGGAACTCAGGGACCGTCCAGCGGATCAGGGCGCCTTGACGGGCGAGGTAGAAGCCGACCTCACGGATGTCGTAACGGTCGTCGTAGTCGAGGAGAAGGTACCCGGCGAGCTGCTGTACCTCGTCCCGTCCGACGCGGTGGGGCCGAGTGAGGGCTTTGCAGTCGATGAGGAAGCCGCCTGTGATGAAGTCGGCGTCGGCCTTCACGTCGGCGCTTCCTGCGAAGATCGGCCCGCATACGCGCTGCTGGGCAGGCAGACCCCGCAGGGGAGTGAAGGGCTCTTCTGCGAGTTTCATCTGCTCGTCGATGTCGTCGAGGACGTAGCTCGGCACGGCGCTGGTCACGCCCTTGACGGTGGTGTGCTCGTCGACCTGGGCGAGGAGGTTGCGCTTGCGAGAGAAGATGCCGTTTCGGAAGATGGCTTCGAAGAAGCCGGTGACGAAGCACAGCCTGGTCAGTTCGTCGTCGTCGAGCCGCCGGGAAGCGTCTGCCAGGTGGGCGTGGAGGCGGCCCAGAACGCTGGTTCCGATCATGTGGAGGTTGGCGCGCACCGCGGGGGCAGGTGCTCCGTCAATGGGCAGGTCGCTGCCGATCAGTTCGACGCCGGCGATCGCGGCGGGCCCTGGGTCGGAGCCGAGGCTCAGGCGCAGCCGGTAGTCGATGGTGTGGCCGAGGGCGGCGTAGTCGGGGCGGCGTTCGTTCAGTGGCTGGACGGGATGCGGTAGACCGCGGATGTGCTGGAGGTAGGAGGCGATGACGCGTTCGGGGTGGGGAAGGTGTCGGGCCAGGAAGGTGGACATCGGGGAGCGCGGGTACTTCAGCTGTCCGGTCAGCGGCAGCCGGGCCAGCGCGATGCCGTCGGGTGTGGCGGCCGCTGTCGCGGCGGTGGAGTGGGCCTGTAGCCGTTTGATGCCGGTGATGTCGAGTTGGGTGCGGGCCCGGGTGACGGCGACGTAGATGAGGCGTGCGGCGGCTGGGTGCACGTTGCGGGGGGAGTCGTCGTCGGATGGAGTGAAGCCTGCTCCGATCCGTACTCGGTTCCACTCGCGTCCCTTGGCCTTGTGCACGGTGGACACGACAACGCGGGCCTGGGCTTCGTCGCTCATACGTTGGACTGTGCGGATGATCTGCTGGGGGCCGTAAGTGTCCACAAGTTCCACGATGGCTTTGAGGTCGGCTGCGGCGGAGTCCTGCTCGGCGTACTCCTGCACCTCGCCCCAGGAGGAGAAGAGCGCGAGGTCGTGGTGTGAAGTGCGGCGGCCAGCCTGCAGGTCAATCGCTGCCTTCGCGATGTTCAGCAGGGGTTTCCCGCCACCGACCAGGGCGACGGGCACGCCCTGGTCCAGGAAGCGCAGGACCTCGGCGAGAGCGTCGGCGTTACCCCGGCACAGCACCGCGTCGGGGACCTCCACCTCGGCCAGCTTAGACGGTTCAGCGGCATGGCCGGTGAGCTGCATCGTCGAAGTGGCCGCGCGCAGCCAGTGGTTGGCTACCTCTGCGATGGCCGGCCCGAAGCGGAAGGACTGGGTGAGCTCCATCCGCATGCCGGGGAACCCGCTCATGATGTCCTTGGCGTGACGCCATTCGTAGATCTGCTGAGAGGGGTCGCCAACACAGACGCGCTGGACGTCCTGTGCGAGGAAGATCTCCTCGAGGACCGGGTTCGTGTCCTGCGCCTCGTCCAACAGGATGTAATCGGCGCGCAGCCGGGGTCGGGTCAGCGCCCACATCTTGAGGTAGTGGTCGTGCTTGAAAGGCAGTGTGCCCTTCGGTGAGCAGATGTCGTCCCATGCCCACCGGGCCCTGGGCAACAGGAGACGCGCAACATACTGCTGGCCGTAGTCGTCGAGACCGTTGACCGTGCCCAGATGACGCGCTGCGACCTGTTCATCGGTGGAATAGCAGAAATGCTTGACCATCTCCATCACCAGGTAAGCCAGCGTCGTCGCCTTGAGCCGGCGACCGCCGACAGCGAGGTCGCGGTCGATACCGAGCAGCTGCGCGGTGCGCCACAGGGGCATGTGCTGTGAGGCATCCAAACGGGCCCTGAAGCGGCTCCCGAGCGCGCGGTAGGCCAGTCCGTGGGAGGTGCTGCAGTGCACGTTGCCGCCGAAGCGGGTCTTGGCCTCCTGCGCGATGGGCCTGTTGAAGGCGATGTACATGCCACGGCGGCCGGTTGCGGCGCCCATCATCACCAGCGTCGATGTCTTTCCCGTACCGGCACCTGCCACCAAGGCAAGGTCATGGCCGGCGGCGAAGCTGTCTCGTGCTGCCGCCTGTTCCTCGGTCGCCTTCACTGCCACCCCGTCGTCCCTTTCCGCACGTCTGCTGTTCGCTCCGTCTGCCAGTTGGTCACGGCCGGATTGGCTTCGGGCTGGTGAGCAGCATGGCAGCTGGCACTGACACCTTGTCAGGGCACTGGGAACAGGGGTTTGGACTTTCGAAGAGGTGACCGGAAGTACGGTGTCTTCGGCCTCGCCATACGCGTTCCTGATTACCTGCGCCGAACGGAGATACCCGTGCCCAGAGGCATCACCATCGGTGCGACCCGCTACCCCACCAAGGAAGCCGTCCGCAACGTCTGCCGCGGCATCGTCAAGCGCTACGGCATAGGCGGTGACGTCACCGACCCTGACGACGATGCCTTCTGCCGCGACCTCCTCGAACGCCACCCCGACTACGACCTCAAACGCGGGGCCGGCGTGGCCCACTTCCGCGTCATCGCTCACACCGACCACGGCCGCAGAAGTGTCGGTATCGGCCTCGTACGGCTCGACGGCGAAGTGGCTGACTTCTCGTGGAACGCCTGCCTGACACCGTTCAGCCAGCGCACCCAGGTGCTCGCCGCCCTGCGGCACGCGGTCGCTGATCAGGTGGCAATCGCACGGAACGCGGCGCTCAGCTCCGGACAGTCACTGGTCTGCTCCGTCACAGGAACGCCGATCCCGTCCGCGACCGAGCTGCACATCGACCATGCGGCCCCAACATTCCTCGAGCTGGCAGAGGATTTCATCGCCGCCAACGGTGGCGTAGACGCCTTCCGAATACTGCCCGACTCCGGTGCCGGAGTCAGCTACATAGAACTGGAGGACAAAGAGCTTGAGAAACGATGGCACGACCACCACCAAGAGCGTGCAGTGCTCCGGCCGGTCCTGAAACGGGTCAACCTGTCCGATCTACGGCGAGCGAACGGGCCAGACACCACAGCGCCATGAACCCGCAGAGACGACGCTCTAGTCGGCGCCCGTCTCTTGAACGGCCTCGGCAGACCCCAGGGAACCGGGGCGAGTTGACCCCACCTCCCGAACGGGCTTGCCCCACAACTTGCCGTACAAGTTGCTCTACAACTTGCTCTACAACTTGTCCCCACCGACGGCCCCGCTACGGAAAACCCGCAGGCCAGAGCGTGTGGTCAAGGGGGGCCGGTCACGCCGACTACTTCCCTGGGAGACCTCTGCAGGCTCCGGCGGCAGTACCGGCCCGGTTCCACCGGGTCCCAGCGCTCCTCTCGGGCCCGACGGCACCCGTCGCCTGGCCGGCGGCCGGGGATTGCTGCCCGCAGACCGAGACCGCCAGCTCCGGCACAGAGCTCATCCCGCATGATGATTCCTCAACAGTACCCGCTAGGCTGCCGTCCCGGTCGCGAGCCGTTGGCTGCTGAGCACCAGTGCCGTCGCCTCATCCTCGAAGCCGCCGTCCTGCCTCACCACGCCGCCCTCGAGACGTTCGTGCGCATTCTGAGCGCCCTCAGCATCTGTCCCTAGGGCCCAGTAGGTCACCGGGCCGATGCACCCAACTCTGTGACGAAACATGGAACTTGGGAAAGGCTTGGTCAGGCCGGGGTAAGGGTTGGGCAGGTCGCTTCTTGTTCACTCCACGGGTTCTACTCGCATAGACCAGGTGGTGGTGTCATGCCGTCAGCCGCCCGGCACCCCACCGCCCGGGCCGACCCTGCGGGAGAAACCCACATGCGTCGCTTCACCGCCACCACCTGCGCCCTGGCCCTCGCGGCCGCCGGACTGATCGCCGCCTCGGCCGGCACCGCCCAGGCATCGACCTGCTCCCACGCCTACCTGCCGCTGCCCGACTCCTCCTGCACGCCCGGCGCCTACAACCCCGACGTCACCCAGTCCAACATCCACAGCACCATCTGCGTCTCCGGCTGGACCGCCACCGTCCGCCCCCCGACCTCCTACACCAACCCCCTCAAGGCCCAGGGCATCATCGACTACGGCTACACCGACACCAACATGGCCGACTACGAAGAAGACCACCTCGTCCCCCTCGAACTCGGCGGCGCACCCCGCACCCCCGGCAACCTGTGGCCCGAGCCCTACACCGGCTCCCCCACCGCCCACTCCAAAGACGGAGTAGAAACCAAACTGAAGAACGCCGTCTGCAACGGCACCATCACCCTGTCCTCCGCCCGCAACGCCATCAAAACCAACTGGACCACAGCCCTGCAGGTCACCGGAATCGGCTGACCCCGCCAACCGCCGGGACATCCAGACCACCCGTTCTGGATGTCCCGTCAACACATGCCGAGCGCGCGTTGACGGCGGTCACGGGCGAGGAGTCCAGGAAGAGCACCACATCCGGCAGCGCGAGGGTAGCCATCTGGATGGGTCCCCTTTCAGGCCGCGTCGTGCTCGCCGCAGAGGATCTTGTTAGGGATGTGGTGCAAGTTCGCGCAAGTTCCTGGCTGCGACACCGTGTGGGGCGCACGATCGGACGTGGCAGGTCCGACGACATGGGGAGGCAGTGATGGCGCTCATCAAGCTCGGCCAGGACCCTGAGAGTCCCGACGGCAAGTCACCCACCGTGTATCTGGATGACGAGAGGGACACGTATCTGGTGCAAGGCTGGAGGGTGGTCGACGCCGAGCGGCGTTCGCAGCTGGATCTGCCCGGGCACGAGGATGTGGTGGAGATCCCGAAGCGGATGATGCAGTTCTTCCCGGAGGTGAACGGTGGCGGCGGGGCCGAGTCTTGAGGACAGACTGAGGGGCTGCACTCTGTCTGCCGTGCATGTGGAGATGCGCGACGGGTATATGCGGTCCGACCCGCGCTTCGTCGCGTGGCAGAGCGGCGTCCGCGACGATCCGGCCGACAGCGACCCTGGCCGGCGGCCCTGGTTGCGGCTGGTTGCGGAGCTGGTGGACAGGGGGGTGGAGGTGCGGCGTGCCCGGATCGTGTCGGAGCCGGTGAGCGACTACATCCGGTTCGAGCACCATCTGACCGCCCCCAACGTGGCCGCGGGTGAGCAGGTGCGGTGGCTGCCGCGCCGCCGGGCGTCCAGGCTGGCCCTCCCGGGCAACGACTTCTGGCTCTTCGACGGCGCGTCCGTCCTCTTCCACCACTTCGCCGGTGACGGGGAACTGGCGCCGGACGATGAGGAGTTCACCAATGAGCCGTCCGTGGTGAAGCTGTGCGCTGATGCGTTCGAAGCCGTCTGGGCTCTGGCCGTCGACCACACGGAGTACCGCCTGCGGTGAGCAGCTCACCGTCCAGCGTGGCCGAGGCCCGGCGGGCGCTGGGCCGGCGTCTGCGCGAGCTGCGCAAGGAGGCGGGTCTGACGGCGCGGGCGCTGGCCGGGCTGGAGGGCTGGCATGAATCCAAGTGCAGCCGTATCGAGCACGGGCGCACGCTTCCCTCCGACGCCGGTATCCGCGCCTACACGCTGCACTGCGGCGCCCCCGACCAGAGCGCCGACCTCATCGCGACCGCGCGGGCTGTGGAGGGCATGTATGTGCAGTGGCGCCGGATGGAGCGGGCCGGGCTCAAGCGGGTCCAGGAGTCGGTGGCACCGCTGTTCGAGCGCACCCGCCGCTTCCGCGTCTACCAGTCCTGGGTGATCCCCGGCCTGCTCCAGTCCGAGGCGTACACCCGCGCCGTCCTCGGCACCGTCGCGCACCTGCGGGAGGTGAGCGACGGTATTGACGAGGCTGTGGCCGTCCGCATGGACCGCCAGCGCATCCTGCACTCCGGGGATCACCGGTTCGCGATGCTGGTCGAGGAGTGGGTCCTGCGGACGGTCATCGGCGACAGCGACACTATGGCCGCGGCGCTCGGTCATCTCATCTCGGTCGCCTCGCTGCCCTCGGTCAGCCTGGGCGTCATCCCCCTGGGCACGCCGCGGGGCGGGGGCTGGCCGGTGGAGTCGTTCACGATCTACGACGACGCCCAGGTGAACGTGGAACTCGTCTCCGCGCACCTGACCGTCACGCAGCCCGGCGAGATCACCGAGTACGTGAAGGCGTTCTCCGAACTGTCCGCCATCGCCGTGTACGGCGCACAGGCCCGAACCTTGATCACCGCAGCCATCGACGCCCTCCCCTAGGGCTGCCGCGCAAGTCCGCACACGTTCATGGACCCGGCACGCCCGGCAGGAACAGCCTGGGAAGCATCCAGTGATCACAGCCGGGGAGTATCCGTGTCCACGAACCACAAGACCACCCAGGCGCGCCCCAACCAACTGCCCGCAGGGCTCCACGCATGGCTGCTGGACTGCGTGCCCGCGCCGGGCTGCGGGATCTGCACCGCCAACTGGCACCAGCTCTGCACGGCCAGGGACAACGGGAACATCACCAAGGCCGCCCGACACGCCACCGAGATCCGCGACCACGTCTCCGGAGTCCACCAGTGAGGCATCCGGGCCGTGGTGCTGCTGCCCGACCAGGCGCGCCGCGCAGCCAGCCGATGCCGGAGTGCCGCGCCGGCCGCCTCGTCGCCGGCATCGTTGTGCGGTGCGCCCGCTGAGAAGGAGAGAGATGAGCCTGGGAACCACAGTCCGACGGTGACGGGCTACGCCTGCGCCAGAGCCCTCTCGTCTTCCTGGCTGGCCGCTGAGGACGACCCGGCGGTTGTGCTGTCCGCGGCGGCAGCTCCCTGACTCGTGTACAGGACGGTGCTCTTCTGCTTGGTGCGCTCGACAGCGCTCTTCGCGACGAGCCGCTCAAGGGTGTTGCGCACGATGGTGGTGTTCCGGGCGCGCTCGGGGTACTCCTTCTCCAACTCGCTGGTGACCTCGGCAGCCGTGCGCGGTTGGCCCGGGTGCCTGTCCAGGATCTGCTTGAGGAGATCGCCCAGCGAAGGCTCGGCGGCCTTGTCCGCTGCCGACTTGTCCGCCGGGTCCTTGGCCGTGGTCTTCTTGGCAGCCTTCCTGGCCGGGGCGGTCCGCTTGACGGTGGACTTTTTGGCCGAGGCCCCTGGGCTGCTCGTTTCCTGGTGCCGCGGCTGCGGCACGGCCGCTTCCTCTGGTGCGTGGGTGAGGTCCTGCGGCTCGGTCACGGCAGCCTCTGCCGCACCACTGACGGCGGAGCCCGGGCCGGCAGTCACAGCCGCCAGAGCGCTCTGCAACCTGAGCAGCACCTCCTCCTCCGCCTGCAACTGCTCCAGACGCACACGGAGGCTCTCCTGCTCACCGCGGTTAGCCTCAAGCTCGCTGGCAAAACGGCCCGCGTACTTGTCCTGGATGGTGGCAGCCTCGTCGGCCACGGCCCTCACGCTCCTTGGTGCCTGGTGTGTTTCGCCGGATGCTACCCGCCCGTAGGACTCCATAGCTGACGTCCCGGCACATCACACCTGTTCGAGAGCCACCCGCCATCGGCATGCCGCTTTGACGGCCGACGGGCCAGGTGCTGCGGCGCCCGGGTCTTCGCGCGGGCCGTGGGACGCCGTGAGGCCTGGTGCTGGCGAGCGCTCTACACAGCGGGCGGCGTAGGGTCGTTGCGGATGTTGAGGGGGAAGCCATGACCAGCAACGAATGGATGGAGAGCGCGGCCTGCCGCAGCGCTGACCTGCGGGGATGAGGAAAGCGATCCACAGGGGGTAGTTGTTGAAGTCGTGCCCGGACAGCTCGTTCAGCGTGTGATCGCCCTGCAGTTCAAGGACACGCTCGACCTGTCCGTCGGCCACGCCGTCCAGAGCCTGAACGGGACGCTGCGACTGTTGGTAGCGACAGGCTCTTGGCCTGCTGCGTGATGCCACGAGAGGCAGTCTGCGGCTGCACTCACCGAGCGAAACCCTCGGGCCGTCGCCGAGCCACATCGCGGCGCGCTTCACCCACAGAGTGTGATCACGGTTCTATCCTCCGTGCAATGCGGTGGTGGCGACATGGTATTTGGCTGGCGGCGGCCGTGGTCATGGGCGGCGTGCTGCTTGTCGCGTTACTCACGGGCCAGCTGAGCAAGACACCCGTCCTGACGGGGGTCCTCAGCCTGGGAGTGTCGGTCATCACACTGGCTGTCAAGCTCTGGCACGACACCTCGGCCGCCGAGGAATCGATTGATGAAGCCTCATCGCACGAGCGGCTGGAGCAGCTGGCCGGGCGGCTTGCGGCGGCGGTGCAGGAGCAGTGGCAGGCGGAGTGGCGGCTGCGTCGGCTGCAGGATCCGCATCCGTTCCAGGTGCAGTGGTCGATGGCCGAGGCGTGGCTCGCCGATGCTCCTGACAACGGCGGCGCGCCCGTGGAGCAGGGCGAGGGTCCTGAGGGCATGTCGTCCGCCTTGGCATCGGTGCCCTCGCAGCGGCTGGTGGTGCTGGGTGAACCGGGCAGCGGAAAGTCGGTTCTTGCCGTCCGTTTCACCTTGGAGCGGCTCGTGGACCGCGCGTCGGGCGACCCCGTGCCCGTGGTTTTCCCTCTGGCCGGATGGCAGCCCGAGCGGGAGCGCCTGCGGGACTGGATGGCCGTCCACCTTCGCGCCACCTATCCCGGAGCTGCCTGGACCAGCAAGCTGCTGGCGGCCGGCCTGGTGCTGCCCGTTCTCGACGGCCTGGACGAGCTGCCCGAGTCGTCGTGGGGAGCGGCCCTGCGCCAACTGAACGCCGAACTGGACCCTGGGCAAGGGGTGTTGCTGACCTGTCGCACGGCGGCGTACACGAAGGCGGTGGAGACCGGGGACGTGCTGACGTCGGCGGCTGTCGTCGAGCTGCGGCCGCTGACATTCGAGGTGGCAGGCTCCTATCTCGCACGGACCGCGCGGCCGGTGCGGGGGGCGGGCGGGCAGCGGGCCACCCTCTGGGACCCGGTCCTCGCACACCTGCGTGCACATCCCCACACGCCGGTGTCCCAGGCCCTGCGTCAGGCGCTGAGCACGCCGTTGATGGTGGCCATGGCCCGGGCCGTCTACAGCGACACCGGCAAGGACCCGGCCGAACTGCTGCAGGACCGGTTTGCCGACCCGGCCGTGCTGGAACACCACCTGCTGGAGGCGTACGTGCCGGCGGCCTTCGCCGACAGCCCTCACGCCGAACGAGCCCACCGCTGGCTCGCCTATCTCGCCAACTGCCTGCAGCACCGGACCACCCGGAGCCTGGCCTGGTGGCAGCTGCGCCGCGAACTGCCCTGGCCCCTGCGCAGACTGGGACCCATCCTGCTGCTCGGGTGTATGGCTGTCGCGGTCAGCCTCGGGCTGCCCTCTCCCACGACGGTCGCAACCGGTGGCTTCGTGGGCGGTGTGTGCCTGGGATACGTGATCCTCTCCCGCAGCCACTCCAGCACAGCCGCAACAGCCGACCAAGACCGTCGGCAACTCGGGCACCAGGCCAAGCTCGTCGCCATGGCCGCGCTGCCGGTGGGGGTGCTGGTCGGCTGCACAACCAGCCCCGGCCTCGCCTGGTTCTCCTCCCTGCCCCAATCGGACCCGGCCATGGGACGGCTCGGCCCGGCCGCGCTTGCCGCCGCATTCGGGCTGGCCACCGTGACCGCACTTGCCGTCATGGGAGTCGTCGGCGAACCACGCCCCTCTTCCGCCCCCTTCGGAAGACACCGCCTTCTCACAAACTCCGTGATCGTGCTGCTCGCCGCAGGCATCACCTACCTGGCCATGGCAGCCTTCCTCACGGTCTCCTCGCCCTTCACCATTTCCCGTGCCTTGTACTGCGGCCTGGTCGCGGTCCTGACCGGCGGTCTGGTCTTCCTGGGACTGCGCGACAAGTCCCGCGCCATCGGGGCTGCGTCCCCACGGCCCTCCAGGCATGCCGTGCGCCAGCGCTTTGGGCGCCCACTGCTGCGAGGGCTCCGGGCCGGCCTGGTATCCGGGCTGGTCCTGGGAGCCGCCTTCGCCATCGCCGACACCGCGGCGCTGAGCCTGCGCGCTGGCCTGAGCCAAGCCCTCCCCCAGGGCACGCTTCACCGCCTGGCGGACGGCACCCGCTACGTGATCACCCCGGACGGATGGCTCCACGGCCTACGCCCCAACGGCGACCGCTACCTGCGCACACCCGCATTGGTCGACGGTGTGGCTGACGAGTACCGCCATGCGTTCCTCACCGAATCCGCCGACGACGCCCGCCAGTATTGTCTGGACTATGGACCATGCACGCCCTTCCATAGCCGCGTCGAGTTCCACTTTCATGTGCGCCTGATGAGGTTCTTTGATCCATGGGGCAGGCAAACCATCCAGGACTCTCTTGAGGTCCGGCTCCCGAACAGCACATACGCCACATATACCTACGCCGACCCCATCGACGTGTTCAGCCCACTGCCCGACGGCGAGGCCACATGGCTGACCACGCTGCCCCCGATGGCCATCTTCGGCCACACCCTGGGACTAAGCCTGACGATCGGCATCACACTCGGCCTGGTCAGCGGCCTGGCCGCAGGCCTCCACGCCTGGCTCGTCTCCCCAGCCGACACCGCACGAGCCGTCAGCCCCCTTGCCAGCCTGCGCACCGACCGAGCCACCGTCATCACACGAGGCATCACCCTGTTGACGTCAGCAATCCTCGTCGCGCTCCTCCTCACGCTCCCCACTATGTGGCTTCCGGCCACCTGGGAACACCTTTCAGTCACTATCCAGACCTGGCTACTCGTCAGCCCCTTCGCCGTCCTCCTCAGCGCCTGGGGCTGGTTCCTCACCACCCGGCTGTGGCTGTGCGCTGCCGGACGACTCCCCTGGCGCCTCATGGCCTTCCTCGAAGAAGCCCACCAACGGGGAGTCCTCCGACAAACCGGCGCCGCATACGAGTTCCGACACGCACGCCTCCAAGAACAACTCGCAACCCCCGCCGTACAAGAACAACCGCCAGCCGACTGACAGGGCCCTCAACCCACGTCGATCGCGGATCCGGATGATCGGGCGAGCGCGTGCTGCGGTCAGATCGTCACCCTCGCCCACTGAGCACACATCACCGGGCCCCCTGAGCAAAGGGCGGCGGGCCGCAAGCGAGAAGGCGGCACCGACACGGTGAGCGGTGGTACGCCCCCACGGACAGAGCAGGAGCGCACCACCGGTGCGGGTGCCGAGGGGGCCGGGCCGGTATCACCAGCCGACGGCACCCGCAGTCTCGTCAGCGGCGGAAGCCGCCGTGGCGGTCGCCACCGCCGTGCCGGTCGCCGCCGCGGTCACGGTCGTGGTAGCCCCAGGACTCGTCGTCGACGAACCGGCCCCGGTCGTTGCGCAGGGTCGCGGTGTCGCGGTCGTTGTTCCACACGTAGTTGCGCCGGCCCTGGTACACGTCCGTACGACTGTCACGGCCCTCGCCCGTGTGGACGCGGACGGTGGAACGGCCCTCCAGACGGAAGTGCCAGAAGGTGTAGGTGTGACCCGCCTCGTCCGACAGGGTCCAGCCGTCCAGGTTCACCGCCCGGCGGGTCGTGTTGGTGAGGTCCACCCATTCCTTGTTCAGCGAACGCTTGGAGCGGTCGTCCCGGCCCGGAGAGTCGTACTGCACGTCACCGATGACGACCCGGGCGCGATCGTCACGTCCCGGGTGGTGGTCGGCCGCTGCGGCCGGCAGCGCCACCGCCCCCACCACAGCGGCCGCCACGGCAGCGGCGGCGGACAGACGACGGACGGAAGCAGAAACGGAAACGGACACGAGGTCCCCCTTCGTGCACACACCCCCCAGCACCCCGCGACATGAAAGCCGCAGGCCACCCCAGGTGCGTGGTGCGAATCGGCGGCCGGCCGGCCGCGCACTCACACAGTGCAGTCCCAGTGAAGGCGATGTGCACGGTACGCGGCGCCTGTTACGACTTGCCCATATTCGCGTGACTCTTGGATGTAACACCCATCTACCAGCAGCATGGGCGGGCTTGACGTTTCATCAGCCCCGACCACCGCCCAGCGGCTGGCCGCCGGCACCCGTCCGCCACGGGCGCACCACCGTGCCGCGCTTCGCGCCGTCACCCGAAAGTGAGCAACAGCCACTGACCACCGTCCAGGACACGAACCACACACATCCCCAAACCGGTCGGGGCAGCCCACCCCGTCGCCCGCAGCGGACGACCTCCGCCGGTGCGCCCGCCAGAACAAGCCGGCGGGCGCGGTGTGCGTGTGGTCAGGGGTGGTCCAGGACGTTGCCGTTCATGCACGCGTTGGACGTGCCTCCTGTCCACGGGCTGCCGACGGGCACGACTGCCAGCTCCTGGAAGCACACGGCTGTCGCGCTGAAGGTCCGTTGTTCGCGGCGTTCGCCCCGCTGTCGACGCTCTTGTCGTCATCGGCGCGGATGGCCGGGCAAGCCGGCAAGAGGACCGCGGCGAGAAGCCCCGCCAGCATCTTGATCGTCTTCGTGGCCGGCCATCGACCCGGACGCCAGGAAAGACGCGCCAGCTTCAACGGGCAAGGCTGGGTGGCTTTTGACGACAGCGCGGGCGAAACGCCGAGCCGCTTCCCTCACGATACGTGACCAACTTCGTTACTCTGTGTATAGAGTCCATGGCGAGCCCTGGGGGCACCTGTGACACAGATCCGGATTGCCACGTTCAACCTGGAAAACCTCGACGAGACCGCGCCAACCGCGCATCCATCACTCGCCGAACGCGTCAAGCTGATGAAGCCACAGATCAGCCGACTGCGCGCCGATATCGCCTGCTTCCAGGAAGTCCACGGTCAAGAGCGCCCCGGCCAGCCCCGCGCGCTGCTGGCGCTGAAGGAGCTACTCGCCGGGACCAACCTCGACGGGGCCGCCCTGGTCAGCACCAAACCCGAGGACGACGCAGTCTTCGACATGCGCAACCTGGTCGTCGCCACCCACCTGCCGGTCATCAAGCACCAGCAGCTCAAGAACGACCTGGTCGCCGAGCCCCACTACCAACGGCTCACCGCCACACCCCCCGACACGAAGCCGATCCCGATCGGCATCGAACGGCCCATCCTGCACGCACAGATCGACATCGACCACGCCGAACCCGGCCGCCTGCTGCACATCATCACCGTGCACCTCAAGTCCAAGATCCCCACCGAGATCCCCGGCCAGGTACTCGACTCCCAAAAGGGCATCTGGCGCACCGCGGATGCCTGGGCCGAAGGCAGCTTCCTGTCATCCATGAAGCGGATGAGCCAGGCCCTGGAAGTCAGACGCCTCGTCGACCAGATCCTCGGCGAGGACCCGGACGCGCGCATCATCGTCGCCGGCGACTTCAACGCCGAGCCCGAGGAAGTCCCGGTCCTGGCGATCTGCGGCAACGTCGAGGACACCGGCAACGGCGACCTCGCCACCCGCGTCCTGGTCCCCATCGAGCACACCATCCCCAACGAGGCCCGCTACACCCTCTTCCACCACGGCCGCGGCCAGATGCTCGACCACATGCTCGTCACCCGCAACCTGCTCACGCACTACCGCGGTTCAGAGATCCACAACGAAGTCCTCCACGACGAGTCCCTCGCCTTCGCCACGGACGTCAAGTACCCCGAGTCCGACCACGCCCCCGTCGTCGCCACCTTCGACTTCGACTGACCCCACCTGCGATGAACCAGCCACGGCACCGCCATCGCCGCCTCCGACGCGGGCTCGCAACCGCCCGTTGACGTATCGCCAGACAGCACCCCCAGCAGCCCGGTGTGCCGGCCGCTGGGGGTAGCAAGAGCGAAAAACGCCGACGAAGCTCCCACGCCGTGCTCCCATTGGGGTAGCCGCACCTCCGACGAGGCAGCCCCGATGGGGCAAGGCCGCGATCACCCAGCCGCCGAGAAGACCCCTCAGATCCGGCACCAGCCGGAGCAGGCGACGAAGAAAGCCGTCCGCCACTCCCAGCAGGATCCGGCCGGAGAGTAGCCGAGCATGCGCCGTGATGGCGGGCGAGCGAGGGTGAACTCATGCCCGACGTGATCGTGTACCCGCCTGCCGAAGACGGAGGCCGCCGTGTCCGCGTCGGCGAACAGTTCGTGGGCATGGCATACACACTGCTGGACATCTCGGAGTTCCTCCGCCGCGCCGGCCAGGACGACGTTGAGCCGGAGGACGTGGCCACAGTGGACTGGATCGAGTGGCGAGGCGGCGGCCCGGACCTGTGGGAGCACTGACCTCGGAGCGCTGCTCGGGACGGGGGAACTTGCCAGGCCGGACAGGCCTGCGCCATGTGCGGGGATGCGGTCTCCGGTTGACAGGGCATGGATGACGTGGACGTCGCACTGTCGACGATTTGGGCCCGGCGAGCTGCTGACGTTCGATGCGGGGCGGTTGGTGTTCAGAGAGCAAGTCGTTCGGAGCAGCTCAGCTGGACATCAGTAACCAGCGGCCCGAGCCTGGAAGTCAAGTCGCAACCGGGTGGAACGACCCGCACCGACGGAAACGCAATCAATCTCTTCGGAGGACTTGAGAATGGCCGCCCAGAACTCGGTTCAGCTCAATGACGAGGAACTCGAACACGTGCGCGCGCTGACGCGGGAGGTCGATGCCAAGCTCCGGCAGATCCACGAGATCACCCTGGGGCATGTGCGCGGCGAAAAGGGCAAGTACCGACCAAAGCAAGCACGGTTCGTCTTCGACAACATCCGAGTGGTAATCGAGGATGAAGCCGGGTGCGGAGTCTACGAAGACCCGCCCGGGATCTGCCGACCGTGCCGGCCGGGTGAGTAGCTCGCCGGACCTTTCCTCCTTCAACGCTATTCCCAAAGCCCAAAGGGCCCAGGGCAGCCAATCCGTCCCAGTCGGGTCACCGACTGGGACGGAGCCAATTCCACGCATCGCTCCAGGACCTCTCCCAGCGACTCCAGACTCACCACAGTCCGCTACGCGCGTTGGCCAC
>NZ_JADDRL010000167.1 GCF_021538895.1 Streptomyces olivochromogenes | reverse complement strand
TCCCAGGGCGCGCGCGGGCGCGGTGGCCCCTCGTCCGCGTCCCTCGGCTGCCGTCCCGCACCCCGGCGCCCGCCCAGCGTGTCCGACGCCGAGGCGAACCGGTCGTCCACCGAATCACCCGTGGCCGTGGCCCCGGTGTCCTCGGTGGAGTCGTCGTACAACTCCCCCCACCAGTCGTCGTCTTGACGGGTGGGCCTACCCCCCTGCTGACTCATGCCCCCAATTGTCCACCGCACGGGCCGCATGAAAACGGGGCATCCGGAAAAACCGGCGCACCCGCGCCCCGCGAACGGCACGTCGAGGGATCCGGTGAACTCCCGTACGAATCAAGGCCGTACGCGTCAAGACCGCGCGAGCAGCGTCGGCCACGTCGGCCGCGTCGGCGCCTCGACCAGCCGCCGA
This sequence comes from Streptomyces olivochromogenes, assembly GCF_021538895.1. Taxonomy (GTDB): domain Bacteria; phylum Actinomycetota; class Actinomycetes; order Streptomycetales; family Streptomycetaceae; genus Streptomyces; species Streptomyces olivochromogenes_A. Next base: position 15,225 of record NZ_JADDRL010000167.1, on the reverse strand, counting down.
CCTGGCCGCCGGGCGGCCCCACCCCCCACGGGAGGACCGCCCGGCGACATCCGGGGACCCAGAGCGTGAACCGCTTTCCCCGCACCCGTCCGTGCGCGGCGGCGTGATCAACTCTGCGGTGACGTCACCTTGGCAGAGTGACCGGTGGTACGGCGATGATGGGCCGCGGCGGGTTCGCGCCGTGGCCGGTTTCCGCCACCGCGGCCCGCCTCCGGACCGTGGGGCGGGGAGGGACGAGGGGCTGATGCTGGCAGCGCTGGGGCTGGACGAGACGCACGAGGCGGCGTACCGGGCACTGGTGTCGGTGGGCGCGGCCGACGTGCCCGATCTCGCGCGGCGCCTGACACTCGGCGAGCAGGACACCGAGCGCGCCCTGCGCCGGCTGGAGCGGCAGGGCCTCGCGGCCCAGTCCTCGGCCCGCCCGGGCCGCTGGGTCGCGGCCCCGCCCGGCGTGGCCCTGGGCGCGCTGCTCACCCAGCAGCGGCACGAGCTGGAGAAGGCCGAGCTGGCCACCGCGCTGCTCGCCGAGGAGTACCGGGCGGCCGCCGCCGAGCCCGCCGTGCACGACCTGGTCGAGGTGGTGACCGGGGCGGCGGCGGTCACCCAGCGCTTCCTCCAGCTCCAGCTCGGCGCGAGCCACGAGGTGTGCGCGCTGGTCACCGGCAACCCGCTGGTCGTCTCCGGCATGGACAACGACGCCGAGGCGCAGGCCGCCGGGCGCGGGGTCCGCTACCGGGTGGTCGTCGAGCGCGCGGTGTTCGACCTGCCCGACGGGATCACCGAGCTGACCGCGGCGCTGGGCCGGGACGAACGGGTCCGGGTCGTCGAACGGGTGCCGACCAAGCTGGTCGTCGCCGACCGCTCCCTGGCCATGGTGCCGCTCACCTCACGCACCGCCGGCCCGGCCGCGCTGATCGTGCACGCCAGCGGCCTGCTGGAGCTGCTGTGCGGACTGTTCGAGTCGGTGTGGCGGCAGGCGCTGCCACTGCGGCTCGGCGCGTGCGGGGTGACCGAGGAACAGCCGGACGGCCCCGACGCCACCGACCTGGAGGTCCTGTCGCTGCTGCTCGCCGGGCTGACCGACGCGAGCGTCGCCAAACAGCTCGACCTGGGCCTGCGGACCGTACAGCGGCGGGTGAAGCGGCTGATGGAGCTGACCGGGGTGACGACGCGGCTGCAACTGGGCTGGCACGCCTACGAGCGGGGCTGGGTGGCCCGGGACGCCCACGAGTGACCCGTACGTGACCTGCGCCCGCTCCCGTGCTCCGGCACGCTGGGCAGATGGGAGTGTGGGAACTCCTGCCGGTCGGCCTGGTGATCGTGCTCGGCCTGTGCGGAGTGCTGGTGCCCGGGGTGCCGGGCTCGTGGCTGGTGTGGGCCGCGGTGCTGTGGTGGGCGCTGACGGATCCGCGGCCGGTGGCCTGGGGCGTCCTGGTGGGCGCCACCCTCGTGCTGTTCCTCGCCCAGGTGGTGCGCTGGGCGCTGCCGCCGCGCCGGCTGCGCGAGAGCGGCGCCACGCCCCGGATGGCGGTGTACGCGGGCCTCGGTGCGCTCCTCGGTTTCGTCGTGGTGCCCGTGCTGGGCGCCGTGCCCGGTTTCATGGCCGGGATCTACCTGCACGAACGCCTGCGCCTGGGCAGCCACGGGGACGCGATGGCCGCGCTGCGGACGACGATGCGCTCGGGCGGGTCCAGCGTGCTGGCCGAGCTGTTCGCCTGCCTGCTGATCGCGGCGGCGTGGCTCGCCGCGGTCATCCGGGGCTGACGGGCTGCCCGAAGCCGGCCAGGGCGACGCCGTCGGCCAGCGCCCGCATGCCCGCGTCGTTGAAGTGCAGATGGTCGCCGGGGTCGTAGGCGGCCCGGATCCGTTCGGGCCGGGCCGGGTCACGGACGACGGCGTCGAGGTCGGCGACCGCGTCGAAGAGGCCGCCCGCGCGGATGAGGGCGTTGACCCGCTGCCGTACCGCCTCCCCGGTCTCCGTGTAGGCGGGGTAGCCGCCGTACGGGGTGAGGGTCGCGCCGACGACGGTGATGCCGCGCGCGTGGGCGCGGGCCACGATCGTGCGGTAGGCCGCCGCGAAGGCGTCCGCGTCGGTGGCCGCCGAGGTGCCCTTGATGTCGTTGATGCCCTCCAGGACGACCAGCAGGCGCACGCCGGAGCGGGACAGCGCGTCGTCGTCGAGCCGGGTCAGCGCGCCCGGCGCCACGTCGTCCCGCAGCAGGCGGTTGCCGGAGATCCCGGCGTTGAGGACGCCGTACCGGCGCGGGCCGAGGTGTTCGGCGAGCAGGTCGGGCCAGCGGTGGTTGGCGTCGGGGGTGGAGCCGTTGCCGTCGGTGAGGGAGTCGCCGAACGCGACGACGCTGCCGGCGGCCGGACCGTCGACGTCGACGCCGGTGACGTAGTACCAGTGGACGGTGGTGGCCGTGTAGGCGGCGCCGTCCTCGTCGGCCGCCCGCCCGTCGCCGTGGGCTGCCACGTAGCTGGTCTGCAGGGCGGTGCGGTGGAAGGTCGCGGGGCCGGAGTCGCCCGGGGTGTGCACCGTGACGAGCAGGTCGGCGGCGGGCGGTACGGCCAGCGGGACCGGGTCGCTGACCAGGTCACTGCCGACCGGGACGACGGCCGTGGAGGCGCCGTGGAAGGTGGCGGTGCGCATCGAGCCCGGTACGGCGTCCGGGCCGGCCGCCCGGCGCAGGGCGACCGTGACCGCGCCCAGCACGAGGGGGGAGGTGCCGAACCGGTTGCTCAGCCGGATGCGCAGGGCCGATCCGCCGACGCTGGTGTGCACGACGTTGCGGACGGCGGCGCCGGGCAGGGCGGGGGTGGTGCCGGAGGGCGCGGTCTCCCAGGTGCCGGTCCAGTGCGCCGGCGCGGAGTCGGCCGAGGCCGGGAGGGAGTCGGCGGTGGCCGGGACGGTCGTGCCCACCAGGGCCAGCAGCGCCACCGCGCAAACCCGTCCGCCCCGGAGCACGAGGACCCGTCCGCCCTTGAGCATGTGTGCGCCCGCCCTTCCCGATGGCCCGCCGGAGGTGACGGTGACACACGGGACCGGGAGACGGACGGCACATCACCACCCATGACACCCGCATGGCGTACGCGGCCGGCGGTCCACGCGGCGGACTAGGGCCAGCGTCCTAGGGCCCTGAGCCGATGTGCCGGGCGGCCGGGCGTGTTCGGCTGCCGTCATGACCGAATTCAGCGAGGCCGAACTCCTGACCGGACCACACGACTTGGGCCCACACCTCAGCGAGGAGGTGATCCGGGTCCACCCGCGCCGGACCCAGAGCTGGGGGCTGGACGAGGACGCCTGGGCGTCGCCGCCGGGATGAACTTCGTTCATCCACCCGTCTTCTGCCGCCCGAGCGTGATCGTCGCGTCGGTACCGCCGACGAGCACCGTGGTGTGCTCGGCCAACGCATCGCCCAACAGGGTGAAGTCGTAGGCGCTCTCGGCGTGGAAGGCCCGGTCGACCCCAGAGGTCTCGTCCTCCTCGACGGCCCGGAACCCGATCGTGGCGTCGACGGTCTTCGCAAGGATCCAGGACACGACGAACGAGAAGCCCATCACCGAGAACGCGCCGATCGCCTGCCTGCCCAACTGCCCCAGGCCGCCGACGCCATCGATGGCCAGGACTCCCACCAGCAGGGTGCCGACCAGGCCGCCCACCAGGTGGACACCGACGACGTCCAGGGAGTCGTCGTAGCCCAGCCTGTCCTTCAGGCTTACCGCCCAGGAGCACAGCACACCCGCCACCACGCCGATGAGGATCGCTCCGAAGGCGTTGACGTGCGCGCCCGACGGAGTGATGGCCACCAGACCGGCGACCGCCCCGGAAGCAGCGCCCAGCGTGGTGAACGCACCCTGCTGGATCCGCTCACAAGCCAGCCAGCCGAGCATCGCGGCGCCCGCGGCGATCTGCGTGTTCAGGGCCATGGTGGCCGCCGCGCCATTGGCCGCCAAGGCGGAACCGGCATTGAACCCGAACCACCCGAACCACAGCAGTCCCGCACCCAGAATGACCAGAGGCAGGCTGTGAGGACGCATGGGCTCCTTCCTGAACCCGATCCGCCTGCCCACCACCAACACCGCTGCGAGTGCGCCGACACCGGCGTTGATATGGACCGCTGCCCCACCAGCGAAGTCGATCACCTTGAGCTTGAACAGCCAGCCGTCGGCCTGCCACACCCAGTGGACGACAGGGAAATACACCAGCGAGACCCACAGGGTGATGAAGACCGCCCAGGCACTGAACTTCACTCGGTCGGCAAGGGCGCCGCTTATCAAGGCCGGAGTGATGACGGCGAACATGAGCTGGAACAGGGCGAAGGCGAAGACCGGGATGCCGTCCTTGCCATTGGTCAACGTGCCGGCGTCGATGCCCTTGAGGCCGATGTGGTCGAAGCCGCCCAGCAGTCCGGCCCCGAGATCGTCACCGAATGCGAGCGAGTACCCGTAGAGCACCCACAGCACCGTGACAATGCCAAGCGAGACGAAGGACATCATGAGCATGTTGAGGACACTCTTCACCCGCACCATGCCGCCGTAGAAGAACGCGAGCCCGGGCGTCATCAACATGACGAGCGCGGCGCTGATCAACACGAAGGCGGTGTCTGCGCTGTTCAAATCTGTTTCTCCTGATGGATGGAACCGCGTCCCGGAACGCCAGGGACGGTGAAATGTGGTCGTCGGCCGAACTCCGAGGCCTATGTGATCAATTGACACGGTGACGCGACAACCTGCCACCACCGATGAGGACAAAGACTTCGGTTCCGTGCAGGTTGAAGCTTCGGTGGGCGGTGAAGGAACCTCGGTGCCACCGAGAGGCGTTGACCATGGGGGCGACCTACGTACCGAAGGGTTTGACCATAGGTGGTCCTGCGGCTTGCACGGACATCATCGGCATTGTGAGGTGAAATCACACAACAGTGCTTCGGGGAGCACGAATGCGAATGAAAGAGGTGCCGCCATGGGCGAAACGGGAGGCAATCACAAAGTGAGGCGCGCCGGTACCCGTTCTCACGCCGCGACCGCTCAGCATGTCCCGGTGAAGCCCACGTCAGGAGATCCCGACATGGTGCGCGAGCTGTTCCAGTCGTTCAAGAAGGACGCGAACGGATGTATAAGCCGGAATGAGATCATCGACCGGCTCCGCCAGGCGGGCATCACCCCCGACGACCCACGCCTCGGGCACCTGTGGGCCGGGCAGGACGCGTCGGACACCACCGGCGAACAACTGCTGGACCTCGCGGGATTCACCAAACTGTGCCACAGGAACGAGGATCTGCTGGCCCGGGCCATCACCGGCGAACTCGTCATCCCGGACTTCGCCTCCTTCACGGCGGACATCACCGAGATCTACGACAGTTTGCTGCCCGACAAGCGGGGGAAGGTGGCGGACTACATCCCCCAGCTGAGACGGGTACCTCCCGACCAATTCGCCATCGCCGTCTGCACGGTGGACGGTCAACGCTTCACGATCGGTGACGTCGGCGTGAACTTCTGCGTGCAGTCGGTCTGCAAGCCGATCAACTACTGCCTCACGCTGGAGGGACACGGCGCCGATGTGGTCCACCGGCACGTGGGCCGCGAACCGAGCGGTCTGGGCTTCAACGAACTGTCGGTGAACGGGAACGGACTCCCGCACAATCCCATGATCAACTCTGGTGCCATCATGAGTTGCTCACTCATCGAGCCCTCACTCGACATCGCCGACCGCTTCGACTACGTCGCGGACACCTGGCGCCAGTTGGCGGGCGGCAGCCCCATCGGTTTCAACAACGCCGTCTACCTCTCGGAGCGACAGACGGCTGACCGCAATTTCGCCCTCGGCTACTTCATGCGCGAGCACGGTGCCTTCCCGGTCGGCACGAATCTGATCCAGACCCTGGAATTCTACTTTCAGTGCTGTTCCGTCGAACTCAACGGTGCCGCGCTGTCCTCCGTGGCCTCCACCCTCGCCAACGGCGGGGTCGTGCCGCTCTCGGGTGACCGGGTCTTCTCCACCGACACCGTACAGAAATGCCTCTCGCTCATGTCCTCCTGCGGCATGTACGACTACTCCGGTGAGTTCGCCTTCACCATCGGGCTGCCGGCGAAGAGCGGGGTCTCGGGTGCCCTCATGCTCGTCGTGCCCCAGGTCATGGGGATCGCCATCTGGTCACCCCGGCTCGACTCGCTGGGCAACTCCGTGCGCGGCATCGAGTTCTGCAAGCAACTGGTCGCCAAGTACAACTTCCACGTGTACGACTCCCTCGTGGGTGACGACCAGGGGAGCAAGCGTGACCCACGCCTGAAGAAGAACCAGTCGGCGATCGAAGGCACGATGCGGCTGCTGTGGTCGGCCAGCAAGGGCGACCTCGACGGAGTACGGGCCTGTGTGGCCTCCGGAGTCATGCCCTCCTCCAGCGACTACGACGGGCGCACGGCGCTCCACCTGGCAGCGTCCGAGGGGCATATCGACGTCGTCGCGTACCTGTTGCAGCAGGGCGCCGAGCTCGCGGCCGTCGACCGTTGGGGTGGCACGCCTTTGAGCGACGCGGAGAAGGGATGCCACACCCAGGTCGGCAAAGCCCTGAAGCGGGCGACCGACAGCGAGGCCGCATCCACCGGAGCCGGGAAGCAGACTGCCTGACCGCGAAGCGGATCCCGGGCGAACTCGCGCCGACGATCTGCCGCACCCCCAGAGCCATCACCCCATGAGACGGGGCCGGGATCTTCCCTGTCCCGAAAATCACCGGAAAGAAGAATCATGAGTTACCGCGCTGAGTACATCTGGATCGACGGCACGTCGCCGACCGCCAAGCTGCGGTCGAAGACGAAGGTCCTGGCTGACGGCGCCGAGCCGAGCACCTGGGGCTTCGACGGTTCCAGCACCAACCAGGCAGAGGGCCACGCCTCGGACCGCGTGCTCGAACCGGTCTTCTCCTGCCCGGACCCGATCCGAGGCGGCGACGACGTACTGGTGCTGTGCGAGGTCCTGAACACCGACGGCACCCCGCACGCGTCCAACACCCGTGCCGAGCTGACGGTGGTTGCCGAACGCTTCGCGGCGCAGGCTCCCCTCTTCGGCATCGAGCAGGAGTACACCTTCTTCGAGGGTGACCGTCCGCTGGGCTTCCCCGAGGGCGGCTTCCCGGCCCCCCAGGGCGGCTACTACTGCGGTGTCGGCGCCGACGAGATCTTCGGCCGTGACATCGTCGAGGCTCACCTGGACAACTGCCTGAAGGCGGGCCTGGGCATCTCCGGCATCAACGCCGAGGTCATGCCCGGCCAGTGGGAGTTCCAGGTCGGACCCCTGTCGCCGATCGAGGTCGCCGACCAGCTGTGGGTGGCCCGCTGGCTGCTCTACCGCACCGCCGAGGACTTCGATGTCTCGGTCACCCTCGACCCCAAGCCGGTCAAGGGCGACTGGAACGGCGCGGGCGCGCACACCAACTTCTCCACCAAGGCGATGCGCGAGGGCTACGACGCGATCATCACCGCCTGCGAGTCGCTCGGCGAGGGCTCCAAGCCGCTCGACCACGTCAAGAACTACGGCGCCGGCATCGACGACCGGCTGACCGGTCTGCACGAGACCGCCCCGTGGAACGAGTACTCCTACGGCGTCTCCGACCGCGGCGCCTCGGTCCGTATCCCGTGGCAGGTCGAGAAGGACGGCAAGGGCTACATCGAGGACCGCCGCCCGAACGCCAACGTCGACCCGTACGTCGTGACGCGGCTGCTCGTCGACACCTGCTGCTCCGCGCTGGAAAGGGCCGGCCTGGTGTGATCCGGGCCTGAACCAGCGGAAGCCCGCCCCGGAGTCACGCCGGAGCGGGCTTGCGCTGCTGGAGGGGACGTTACGAGGCGCCCGCTGTGCCGAGCGCCCCCTCCAGGGTGAGCAGCCACACCTTGCGGTCGAGTCCGCCCGCGTAGCCGGTCAGGGAGCCGTCCGCGCCGATCACTCGGTGGCAGGGGCGCAGGATCAGCAGCGGGTTGGCGCCGATCGCGCCGCCGACGGCCCGTACGGCGGCCCGGGAGGCGCCGATCCGCGCCGCGATCTCGCCGTACGTCGTGGTCGCGCCGTACGGGACGGAGTCGAGGGCGGCCCAGACCCGCTCCCGGAACTCGGTGCCCTCGGTCCTCAACTCCAGCCGGAACTCCTTGAGTTCACCGGCGAAATAAGCGGCGAGCTGGTCCTCGGCCGCGCGGAACGGCCCGCGGTCCTGCCGCCAGTCCGCCAGGACCGTGCGGCCGCCCTTCTGCCCGGGCACGGACAGCGAGGTCAGGGCCCCGTCCGGGGCGGCGGTGAGGAGGAGTGGGCCGAAGGGCCCGTCCACCCGCGTCCAGTACGTCATACCGACTCCAACTCCTTTTCCTCGCACAGGTGTCGTACGGCGTACGAGCGCCACGGCCGCCAGCCGTCCGGCACGTCCGCGCCGGGCGGGGCCACGTCGGGGTCGCCGAGGGCGCGGACCCTGATGGCCGCGACGACGGCAGGGTCCATGCGGGGCAGGGCGAGCAGGGCCCGCTCGGCATCGTCCCGGTCGGCGCCCGGGTCCAGCCGTACGACCCCGTCGGCGAGCGCGGCGGCCAGCGCCCCGAGCGTGCCGTGCGGCTCTGCCTCCGCGAGGACGGTGGGCTCGGGAAACAGATGCGTGAGGCTGCCGCAGGCGACGTCCAGCGCCTTGCCGTACCGCAGGACGAGCCGCTCGGCCTCGGTGCGCCCGACCAGGGCCCGGATCGCGAACTCGGCGGGATCGGCGGCACCGGGCGAGCGCAGGCCCGGCCGGGCGGCGACGAGCGGGGCGAGCCGTGGGTCGGCGCCGAGCCGCTCGTCGACGGCGTACGGATCGGCGTCCAGGTCGAACAGCCGCCGCAGCCGCTGCACGGCGGTCGTCAGGTCCCGCGGGTCGGTCAGGTGCAGCCGGGCGTCGAGCCAGCCGCCGGGGTGGGCGGCGATTCCCGCCCGGACGGTCGAGGTGCGCTCCTCGACGGCGACGATCCCGGTGCCGTACGGCAGCCGCAGCGTGCGTCTGAGGACCCGGCGGCCGGGCGGGCCGGACACCTCCTCGACACCGGCCACCTGCTCGCGCGCGAGCAGGTCGAAGACGGGGCCGGACTGGTACGACCCCCGGTGGGCGAGCCGCAGCGGGATCCCCGCGCCCGGGGTGGACCGGCGCGCGCCCCGGCCGCCCGGGGCCGCGGTACGCAGCTCGCTCGGGGTCAGGGCGTACACCGCGCGGATCGTGTCGTTGAACTGGCGCACGCTCGCGAATCCGGAGGCGAACGCGATCTCGGTGATCGGCAGGTCGGTGGTCTGCAGCAGAACGCGCGCGGTGTGCGCGCGCTGGGCCCGGGCCAGCGCGACGGGGCCGGCGCCGAGCTCGGCGGTGAGCTGCCGCTGCACCTGCCGCGCGCTGTAGCCGAGCCGCGCGGCGAGCCCGGCGACGCCCTCCCGGTCGACGATCCCGTCCCCGATCAGCCGGACGGCCCGCCCGACGACGTCCGCCCGGACGTTCCAGTCGGCCGAGCCGGGCACGGAGTCCGGGCGGCACCGGCGGCACGCCCGGAAGCCGGAGCCCTGCGCGGCGGCGGCCGTCGAGAAGAACCGCACGTTGCGCCGCTTCGGCGTCACGGCCGGGCAGCTGGGCCGGCAGTAGATCCCGGTCGTCTCGACGGCGAAGAAGAACTCCCCGTCGAACCGGGCATCCCGACTCCGCACAGCCTCGTACCTGGTGTCTTCGTCCCTCACGTGTTCCAGTGTGGGCGATGCCCACGGCGACCGGCTGGCGGAATTCGGACACCACCTTGCCCGCGCCGGTCGGCTACCCCCACCGCCCCCGCTTCATTTCCATCGCCGCCTTGCCCTCGGCGCCCCTCCGCTTCCATTCGCGGCGGATTTCGGAGCGGAGGCGTTGGTCGGTCTTGGCGGTGATCCACTGGTTTTCGCGCAGGAGCTTGCGGTAGCTCTCCAGTCGGCGTACCGGGAGGTCTCCGGCGTCGACGGCGGCCAGCACCGCGCAGCCGGGCTCGCTCTCGTGGGCGCAGTCCTGGAACCGGCACTGCTCGGCCAGTTCCTCGATCTCGGAGAACACCTGGCCGACGCCGCCCTCGGCGTCCCAGAGGCCGACGCCGCGCAGCCCGGGCGTGTCGATCAGTACGCCCCCGCCGGGCAGGGCGAGCAGATTGCGGGTGGTGGTCGTGTGCCGCCCCTTGCCGTCCACGTCACGAGCGGCCTGGACCTCCATGACGTCCTCGCCGATCAGCGCGTTCGCGAGCGTCGACTTGCCCGCTCCGGACTGGCCGAGCAGCACGGACGTACCCCCGGCGACCAACGCGGTGAGAACGTCGAGCCCCTCACCGTGCCGGGCGCTGACGGTCAGCACCGGCACGCCGGGCGCCGACGTCTCCACGTCCTGGACGAGGTGCGACAGCGTCACGGGGTCGGCCACCAGGTCGGCCTTGGTGAGCACGACCACGGGCTGTGCCCCCGATTCCCAGGCCAGGGCGAGGAACCGTTCGACGCGCCCGAGGTCGAGTTCGACGGCCAGGGACACCGCGACGATCGCGTGGTCGACGTTGGCGGCGAGGATCTGCCCCTCGGACCGCTTGGAGGAGGTGGAGCGCACGAAGGCGGTACGGCGCGGCAGATACGTCCGTACGTAGCGCGGATTGCCGCCGGGCTCGACGGCTACCCAGTCGCCGGTGCACACGACCCGCAGCGGGTCGTGCGGGGTGACGAAAGCGGTGTCGGCCCGGACGACACCACCGGCGGTGATCACGTCGCACTGGCCGCGGTCGACCCGGATCACGCGTCCGGGCAGCAGTCCTTCGGAGTCGTAGGGGGTGAACTCCTCCGCCCAGGCCTCGTCCCAGCCGTAGGGAGCGAGCGATGAAAAGGCGGAGGAAGCGGAGAAAGCGGAGCTGGAAGTCAAGGGAGACCCTTCACAAGGGTGGCCCCGGCGAGCGCGCGCGAAACGGCGCGGCGAAGTGTGTGGTCGTCAGCCGGTGGCCACGGAGGTGGACTTGACGGTCTTCTGGAGGCGGGCAGCGCCCATCGCAACGACAGCCATCGGTCGACACCTCCTCGTCCACGCTCACGCGTCGCACGCCCCTCGGCGTGCGACGCTCATGTTTCCCGTCGGGGGATCGCCCCGTCAATCGTTTTTTCCGGCAGCCGGTACCGGTCATCGGTCCCGGCGGCCGGTCAGCTCGTCGCGCAGCTGTCCCCGTTCAGCGAGAACGCGTACGGCGGGCGGTTCTTTCCGCTCCAGGAGCCGACGAAGCCGAAGGCGAGGGTGCCGTGGGCGGCGACGGCCTTGTTGTAGTCGGCGGCGGTGGCGGTGACCCGGGAGCCGTTCTGGGAGACGGTCGCGTCCCACATCTGGCCGACCTGCTGGCCGTCGCGGAAGGACCAGGCGACGCGCCAGTCGGTGAGGGCCCGGGTGGTGGTGACGGTGACGGTGGCCTGGAAGCCGTCGGGCCACTCGCTGTCGAGGCGGTAGTCGACCCGGCAGGTGGGTGCCGCCTCGCTGGTGGCGGTGGCGGGGGCGGACTTGGGGCCGTGGGAGTCGGACGCGGAGGAGCCCTGGGGTTCCGGGTCGGGGTTCTTGTGGTGGGACGCGCTCGCGGTACCGGTCGGGGACGGCTTCGCCGGGGCGGAGTCGGACGGCAGCGGGTCGGCGGCGGGCAGGGACGGGTTGGGATCAGCCACCGGTTGACGGTCGTCGCGGGCGGCCGCGTCGACCTGGCTCGAGCCGCCGAACGGCATCATCGACACGCCGAGCGCCAGCACCGACAGCAGCACGGCGGCGGCGAGCAGGCTGTTGCGCAGGACGCGGTTGCGGCCCGTACCCTCCGCCGGGTCGCCGCCCTCCAGGGCGGCCGGCTTCTCCGGGTGCCCGGCGCCCAGCCGGACCTCGGCGGCCCGGCGGCGGCGCTCCAGGTAGGCGAGGCCGCCCCAGCCGATGACGCCGCCGGCCAGGGCCGCGGGCAGTCCGCCGCCGTGCAGCCGCAGACAGGCGGCGGCCTCGGCGCACTGCACGCAGGTGGCGAGGTGCCGGGAGAGGTCCCCCGGGGTGTCGGCGGCGGGCGAGCGGGTGACCGCGTCGAGGAGACGGGCGTAACTGCGGCACTGCGCGTCCATCGGCGTGTCGAGGTGGGCGCGGTGGCAGCGGTCCCGGAACAGGCCGCGGACCTGGTCGAGTTCCTGGGCCGCGGCGGCCGGGTCGAGGCCCAGGCGGCGGGCGACGGCGGGCAGCGGCAGCGCCTCGACCTCGGCGAGCCACAGCAGCGCGGCGTCGGCCTCCTGCATGTCCCTCAGGCCGCGCAGCGCGACCGGGCGCAGCAGGGGCGGTCCGGTGTAGCGGCCGGCCTTGTCGGAGTTGAGCCATAGCCTGAGGTCCGGGTCGAGCTTGTGGCCGAGGCCGTCCGCCTCCCAGCCGGCGGCGGTGGTGCGCACGGCGGTCAGCAGCAGCGGGATCATCGGCAGCCGGGGCGTGCGGCGGCCGGCGGCGCGCGCCGGGGAGGCTCCGGCGGCCCGGGTCTCGCGCATGCCGAGCGCGTACGCCTCGGTGGCCAGCTGGTTGGCCGTCTGCGCGCCGGAGGTGCACAGGTCGGCGTAGGAGAGCACCGCGTCCCAGTACTCGGAGAACAGCGCGGCCTCGGCGGCGTCCTGGGGGGTCGGCAGGTCGGGCATGGGTCTCCTGCATCCACGTGCGAGGTCAACTGGCCATATTGGGCAACGGAGTTGGGGGGACCCTCGCGGCAGGCCACGAGCCTTTCACGCCTTCGACACAACTGACAAGCGACCTATTCAAATCCAGCTACCGGCGGTCGCGGACCGGTTACCCGACCTTCCACAACCGCCGCTTCGCCTCGGCGAGTTGACAGGCCGTCAGTCAGTGGATCGCGACACGGCAACGACCCGCCCCCGCGCGTCCAGCGCCTCGACCCGGTACGCGTACCACGCGTCGAGGTCGCGGTCACCGTACCGGGCGAAGGTCACGAAGTACCGTGGCCCACATCCGCGGCCTCTTGTACGGACCGCGAGCGCATTCCGACTCACCGTCCTCCGCGTCGTCGGCGCGGCGTCGGGCGAAGCTCAGGACCCGCCCGTAGTGCGCCGCGAACAACGCGCGCGGTCTCTCCTCGTGCTCAGGTGTTCCCTCGTCGTCGGGCACACCCGCCCCCTTCCGTCCTCCGCCCGTCGTGACACCCCCCTATGTCCGGCGGCCGGGGACGGGTCACACCTGGGCGGCCTCCCCGGCGGACTCGTCGTCCGTCTCCCGCGCGGGGAGGCTGTCCATGAAGGAGCTGACGGAGAACACGGCGCGGCCGGGTCCGGGCGGGCCGTAGCCGGGGGGCGAGGACAGACCGAAGTCGTCCATCGTGGCGCGGTAGGCCTCCAGGAGCCGGATGTGGTACTCCAGCGGCGCGCCCTGCGGGTTGGCCTTGCCGAGCGGGGTGGTCGGCTCCGGGCACCAGGTGGTGAAGCGGGGCGTGATGCCGTGCGACATGAAGAAGCGCAGGCCCTCGGTGGTGGACGCGATGGCCTCGTCGACGGTGGTGAAGCCGAAGGGCTCGGCCATCTCGACGCCGGCGACGAAGTTGGGGATGACGTTGCGCGCGCCGAAGATCTCCGCCGAGTCGAGGATCCGCTTGTGCCATTCGTCGCGGCCGACGTAGCGCTCCTTGCCGGGGCAGTACAGCTCGAACAGGCGCCGGTCCCACACCTCGTAGTTGGGGTGGTAGATCTGCACGCCGTAGTCCTTGAACCGCTGCACGTCGTCCCTGGGCAGCGCCTGGGCGACGACCTTGCCGATCCAGCGGCCGGGGAAGCGCTCCTCGATGGCCTTGGCGTAGTGGCCGTAGAAGTCGGCCTCGTCGCGCCCGGCGACCGTCTTGGTGATCGCGCCGCCGGTGAGGGTGTAGGCGGTGGACGCCTTGGCCGTGTCGTACCGGTCGATGATCTCCAGCGCCTCCAGGACCTCCTCCACGTCCTTGACGCCGGTGTACGGCCGGCCGGCCGCCTTGTGCTGGCGCCAGTTGTGGTTGATGTCGCAGTACTGGCACTCCTCCTTGGCGCCGAAGTACTGGCACACGCGGAAGACGGTCAGGTAGATCAGGTAGCCCCACTGGATGGTCGGGGCCACCTCCATCACGGACTTCCCGTTGGAGAGGGTGTGCCGGTAGTACTCGGGCATGGGCGGCACGCCCACGTCGGCGATGCGCTTGCCGTCGAGGTAGAGCCCGAGCAGGCCCTCTCCGTCGGCGGCGACACGGTAGGGCGAGGTCGGGTTCACGCGCACCGACACCACGGTCCGCCGCAGGTCGTACGGTCCGCCGGTGAGGATGATCTCCTCCGGCGGGCGCCGCAGCGCGGCCTCGCCCAGCTCGGGCAGGGTGCCGTGGTCGAAGGAGAAGATGAAGTACGACTTCGGCTTGACCTCGCCGCTCTCGTTGTCGGAGAGCGCGGACGCGTCGAAGGCGACCCCACCCCGGAGCAGGTCCTCCTTGAAGACGGCTTCCCGCGGTACATGCGGGAACCTCTCCATCAGATCCTCGACCAGCGCGGTGCGGCTGCCCATCCCGTGTCTCCTCCCGGCTCAGGCGTTCGGCTCCTCACGGTATGCCCCCGCCCGCGCGTCAGCCCTGCCGGGTCCCCTCGCGGCGCGCGATGTGTCCTGGTACGGGGGTCCGCGCGGGCAGCAGCGGGTCCGCCTCGGGGGCACCCCAGACGGAGGTCAGCGGCAGGGTTCCGGCCCACAGGCCCAGCCCGGCGTCGGGCCCGTCGCCGTCCTCGGGCGCGCCGGTACGGATCTTGACGGAGGCCTGTTCGAGCGAGAGGGCCAGCAACGTGGTGGCGGCCAGCTCCTTGCGGTTCGGCCGCCGGACGTACGACCACTGCCCCGGCGTGGCGTGCTCGGTGAGCCGGCGCAGCCCCTCCAGCTTCTCCTCCGGGTCGGTGACCTTGCGGGCCGTGCCGTGGATCATGGCGCTGCGGTAGTTGACGCCGTGCTCGAAGACGGACCGGGCGAGGACCAGCCCGTCGACGTGGGTGACGGTGACGCACACGGGCGTGCCGCCGGCCAGACTGCGGCTGGCCACGGACCCGTGGACGTAGAGCTGCCGTTCGTCCCGCCCGTACACGGTCGGCACGACCAGCGGCCGCCCTTCGACGACCACGCCGAGATGACAGACGAACCCGGCGTCCAGGATCGCGTTCAGCTCGGCCCGCTCCACACT
>NZ_JADDRL010000166.1 GCF_021538895.1 Streptomyces olivochromogenes | reverse complement strand
GACCGCTCGGCTCGGGCGTCGCGGTGTCGTCGGCGGAACACTTCGCGTTGTCGATGCGGCAACCGGTCGGCGCGCCGGTGCCGTTCACCACGAAGCCGACGGTGACGGACTTGCCGGGCGCCAGCCCGTCCGTGTCCCACTTCGGCGGCTTCACGGTGACGTGCTGCCCGCTCACGCTCGACTCGCCGTTCCACAGGGAGCTGAGCTTCGTGCCTGCCGGCAGGTCGAACTCCAGCGTCCAGTCCTTCTCCGCACGGTCGCTGTTGTTCGTGACGACGTACTGCCCGGTGTACCCCGTCGACCAGTCGCTGGTCCTGGTGTACGCGGCGCCGACCCCGGCGGCGTGCGCGATGCCGCTGAACATGATCGCTCCGCCGCCGACCACGGCCGCGGCCACCAGACCGCCGATCGTCTTGTTCCTGCCACTGATCCTGCGCCGGTGGGTACTCATGCGCGTGCCTGCCTTCGCTCTTCCGGGTGGGGTGCGGCAGCACGCTAGCGGCCGAGAATCGGACAAACTGCCTGATCGGGGCGGCCGTTGAGGATCTTAGGGTGCGCTTAAGGAAGGGATCGGGAACGGTTAAAGGTAGAGACCAATCTGCGGGCGCGGCGGCGGCGCACGGCGCCCCGGTGGCCCCTGCGCACCGGTTCGCGCCCGTCCAGCTGGATCCAGATCCGCACCTCGGTGCCGCCCAGCACCGACGAGCCGATCCGCACGTCACCGCCGGTGGACTCGGCGAGCCGGCGCACGATGTCCAGGCCGAGGCCGGTCGAACCGTCGGTGCCGGAGCCGCGGCCCCGGGCCATCGCGGCCTCGGGGTCGGGTATGCCGGGGCCCGCGTCCGAGACCAGCACGATCACCGCGTCCTCCCCGTTGTGCACGTCGACCGCGAAGGCCGTGCCCTCCGCGGTGTGCCGGAAGACGTTGCCGAGCAGGGCGTCGAGGGCCGCGGCCAGGTCGGCGCGGGCCACGGGTATGCGCACCGGCCGGTCCACGCCGGCCACCCGCCACTTGCGGCCCTCGTCCTCGGCCAGCGCGGACCAGAACCCCATCCGCTCGCGGACGACTTCGCCCGCGTCGCAGCCGGCGCCGGGACCGGCGGCCACGGTCTGCGGCTTGGCCTCCCGGGCCGTACGGATGATCGTGTCGACCTCGCGCTCCAGCTGGGCCACGGCGGCCCGGGTCTGCTCGGCCGCCGGGCCGTCGCCCAGTGAGGCCGCGTTCAGCCGGAGGACCGTGAGCGGGGTGCGCAGCCGGTGGGAGAGGTCGGCCGCCAGCTCCCGTTCGTTCGCCAGGAGTTGGACCACCTGGTCGGCCATGGAGTTGAACGCCACGGCGGCCAGCCGCAGTTCGTTCGGCCCCTCCTCCGGCACCCTCGCCCCGAGTTTGCCCTCCCCGAGCTCGTGCGCGCCCTCGACCAGCCGCTGGGCGGGCTGCACCATCCGTCCGCCCAGCCGGTCGGCGACGGCGACCGAGCCGAGGATCAGCGCGACGCCGACCGCGGCGAGGACCGCCCAGGCCGTACCCACACCGTTGCTGACCTCGGACTCGGGGACGTACACCTCGACGACGGCTATCGCGCCGGAGCTCAGCGCGACCGGCTGGAGCAGGGTGGAGCCGCCGGGCACCTCCGTGGTGGAAGCGCGGCCCAGTCGGCGCACCGTCGCGATGTCCCGGTCCGCGGCGCGCTGCCGACCGAGGTCGACGGCCGCCGTGTCGTCGACGGCGGGTATGTGCACGGCCATCCCGGCGTCCGAGCCCGCGGAGGCGACGACCCGCTCCAGCTTGTCCCTGTCGGTGGTGATGGACAGCGCCGGGGCGAGGGCGGCGGCCTCGCGCTCGGCGTTGGAGAAGGCGCGGTCCCGGGCCATCTCCTTGATGACCAGTCCGAGCGGGACCGCGAAGGCGACCACGACCATGGTGGTGACCGCCAGACAGACCTTGACCAGTGCCCATCTCATCGCGACGGCTCCGCTCCCTGGGGCGGTTCGAGCTTCACGCCGACGCCGCGCAGGGTGTGCAGATAGCGCGGGCGGGCTGCGGTCTCCCCCAATTTCCGCCGCAGCCATGACAGATGGACGTCTATGGTCTGGTCGTCGCCGTACGACTGCTGCCAGACCTCGGCGAGCAGTTCCTTGCGCGGGACGACGACGCCGGGCCGGCCGGCCAGGAAGGCGAGCAGGTCGAACTCGCGGCGGGTCAGATCGAGCCGTGCGCCGTCGAGTTCGGCCTGGCGGCGCAGCGGGTCGACGGTCAGGCCGCCGACCCGGATCACGGCGGAGGGCGGGACCTCGCCGGTGGTCGCGCGGGCACGGCGCAGCACGGCGGCGATACGGGCCGACAGGTGTTCGACCGAGAACGGCTTCGTGAGGTAGTCGTCCGCGCCCGCGTTGAGCAGCCGGACGACCTCCGTCTCGTCGTCGCGCGCGGTGGCGATGATGACGGGCACGTCGGTGATGCCGCGCAGCATCTTCAGGGCCTCGGACCCGTCCAGATCGGGCAGGCCGAGGTCCAGGATGACCACGTCGAAACGGAAATGGGCGACCTCGCGCAGCGCCTCCAGCGCCGTGCCGACGCTGCGCACGGTGTGCGAGGCGTCGGTCAGATGCCGGATGAGCGCCGAGCGTACGAACTGGTCGTCCTCGACCACGAGCACACTTGCCATGCGCCGCACCGTACGCCATGCGGCCGATGCCGGTCCGGCGCCTGTGGATAACTCCGACCATGTGCGTCCGGTGGGACACGTGAGGCAGTATGGCCCGCGATGCGCAAGGGACTCGTACACGTACTGGCTTGGTCGCTCGCCACGGGCGCGGCGGTCACGCTGTCGTGGTGGGGTGTCCACACGGTCATGGCGGGGACCGCCTACGACCCGCCGCGCGCCCTGCCCATCACGGCGGCCGACGCGACCACGCAGCGGTCGAAGCCGCTGGCGTCGTCGACGGCCCGGCCGCCTGCCGCGTCCGAGAGCCCCTCCGGCAAGCCGTCCGCGTCCGCCACGCCGACGCCCTCACGCACCCCGACCCGCAAGCTCAGCCCCTCCCCCGGCTCCGCCGGGCAGATCAAGGGTTACGACACCGACGGCGGGCGCGCGGTCTTCGACCTGGGCACGACGAGCGCGACGCTGGTCTCGGCGACGCCGGGCACCGGCTGGTCGATGCAGGTGTGGAAGACGGAGTCGTGGATCCGGGTGGAGTTCAGCAGGGGCGCGGACCGGGTGTCGGTGTTCTGCACGTGGCACGACGGACCGCCGCGGGTGGAGATCGGCACCTACTGAGCGGCCCTGCCTCGCGCGGGACTTGAGCCCGTCGCGGTCAGCGGAACACGGAGGGCGGCGGGGCCGGTGAGGCGACCGCCGCGGAGTCCGTCACGGGGACGGCTCCGCCGGTGAAGTCGGTGAGGGACCTGCCGTGTTCGACCCGGGCCGGGTGCGGGTCGGAGGCGGCTCGGCGGGTCAGTTCGGCGACCGGCAGCGGGCCGTCCGAGGCGACGAGGACGGCGTTGCCGAACCGTTTGCCGCGCAGCACGGCCGGGTCGGCGACCAGCGCGAGTTCGGCGAAGCGGGCGGCGGCGGTGGCTATCTGGCCGCGCAGATGGGCGAGCGGCGGGCCGTCGGCGAGGTTGGCGGCGAAGACGCCGGCGGGCCGCAGGGTCCGGCGTACCTCGTCGAGGAACTCGGTCGAGGTGAGGTGGGCGGGCGTACGGGCCCCGCTGAACACGTCGGCTATGACCAGGTCCGCCCAGCCGTCCGGCACCTTGGCGAGGCCCTCGCGGGCGTCCACCGACCGCACCCGCATCCGGGCGCCCTGGTCCAGCGGAAGCTCACGGCGGACCAGCTGGACGAGGCTCGCGTCGCGCTCGACGATCTGCTGGGTGGAGCGGGGGCGGGTCGCGGCGACGTACCGGGCGAGGGTGAAGGCGCCGCCGCCGAGGTGCACGGCCTGGACGGGCTTGCCGGGCGGGGCGAGCAGGTCGATGACGTGCCCGAGCCGCCGCTGGTACTCGAAGGAGAGGTACGCCGGGTCGTCGAGGTCGACGTGCGACTGCGGGGCGCCGTCGATCAGCAGCGTCCAGGCCCGGCCGCGGTCGGGATCGGGTATGAGCTGCGCCAGGCCGCCGTCGACGGCCTCGGTGACGGCTTCGACGGCCACCGACCTGCGCCGCGGACTCCTGGACTTCCCCATCGAACCATTTTCGCAGGCCCGGAACGTGCCTGCCGGACGGGGCGCCGGGAGCGGCGGCGGGCGGGAAAGCGGCGGCCGGTCGGGCCACGCCGACGGCGACCCGTGGAACCGGCAACGCGGCAGCCGGTCGGGCCACATCGACAGCGGCCCGTGGATCCGGCAACGCGGCGGTCCGCCGGACGCAACCCCGGCGCCGACCCCCCCGGACCGCCAGAAGAGCTCAGCGGCAGCTGTCCGCCGCCTCGATCAGGCGGGCCGCCTCGCCCAAGGCTCGGCGCAGGACCGCCGGGTCGGTGGCGAGGTCGGCCTCGCCGGGGGGCAGGAGCCAGTCCGAGCCCTCCACCGGCGGCTCGGGGGGCAGGCTCAGCCCGCGGCCGTCGGTCTTCGTGCAGGTGCTCCCCGGGACGTCCCAGGCGGCCGCGGTCCCCGGCGGCACCAGGAAGCCGAGCGTGTCGCACTCGTCGTCGTGCAGGACGGGCCCCACCGAGTCCCCGGCCCCCCGCCGCAGGATGTCCACCGCCTCCAGCCCCTGCCGGGCCGGCACCGTCACGAGGTCGCAGCCCACATCGCACGCCGTACTGGCCGACATGCAGGGATCGTTGCTCCGGCTGGTCTCCATTCCGGCCTCCACCACACAGCCCTTCGCGGTCCACCCCCTCCAACGCGGCTCCGCGTCAACGGCTACGGCGCAAGTGCGCCGCAAAGGATGGCAGTTCATGGCAGATCGTGGATGAGATATCCGGTTTGTAGCCAAACGCAGCGTGGCGAGTCCGATACAGCGGGTACGTTCTTGCCCGCCGGAATCAGAGTGCCACACGGGCGACTTGCCCCTGTTCCCCCCGAATCCGGCATGGTTCGACGGTTCGCACGAGAGGACCCGGCCATGGCGTCGTCAATGGTGACCTCGTCGCAGCCCAACCGGCCGCCGCGGCCCAACCTCGCTTTCCGGCAGCTGCGCGGCCACCGTTCACCGGCGGAGTTCGCCGCGCTGGTACGGCGGGCCGCCCGCGAGATCGGTGAGCGGGTGAGCTGTGACGCGCGCTACGTCGGCCGGGTGGAGGCGGGTGAGATCCGCTGCCCGAACTACGCGTACGAACGGGTGTTCCTGCACATGTTCCCCGGTCGCACGCTCGCCGACCTCGGCTTCGCGCCCCGCTCGTCCGTCCGCGGACGCGCAGCGCGCCCGGAACCCGCCGCGACGGGTGAGACGCCGGGGGCCTTAGAGCCGTATGACACGCAGGACCCGTACGACACGCACGAGAACCACGAGGAGAGCGACGTGCTGCGTCGCGCATTCATGACCGGCGGGGGCGCCACGGTTGCCGCCGCGCTGGGCCCGTTCGGGCTCACCATCGACGCCGCGGCCGCGGAGCAGCCGACCCGCCGCGCCGGGTCCTCAGAGGCGGCAGCCCTGGAGGAGGCCGTCCGCAGAATCCGGTTGCTCGACGACCGGCACGGCGCAGACGGCCTGTACCGGCGCGCGGCGGCTCCGCTGCGCGCCGCGTACGAGCTGTTGGACGCCGGGGCGACCCGGCAGACGACCGTCGACCGGCTGCACTCGGGCGCAGGTGAACTGGCCATCTCGGTGGGCTGGTTGGCCCACGACTCCGGCCGCTTCGACGACGCCCGCTCGCACTACGCCGAGGCACTGGCCACCGCCCGGATGACCGGGGACGACGCCCTGGAGGCGCACGCGTTCTGCAACACGGCGTTCCTGGCCCGGGACGCGGGCCGGCCCCGGGAGGCGGTGCGCGCGGCGCAGGCGGCCCAGCGGGTGGGGCGCCCGCTGGGCTCCGCGCGGCTGATGTCGCTGCTCGCGCTGCGCGAGGCGGGCGGCTGGGCGGGGCTCGCCGACCGCACCGGGTGCGAACAGGCCCTGGCCCGGGCGCAGGCCCTCTTCGAGCGGGGCCACTCGGACGCCGATCCCGAGTGGATGAGCTTCTACGGAGAGGCCGAGCTGGAGGGGCTGGAGGCGCAGTGCTGGTCGACGCTGGGCGACTGGCCGCGCGCGGCCCGGCACGCGCGCCGCGCCGCCCAGCTGCAGGATCCGCACTTCACCCGGAACATCGCCCTGTACACCGCCGAACTCGCCGACGACCTCGCGCGCGGGGGACGGCCCGACGAGGCCGCGCTGGCCGGGATTCAGGTCCTCGACCTGCTGGACCAGGTGCAGTCCTCCCGCATCCAGACGATGCTGGCGGGAACCGCCCGGGTGCTGCTGCCGCACCGGCGGGCCTCCGGGGTGTCGGAGTTCCTGGAGCGGCACACGAGTCTGCCCCGGCCGATGTGAGCGACGGCGGGCCCGGACGGCCTGGTGGACCCGTGCGGCCGGGCAGGCCTGCGCGACCTGGTGGGTCTACGCGGCCAGGTGCCCCAGGTCGTTCCAGCTCTCTATCGCGGGTTCGCCGTAGGCCCAGCCAAGGATCGACAGTGACGTCGGGTTGAGGCGGATGCGGGCGGCGAAGTCCAGGGGAAGACCCAGCCAGCGGGCGCCTATGGAGCGCAGGATGTGGCCGTGCGCGAAGACCAGGACGTCCCGGTCCGCCGCCCGGGCCCAGGCCACCACCTCGTCCGCCCTCGCCGTCACCTCGGCGAGGGTCTCGCCCTCGGGCACCCCGTCCCGCCAGATCAGCCAGCCGGGCCGGACGGCCTGGATGTCGGCCGGGGTCAGGCCCTCGTAGGCGCCGTAATCCCACTCCATGAGGGTGTCCCAGACCGTCGCGCGCTCGCCGAACCCGGCGAGTTCGCACGTCTCACGCGCGCGTGCCAGCGGGCTGGTGCGCACCTCGACCCCGGCCAGCCCGTCGAACGGCGCCCGGTGCAGCCGCTCCCCGAGCACCTTGGCGCCCTGGCGGCCCTCCTCCAGGAGGGGCACATCCGTCCGGCCGGTGTGCTTGCCGGACAACGACCATGCGGTCTGTCCGTGCCGGGCCAGCAGGATGCGCGGTGCCATGGGGGCCTTTCCGGGACGGGCGAAGAGGAACGCGAGGAGAAATCGGAGGCGGGACCCCTCCATCATCGCGCACGCTGTCCTCGGGCAACCCGGGGGGCAATAGCGGCGTCTTTGAGGGCTGGAGCGGCCCGCACGGGCGACATGGACACACCGTAAAGTGTCACGGTCGGCCCGCCGGGCGCCGCGTGGGAGAAGGGGGAGGGCGATCGGATGCCGCAGACCGAGACAGAGGGCACCGAGGTGTCCCCGCGGACCCGGCTGCGCTGGTGGACCGAGCTGCCGCTGATCCTTCTCGTGTACGGAAGCTACTCGGCCGGCCGCCTCCTCGCCCGGGGCGACGTCTCCACCGCCGTCGACCACGGCCTGGCGATCCTGCGCATCGAGAAGGCCCTGTACCTCAACGCCGAGCACCCGCTCAACCGGTTGTTCACCCGCGAGGCGTGGCTCGGCGTACCGGCCGACTTCTGGTACGCCTCGCTGCACTACCTGGTCACCCCGGTGATCCTGGTCTGGATCTTCAGGTTCCGCACGGCGCACTACCGGGCGGCCCGCACCTGGCTGATGACGTCCACGTTCATCGGTCTGATCGGCTTCACGCTGCTGCCCACCTGCCCGCCCCGCCTGCTCACGGCGGGCCACGGCTTCGTCGACACCATGGCCCAGTACAGCTCGTACGGCTGGTGGGCCGGCGACGCCAGCGCCCCGCGCGGCATGGGCGCCATGACCAACCAGTACGCGGCCATGCCGAGCCTGCACGTGGGCTGGGCCCTGTGGTGCGGCGTGATGCTGTGGCGGTACGGCGGTACGCGCATCACGAGGGTCGCCGGCGTCGCCTACCCGCTGTTCACCGCGATCGTGGTCATGGGCACCGCCAACCACTACTTCCTCGACGCGGTCGCCGGCGCCGCCGTGATGGGCGTCGGCCTGCTGCTCGCGCCGCACGTGATGCGGATCGTGGACCGTGTGCGGGGGCGGCTGCGGCCGCGTTCCACGGTCGTCGCACAGGGCTCGGGCGCCGCGGTTTCCTCGATTGTCAGTGGCGGATGCCAGACTTCCGCGGGTGAGCGAATTCCACGGCAGCGCGAGGAGCGGCTCGGAGACCCGGCCGAGCCGGACGCCTCTCCCACCGACGCGGGCGAAGGCGCTCCGGCAGCGGCTCGCTGAGCTGCGCGGACCGGACGTACCGGCGAAGGCACTGGACGCGCGCGCCCTCGCGGCGCTCGCCGCGAATCCCGGGTGCCGACGGCGGGCGATCCTGGACGGCGCCGGGGTGGACAAGACGGCGCTGGCGAGCGCGATCGGCGCGCCGTCCTCCTTCGGACAGTCGCAGTTCGCCTTCATCCGGGGCAACGCGTTCGAGGCGCGGGTGAAGGCCGACGGCGGCGCCGAGCTGCTGCGGCTCGCGCACACCCGGCTGGACCCCGGCGCCGAACCGCCGCGCGAGGCACGGGTACCGGACCTGTCCGCGGCGGGCCCCGAGGGTCGTACGGCGCGTACGGCGCTGGCGCTGCGCGAGGCCACCGAGGCGCGCGGCTCCTGGACGCTGCTCAACCACCCGATGCTCGCCCTCGACGTGGCGGGCTGCCCCGCCTACCTCGAACCGGACGCGGTGGTCGTGCACCCGGACGGCGGCTGGACGGTCGTCGAGATCAAGTCCTTCCCGATGCTGGACGGTTCGGCGGATCCGGCGAAGGTGGGCGCGGCGGCGCGACAGGCCGCGGTGTACGTGCTGGCGCTTGAGGAAGTCGCGCGGCGTCTGACACCGGCTCCGCCCGTGCGTCACGAGGTGCTCCTGGTCTGCCCGAAGGACTTCACCAACCTGCCCACCGGCTGCGCCGTCGACGTCCGCAAGCAGCGTGCGGTCACCGCCCGGCAGCTGGTCCGGCTCACCCGGCTGCAGGACATCGCCGACACCCTGCCCGAGGGCACCTGCTTCGCCCCCGGTCTGCCGGCCGACGCGCTCACGGCCGCGGTCGACTCGGTGCCGGCGACGTACGCGCCCGAATGCCTGTCCGCCTGCGAAATGGCCTTCCACTGCCGGGAACGCTCCCGCGCGGCCGGCGCGGTGACCACCCTCGGCCGCCCGGTCCGCGCCGACCTGGGCAACCTCACCACGGTCGAGGACGTCCTGTCGGCGGCCCGCGGCGACAGCGGCGACCCGGACGACCCCGCGGTGGCGGCCCTGCGCAGGGCGGCGGCGCTGCGCGCGGAGGCACTGACGACGATCCCCGGCGCCCGAACCGGCCAGGACACGCTGCCCGCCGACCCGGACGCGGCCTCCGCCGACCCGGCCGCCGGTGACGCGCCGGCCGTCGGCCAGGAGGTGCCCTCGTGTCGCTGATCGCCACGCTCGCCCGGCTGGAGGCCGTCAGCACCGGCCGTGCCCGGCCCGCCGCCACCGTCCGGCACCGGCATCTGTCCGACCGCCCGCTGGTGTTCGTGCCGCTGACCACGGCCGGTGAGGCCGGAGCCCCGCTCGGGGCGCTGGTCGGCACCGACCGGGACGCGCCGCACCTGTTCGTGGTGCCGCAGCCCCGGGACCACGACCTGCGCTTCGCGTTCCTCGCGGAGCTGGCCGACGTCGTCCTGCCGTACATCGAGTCGTACACGGACACCGTGGAGGCCGCGGAGCGCAACGAGACCGACCCGCAGACCGGCAAGCGGGTCAAGGTCGAGGTCGACCTGTGCGCGGACGCCCCGCAGCTGATCGTGCCGAGCCGGGCGGGCGTCGACTTCGTCCGGCTGCTCGGCCGCTCCACGCGTTTTCGCCGCACCGCCGAGCAGGAGCCGGAGGCCCCCTACCCGGCGCCGCCCCGGGTGCCGTTGCTCGGGCGGTGGCTGACCCACTTCGGGGAGCGGGCCCGGGTGCCCGGCTCCGCGCTGCTGCCGGCCCTGACGGAGCTGCTGGCCCGGCACTGGGCGACCGGCCAGTCCAGCCTGGAGGACCAGCACCTGGGCAAGCTGCTCGCCTGGATCGACCCGCCCGAGGGCGCCTCGGGTGCCGAGGCGGCGCTGCGGGCCGAGCTCGCGCGGGACGCCGACGGCCAGCTGCTGTGCCCGCCCGCGGGCCCGGCCACCGACCCGGCGTTCGACAACAAGCTGCTCGCCCCGGCCATCGAGCGCTACGACCGGGCCCGCACCGCCCTCGCCGCCGCCGAGGACGGTCTGCAGGCCGACGACCGGCTCGCCGCGCTCACCGCGGCCGAGCGGGAGATCCGGGCGCTGGTGGCGAGCCGTACCCGGCCCACCTGGGACGCGGTGTGGCGGGGCATCGACCTGCTGCGGGCGCTGCCCGAGGGCGCGCACGTCGAGGAGCGGTGGACCCGCGACCGCTGGTCCTTCACCGGTCATCGCGACCGGGTGTTGGCCGGGGAGCCCCCGCAGCCGCGCCGGGACGACGCGGTCACCGCGGCCAACAAGCTGGCCACGCGCGAGCGCGAGCAGGCCCGGCTGGAGGCGCAGGAGGCGCTCGACGACCCGCTGGTGATGGCCGGGCGGCGGCTGTCCGGGGAGGCGTTCGCGGGCGAGGTCACGGAGGTCGTCATGGCGTACGGCGAGGGCAAGCGGCCCAGCCCGCGCCCCCTGGTCACCGTCCGCACGGACGACCGCCCGCACCTGGGCGAGCGGGCGAAGGTGTACCGCTCGCTGGGCGGAAAGCCGCAGGCCGCGGAGTACGTCGGGGATGAGGGCGAGGGCCTCGTCGTGCTGCGGATCGTCGACAAGATGGGCCGCGGCAAGGAGCCCGAGCCCGGTTCCGTGCCCGAGAAGGGCGACCGGCTCTGCTTCACGCTGTTCGAGCACGACCAGCGCGGCGGCGCCAAACTGCCCGACCCGGAGCAGACCCCGTGGACGCACGGCGGGCCGCCCGGTGAGGAGACGGCCGCGCCGGAGACGGCCGACCCCGTGACCGAGGAGGACATCCTGTGACGGCGCCGGTCCTCGACCCCGGTGCGGCGGCCGCCCGCGCCACCGACGCGATCCTCCGCGACACCCTGCACGGCACCGAACAGGGCGTGGTCGTGGACTCGCCGCCCGGTGCCGGCAAGTCGACGCTGGTCGTGCGGGCGGCGCTGGAGCTGGCCGACGCCGGGCGTCCGCTGATGGTGGTCGCGCAGACCAACGCGCAGGTCGACGACCTGGTGCTGCGGCTCGCCGAGAAGAACCCCGAGCTGCCCGTCGGTCGGCTGCACAGCAGCGACACGGACGCGTACGACAAGGCGCTGGACGACCTGCCGCAGGTGCGGAAGTCGGCGAAGGCGGCGGACCTGGCGGGGATCCCCGTCGTGCTGTCCACCGCCGCGAAGTGGGCGCACGTCAAGGTGGACGAGCCGTGGCGGCACGCGATCGTCGACGAGGCGTACCAGATGCGCTCGGACGCGCTGCTCGCCGTGGCCGGGCTGTTCGAGCGGGCGCTGTTCGTGGGCGACCCGGGTCAGCTGGACCCGTTCGCGATCGTGGGCAGTGAGCAGTGGGCGGGGCTGTCGTACGACCCCTCGGCCTCGGCGGTGACGACGCTGCTCGCGCACAATCCGGAGCTGCCGCAGCACCGCCTGCCGGTGTCCTGGCGGCTGCCGGCCTCGGCCGCGCACCTGGTCTCGGATGCCTTCTACCCGTACACGCCGTTCCGCAGCGGCACGGACCACGGCGACCGCAGCCTCTCCTTCGCGGTCCCGTCGGACGGCTCCGGCCCCGACCGGGTGATCGACGAGGCGGCGGAGTCGGGCTGGGGCCTGCTGGAGCTGCCCGCCCGGCACACCCCTCGTACCGACCCGGAGGCGGTGCGGGCGGTGGCGACGGTCGTACGGCGGCTGCTGGACCGGGGCGGCGCGGCGACGTCGGAGCGCTCACCGGACCCCGCCCCGCTGACCGCCGACCGGATCGCGGTCGGCACGGCACACCGGGACCAGGCGGCGGCGGTGCGGGCGGCGCTGGCGGAGCTGGGGGTGTCCGACGTCACCGTCGACACCGCGAACCGTCTGCAGGGCCGGGAGTTCGACGTCACGGTGGTCCTCCACCCGCTCTCCGGCCGCCCCGACGCCACCGCCTTCCACCTGGAGACGGGCCGCCTGTGCGTGCTGGCCTCCCGCCACCGCCAGGCCTGCATCGTGGTGTGCCGCTCCGGCGTGAGCGACCTCCTCGACGACTACCCCTCCACGGAACCGGTCCAACTCGGCACGGTCGTGAAGTTCCCGGACGGCTGGGAGGCGAACCACGCGGTCCTCGCCCACCTCGCGGAACACCGGGTGGTGTGGCGTCCGTGACGGCAGACGATGGTGTGGCAACCGTGACCGCAGACGAGGAGGCCACCCTGACACGCTCGGCGAAGCACCGGCTGGTGACGGCACACGCACACACCGGCAGCCCAACGACGCACGCGAACAGCAGCGCCGCCCACACGCCGGACGGAGTCCGGCACGCCGCCGGAGGCGGCCGATGAATACAGCCCGGACGGCTGGGAGGCGAACCACGCGGTCCTCGCCCACCTCGCGGAACACCGGGTGGTCTGGAAACCGTGACCGCGACCGACGGGGGTGTGGCCGGTGTGCGGGACGGGCAGGTCTGGACGGGTCGGGTTGGGGGCCACCGGAGGTTCGGTGGACCGAGGTGGGGTTGTGCGGGCGCGGGACAATGGACCGTGGCCCGGCCTGACGGCGGTGCCCAACGCAGCTATGAGGAGGAGCAGACATGGCGGAGCCCACGCCGCGTCGGAACGAACCGCGGCTACGCCCCGCGCCCCTGATCTTCGAGCCCGTGGAAGCGGCCTCCGACCCTGAGCACTTCTTCGATCTGGAGTCCATCGACGATCCGCGCGCGCTCCTGACCCGGGCCACGGAGCTGACGCAGGCGTTCCGGGCGGCCGCCGACCGGGCGATGGAGTTCCAGGCGATCGCGGCGGCCCAGCTGGCCGACCCGCGGCGGTTCGACCGGCTGACGCCCGCCGACATCGGCGAGCGGGCGGAGTGGACCGAGGACTACGCCAAGAAGATGATCGAGTTCGGGCGGGATCTGATGCGCGGGTCCGGCCCCGAGGGACGGGGCCCCGAGGAGTCGCTCTGAGTGAGCCACCCGCATGGCATATGCCAGGCGGGCAAGATACTCCTTGCCACCCCCTCCCGTCCCCGTTTTGCGCAACCCTCCGGGACGGCCCGCTCACCGGCGGTAGATGTATGCGCCATGAGCAACACACAGAATGTCACCACCGACGGCGCCGCCTGGCTCTCCTCCGCAGGAACGTATCCCCGTAGCACGCTCGCGTTCTGGTGCGAGCGGCCCGACGCCCCGGTGGTCCTGCCCTGCGGCACCGCCTTCGACGTGGTGAACGCACCGGCGCTCTTCGGCCGCCGCATGCTGGACCGGTTATGGGAAGAGGGCCCCGGCTCCGGTCCGGTCGCGGTGTTCCGGGGCCGCATGCTCCTGTTCGCCGCCGCCGGCACGGCCCAGCGGCTCCCCTCGCTGCTGACCTGGGAGGAGTGGGGCCGTACGGGAGGTGTTCCGCCGCTCCTGTGCCACGGCACCGGCGACGCCGTGACCGTCCCCGCCCTCACCGGCGACGACTCCCCCGCCCCCGGCGGCTCCCGCTGGCTGGTCGCCCCCGACACCCGGCACCCCTGGCTGCCCGGCCCCGAGATCCTGCTCTGGGCGGCGGTGCGGGCGGCCCGCGCGGGCGTGCGGATATCGATTTTTCCTCCCGCCGATCAGGATGCTAAGGTCTACGACGTCAGCAGGCGCCGCTAGCTCAGTTGGTTAGAGCAGCTGACTCTTAATCAGCGGGTCCGGGGTTCGAGTCCCTGGCGGCGCACGCGCATACGAGGGCGGGTCACGTTCGAGAGAACATGACCCGCCCTCGTCGTTGTGTTCCCAGAACAGCACGAGCGCTCGGAGCAGCAAAAACCCGGGCGCTCAGCCCTCCACCCCCGGTGTGATCTTCACCGTCCAGGCGCCCGACATCGTGCGCCCCTCCACCTCCACCTTCACGCCCTCGCCCGGCACCGTGAAGCTCTCCCCGAGGGCGACCGGTGCGTCGGCCAGCGGCGGGTACACCGAGTTCTCCCAGCAGGCCTCGGTGTCCGGATGGGCGTCCACGACTTCGATCGCCCCGTTCCCGGAGGCCACCTCGCCGCGCACCCGGTACACGAGCACGCCCTGCCGGCAGCCCGCGACGTCGTTCCCCGTCGAGCCGCGCGCCTCGAAGGCCAGCACGCTGTCCGGCCCGGTCCGCACGACGGCCAGTTTCGTGCCCGAGCCCAGGCCGAACGCGACATTGCCGGAGATGCCCGGGACGGAGCCGGCGGGCCCGGCGGAGAGCGGCTCCAGGGTCAGCCGCGCGGGACCGGTCCCCTGGATGCAGGCCACCTGACGGGGATCGAGCCAGCCCAGCTTCCACTTGTGCCAGGCGAACAGATCCGGGGACAGTCCGAACTGGCTGCCCATCAGGTCCCAGTCGCCGACGTACGTGTCCCAGTCCCCCTTGCCGTCCTCCGGGCGGTGGTACAGGTCCGGCAGGTCGAAGACGTGCCCCGTCTCGTGCGCGAGGACCAGCCGGTCCGGCGGATGCCGCTCGAAGACCGTCACGACCCGCTTCACCTCCGTGCCGTCGACCTCCTGCGGGGTGTCCAGATTGACGACCTTCGTCGCGTCGGAGTCCACGCCGGGCGCGTCCGGGTCGGCGACGAAGTAGACGACGTCGTAGCGCGAGAAGTCGACCTCCGGGTCGGCCACGGCGAAGGCGTCGCGCAGATAGGCGGCCCGGAGCGCGGGGTTCCAGTCCCGCCGTATGGCGTACGCCGTCGACGGCCGCGGCATGCTCACCCAGTGGGCCAGCGTGTGCGGGCGCAGCGTGAATCTGCCGTAGGAGGCCTGTTCGAAGAAGCGGCTGGTGGCCGGGAAGTGATCGGCGGCCAGTTCGTCGGGGGTGAGGTGCGGGGTTGCGTCCGGGAAGGAGAGGAACACCATCACCGCGTCGAGCGGGCCGGTCGGTCGGGTGTACGCCGGGTTCCACACGTCCACGCCCTCGGAGTGGTGCGCCTCGGTCCGGTGCAGGGCGCACGGCGCCGTGTCGAACGGCTCGGCGGCCGAGGGGCCCGTCAGGATCGTGGTCGTGGCGAGCGCCGACATCGTGGTGAACACGGCGGCGGCGCTGCGCAGATGGGGCGGCAAGGGAACCTCCGGGTGCGGAACTCGGGACACCGCTCCCAGACTGTGGGACTTTGCCGCACTACGCCCTGTTTGTCTGCACCGGAAGGGTGAGGAGTACCGGATGAGCCCAAGTGGGCGACACCCCGAAACACTCACGGAACGTCACAACCGGTCGGGGGCCCCAAGAACCCGTCCAGGTGCGGGCAGAAACGATCTGTCAGAACCGCCGCCCGGTCGTGGACACTGGACAGTGGCTGGAAGGCCCCAGAGCCAGCCTCTATGATCGGCACACTTTCCTGCACGGACCGAGATCGAGTGCACTGCGGGAGCGAGCGGTGAGCGGAACGTCCGAAGGGCCGACGCCCGCGGCAGACCTCGACCGGTCAGCCGTTACAGAGAGTGACCTC
>NZ_JADDRL010000165.1 GCF_021538895.1 Streptomyces olivochromogenes | reverse complement strand
GCGACTGCCGTACCGCGGACGCGTCCGCCGTCGGTGCGGTCTCCTCGCTCGTCGCGGGCGGCTCCTCCGGTTCGGGTACGTCCTCCGGTCTCCCGTCCTGCGCCGAGGCCCCGCCGGCCACCGGCGCCTGCGGCTCCTCGTCCGCGGGGGCCCGCATCCGGCCCGCCAGCCACAGCACCTCCGCCAGCTCGCGCGGCGTCGGGCGCGCGCCACCGCTCGCCTTGGCCAGGACGTCGGCCAGGCGCGCCAGTGGTTCCGGGAAGCCGGTCGGGTCAGAAGGCATCGGTCTGGGGTGCCTCGCTGAGGTACGGCATCAGCTGCTCCGCGAGGTCGTCCAGCGACTCCGGGCTCAGGTCCGAGGAGCGGGCCAGATAGATCGCGTTCAGCAGCTGGTCCGTGGCCAGTTCTCCGCCGCCGACCCGGGACAGGAAGCGGGTGATCAGCGTCCGGGCGTAGACGTCCGGCTCGCCCAGGTGCGCCCGGACGATCTCGGCGAGATGGCTGTCGTCGGGCTGGCGCAGCCGCAGCGTGACGCAGCGGCGCAGGAAGGCGGGCGGGAACTCGCGCTCGCCGTTGCTGGTCAGCACGACGAAGGGGAAGGCACGGCAGCGGACCCGGCCGTGCGTGACCGGGACGCGTTCGTGGGTGCCGTCGACCATGACCTGCGCCGAGGGGGTGTGCCGGGAGGCACGGACCAGCTCGGGGATCTCGAACTGGCCCTCCTCCAGGACGTTCAGCAGGTCGTTGGGCAGGTCCAGGTCGCTCTTGTCGATCTCGTCGATGAGGAGGGCGCGGGGCCGGGCGTAGGGCAGGAGAGCGGTGCCGAGGGGGCCGAGACGCAGGTGGTCCTCGATGCCCGACTCCGAGGCGGCGGCCGGTGCGCCCGGTGCGCCCGGTTCGATTGCCGCCGCCTGACGGGCCGCGTACAGGCGGGAGAGGGGGTCGTACTGGTAGAGGCCGTCGTGCAGGGCGCTGCGGCTGGTGATGTTCCAGCGCAGCACCGGACCGAGCCTCAGCTCCCGCGCCACCGCGTAGGCCAGGGAGGACTTGCCGGTGCCGGGCGGGCCCGTGACCAGCAGCGGGCGGCGCAGGTAGAGGGCCGCGTTGACCAGTTGGACCGTCTGCGGGGTGGCCTGGTAGGTCGCGGCGCGGTGGGCGCGGTCGGGCGAGGTCGCCGAGGTGTCCGCGGCGTCGGCCGGTGTCCGCAGTGCCGGGCCGCCGTCGAAGGCGCGCCAGGGCGGCGGCGCGGGCAGCTCGGTGACGGCGTCGTGCGGCTGCTTCGTGCCGGTGTACACGGGCCACAGGGGCATGGGTTTCTTCTCCGTGGGGGGTTGCTCAGGCGACGGGGGAGTGCAGGCTGGCCGCGGGTTCGGGGAAACAGTGCGGGGCGTCCCACAGGATCTGGACGTCCCTGGCCCAGTGCCGCTCCGGCTCGTCGTCCGCCTCCGCCTCCTCCCGCAACGCCTGGATGTGGCGGGGGAGTTCCGCGGGTGGGAGGCCGTCGACGTACGAGACGAGTCCGTCGAGGAACGTGCTGCCCGCGCAGGGCGTGTCGTGGTCGGCGCCGGGGCAGCCGCCGCGCGGCCACAGCAGCACCGGGACCGGGGTGTTCAGGGCGGCCTCGAAGTGGTCCGGCGCGGTGGCGGGCGCGGTGGCGTAGCCCGCCAGGTCGGCGTCCTCGTCCCGGAGCCGTTTGCGCAGGCTGGGCGGCCGCTCCCGGCTGCAGCACTCGACCCGGTGCAGGGTCGGCGCGCCCTGGATCGTCCGTAACTTCTGCCACTTCTTGGTCAGTTGATGGCGCAGCCGGGCGCTGCGGTGCCGGGAGCGGTCCGCGACGACCAACGGGTGGGCGCAGCCGAGGGGCGTGGAGTCGTCGGGGCCGCACTCCCAGTGCGCCACCGGTTCGTTCAGCCACTCGCGCGGCAGGACGAAGGTGATCAGCTCGTCGGCACCCGGCGCGAGCTGGGTGAACGCCTCGTCCACCCGCTCCTGGACGTAGGCCCGCACACCGGCGCGGGGCAACCGGACCGTTCCGACCGGGCGGCGCAGCCCGTCGCGGTACGCGGACACCTCGACGGTGACCTGGTCGGCGCCGGCGCCGCTGCGGTCGAGCTCCACCAGGATCGGGGACCAGGAGGCGGCGGGCGCCGGGGGCGCGGACAGCAGCTCCGCCAGCCGGTCGGCGAACCTCGGCACCGCCTCGGGGTCCTCGACCTCCCAGTGCACGTACCCGGCCGCCGACGCCAGCGAGTCGAAGCCGTCCGGCGGCAGCGGCGGACCGAACGGGCCCACGGCGTCGACGTACAGCCGGTCGGGGTCGCAGTCCAGTCCGGCGGCGGCCGCCCGCCGCACCAGCCCGTACAGCCGTCGCGTCGCGTCCCGGGTGCCACCGTGGGCCGGGACGAGCTCGCCGAGGCCGTGCCAGTAGCGGGCCATCACCGTCGTGGGCAGCATCCGGCCGACCCGGATGCCGTGCTCGCCGGCGATCTGCGCGACCATGCCGACCACCCGGCCGTCCGGGAGGGCCACGGCCGCGCCGCTGAACCCGGCCGCCAGCGGCTGCCCGTGCGCCGTGGTGGCCTCCAGCTGCACCCACTCGTCGGAGATCAGCGTGGGCGCCAGCGCCCGGTACTGGGCCAGCACCCCCTCGTCGTACCCCTCGGGGAAGCCGTACGCGACCAGCGCCGGGGCGGGACGGGTGTGCTCCGCGCCGGGCGGCGCGAAACGGGCCGGGACCAGGGGCACTTCGCGGGCCAGTTCGAGTACGGCCAGGTCGCCGGGGTCCTTCGGATCGCCCCGCCAGCCGCCGTGCACGGCGACGGTGGCCGGTACCTCGCCCAGCTCCCGGCTGTTCGGGAAGGACACGGTCACCGGTGCCAGAGCACTGTCCCGCACGACATGGGCGCAGGTCAGCACCTTGCTGGGGGTCACCAGGAAGCCCGCCCCGGACACCGCGCCCCCGCACTCGATCCGGGCGTGCCAGGCAGCGCCGCTCATGATCGGGAGGCGGCCGGCTCCGGTTCCGCGCCGTCCGGGCCGACCGGTGTCCCGTCCTTCGCGGACCAGCTGAGCTTGACCACCAGCTGCCCCTCCGCCGCTCCCTTGGCGATCACCGCACCGGCCTCCGCGCTCAGCTTCACCCCGAACTCCAGCTCCACCGAGTCGGGCCGCAGCGCGCCGTCCCGGAAGACCCGCAGCGCCGACTGGGCCGCCGAACGGACGCCCTCCAGGGCGCCCTCGAAGGTGCGGGTGGTCCGGTCGGCGAGTCCGTTGCCCGCCGCGTCGCCCGGTCCCTCGCCGCGGGAGACGAGGCGCGCCCCGGTCGCGGGGTCCGCGGTCTCCACGACGACGACGGCGCCGTCCTCGGTCTTGAACTCCACCAGCCTGGCCATGCCGCCGCTCGCTCCCCCGTGGTTCTGATGCCCGATCAACTCCATTGTTGCCCACGGTGACTGGCGGTGTCCCCGGTTCTCCGCGCCGTTCGCCGGGGCGTTGGCGGAAACCCGCCGGGGCGCCTTCCCGCCAGGCCCGCTCAACTCCCTTGTCGCGCAAGCCCCGTGAAACTCTTCGCAGTACTCGACGCACTCGACAGAGAAGAGGCGTGGATGACCAGAGGATCAGCCGGACGAGGCGCGAGGGGGGTGACCCTCCTGTCGGCCGGGCTCGTACTCGCCCTGCTGCCGGGCACAGCGACCTCGGCACCCAACTCCGTACGCACCTTTGCCCCCGACGCCGCCCGCACCACGGCCCCCACCACCGTCACCCTGATCACCGGCGACAAGGTGACCGTCACCGACCTCGGGCACGGGAAGCGGACGGTCACCGTGGACCGGCCGCCGGGGGCCCGCGGGGCGGTGCGGACCGAGGCGAGCGGCGGCGACATCACCGTCGTACCGGACGAGGCGCTGCCGTACCTGCGGGCCGGCAGCCTGGACCGGCGCCTGTTCGACGTGAGCGGGCTGATCCGGCAGGGGCTCGCCGACGGGAGGACCGACACGCTGCCGCTGATCGTGACGTACGGCAAGGGCGCGCGGGCGGTCACCCCGCGCGGCGCCGAGCGGACCCGGACCCTGGCCAGCCTGCGCGGGGCCGCCGTCGAGGCGGACAGGGGCCGGACCTTCTGGCGGTCGTTCACCCGGCACGGCGGCCTGGACAAGGTCTGGCTGGACGGACGCGTCAAGGCCGACATGGCCGAGAGCAACGCGCAGATCGGCACGCGGGCCGCCTGGGACGCCGGGCTGACCGGCAAGGGCGTCACCGTCGCCGTCCTCGACACCGGCGTCGACCTGAGTCACCCCGACCTCGCGGACCGGGTGTCCGCCACCAAGAGCTTCATCGAGGGGCAGGAGGTCGCCGACCGCAACGGCCACGGCACCCACGTCACCTCCACCGTCGGCGGCAGCGGAGCCGCCTCCGACGGCCGGGAGCGGGGCGTCGCGCCCGGCGCCACGCTCGCCGTCGGCAAGGTGCTCAGCGACCAGGGTTCGGGCAGCGAGTCCCAGATCATCGCCGGCATGGAGTGGGCGGCGCGCGACGTGCACGCCCGGATCGTCTCCATGAGCCTCGGCTCGACGGAGGCCGGCGACGGGACCGACCCGATGGCCGAGGCCCTGAACACCCTCTCGAAGGAGACCGGCGCCCTCTTCGTCGTCGCCGCCGGGAACACCGGCGCCCCCTCCTCCATCGGCTCGCCCGGCGCCGCCGACGCGGCCCTCACCGTCGGCGCGGTGGACGCGGACGACCGCGCCGCCTACTTCACCAGCGCCGGCCCCCGGTACGGCGACAACGCCCTGAAGCCCGACCTGTCCGCCCCCGGCGTCGACATCCTCGCCGCCCGCTCCCAACTCCTGCCCGGCAGCGGCTACTACACCTCCATGAGCGGTACGTCCATGGCGACCCCGCACATCGCCGGGGTCGCCGCCCTGCTCGCCGAGGAGCACCCCGACTGGACCGGCGCCCGGCTCAAGGACGCGCTGATGTCCACGTCGAAGCGGCTCGACGAGTCGGCCTATGTGCTGGGCGCGGGCCGGGTCAGTGTCCCCGACGCGGTGACCGCGAAGATCACCGCGACCGGCAGCGCCGACCTGGGCTTCCACAGCTGGCCCTACAACGCGAACAAACCGGTCACCAGGACCGTCACCTACACCAACTCATCCGATTCCGACGTCGAGTTGTCGCTGTCCGTCCAGGGCGCACCCGACGGAGTCGCCACCCTCGCCGACACCACCCTCACCGTCCCCGCGCACGGCACCGCGTCGACGACGGTCACCGGCGACGGATCGAAGGCGCCGGTCGGCACCACCAGCGGGCAGATCGTGGCTGCCGTCGCCGGAACGCCCGTCGCCCACACCGTCTTCGGGCTGGTCAAGGAGGAGGAGCGGTACACGCTCACCGTCCGCGTCCTGGACCGGGACGGCGCCCCCACCGCCGCCGACCTCACCGTGCAACGGCTCGCCGAGCGCGAGGACCCCTTCCCCGCCCATGTCGGCGGCTCGGGCACCCTGAAACTGCGGCTCCGGCCGGGCACGTACACCCTGGCCTCCTTCCTCGACGTGCGCGGCAGCCACGGCGCCGACTCCCTCGGACTCGGTTTCCTCGCCGCCCCCGAGATCAGCCTCGACCGGGACCGCGACATCACCCTGGACGGGCGCACGCTGCGCGAGGTGAAGGCCCGGGTCGACCGGCGCACCGAGACCCGGCAACTGCTCATGGAGTACGACCGGAAGGCGAACGGCGCCGACCTGTTCGGCGCGGTCCAGGTCCCCCTCACCTACGACAGCGTCTTCGCCGCGCCCACCGGCGAGGTCACCCGGGGCTCCTTCGAGTACCGGACCGTCTGGCGGCTCGGCAAGCCGCTCCTGCGGGTCGCGGGGGTCGGCGAGGCGGTCGTCCAGCCCGGCGGCACGCTCACCGAGGGGCACACGCGGCTGCCGCTGGTCGACGTTGGCGACGGCCCCGTCACCGGCGCCGCGGGCAAGGCCGTCCTCGCGCACCTCGCCGACGGCGCCGACCCGGCCGCCCTCGCCCAGGCCGCGCAGGACGCGGGCGCCAAGGCGCTGTTCGTGACGGACGACGCGCCCGGCCGGCTGATGGCCTGGTGGGGCACGGACGACAACGCCGACCGGCCGCTGCCGATCGCCACGGTGAACGCGGCGGACGCGGCACGGCTGCGGGCCGCCGGACAGGCCGACATGACGGGGACGCGCAACTCGCCGTACATGTACGACCTTTCGGAAGGACACCAGGGAGCGATCCCGGACCGCGACCTCACCTACGCGCCCTCCGCCCGCCAACTGGCCGCGCTCAAGGTGCGGTTCCACGCGGCACGGCCCATGAGCGGCGGCGAGTTCCGCTACTCCCTCACCGACACCTTCCCGCTCGGCCTCGGCTTCCAGGAACGCGTCGACTACCCGGCCGAGCGCACCGACTACGTCTCCACCGGCCCCGGTCAGCTGTGGCACGAGTCCGTGGCGGTCGGCGACGGCACGCTGGAGGAGCGCAGCGGGCTGGTGCGGTACACCGGCGGGTCGAGTCCGACGCTGAACTGGTTCCGGCCGGTCTGGCACCCGTGGCTGGGCACCGGGCTCGGCTGGGGGCAGCAGCGCGCCGGGAACCAGATCCAGCTCAACACCCCCGGCTGGGGCGACTCCGGGCCCGACCACACCGGGTTCGGCGACGTGTGGAGCGACGACAGCGGGATGAGCCAGGACACGGCGGTGTACCTGGACGGCACCCTCGTCGACCGGCGCAAGAGCTCCGGGGTCTACGTCTGGGACGCGCCCGCCGACGAGCACACCTACCAGGTGGTCACCGACACCGGGCTGGACCCCGACCGCTGGGGCCTGGCCACCCGGGGCCACACCGAGTGGACCTTCCGGTCGGCGGCGACCCCCGAGGACCGCTGGACGTATCTGCCGCTGGTCAACCTCGCCTTCGACGTCGACACCGACCTCGCGGGCTGCGTGCGGGGCGGGAGCCGGGTGCCGGTCGGGCTGTCCGCGCGGTACGTGGCGAACGCGTCCGGCACCGGCACCCTCGGCGGCGGGAAGCTGGAGGTGTCGTACGACGACGGCACCACCTGGCGGCCCGTACGGCTCACCGGCCGGGCCGCCACCTGGCACGGCACCCTGACCGTGCCGCGCGACGCTCGGTACGTGTCCCTGCGGGCCTCGGCCGGTGACGACCGGGGCGGTTCGGTGACGCAGGAGGTGATCCGGGCGGTCGGCGTGAAGTAGCCGCGCCTCGGGTGGAGCCGCTCAGGGGTGGTCCTCGACGTCCCGGATGCCCCGGATCACCCCCAGCTCCACCAGGTCCTGCGGCCGGATACGGAGCTGGTCCGCCGTCGCCTCCGCCTCCCGCGGCGGGCGCTTGAGGATCGCGGCGGCCAGCTCCGGCGCGATCACCGAGAAGTAACTGTCGGGCGTGGCCCAGGTGTTGCCGGGAGCGGCCAGCGCCAGCGCCCCGCCCGAGCCGCCCTCGCCGATGACCAGCGTGGTGATCGGGGTACGGGCGGCGGCCACCGCCCCGAACAGCTCCGCGATCGCCGGTCCCGCCCCCTGCCGCTCCGCCTCGGCGTCATTGGCGGCACCCGGCGTGTCCACCAGCGTCAGCACCGGTATCCCGAGCCGGTCCGCCAGCCGGATCAGCCGGGCGGCGGTGCGGTAGCCGGCCGGCCGGGTCGCCGTCCCGGTCTGCGCGGCGTAGGCGACGGCCCGTCCGTCCCGTTCGCCGAACCCGCACAGCATCCCGTCCGGATCGGCCCCGCCGCACCGGTCGCCCACCAGGGCGGCACGCCGGGTGAAGTAGGCGTCCAAGTAGGCGTGCGCCCGGGGCCGTTCGGGCGAACGGGCGCGCAGGACGGCCTCCCAGCCGGTGGCCGGCGGGCCGGTGGCGCCGAGGGCGTGGGGCGGGGGCGCCGCCTCGGCCGGTGCGGTCAGCAGCCGCAGCCACAGCCCCACCGTCTCCCTGAGCCGCTCCGGCGGGACCACCGCGTCCGCCGAGCCCGCCGCCACCTGGGCCTGTGCCGTGTAGGCCGCGGGGTCCGCGTCGGCCGGGCGGACCCGGGAGCCCGCGAAGCCGACCTGGGCACCGGGGAGGGTGAGGGTGATGTCGGCGCCGGCGCCCAGGGTGGCCCAGCCGCCGCCCGTGGTCGGGTCGCGCAGGACGGCGACCTGGGGCAGGCCCGCCTCGCGGGTGAGCGCCGACTGGCGGGCCACGCGCTGCAGTTGGGTCAGGGCGAACATGCCCTCCTGCATCCGGCTGCCGCCGGTGGCGACCAGCGGGACCACCGGCAGCCGGTGCGCGCGGGCGTGGATGTACGCGGCCTCCAGGCGGTCGCCGGTGCGCTCGCCGAGCGAGCCGCCGAGGAAGCCGAACTCGAAGGCGATCAGCACGGCCCGGGTGCCCTCGACGCTCGCCGTGCCGCAGACGACGGACTCCTCCTCGCCGGTGCGGTCGGTGGCGCGGGCGCGCGAGGCGTCGTAGCCCTGCCAGGAGATCGGGCCGTCCGGCTTGGACTCCCGTGCCGGGGCCGGGAGTTCGGTGAAGGTCGAGGCGTCGCAGAGCGACGTCAGTATCTGGCGCGCCGACAGTCGCTCAGGCATCGCCCAGCGCCCGCTTCATGATCTTCCCCATGTCGTTGCGGGGAAGGGCGTCCAGGTGGCGGACCACCCGCGGACGCTTGTGCGGGGCCAGCCGGCCCGCCACATGGGCCGCCAACTCCTCGACTCCGGGCGGCGCTTGCGGGTCCGCCGGCACGATCCAGGCCACGATCCGCTCGCCGAGGTCGGCGTCCGGCTCCCCGGTGACGGCCGCCTCGCGCACCGCCGGGTGCTCCAGCAGCGCGTTCTCGATCTCCCCGGCCCCGATCTTGTAGCCGCCGCTCTTGATCAGGTCGGTGGCCTTGCGACCGACGATGCGCACGTACCCGTCGGGCTCGCGCACCGCCATGTCCCCCGTGCGGAACCAGCCGTCGGCGGTGAAGGCGGCGGCGGTGGCGTCGGGACGGTTCAGGTACTCGGTGAACAGGTTCGGGCCGCGCACCTGGATCTCGCCGACGGACTCCCCGTCGTACGCCCCGAGCGGCGTCCCGTCCTCCTCCACCAGCCGCAGCTCCACGCCCGGCAGCGGCACGCCGACCGTCCCGGCGCGGGCCTCGCCGTCGGCCCGGACGCTGGTGTTCATCAGCGTCTCCGTCATGCCGTACCGCTCGATCACCCGCTGTCCGGTGGCGGCCAGGATCCGCCGGTGGTCGTGCACGGGCAGCGCGGCCGACCCGGAGACCAGCAGCCGGGCCAGGCCCAGCGCCTTGGCCAGCTCCGGGTCGGTGGGCAGGGCCTCGGCGATGCGGTGGTACATCGTCGGCACCCCGAACAGCATGGTCGCGCCGTCCGTCAGCTCGCGGGTCACGCCCTCGGTGCCGAACCGGCCGAGGTGCCGCACCGAACCGCCGCGCCGCAGCGGTCCCAGGATGCCGAGCACCAGCCCGTGCACATGGAACAGCGGCAGCCCGTGCACCAGCACGTCGTCGGCGGTCCACTGCCAGGCGTCGGCGAGCGCGTCCAGGGTCGTGGCGACCGCCCGGCGCGGGATGACCGCGCCCTTGGGCGGGCCGGTGGTGCCGGAGGTGTAGACGATCAGGGCCGGGTCGCCCTCGGCCGCACGGTCCTCCGGCACGGCACCGGTGCCGCGCGCGTCCACGTCGACCCGCTCCACCCCGGCCAGCGGAGCCGGAAGCTCGGCACCGGGCGCGGCCAGCACCAGCGAGGGCGCGCTGTCGGACAGGATGTGCGCGAGTTCCTTCTCGCCCGACTTCGGGTTGAGCGGCACCGCGGCCACCCCGGCGAGCAGCACGCCCACCACCGCCACGGCCGTCTCCAGCTCCGGCGTGGCCCACACGGCCACCCGGTCCGCGCCCCGCACCCGGGCGGCCACCGCGCCCGCCGCGCCCGCGAGCTCCCCGTACGTCAACGACCGCTCACCGTCACCGAACCTCAGGGCGACCTGTTCGCCCGGACCACCCACCAGGGCCGGAAAGAGGGAGGACACGCGGTGCTCCTTAGCTGTCGAAAAGCGCAGGGGACGACACCACCCTTCCTACACCAGGTACCGCCTCCCCATGCCAGTGATCGGCTGGGAGCCGGGTCGCAGTCCGCTGGAGGACCCGCCTCCGCTCACGCCGCCTCCACCACGTCCGCCACCACACAGCTCACGTTGTCGGGGCCGCCGGCCGTGTTCGCCTCGGCGATCAGGGTGCGGACCGCGGTGTCCGGGGCCGGGGCGGCGGACAGGAGCCGGGCGATCCGGTCGTCCGGTACGACGCCGGACAGGCCGTCGGAGCACAGCAGGTACCGGTCGCCGGGCAGGGCGTCGTGCAGTTTCAGGTCCGGGGCGGCGGGGGCGCCGCCCCCGAGCGCCTTGAGGAGCAGGGCGCGCTGCGGATGGGCGGTCGCCTCCTCCGGGGTGAGCCGTCCCTCGTCGATCATCGACTGGACGACCGTGTGGTCGTGGGTGATCAGGAACAGGCCGCCGTCGCGCAGCAGGTACGCGCGGGAGTCGCCGATGTGGACGAGGGCCAGCCGGGAGCCCGTCCACAGCAGCGCGGTCAGCGTGGTGCCGATGTCCTCGCTGCCGCCGGCCACGTCCTGGACGGCCTGGCTCGCGCCCTGCACGGCGTCCTCCAGCAGGTTGAGCACGCTGCCCGCCGGGAGTTCCTCGCTCTCCAGGCACTTCAGCGCCTCCACGGCGGCGCTGCTCGCGGGTGCCCCGGCGGGGCCGCACCCGTCGGCCACGGCGAGCAGGCGGGTGCCCGCGTACGCGGTGTCCTGGTTGGCGGGCCGTACGCGCCCGATGTCGGAGTGGGCGCAGGAACGCAGTTCCAGCATGGCGGTGTCCTTCCTCGGCTCTGCGGTCAGATGGTCGACGAGGAACGCGGCCAGGTCGCGCCGCACGGCCGTCTCCCGCTCGACCCGCGCCCAGTGGGCACGGATCTCCCGGGCGGCCGCCGCGGGCGGCAGCGCGCACACCTGCCGGATCGAGGCCAGCGGCATCCCCAGCCGCCGCAGCCACGCCACCAGCCGTGCCCGCTCCAGCTGCTCCACCGCGTAGTAGCGGTACCCGGTGTCCGGGTCGACCCGCGCGGGCCGCAGCAGCTCCAGCTCGTCGTAGAGCCTGAGCGCCTTCGGCGACAGCCGGCACGCCTTCGAGAAGGCCCCGATCGTCAGCAGCTCCATGCGCCGCCACCCCCGTACGTCCGCTCGTCGTTCCGCCACCGATGCTGGGGCCTCACCGAAGGTGAAGGTCAAACCCGTTGGATCGGTTGCGGGCCCGGTTGTTAACCTGCGGCGCATGCCCCGTATCGCACTCGCCACCTACGACCCGGGCGACGAGCCCCACCACGACCGTGACCTGCCGGTGCTGGTGGCGGCCCTGGCGGACGCGGGGGCCGAGGCCGCCGCCGTGCACTGGGACGACCCCGGCGCCGACTGGAGCGGGTTCGATCTCGTCGTCATCCGGTCGACCTGGGACTACAGCTGGCGCGCGGACGAGTTCGTGACGTGGGCGGAGCGGGTCGGGAAGGCGACGCGCATCGCCAATCCGGCCGCCGTCGTGCGCTGGAACACGGACAAGCGCTACCTGGGCGACCTCGCGGCGGCCGGGGTGCCTAGCGTGCCGACCGGCTACCTCGCCCCGGGGGACGCTCCCGACCTGCCGGACGACCGCGAGTTCGTGGTCAAGCCCACCTTCGGCGCGGGCGCCCGCTTCGCCGCGCGCTACACCCCCGGCGAGCGGGACCGGGCCGTGGGACACCTGGCCCGGATGCACGACGAGGGGCTCACCGCGATGGTGCAGCCGTACGTCGAGGGCATCGACGTCAGCGGCGAGCACGCCCTGCAGTTCTTCGGCGGCCGCCTGCTGCACGCCAGCCGCAAGCGCGCCGTCCTGGCGCGCGGCGCCGCCTACGACGCGGACAAGGTGGCCCACCCCGACCTGGAGCCGTGGACCCCGACCCCGGCCGAACTCTCCGTCGCCGAGCGCGCCCTGGCCGCCGTACCGGACGCGCCCGAGCTGCTGTACGCGCGCGTGGACCTCGTGGACGGCGCGGACGGGGAGCCCCGCGTGATGGAGCTGGAACTGGTCGAACCGAACCTGTTCCTGTTCCTGCACCCGGGCTCGGTGGACGCGGTCGTCGCGGCGATCCTCGCGACCGCCGCGCGTTAGCCGCTGACCGCCGTGCGCTGCAGCAGCCCCCAGGTGAACTCGGCGACCACCTCCCGCCGTACGCCCTGCGCGTCGGGCGCCGTGAACGTCAGGCCCCAGCGGGTCGGTGCCGTGCCCTCCAGGGGGCGGGCGGGGGCGAAGGCGCGGGCCGCCTCGTCGACCGTGCAGGACCAGGGGGTGAGGTCCTCGACGGTGCGGAGGTCCGGGGCGGGGGCGCCGGGGGCGCGGACCAGCCATTCGTTCCACACCGCGCCGTCCGGGGCGACCATGACCTCGAAGCGCAGGGTGGGCCACAGCGGCACCGGCCACTGCCAGGCCATGCACTCCAGGTCGCCGATGGTGCGTTTGGTCTCGGTCTCCGGATGGCCCAGGACCGAGCGGTAGCGCGCGGCCGCCGAGCGGGCCCGCGGCGAGCGGACCATCCCCTGCCAACGCTTGTTGGCCTCCCGCATGTCCGCCATCGAGACCCCCAGCTCACGGCGGGCGTCCTCGACCGGGCCCGGGTTGTGGTCGGCCATGCGGCGCAGCAGCACCAGCTGGAAGTCGCGCGGGGTGAAGGGGCCGGCGGGGCTAGCGGGGCGGTTTCCGGAGGAGGGCATGGGACCCATCGTCGCCGACGGGGCGCGTCCCCGGGCGGCGGCCGTCCGGAAGGAACAGGACCGAGTTGACGTACCGCGGCCCCCGCAGGGCGCCGAAGGGCAGCACCCGGCGCAGCAGGCCGTGCGCCACGACGTACGAGGCCCGCGCCTGGTGGGCCTCCAGCGGGAAGGACCCGAGCGGTATCCAGGTGCTGCCCGGCAGCACCCAGCCCTCGTAGCCCAGCAGCCGCAGATACGTCACCACCGGCGCGACCGGCTGGATCCGCGCCTCCAGCTCCACGAACAGCGCCGGGCGGTCGCGCGCGAGCAGCGCCGTGGCGCCGCGCAGCACCGCCAGTTCGCCGCCGTCCACGTCGATCTTGATGAAGCCGACGTCCCGCAGACCCAGCTCGTCGAGGGTCACGCGGGGCACCTCCAGGGCCCGCCCGTGGATGTCGCGGCGCACCAGCGACGACACGCCACGGTCGCCCGCGTCGTCCGGCGGCAGCCAGAGCCGGGCGATGCCGGGCCGGTCCGCGGCGGCGGCCTGGATCACCCGCACGTTCGCCGGGAACGCCGACGCCAGCAGCCGCGCCAGGTGGGGGACGGGTTCGACGGTCACCACTTGGCGCGCGCGTGCGGACAGGCGGCGCGTCCAGGGGCCGTACCAGCCGCCGACGTCCACCGCCGTGCCGCAGCCGGCCGGGCAGAGGTCGCCGAGCCGGGCCAGCTCCGGTTCGAAGCGCGGGTAGACGGCGCGGGCGGTGGCGGCGACGAGCCGGGTGGGCAGCCGGGGTGCCAGCCGGGCGGCCAGGGTCGGTCCCTTCACGGTGTCATCCGCCTCAGCAGCTCCTCGTGTTCCTCGTCCGACACCTGCTCACCGGACGAGGGCAGCAACTGCGGGATGCCGTCGACGATCGGGTAGCGGCGGCGCAGCCGCGGGTTGTAGAGGGCCTCCTCGGGCAGCAGGTGCAGCTGCCCCTTGTCCAGCGGGCACGCGAGGATCTTCAGCAGCGGGTCGTCGGGCTTCATGGGGGTGTCAACTCCTTGGCACCGATGGAGGGTTCGGGAGCGGCGTCGTGCTTCGGCATGGTCAGCAGCACGGCGACCGCGAGCGCCGTCCCGGTCAGCCGCAGGGCGAGCCGCAGCGGGTCGTGCGGCAGCGCCT
The DNA here is from genome assembly GCF_021538895.1 of Streptomyces olivochromogenes. Classification (GTDB taxonomy): domain Bacteria; phylum Actinomycetota; class Actinomycetes; order Streptomycetales; family Streptomycetaceae; genus Streptomyces; species Streptomyces olivochromogenes_A. The sequence continues at coordinate 2,148 of NZ_JADDRL010000165.1, read as the reverse complement.
CGCCGAACGACAGCGTGCCGAGCACCGCCGTGAACAGGCAGGTCACCGTCGTGCACACCGGAACGATCAGCGAGGCGCGGCAGCGTTGCAGCGCCGCCTGGGACATGACGAGGCCGAACGCGCCGGTGAACAGCAGGAGATACGGGTACGGGGAGCGCAGCAGGCCGAGCGGCCCGCCGGTCAGACAGCTCGACACGCCCTTGATGGCCAGCGAGCTGACCCCGTACAGCAGGCCCACCGCCACCCCGTACTCGACGCCCGTCGTGGGCAGCCGGTGCCGGTTGCGGGCGCGCCGCTCGGTGGCCCGGTACAGCCACACGCCCGCGGCGAGCGAGGGCACGGACACGAGCAGCACCAGCGGGTACGGAGCGGCCCGGCTGACCTTGTCCGAACCCTCCCGCAGGGACAGCACCACCATGAGCAGCGCGGCCAGGATCGCGCCCAGCGCGTACCGCTCCCGGCCGCTGGTCTCCTCCCCGAGCAGCCGTGCCGACAGCAGGACGAGAAGCACCAGACCGGAGACGAACAGCCCCTGCGCCGCCGCGATGGGCAGGGTGCGGTAGACGACGAGCTGCGCGCCGAACCCGGCCGCCAGCGCCAGCGACCCGCCGATCCACAGCGGGCTGCCGAGCACCAGCCGCAGCAGCCGGGCGGGCCTGCGCACGGTCACCTCGGGCAGCGCGGACAGGGCCCGTTTCTCCAGCACGAACCCGGTGCTGTACAGGACGTTCGCCAGCAGGGCCGCGACCACTCCCCACCACATGGCCGCCCCCTACGTCCGTCGGGCGTGCAGCAGCAGGATCGAGGCGAGCGAGGGTCTGGCACAGGCCAGCCGGTCCAGCGGACGCAGCGGCTGGGGCACGCCGTGGAAGGGGGCGCCGTGCACGCGGACGACCTCGAAGCCTGCCGCGGTCACGAACTCCCGCAGCGCGCGGGCCGTGTAGAGCCGCAGGTGTCCGACGACCTCCTTGCCGGGGCGGCCGTGGATCGCGCGCAGGCTGACCTCGGAGAACACGGGCTGCACGCCGGCCAGCAGCAGGGCGCGGTTGTACCAGGCGGCCAGGTTCGGTGTGGAGAGCATGAGGTGGCCTCCGGGGCGCAGGACGCGGCGGAGCTCGTCCAGGGCCGCGTCGGGGTCGACGAGGTGTTCGATCACCTCGCTGAACAGCACGGCGTCGGCGCAGCCGGTCCGCAACGGCAGCCCGCCGCCGCTGAGTTCGCCCCGGACGGCGGACGGCAGCCGGGCGTGGGCGCGGCGCAGGGCGTCCTGGGACCAGTCGACGCCGACGAGGCGGTGGCCGGCGAGGAACGGGGCGGCGGTGGCGGCCGCGGTGCCGTCGCCGCAGCCGATGTCGAGGACCGTGCGCGCCCCCGCGCCGGCCGGGCCCAGGGCGGCGGCCAGCAGCCGGGCCTGGCGGATGCTGCGCGCGGCGCCGGAGGCGACCGGCACGGCGGGGTCCTCGTAGAAGTCGCGGAGCTCCCCGTGCGGGGTGGCGGTGGTCGTCACGGGGCGGTCACCTCCGTGGTGTGCAGATAGTGCTCGAACAGATCGCGCAGCTCGGCACCGTCCCCGGGGCCGAGCTGGGAGCGGGACCAGCGCACGGAGAGGTGCAGGCGGCCCGCGGTGGAGGCGGTGGTGAAGGTGAGGCCGCGGGGCATGCGGGCCGGTGCGGAGAACCAGACGGCGTCCGCGCGGCCCGCCTCCTCGCCGAAATCCAGCGGGTAGGGGATGCGGCCGATGTTGCTGAGCAGCGTGGTCGACGTCCAGGGCGCGACGGCCCGGCGCAGCCCGCGGGTGAGCGCGCCGCGCACCGCCACCGGGGCCCACGGCGTGGTCAACAGGGTGGCGCCGTGGCCGAGTTGGGGCCGGGGCAGGGACTTGAGGAACCGGGTGCGGACGGCCGTGCGGCGCAGCAGCCCGGCCATGTCCGTCGCGTCCAGCTCCTCGGGAGCGAACGGGACCTCGACGAGCCGCGTCCCGTTTCCGATGGGCATGCCCGCGTCCCGGGGGCGGTCGTCGACGGGCATGGTGATGCGGACCGGCCGGGGGCGGGCGCCGTGTTCCCGGTTCCAGTGGGCGATCAGCAGCGCGGTGGTGACCATGAGCTGGTCGTTCACCGTGTACGGGGAGCCCTTGGGTCGGTGCGG
>NZ_JADDRL010000164.1 GCF_021538895.1 Streptomyces olivochromogenes | reverse complement strand
GGGCGTGGTGACGGTCAGGCGAGGACGGCTCGGGAGTCGAGGGCGAGGGCACCGCGCGGGCGCACGAGCAGGGGGTTGACCTCGATCTCGGCGATCTCCGGGTGGGCGGCGGCGAACGCCGTGATCGCCTCGATGGCAGCGGCGGCCGCCTCGACGTCGACCGGCGGGCGGCCGCGGACGCCGTCGAGCAGTGCGGCGGTGCGCAGCCCGCGCAGCAGGCGCAGGGCGCGGTCGGCGGGCACCGGGGCCAGCGTGAAGGCGACGTCGTGCAGGGCCTCCGCGAGCACGCCGCCCAGACCCACCATCGCGACGGGGCCGAACCGGGGGTCCCGGTTGACGCCGACGATCAGCTCGATGCCGTCGGTCAGGTCCGCCATCGCCTCCACCGAGTACGCGAAGGCGCCGAGCCGGGCGTCCATCTCGCGGAAGGCGGCGAGCAGTTCGTCGGGTCCGGCCAGGCCCAGCGCCACACCGCCCGCGTCGGACTTGTGCAGCAGGTGGAGGGCCTTGAGGACGTACGGGCCGGTGAACTCCGCGGTGGCGGCGAGCAGTTCGGCCTCGTCGTGGATCTCCCGGGCGGCCGGGAAGGCGAGTCCGGCCTCTTCGAGGGCCCGGCGGGTCTCCATGTAGCCGCTCGCGCGCAGCGGCGGCGCGGGGCGGGGCAGCGGCGTGACGCCGGTGTGCGGGGCGCCGGGTGCCGTGGCGGCGAGGGCGCGGGCGGCGTCCTCGGTGGCGTCGAACACCGGGATCCCGGCGGCGGCGAGGGTGCGGCAGCTGGGAGAGTCGGGGTACATCGACTGCACCACGAGTGGTTTCGCGGTGGCCCGGTGCCGGTCGGCGATGAGTCGGGCGGCGGCCTGTTCCCCGTCCGCGAGCACCGTGCCGCCGCCGCCGAGCCCGCCGTCGGCGGCCGCGTAGCCGCCGAAGTAGCCGGTCATCAGCACGGCGTCGGTCTCCTCGGCCGCCAGCAGCGCGGCGACGGTCGCCGCGTACGAGCCGGGGTCCTGCTCGCCCATCCCGGCGAGGTCGACCGGGTTGGCGACGGCCGACTGTTCCCACAGGGCTTCCCGCAGGTGCCGCTGCGTGGGCTCGCGGAGTTCGGGCACGGTCAGGCCGGCCGCCTCGACGGCGTCGGCGGCGACGACGCCGTGCCCGCCGCCGTCCGTCAGCACGGCGACCCGGCGGCCGGCCGCGCGCCGCGCGCCGTTCAACGCGGCCAGGACGACGGTGAGTTCGCGGGGGGTGGCGACCAGTTCCACACCGGCGTCGCGGCAGGCCGCCGTCACCACGTCGGCGGAGGTGGTCAACGCCCCGGTGTGCGACTGCGCGCTGCGCGCGGAGGCGTCGCCGCGTCCGGCGGTGAGCAGCACCACGGGCTTCCCGGCGACGGCGGCCGCCTCGGCGAAGGCGCGTCCGTCGGCGAAGTCCTCCGCGTACACGGCGATGGCGTGGGTGCCCTCGTGGCGGGCGCAGTCGGCGAGCAGGTCGACGAGGGTGACGTCGGCCTGGTTGCCGAGCGAGACGAAGCGGGAGAAGCCGAGGCCGTGCGGGCGGAAGCGGAGCTGGAGTTCGAGGGCGAGGTTGCCGCTCTGGCTGAGGAGCGCGACGCCGCCGGGGGTGAAGGTGTCGGAGGCCAGGAAGAGGTCGGTGGTGTTGTCGGCCAGCCCGAGGCAGTTGGGCCCGACCATGACGGCACCGGCGGCGCGCACGCGTTCGGCGACGGCGAGCTGGCGCGCTCGTCCCGCGTCGCCGGTCTCGGCGAAGCCGGCGGTGATCGCGACGATCGCCCGGGCCCCGCACCGCAGCGCCTCGTCGACGGCGTCCTCGAAGCCGGCGGCGGGCACGGAGACCACGGCCAGGTCGACGGGCTCGCCGATCGCGCTCAGGCTCGGGGCGGCGGTGCGGCCGAGGACCGTGCCGCCGCGGCGGTTGACCAGGTGGACGGGGCGGCGGCCGTCCGCGCGTATGGCCTGCGCGGCGATGGCATGGCCGTACTTGGCCGGGTCGTCACTCGCTCCGACGACGGCCACGGAGACGGGGTCGAAGAGGGCCGACAGGTCGCGTCCCATGTCACTTCACCAGCCGCAGGGCGGAGTTGGGGCAGGCGGCGACGGCGGTCAGGGCGGCGTCCTGGCCGTCCCGCGGAACCTCGGTCGCGCGCACCTGCGCGTAGCCCCACTCGTCGAGGTCGATCAGTTCGGGCGCGGGTTCCTGGCAGAGGCCGTAGCCCTGGCAGCGGGTGGAGTCCAGCAGGAGTTTCATGGGGCTGTCCTTTCGGTGCGGCGGTTCGGGCGGCTCGGTGGGGTGAGTGGCGCGGGCCGGGTCAGGGCACCGGCACCGCGAAGCGGCGCCCGTCCTCGGGCGTGGCGCCGGCGCACGCGGGGCAGGCGGCGCGGCGGTGGGCGTCGACCCGGTCGGGGAAGTGGGCGAGGAGGGTGGCGGCGATGCGGGCGGCGGCGTCGAGCAGGCCGCAGGCCCCGCGGCCGGGCAGTTGCCCCGACCAGCGGCGCAGCTTGTCGGCCGCGTCGTCGTCCGCCTCGCCGTGTGCGACGGCGGTGAGGGTGCGGGCGAGCGCTCCGGTGCCGGAGACGCACACCCCACACTGCCGGGCGCTCTGTGCCGCGAGGTAGGCGGTGGCCTCGGTGGCAACGGAGACCGGGCAGTCCTCCGGGTGCAGGAAGTGCAGCGCCCCGCAGCCGAGGGCCCCGCCGGCCGCGCGCAGGCGATCGTGGTCGAGCTGGAGGTCGGTCCAGCCCGCGCCGTGCAGGCCTCCGAACAGGCCGCCCAGCAGGACCGCCTCGGACCTGCCGTGCCGGCACAGGTCGGCGAGGACCTTCAGGTGCGTGCCGGCGGGCACCTCGACGAGCGTGGCGGCACCGCCCGTGCCGGATCGGCCGCCGCCGCCCGAGAGGGTCACCAGGTGACTGCCCGCGACGGCGCCGGCGGCGTCGGGGCGCGCGTGCAGCAGCGCGATACGGGCCAGCGTCTCCACGTTGGCGACGAGGGTGGGGGCGCCGCCGACACCGCTCTCGAAGGGGCGCGGGGGTTTCGCCGTGGGCAGCGCCGGTCCGCCGTCGATGCGTCGTACGACCGCGGTCTCCTCCCCCGCGACGTAGGCGTGCTCCGTGCGTACGACGTCGACGGGCAGCTCCGGGGGACGCTCGGCGAGTGCCTGGCGGACGGCCCGCTCGGCGGGCGTGTCGGAGAGGTACACGCAGCCGCGCCCGGCTCCGGTCATGGCCGCGGCGAGGCGCAGGCCGTCGAGGACCACGTGCGGTCGGTGGCGCAGCAGCCAGCGGTCCTTGACCGAACCCGGCTCGCCCTCCTCTCCGTTGGCGACCACGACGGCTCCGCCCGGTGCGTCGCGGACGGCGCGGAGCTTGACGGCGGCGGGGAATCCGGCCCCGCCGCGGCCGCGCAGTCCCGCCTCGGCGATCCGGTCGAGCAACCGGTCGGGCGCGGGCAGCGGCGCGTAGCCGCCCACGGAGAGGTACCGGGCGAGGTCCTCGCTCCCGCCGGGCGCGGCACCCGGCGCGGGGACGAGGAGGCCGGGTCGTCCTTCGGGAAGGAGGGAGAAGACGCCGGTCATACGGTGCTCCTGGGCTCGAAGTGGCCGATGGGGGCGGCAGCGCGCTGCGGCTCGCGGGTTTGGCGGGACCTCAGGCGGGCCAGCGCCCGTTCGAGATCGCGCCGTTGCGTGGCGGTGTGCGCGTAGCCGGCCCCGGGCAGGCCGATCAGCATGCGGTGGTGGTCGAGGACGACCTCGCCGGCCACCAGCGCCGGCCGTGGGTCGGCGGTCGCGGATCCGGCCGCGGCCTCGACGACCAGTTCGGTGACCTCGTGGAGGTAGCGCAGCCAGCCGCGTTGGGTGCCGCGCAGCACGAGCCGCTCGACGCGGTGCCGCTCGGCGGCGACCAGGGCCGTCGGCGGTCGGTCGGCCGCGGGGGCGCGCAGGGCGGCCACCGCGGCGGGCAGTTCCTGTTCGGGCTCTGGCGTGAGGCCGAGCCATTCCAGACTTCGGCGTGCGCTCATGCGTGCCTCCGGGGTCGCACCGATTCCGGGTGGTCCGGAGACGGGGTGGCGGGGCGATGGCGTGGACGGGGGTGCTCCGGCGCCGCGACGAGAGGGGCGGGGAGCTGTGCGGGGTACCCGGCCGGGGCCGTGCACCGCGTGGACGGAGGGTGGCCGGACCGGTGTGGGCGAGGTTGCCCGGACCGGCGTGGACCGAGGGTGTCCGGATCTGTGCGGACGGTGGTCCGCGCTGCGGCGGTACGGGCCCGGTCGAGTGGTCGCGGGACCAGGTCGTCCGCCTGCCACGACACTAACTAACTAATTAGTCAGCCCACAAGTCTTGACTTGATCCCGCCCTGGTCCCACTCTGACTAACCAATTAGTCAGCCGGATTCCGGCAGGCCGGGACGCGTCGTCCAACGACGCGCCCACCCTGCGTTCCGGCCACGGACTCACCGCCCATCGCCGCCGCGGCGGCGCCGAGGAGGACCCGATGCACCCCTCGACCACCCGGGCAGCCGACACCGTCTCCCCTGCCCCGCCCGAGCCGCCCCCCGAGCACCCCGGGGAGGCGCTGCCCGCCCGCTACTACACCGATCCGGCCATCGCCGAGGCCGAGACCGACCGCGTCTTCGCCAAGTCCTGGCAGCTCGTCTGCCACGAGTCCGACCTGCCCGGCCCCGGCGCCCGGCTGACCGCCACCGCCGCCGGCCGGGAGGTGCTGGTCGTACGGACCGAGGACGGCGGCCTCGCCGCCCACCTCAACGTCTGCCGGCACCGCGGCACCCGCCTGGTCACCGCCCCCGAACCGTCCGGCAAGGCGATCCGCTGCCCGTACCACGGCTGGACGTACAAGCTGGACGGACGGCTGGTCGGCGCCCCCGAGGCACGCCGGATCCCCTGCCTGGACAAGCCCCGGCTCGGACTGCACCCGGTCAACGTGGAGTCCTTCCTCGGCTTCGTCTTCGTCAACCTCGACATGGAGGCGACCCCGCTCGCCGAGAGCTGCGCCGGGCTCGCCGAGGCCGTCGGCCGCTACGCCGGACCCGGCCTCGTACCCGTCGGAAAGCACCGCATCCACGACCTGGCGGACGGCGAGGAGCAGAACGCCAACTGGAAGGTGATCGTCGACAACTATCTGGAGGGCTACCACGTCCCCGTGGCCCACCCCGCGCTCATGCGACTGCTCGACTACCAGGCGTACACGGTGGACATGCAGGAGAACTACGTCCTGTTCGAGTCTCCGCTGCGCGACAAGCCCTCCTCGAACTGGACCGAGCGGCTCTACCAGCGCCTCGCGACCCCGATGCCGGGACTGACCGAGGCCGACCGGCGGGTGTGGCGGTACGCCGTGATCTACCCGAACACGCTCATCGACTTCTACCCTGACCACGTGCTCGCATGGACCGCCCTGCCGACCGCCCAGGACCGGGCGGCGATTCCGGGCGGCTTCTACACACGGCACGGGGAGAGCATCCGCACCCGGCTGGCCCGGCGGCTGAACATCCACATCGGCTGGGTCACCAACGACGAGGACGCCGAGCTGGTGGAGCGGGTACAGGCCGGCCTGCGGACGCCCGGCTTCGAGCCGGGGCCGCTGTCGCAGCGCGAGGCCGCCGTCGGCTGGTTCGCCCGCCGCATCCGCGACGACGTGGAGGGGCCCACGCCGTGACTCCTCCCGGCACAGCACACGCGTCGCACCCGCACGCCGTCGTGGGTCCGCGGGCGGGCTTACCCCGCGCCCGCTGACGCACGCTCGCACCCTCCCCAGACCGGTCTTCCCTACGGAGTCAGGGCCTCCGTGAGCCGACCAACCGGTCCCGCCCTGGAGTTGTGCTGTTCCTCGACGGAGAGGACGTTCGATGTCCCCCGAGGTACCACCGCCGACCCGACGCGCCGTGCTGCGGGCGGGCGCCTGCGGCCTGCTGGGCGCCGCGGCCGCCGGCTGCGGGTTCATGCCCGCGAAAACCCCCGACGCCCGGCAGCTCGCCCCGGTCGAGCCGCATGTCGACGGCGATCTCGTCTATTTCAACTGGGCCGACTTCGTCGACCCGTCCGTGTTCAAGGGCTTCCAGAAGGAGTACGGCGTCAAGGTCGTCCAGTCGAACTTCGACTCGATGGAGGGCATGGTCGCCAAGCTCAACGCCGGCAACCGTTACGACATCATTTTTCCCACCGCCAAATGGGCCCAGCGCCTGGTCCGCGGCGGCCGGCTGCGCCGCATCGACCACTCCCGGCTCACCAACGCGCACGCCATATTCGGCTCCTACGACTACTTCGCCGACCCCTGGTACGACCCCGGTTCCGCGCACACCGTCCCCTTCACGGCGTACAAGACCGGCATCGGCTGGCGCCGCGACCGGATCGGCGAGCTGACCGGTTCCTGGAAGGACCTGTGGAACGACAAGGCCAGGGGCAAGGTGTTCCTGCTGGACGACCGGGACGAGGTCCTCGGCATGGGCGCCCTGGAACTCGGCCTGGACGTCAGCACCGGTGACACCGGCGACCTCGACCGGATCACCGCCCTGCTGAACACCCTGCGGCCGCGACTGCGCGGCTTCTCCAGCGACAGCTACAACAACCTCCTCAACGGCAACGCGATCATCACGCAGGCCTGGAGCGGAGACATGGCCGCCATGCTCAACCAGGCCAAGGACCCCTCGGTGTTCGGCTTCGAGGCGCCGAGGGAGGGCACGCCGATCAACTCCGACTGCTACGCCATCCCCTGGAACGCCCCCCACCCCGGCACCGCGATGCTGTTCATCGACTACATGCTGCGGCCGGAGAACGTGAAGAAGAACATCGAGTACATCGGCTACCCGATGCCGGTGGCGGGCACCGAGAAGGTCTACGCCGAACTGGTCAAACCCTTCCCCGAGTGCCTGGTCACCGAGGACGACCTGAAGGCGGACCTGTTCTTCCGCAACGGCGGCCGCGCGGCGGAGGACGCCCGCGACACCGCCTGGACCCATGTGAAGGCGGGCTGACCCATGGCACTGCTCCGCCACTTCGCACGCGCCCGCCGCCGCGGCCGGGACGCCACCGGCACCCGCATGTGGACCTGGTTCATGCTGCCCGGCACCCTGTGGATGACCGGCTTCCTGATCGCCTCGCTGGCGCTCGTCGCCGTACTCGCGGTCGGCACCACCGACGACCTCGGCAACCCGCGCTTCGGCTTCGACCTGGCCGGCGTCCGCGCCCTCGCCGACCCCGCCTACACCGAGGTCCTGGCCCGCTCCCTCGGCTACGCCCTGCTGACCTGCGCGATCTGCCTACTGATCGCCTACCCGGTGGCGTACACGATCGCCCTGTACGGCGGCCGGTACAAGAACGCGCTGATCGCCGCGATCGTGGTGCCCTTCTTCGCCAACTACCTGGTCCGGATGTACGGCTGGTCGGTCGTCCTGTCCGACGACGGACCCGTGCTGCGCGCCCTGCGCGCGGTGGGGCTCGCCGACAGCGGCACGAAGATCCTCAACACCGGCGTCGGCGTGGTCGCGGGACTCGTCTACGGCTTCGTCGTCTTCATGATCATCCCGCTGTACGCGGCCCTGGAACGGCTGGACGTCTCCCTCATCGAGGCCGGCCGCGATCTGTACGGCGGCCCGGTCCGCACCTTCTTCCACGTCACGCTGCCCGCCACCCGGCAGGGCGCCGCGGCCGGGCTGGTGCTGGTCTTCCTGCCCGCCATGGGCGACTTCGTCAGCGCACAGCTCATGGGAGGACCGGACCAGATCATGATCGGCAACCTCATCCAGGACAAGTTCTTCCAGGGCCAGAACTGGCCGCTGGGCTCCGCGCTCACCATGCTGCTGATGCTGGTCCTGCTGGTCGGGATGCTCGGCTACCTGCGGCGCACCCGCAAGGACGAGGCGGAGGCCCGCCGATGACCATGGTCAAGCAGCCCTCCGTCACCGCCACGGCCCGGCCGGCCGCCCGGACCCGTACCAAGCGGGGCCGCGCCGATCGCAGACCCCGTGTCCTCATCGCCGTCACCGCGCTCTTCTTCGCCCTGCTCTACCTGCCGATCGCGGTCGTGGCCCTGTTCTCCTTCAACTCCAAGAAGTCCCTGACCGTCTTCGGCGGGTTCAGCCTGCGCTGGTACCGCGCCTTCGTCCACGACGACGTCCTCATCGCGTCGCTGGGCACCAGCCTGCGGATCTCCCTGGTGGCGATGGCCGGTTCGGTCGTCCTCGGGGTGGCGCTCGCGCTCGGCCTGGTCCGCTGCCGCACCCGGCTCGGCTCGCTGGCCGGACTGATCATGCTGGTGCCGCTGATCACGCCGGAGATCGTCACGGGCGTGGCGTCGATGCTGCTGTTCAAGGGCCTGGGCGTGGCCCTGTCCACCGGCACGGTCATGCTCGCCGAGATCACCTTCTCCATCTCCTACGTCACGGTCATCCTCCGGTCCCGGGTGGCCGCGCTGAACCCGGAGGTGGAGGAGGCCGCGATGGACCTCGGCGCCACCCGCTGGCAGGCGGTCCGCCTGGTGACGCTGCCCGCCCTGCTCCCCGCCGTACTGGCCAGTGCCGTACTGATCTTCGCGCTGGTCTTCGACGACTTCGTCCTCGCCTACTTCACCACCGGCGTCGACCCCCAGCCGCTGTCGGTGCGCATCTACTCGGCGATCCGCTTCGGCGTGCAGCCGACCATCAACGCGGTCGGCACGCTGATGCTCGCGGGATCCATCGGCCTGATCGCCCTGGCCCTGTTCATCCCGCGCCTCTTCGGCCGCCGCGGCGGCCTCGACATCCTCTCCGGAGAGTGACTCATGGACGTGACCCCCGCCGTCCGGCTCGAAGGCGTCTCCAAGCGGTTCGCCGACTCCTACGCCGTTGACCACCTGGACCTCGACATCGAGGCCGGCCACTTCTTCTCCCTGCTGGGGCCCTCCGGCTGCGGCAAGACCACCACGCTGCGCATGATCGGCGGGTTCAGCGATCCCACCGAGGGCTCGGTGCTGCTCGCCGGTGAGAACGTGACCGCGCTGCCGCCGAACAAGCGCAACGTCAACACCGTCTTCCAGAGCTACGCGCTCTTCGACCACCTGAGCGTCGCCGACAACGTGGCCTTCGGCCTCAAGCGCCAGGGCGTCGCCAGGACCGAGATCCGCCGGCGCGTCGGCGAGATGCTGGAGCTGGTCCAGCTCTCCGGCCTCGCCGACCGCAAGCCCCGTACCCTCTCCGGCGGCCAGCGCCAGCGCGTCGCGCTCGCCCGCGCCCTCGTCAACCGTCCGGCCGTCCTGCTCCTCGACGAGCCGCTGGCCGCCCTGGACCTGAAGCTGCGCCGCCAGATGCAGGTGGAGCTGAAGCAGATCCAGCGCGAGGTCGGCATCACCTTCGTCTTCGTCACCCACGACCAGGACGAGGCGCTGACCATGTCGGACCGGATCGCGGTCATGAACGAGGGGCGCATCGAACAGTGCGGCACCCCCGAGGACATCTACGAGCACCCCGCCACCCGCTTCGTCGCCTCCTTCATGGGCACCTCCAACCTGATGACCGGCACCTATCGGGGCGGTGAGGTCACTCTCGACCAGGGGCCCGCCCTGCCGGTCGGAACGCGCAGCGGCATCGACGACGGCGCCGCCGTCAGCGTGTCCGTGCGCCCCGAGAAGATCTGGCTGTCCGACTTCGAACCGGACATGTCGATGCTGCGCGGTGTCATCCGCGAAACCGTCTACAGCGGCCCGACCACGACCTACCTGATCGAACTCGCCCCCGGCGTCACGCTGTCCGTCCTGGAGCAGAACACGGCCCGGGCCCGCATGGAGGACCGCTGGAGCGGCGGCGAGACGGTGGAGTTCGGCTGGCGTCCCGAGCACTGCCTGGTCCTGGCCTGACCCCTCCCCGACGAAAGCGAAGCTCATGCATCACGACGTGATCGTGCTCGGCGCCGGGCTGGCCGGGCTCGCCGCCGCCCGGGACCTGGCGGCCGGCGGCACCGACGTGCTGGTCCTGGAGGCCCGGGACCGCGTCGGCGGCCGGGTCGAGCAGACCCGTACGCCCGACGGCCGTACCGTCCAGCTGGGCGGCGAGGTGGTCGGCCACGGGCACACCGCCTACCTGCAACTGGCCAAGGAACTCGGCCTCGACCTGATCCCCAGCTATGTCGCCGAACCCGGCTGCATCACCCGTGCCACACCGGAGGGCCGCTCGGCCGGCGACCCACCGCACTGGTTCGGCCCCGGGGACACGGCCCTGCACGAGCGCCTCGGCGCCGAGTTCGCCGCCCTGGCCGCGACTGTCGACCCCGACGACCCGTGGTCGCATCCGGACGCGGCGGCCCTGGACCGGCTGTCCGTGGCCGACTGGCTCCGCTCCCGGCATGCCACGCCGGGCGTGGTACGCCTGTGGGAGATCGGCCAACTCGGCCTGGCCGGCGGCTCCTACGAGCGGATCTCGCTGCTGGCCGCGCTCCGCAAGAGCGCGGCGGTCCCCGGCTCGGGCACCGGCGACTACGACTACGAGGACTGGGAGGGACTGCGGCTGGCGGCGGGTTCGGCGACGCTCGCCGAGGTGATGGGCAGCGAGCTGGGCCATCGCGTCCGGCTCGGCTCCCCCGTCGCCGCCCTGGACATACGACCCGGCCGCTGCGCCGTGCGCCTGGTCACCGGCGAGGTCCTCACCGCCGGCGCGGTGGTGAGCGCCCTGCCCGTGGGACCGCTCAGGTCCGTCGCCGTCAGCGGCGTGAGCGAGGAGCGGCTCGCCTCCCTGCACCGGCAACGCCACGCGACGGCCGCGAAGTTCGCCGCCGTCTACGACCGGCCCTTCTGGCGCGCGGACGGTCTGAACGGCCTGTCCGAATGCGAGGGCGTGCTGGGCAGCACCTGGCCGCAGAACGAGGGCGTCCTGTCGGCGCTGATACCGCCCGAGCGCTACGGCGTGCTGCTCGGCGTCCCGCCCCAGCTGCGCACCCCGGAGCTGCTCGCCGAGATGGCCGCCCTGTTCGGCGACGAGGCACTCCGGCCGACCGCCTGCCACCTGCGGCTGTGGGGCACCGACCCGTGGACCCAGGGCTACGTCACCCAGTGGCCACCGGGCGAGGTCATGGCCGTCGGCCCGCTGCACGGCACCCACGAACCCCCGTTCTACGTCTGCGGCTCCGACCAGTGGGTCGCCGGATACATGGAAGGCGCCGTCCGCACCGGCCGCGCCGCCGCCGAGGAGGCGCTGCGCCGTGGCTGACACCGACCGGTTCACGACCGTCCTGAACCACATCGACGGCAAGGAGCGGCCCGCCGCTTCCGGTGCCACGCTGCGGCTGGTCGACCCGGCCACCGGACTCCCGCACGGGAGTGCCCCGTTGTCCGGTCCGGCGGACGTGGACGCGGCCTGCCGGGCGGCCGAGGAGGCCTTCGCCGGCTGGTCGGTGACCACTCCGCAGCAGCGGCAGGCCGCGCTGCTGCGGATCGCGGACGCCCTGGAGGCGCAGGCCGACGCGCTGGCGAGCGCCGAGGTCGCCGACACGGGCAAGCCGCGCGCCCTGTTCCTGGCGGACGAGTTGCCCGCGATCGTGGACGTGCTGCGGTACTTCGCCGGCTCCGCCCGGAACCTGCCGGGCGCCGCCGCCGCCGAGTACACCCCGGGCCGTACCTCCGTCCTGCGGCGCGAGCCGGTGGGCGTCTGCGCGCAGATCACCCCGTGGAACTACCCGTTGATGATGGCCGTGTGGAAGATCGCCCCCGCGCTCGCCGCCGGCAACACCGTCGTCCTCAAACCCTCCGACACCACCCCGTCCTCCGCCGTACTGCTCGCCCGGCTGGCCGCCGAGCATCTGCCGCCCGGGGTCCTCAACGTCGTGTGCGGCGACCGTGACACGGGACGTTCCCTGGTGGCGCATCCCGCCGTCCGGCTGGTCGCCGTCACCGGCAGCGTCCGCGCCGGTCAGCAGATCGCCGCCGCGGCGGCCGCCGACCTCAAGCGGCTGCACCTCGAACTCGGCGGCAACGCGCCGGTGCTGGTCCACCAGGACGCCGATCTCGACGACGCGGTCGAGCAGTTGTCGTCACTGGCCTACTACAACGCGGGCCAGGACTGCACGGCCGCCACCCGGATCCTGGTCCACCAGCGGATCCACGACCAGTTCCTCGCCGCCTTCGCCGACCGCGCCGCCCGCCTCGCGCCCGGCGACCCCGACGACCCGGACGCCGCCTTCGGACCGCTCAACAGCGTGGCCCAACTGTCCTCCGTACAAGGCCTGTTGGAGACGCTCCCGGCGCACGCCGAGGTCGTCACCGGCGGCGCGGCCCTGGACCGCCCCGGCTACTTCCATCAGGCGACGGTGGTCGCCGGGGTCGGGCAGCGGGACGAGATCGTGCAGCGCGAGGTGTTCGGTCCGGTCGTCACCGTCCAGTCCTTCGCCGACGAGTCCGAGGGGTTCCGCCTGGCGAACGCGGTCCCCCAGGGGCTCGCCGCGAGCGTCTGGACGCGCGACCACGACCGCGCGATGCGCGCGTCTCGCGCGCTGAACACCGGCATCGTCTGGGTCAACACCCACGGCACGACGGTGTCGGAGATGCCCCACGGGGGTGTGCGCCACTCCGGGTACGGCAGCGACCTCTCGCTCACCGGGCTGCTCGACTACACGCAGGTCAAGCACGTCATGCTGTGACGCGCCGGGGCGTGGTGACGCGCCCCGGCACGCATCTGTTCCGCAGCCCCCGGCGGCTCAGCGGCTCGACCGCTGGGCCTCCACGATGACCTCCATGGTCTCCTCCGCCCCCACCCTGCGCTGCACTCGCTCCGCGAATCCGGGGAACTGCGAGGCGATCCTGGTGAGGAACTTCAGCTCGGCCGGCGCGACGTTGATCTCGGCGACGTTGCGCTCGATCGACCGGACGACCCCCTTGACGACCCGCTCCGGCGAGACGGTGCGTACGCCGCCGGGGGTGGGCGAGCCCGTCTTGGCGAACATGCCCAGGTCCCGTACGAAACCGGGCTGGACGATCGAGACGCCCACGCCCGTGGCGTGCAGGTCCTGGCGGAAGGAGAGGGCGAACCCGCGCAGCCCGAACTTGGTCGCGGTGTACATCGACGACGACTTGGTGGCCGCGAGCCCGGACAGCGACCCGACGAAGCAGATGTGCCCGCGCCGGGCGGCCACCATGTCCCCGGCCAGCAGTCGCGCGAGCACCGCGGGGGCGCGCAGGTTCACCGCTATCGCCCGGTCGATCTGCTCCGGCGTGTAGTCCAGCACGTCGCCGCTGGAGGGCAGGGCCGCGTTGGCGACCAGGATCTGCGTACCGGCGGCCTCCGAGGCCAGGCGGAGCACGTCGTCCGGGTCGCCGAGGTCGGCCAGGACGGTCCGGGCACCGAAGCGTTCGGCGAGGGGGTCCAGCGCCTCGCGACGCCGTCCGGTGAGTATGAGGTCTGCGCCCCGGGCCGAGAGTTCGGCGGCGAGCTGCCCGCCGATGCCTCCCGTGACTCCGGTCAGCAGAACGGTTGCCCCAGCGATGTGCACGACTGCCCTCCGATTCCGTTCGTTCGAACGAACAATAGGGAGGTCCGGTGCTCCTGTCCAGGTGATCCCGTCCACTCACGCCCTCACCAACAGGTCACATGCGTAAGGGAGCTGAGGCGGTTCGGTGGAGTCGGACGTGCAGCGGCCTGCGCCCCTGTCCGAAGCCGCGACGCACCGATGGAACAATGAGCGACATGTCCAACGCCGCCCCCGCCCCGACACGTCAGCGCATCATCACGGCCGTCCTGCAGATCATCGGCGAGGGCGGGCTCGCGGCGCTCACCAACAGAAGAATCGCCAAGGAGGCCGGGGTCTCGCTCGGCTCGGTCACGTACCACTTCGAGACCCAGCACGATCTGCTGCGCGAGAGCCTGCTGCACTTCGTGCGCGAGGAGGCCCGGCACTTCACCGAGCTGGCCGACCAGTGCCAGACCGAGGGCCTCGCCATCGAGGAGGCCGCGTCCCTGGCCGGCCAGGTGGCCTGCGGTACGGCGCTCGACAGCGCGCATCTCGCGCCGTTCGAGCTGTACATCCACGCCGGACGCGACGAGCGGCTGCGCGAGGCGGCGTCGGAGGCGTTCCGGGCCTACGACCGGCTCGCCGCCCAGATCCTCACCGCCCTGGGCGTCCCCGACGCGGAACACCTGGCGGCCACGACGGTCGCCCTGGTGATGGGTCTGCAACTGCGGCGCCTGGCGACCGGCAGCCCGGCGGACGACCTGGTCGACGCCCTCCTGCTGCTGGCCCGGGGAGCGATCGCCCAGTCACCCGAACCCGGTCTCCTGGCGTAGGGCCACCAGGTGTGCCCCTTCGGGCAGCCGACCCTGCCTCCGCGTCCGCTGCGGCACGCGGGGGAGGCGGGTTAGCGTCCGCCTGTGAACAACAGGCCCCACCCGCACGACCCTTCGGGGAGTACGCCCAGCCCCCGCCGTCGCGGTCCCGGCCCCTTCACGCTCCTGGTGCTGCCAGGACTCGTCACGGCCCTGGCGGTCGCCGGCTTCCTCACCCTGACCGGCGGCTTCGACCCCGACTCGACGCAGGCCGCGACCGCGCAGCCGAACAGCGCCGACCAGGTGAACGCGTCGTACGGTCCCTGGCTGCGCAAGGCCGCCGGCGCCTGTGCGGTGCTCAGCCCGTCCGTGCTCGCCGCCCAGATCGACCAACTCTCCGGCTGGGAGAGCGACTCGGGTGAGCCGGGCAGGTCCGGCATCGCCGCCTTCACGGACGCCGCATGGAAGCGGTGGGGCAAGGACGACGACGGCAACGGGCGCTCCTCACCCCTGGACCGGCCGGACGCCATCATGGCGCTCGGCAGACAGGACTGTGCCCTCGCGACGAAGGTCACGACGCTGCGGACCGACGGGACCGTCTCCGGGGACCTGGTCGAACTGACCCTGGCGGCCTACGCGGTGGGCGAGGGCGAGGTGGTGAAGGCCGGACGCGTCCCCGCGAGCGCGTCGACCTACGTCGGTGAGGTGAAGTCGCGCCTGGCGCACTATGCGGGGTTCGACCACGAGGACGCGGGCGACGGCACCGGACAGACGGCGGACACCATCCTCGCCGCACCCGTCGACACCCTCACCGTGACGTCCCCCTTCGGCTCCCGGGTGCACCCCCTCACCGGCGTGACCAAGCTCCACACGGGCGTGGACTTCGGCGCGCCGCAGGGCGCCCGGGTCTCCGCCGCGCGGCAGGGACGGGTGGTCTTCGCCGCCCTGACCAAGGCGTACGGCAACCGCATCGTCATCGACCACGGCACCATCCAGGGCAAGCGCCTGGAGACCACCTACAGCCACCTGTCCGCCCTCCAGGTCAGCGCGGGCCAGACCGTGCGGACGGGCACCCCCATCGGACGCGTGGGCTCCACCGGCCTGTCCACCGGCCCGCATCTGCACTTCGAAGTCATCTACGGCGGCTACTACACCGACCCCCAGCCCTGGCTCTCCTCGGGACACTGAGCGCGGGCTACTATGCGATCCGTTTCGGATCACGCCCCGTTTCGGGCACACCACTCTTCTCCCCAAGGACCCAAGTTGAGACGTTCCGCCGTCGTGGCCGCGTCAGGTGCGCTGGCCCTTTCCGCCCTCGCCGTTTCACCCGCCGACGCCGACTCCGGCTCGGGCGACACCCAGGTCCTCAAGGTCGTCGTCAACAACGGCAAGGCGGTCGTGCTCGGCGCCACCGGGACGAAGACGTTCACGCTCAGCATCACCGCCAGCGACAACTCGGGGATCAAGGACGCCTTCGGCTGGGTCTACCACGGCTCGTTCGACAACCCGGACGGCCATGCGGGGCCCGGTTCCGACACTCCGATGTCCTGCTCCCCCGACCCCCGCAGCGAGAGCACCTCCATCTGCACCACCGACATCACCGTCGGCCCCCTTACGCCCCACACCAACGCCACCGCCGGCACCTGGCACGTCTGGACGTCCGTGGACGCCAACGACTTCGACTACGTCGACAAGGACAGCGCGGGCACCTTCCTGATGAAGCGTGCCGCCAAGCTGACCGCCGACGCCTCTCCCGAGCCCGTGGCCAAGGGCAAGGTCATCACCGTCAAGGGCGCCCTGACCCGCGCCAACTGGGACAACGGCACCAATGGCGGCTACGTGGGCAAGCCCGCGCAACTGCAGTTCCGGAAGGCCGGCACCACCACCTACACCACCGTGACGACGGTGACCAGCGGTATCGGCGGCGCTCTCAAGGCCACCGCGAAGGCCACGGTGGACGGCTACTGGCGCTGGAGCTTCGCCGGGTCCAGCACCACCGGATCGGCCACCTCCCCGGCCGACTTCGTGGACGTCACGGGCGGCTGATCCGGCAGGCGCGATCCACCCGGCCCTCGCTAGGTCCTGTCGTCAAACTCGCGTCGTCCGCCCGAAGGGCGGGCCTCGCGGCGTCAGGTGC
>NZ_JADDRL010000163.1 GCF_021538895.1 Streptomyces olivochromogenes | reverse complement strand
GTTTGGTGCCTGCAGTCGGCAATGAATTGTTCTAGGAGTTGCCTGGCGCGGGTTCGGTTGCCGGTGAGCCCGATGATCTGAGCGTGGTGGTAGCGGGTGCGGAAGGTGTCGGGGTGATGTGGGCCGAGGGCTTGTTCGTAGAGGGGGAGCAGTCCGGCGAGGAGGTCTGCTGCGCTGCCGTGGTGGCCGGCGAGCCCGAGGAAGTAGGCGTGGAAGTGCTGGGTGTGGAGGGTGTCGGGGTGATCTGGACCGAGGACTCGATTGAAGAGGGGGAGCAGTCCGGCGAGTGCATCTGCCGCTTTGTTGTGGGTGCCGGAAAAGCCGAGGGCCTGGGCGTGGAGGTACTGGGTGCAGAGCGTGTCGGGGTGGTAGGGGCCGAGGGTTTCTCGGAAGACGGGTATCAGTCCGGTGAGTGCGTCCACTGCGTTGTCGGGGCTTTCGGCTCCGAGTTCCTGGGCGCCCAGTGGGCCTTCCAGTGCACGGCGCAGCGAGGCGAGCTCGGGCTGCCCGAGCCGGTGGTTTGAGCCTGGATCGAGGATGTAGGCGAGATAGCGCAGAGTGCGGAGCGTCTCGGGGTGGCGTCGTCCCAGGGCGTGCTCCTGTGGTTGGAGCAGTGCTGAGAGCCTCTTCCTTGCGTCCGTGAGGTTGCCGTCGAGGCCGATGACGTAGGCATGCAGGTGCCGGGTGTGGAGAGTCTCCGGATGCCGTGGGCCGAGGGTTGAACTGAAGCCGTGGACGACTTTGTTGAGTTCGTACAGCGCTGTCACGTAGTTGCCGGTCAGGGCGTTGAAATGGGCGCGGCTGCGTTGGGTGGTGAGGCTCTCGGGATGCTGTGGGCCGAGAGCGCGCTCGAAGTGGGGGACGAGTTCGGTCAGAGCGTGTTGCGCGCCTGCGTAGTTGCCGGCCATACCGCGAAAGTGGGCGAGCCAGCGCCGGGCGGTGAGAGTGCTGGGGTGCTGGGCTCCCAGGACGTGATCGAGGCCGGTGCACAGTGCGGTGAGTTCCTCTGCCGCGCCGCTGTAGTCGCCGGCCATACCGCGGAAGTACGCGTGGCACTGCCATGTGCAGAGCGTGTCGGCATGCTGCAGTCCAAGGGCTTGTTCGCAGATGGCCCCGAGCGCGGCGAGTTCCTTTGTCGCACCGGCGTAGTCGCCGCTCATGCCGCGGAAGTGGGCGCGCCTGCGCCGGGCGGTGAGGGTGTCGGGGTGGTGGGTGCCGAGGACGCGGTCGAAGTGAGGGACGAGTCCGGCGAGTGTGCGCTCGGCACGTGCGTAGTCGCCGGCCATGCCGCGGAAGTGGGCGTGGCTGTGCTGGGCGGTGAGGGTGTCGGGGTGGTGCGGTCCGAGGACGTGCCTGCAGGCGGTGGCGATGTCGGCGAGCATCTCTGCCGCTGAGCCGTACGCGCCTTCCTCGCCCCCGGCAGTTGCGCGGTCGCGCTGGGCGATCAGGGTTCTGGCGTGGTCCGGCGGGAACCGGGTGCTGAACCTGTTGAGTGATCGGTACAGCCGGGCTGCCTCACGCAGGTCCCCCGCAGCCGCCGCGGCCAGGGCCTTGCTGGTCTGATCTGCCTGCCAGAAGGGCCCTTTCGCGTTGATCCAGACCCCGGCTGGCTTGTTGGCGGTGTGCGGGCCGGGTGCAGGCTCGTCCGGGCGGTTGTCGCGGTGCGCGCCCACGAGGGCGGGCTGTGAGCTGGGGTTCTTCTTTGACGCACCCCCTGCATCAAACCGTGAGAGGTCGCGTGTGCCGGGATCTGCCTGTTCGGCGAGGGCTCCGGAGACGATGGCGTCGAGCTCCCCCAGCAGGTCGCGTTCGCTCAAGAATGCGGCCAGCTGGGCGTCCGCCCGGACCGCCGCGCCTTGAGCATGCCGCAGCCGTGTGTGGGCATGGCGGAGCTCTTCTTTCAGCTGTGCGATGGCTTGCATCGCCTGTTCATGGCGCGCCTCGGCCTCGGCGGCGAACACCTCGAACTCGGCCTTGTGGTCCTGCAGGGTGCGCGCGGCCGCAATGCGTACCGCATCGGCCTCGGCCCGTGCCGCGGCGGCCAGCCGACGCTGCACCTCCGCCTGTGCGCGGCTGGCATGAGCATCGGTCCGGGCCCAAGCCACCTGCTGCTGCCACCGCTCCTCCAGGGCGGCGAGCGCGCTCTCAGCCTCCCGGGCCTGGCCGGCCGCAGACTCCAGACCTTCGCAAGCGCGGGCCAGCCGCTCCAGCAGCAGCGCCTCACGTTCCGCCCAGGCCTCACTGTCCAGCATGGCGTCACGTTCAGCCTGCTCACGCTGCTCCTGCAGCCGCAGAGCATGCAGCTTCCATTCGGCCGCCTGCGCCTGGGCGGCGGCCACCTGCCCGTCAAGGCCTGCCACCGTCGCCGACAATTCCTGCACCGACTGCTGAAGAAACTCCTCACGCACCCGCAGCTGCCGCGCGTCTCGTTCCGCAGCCACCAGGGCACGCCGGAGGACGGCGGCTGTCTGCCGCACCCGCCGTGCACGGTCCGCCGACCGCGCGAGCCTCTTCCTCTGCTGCTCCTGCGACCGCTGCAGGGCGACGATCCGCTGCTCCTGCAGGACTGCCACGAACCGCACGGCGACGTAGGCATCCAGAGCCTCGTAGATGACCGACGTCGTCGGCTTGTTCAGCCGCAAGGCCGGCTTGTACGCCGCCCACAGCACGCGCAGGTCCTCTTCGGACGCTGCTCCGCATTCGTCCTCGAGCAGCCGCAGCAGGTCGTAGACCACGTCACGGCTGGGGACCAACTGCCCCTTCAGGATCCGCTGGACGGATGTCTCCCCGCGCCCGGAATACAGTGTTCCGACTGTGCCGGGCCTCTCCGCCCGCGCTTCGGCAGGCGCCATGGTCTCCAGGCGCCCCGCAATCTCTTGCAACGTCAGTCTGTGTTCGTCGCTCATGAGCGGAGCGAACACGATCCGCCGTACGGCCTCCGCCCACTCACGTACAGGCTCGGGCAGGTTAACGGCGAGCGGCAGTAATTGCCTCCCGGGACGACGGTCCATGTTGATTCCCCCCTGGACCAATGACCAGTCACGTTCTGCATCAATCCGGCGTCGGAAAGGCTGAGTCCGATCATTCGACCGTGACGCAGGAGCCCACCTTGACGCCTTTCACCTCTTCCCCGCAGCCCAACGCCCAACCTCGCCCCTCGCGCGCCGCAGCGCTCGCGGGCGTCGGCGTCAGCAGTGTCGGCAGCCTCGCCGCTTCCGTGGCCGGCGCCCCCTGGGGTGTCGTGCTCGCCGTGGCACTCTCCGGACTGTTCATCGTGCTGGTGCAGTCAGTGATCCAAGGGATGATCCCCCAGGACTCCGGTGACCGCCTCACCTGGTGGCAGGCCTACTGGGAACACCGGCGCCAGCGTGCTCAAGGCAGCGCCCCGCCCGAGCAACGACCCCCGGCGTGAGGGGCGCTCGACAGCCGCACCGATGTGTTCCAGGACCGCCGCAACTACGTCTGGGACAACGATCACGACACCGCGACCCTGCGCAACGACCGGGGCCGGGTCGTGGACGCCGCGTCCTGGGGCCGCGCACCACCGTGACGGTGGCAACCATCACGGCGGCCACCGCCGCTGACAGGCGTGTGGGTGCCGTCAGTCGGCACCCCCGGCAGCCCCGGCAGCCCCCTTCGGCACCCGCACAGGCTTGAAGCCCGAGACGTATGGAGCTCATCAATTTCCGTCCGCGCTTCACGAAGAGGTGCCTTGAGCGGACTTGCGGCTAGGTTCCGGGCTCGTGGAAGGCGTCGACGTCGAGGCTGGGGTCGACGTTCAACGCCTCTTGTGCGGCTTGCAGCGAGTTGGCATACACCAGGTAGCGGCTCTGCTGGCCGGCTATGGACCAGCCGTACCGTTCCAGGCACGTGCGTGAGGGCCTGTTCATGGGGAGCACGAGTGCCGTGATGATGACCATGTCCTGGGGGCTGTAGCGGCTGGTGATGTCGCTGACCACGGCTCTGAGGAGAGCTTTCGAGGCGTATTCGCCGGTGGACAGCTTTCCTCCCTGCACGTGCGAGGCGGTGGCGTACGCGGCCAGGCGGCGTTCGAAGAAGCCGCCCGAGTCATCGCCGGATCTTGTTTCGGAGTAGTGGACCGCAGCTCCTACCAGGTCTTCTGCGTCGCGTAGGAGGAGCAGACGTTGGTCATACTGGAGGGCTGCGGCCCGGGCCTCCGTGATGGCGTCGTCCTGGAAGTACGTCTGCACCTCGTGGGCCCACTCGGTCCCGCAGCCGGACGGGTCTGTCGGGTGCCGGACGCTGTGGGCCCGGCACCCGGGACAGCAGCCAAATACCTGCAGATCAGGTTCATCTGCCGACGTGCCACGTGACCAAGAGACGCTTTCCACCCCAAAATATTACGGGGTATCAGGCTGTGTTACTCCGAACGGAACTTGGCGAACAGCGCTGCCCGAACATCCTCGTCCAGTGGCTGATGGAACTTCAGGTCTCTCACAGGGGCAGCCGCCGGGTCGGCGTTCTGCTCCTCCTCAGTCTCCTCCACCAGCAGTCCTGGCTGCAGGCGGGTGATGATCGTGGCCCCGGTGAACTCGCTCAGAAGGAGTGCGGGATCGCCCACCGACAGCCCTGCGGCCTCCATCATTGCGTAGGGCAGCTCGTGATCCAGCCCGTCAGGGCCTGCCTCGGCGAAGCGGACCTTGCGGCCGTCTGTGCTCTGCAGAATGCCGGGAATGCACTCTTCCTCCGGAACCGGCGGCAAAGACGCCAGCGACGCGTCGGTCAGCTCGCACAGAGGCCTCAGCACACGCCAGGCTCCTGGGGAGGGAACGGCCGTCGGCTCCAGCTCGGAGGCGTCAAGTTGCTGGTGCTTCAACAGCGTCATGAGCTCCTCCTCGATCTTCCTGGCTGCTGCGCAGTACATCCGGGCGGCGTCCTTGTCCTTGCGGCGGTGCAGGACCGCAGCGCCCACGTTGAGCCTGCTGTAGAGGGTGCCGATGCCGGCGAGACGATGACTGTTGCGGCGAGTGAAGCGGATCCCGTCAGACAGGACCTGATTCGTGCGCAGAGTCTTGACCTGAGCTTCCCCGGCTGCATGGTCAGGACGGAAGGCATGCACGATGTCACGCCAGTGCACCACCGGCCAAGCCTGCACATCCAGCATGGGAGCAACCATTCAACTCTCGATCCGTCGAAACGACGCCTCGTTCTGAGCAGCGTAAATCTATTACCCTGCCCTGTCAACAGAAGTCAAGGAGCCCCCAGGGGCATCCAGTGACCTCCCTCTGCAACCGAGGTGTGTGTTGTTCCAGCACACGCTCAGGTTGAGGCTGACACTGGACGAGCGAATCGTGGACGCCGCGCTCGCCACGTACTGCGTGGACATCAGCGAGCCGAAGACGCTGCGCGGCCAGACGCCGGCTGGCTTACCGCCTCTACACCGCCCGCTGGCCGACCTCAAACCCGCCCGATGCCCGCCGACAGCCGCCCCGGACCGGCATCCTCCCGCCGACTCGGGTACCCCGGCTTTCGGACCTGGAGCCGGGGGAGCAGCGGACGCCTACCTTTTGCTTGCTGTCTTGAAGCGGAAGCCGAAGAGCCCGCCGGTTTCGTGTTCGTCGGTGAGGCGAGGGCTGCGGATGTATGGCTCGGGATCGAAGCCGCGTTGGGAGGCCATACTCAGGCTGTCGGTGTTGATTGTGACGATGTACTGCAGGTTTTCCTCTTCGGTGACTTCGGAAGCGAGTTTCAGGGCCGCGGCGACTTGTCGGTCGTCGACACCGTCGTAGAGGTGGCTGTCGTGGATGAGGAAGTCGGGGCCACGGCCGTGCCGGTGTGCCAGGACCGCGAGGGTCAGGTCGAAACAGAAGATGACCATGTTGCTGATGCCGCGGCTGCCGTCGCTGTCGATGCGCGGGGTGATGGTCAGGCTGCTGCGGCCGGCCTCGATGGCAAGGTAGGCTTCGCGACCTTCTCCGTAGAGGCGTTGGGCGTAGTGAGAGAACAGCAGGATGGCTTCGTCCGTTTGTCTGCGACGTTCCTGGAGATCGGTGTCTACGGCCTGCTGCAGTTCTACGCTTTTCGCGGTGATCTGCCGGGCGCTGGCTTCGAGGGTCTGGGCTGCTTCGAAGCGGTGACGCAGCGCCTGGAGCGCGGCCTCTTCGCGTCCCAGGGCCGTCTGCAGGGCCGTGAGAGCCTCAAGCGCTCCGCCTTCGGCGAGGTCCCGGAGGAGGCGGGCTTGGTCCTCGCCCAGGCGTGCCCGCTCCAGGCGGCGGGAGTGGAGCCGTTCGGTGAGCTCGGCGATCTCTTCTTCCAGGAAGCGCCGACGGTTGCGGATGACTGAGTGGTGGAACGTCTTCACATCCTCGAACCGCTGGCGGACCTGATCATTGAGGACGACGCCGAGCTCGCGGTAGACAGGTTCGAGGTAGTCGACCTCGACGTCGGTGGTCTCGGTGACGGCCGCCTGGAGTTCTTCGAGGTTGTGCTGGTCGATCACATCTTCCTGCGCCAGCTGCTTGATACGACGGCTGACCTGGTCGGCTCTGTCCTTGAGCCGCTCGTATTCGGGGACAACCTGGAAGGCTGCAACCTGCCCACGGAGCCGTTCCACCTGTGCCTCGGCCAGCGTGATCTGACCTCTGAGGTCTGCGGTGGAACCTACGATGCGCCCCCACACGGGGTCGTTGACTGCCTTCTTCAGCTGAGCTCGCGTTGCCTTGCGGGCGGCCAGCTGTCTGTATTCGTCGACGAGCTGCCAGTCCAGGCCCAGCAGGTAGGCGAGGTTGGAGGCGGCTTCCGGTGCAGACTGCCGGGAGAAGGTACGGGTCGGCTCATTGAAGCCGTGCGATGAGATACGCCGGGCGAGAAAGGAGAGCAGCACGCGTCCGCTCACGCCTGGATGGTCACCACGCAGACCGAAGAGGTCCCGTTCGATCAGCTGTGTCCACCGTTCCACAGGCAGTTCCACTGCGCCTGTGCGGGGGAACATGGCACCGTCGTCCGGTCCGCTCACGTCCTCGTTCAGCGTCACGAAGCCGGCGCGTTGTCCGCTGCGGCGGACACTGAGCGGACCGCTCATGCCTGGCCAGTCCATCTCAAGAGTGAACGTGGTGTGCCGCAGCTCCTTGTTCATGGCGAGCGCGGTGTTTGTGGCCCGGGCCCCGAGCAGGAAGTGGATCAGTTCGATCAGACTGGACTTACCTGCGCTGTTGCGGCTGTCGGTGTCTGCTGATGAGGCGGTGGTGGACGCGACGATCAGGTTCAGGCCTCCGGTGAAGGACACCTCTTTGAAGCGCTCGTCGTCAGCGCTCAAGCGGCGCAGCATGCATGCTCCTTGCAACGAGGACGTCCTGGTCCAGCTCTATGGCGCCCATGCTGTAGAGCACGTCCAACGCCAGGACGAACCAGCCGAACGATACGGGCGAGCTGTGGCCGTGTTCTGCCCGCCAAGTCTTTAGCCGGGCCCACGTCTGACTGACAGACCGTGGTTCGTCCAGCTGCAGCAGCACCTGGGCACCGACGGCGAGCAAGCAGCGGTCAGGCGCAATGCCCTTCGTGGGGGTGATCACGCGGTTATTCCGATCCCGGGCTGCCAGCCAGTTGGAGGCGCTTCGAAGATGTCGCACCTTCCGAAAAAATGCGCGAGTACTACGAGGGCAGCACGCAGTACCTTCGGCCGCGGCTGGGCATTTCCCAGCACGTACATCTGGAGTTGCCACAGCACATCTTCAGGATCGTTCCACTTTTTGCGAACCTGCTCGTAGTACACGCGGAAGCCACGTGCGACCTCATCGTGCTCCAGCTCCCGCATATTGCCTGCGTAGAAGGCTTCCACGAGGTGGGCTTGCCGCATCCCGCGGAGCAGATCCTCTCGTGCCTCGCCTTCGAGCCGGTTGAAGTCCAGTTTCTCGATGCGCACATCTGGCAGATCCATGAGTGGATCAGAGGGAGTGCGGATTTCCTGAAGCTGCTTCAGGAGGGGTTCTAGATCGTCCATTCCGATCCCGAAAGTCATCTGCTTGATCGGGATCTCACATCGGAGGACGTCCTCTGCCGCCACTTGGTCCAGCTGCATGCACTCATGCCACAGGCGCCGACTGCCCATTTGCTCGAAACGCAGGGCGGGACTGCTGACGGCCGCCTCGGACAGCATTGCTGTCACTTCTGGGTGGACGCCGCGTCGATCATTATGCACGAACACAAATGTGTCGAATTGTCCGTCGCGCTTGGTGAGCGCACCAGCCAAGTCGCCATCAAACTTCTCGCGAATCTTGCTAGGCTTCACCGTCTGCGGGGCATAACAGGCGTATAGCTTGCGGGAATGCAGCGTTAGACCATCTGCCGACATGTCGCCCAAGCTGCCTGCGGTGCGAACATCCAGGAAGTCCGGGTATCTCAAGCACATGAGCCGATGGAAGAAGTCTTCGAATTCGTTCTCGTACAACTCCGCCATGAGCTCAAGGAACTTAACCCGTGCGTAGGCACGTTGCTCGTACCGCATACACCCCCCTCACGTGCAAGTAGCAAAGGCTACCTGTACGTGATCACCCTCGGAAGCCCCACCGTTACGGTCAAGGCGAGGTCAGTTACACCGCTTCCGCGGCCTGGGCCGCCCAGTCGAGGCCGAGGCCAGCGAGCAGCTTGTCCAGGAAGCGGTTTTTCTGATCAGTAGTTGGTGGTCTGGCCTGCGCTGATCAGTTTGTGGTGTGGCGGTGTGTGGGGGAGTGCCAGTGGCTGCAGTGATTGTGGGTTTGCTGGAGCAGGGGCCTGGCCTGCGGCTTTGTCAGTTGGCTGGTTGGGTGATCAGGGCGTGTCATTTGCGCTGCGCAAGGTTCAGGTTCAGTAGTCGTTCGTATGCGGCGGTGCTTGGACGAGCCGTCTGCTTGGACTGGACTGTGGTCAGGTACTCGAGGCGGGCGAGCCAGTCCGGGACGGCGGTCGTGCGGGTGTACAAGGCCGGAGTTGACGATGTTCTGGGGGCGGGCCGCGAGGTTGGCGATCCGGGTGCGGGGCGGTGCGGCTGTCGGGAGCATGGCCGCGGACCGTACGAAGGGGCGCGGCTAGCGCCGCGCGCTGCCGTGGCTGCGTGTACCGTGGCGTATTTCCCCTCGTCCATCTGCATGCCTGGCCACACGCAACAGCGTTTGGAGCGGCCGGGGAAGATGCCAGGGGGCGGCGGCGAAAGGTGGTAGGGCCGCGCGCCATCCCGGCGGCTGGGTCGGGCGCGTTGCGCTGGCCGTCTCGTCGGCGTTCACGCGTAGCGCGGTTTCGCTGCAGATTTCTGTGCAGAAACGGTCGCCGATCCTATGAGGACTCCCGGCCCGGAATAGCCCTGGACACCCGCTGACCAGCGGATCTGAGGTGTGGCCGGGGTCGTGGACGGGGCCGTCTGGAAGGTGTCAGGGTGCTTGCCGGGCGCAACTCGGCGCCCTTGAGCAAGGGGGAGAAATGGACGTCATCATCGCGGCCGCCATCAGCGCCGGGGCCACCATCATCGCCGCGATCATTGCCACGCGGCGCGACGGTCCGGGTGAGGATGGGCAGTGAGGTGGCGTGACGTGAAAATGCAGCTCTGGCCGCGTCACGTCACCTGGGGCCGGGTCAGTCGGCACGGTGCTCGGCGAGCGCCTCCTGTCCCCTGTGGACGATCACACGTGGTTCCCGGGTGCCGGGGCGCGCGTCGTGAGATCGCCTCGTATTACACGCTGTCGGCCCATGAGGGGACGGGGTAGGTGTGGACGTCGCCGAGTGCGAGGCGGAGGGGGCCGAGGAGGCTGGGGGAGAGGTCTTCGATGGCGAGGGCCGCGGCGGCGAAGCAGACGGTTTTCTGTTCGTCTGAGAAGTCCCGTACGCGTTTGCCGTGGGTGCGAGCTGCTCGGTCCAGTATTGCTTCGGTGTGCTTGATCAGTACGTTCTTCAGCTGTGCTCGGTTGGCGGTCGTGGCGAGGTCCTGCGCCTCGTACCAGGCGGGGTCTTCGCGATCGGTCGGCCATGCCTTGTTGTAGGAGCGGCGCAGGATGAGGACTTCGTCCCAGGTCAGCTTGTCCAGTCGGGCGAGTAGCGCTGCCGCTGTTCGCCCTTGGGGGCCCAGCGCCCACCAGGCCGGTACCCGGGACCAGATTCGCTGGCTCCAGGTCCGTCCGGAGCGGTCTTCGTCGTCGTTCGGGACGAAGTTTACGATCCATAGCCCGTACGGGATCTCGGTGATGAGCGGCAAGTAGTCGGCACCTGATGCATGTGGTGCTGCACGGTGCCACGGCTACTTGCGGCGCCGCAGCGGTACGCCGGGTGTTTCCTCGATGAGGATGCGGCGGCGGTCGCGCAGGGCGGCGGCGTAGTCGACCGGGTCGTCGTTGAAGCCGCGGCCTGAAGGGCGTGTGACCTTCCAGCCCCAGTCGGCCGGCAGACGGTTCGGGTCCACTTGCGCGGCTGTCCAGTCTTCCTACCCAAGGCCGGGCACCTGATCCCCCTCCGTGACGCTACTGGAGCCCCATCTTGGAGCGCCTCGGAGCAGGCATGCCTGCCATGCAAGAGCCGCGCGGAGACTCCGCTGTGACGGTCCGAGTAAAAGCGATGGGGTTCGCCGGCCAGATCACGGCAAACCCCATCGCCCGAGCGCCCTGCGCCAACAGCACGCTCACCTCGCATCGCGATGCACAGTCCGGGTCAGAGACTGAGGTGCCTGGCGACCAAGGCCACAGCCCTCACGGGCTCGTGCCCAGCATGTCATCCATCATCGGGCCGCGCTGCACCGAAGGTGCCGCCCCTGACCGCGTTGGCGGTACATTTTCTGAAGAATGGCGCCTTGGAGTGCGCGAACATGCCTGGTGCACACGATTTTTAAGTACAGACTCTCTCCACGGTGTGTACGGGCTTCTGAAAAAGAGCCCCGAATTCTTCAGGAACCGTTCACATCGGAATGGACATCGCCCGCGCGAGTCGGCCAGCATGAGGACGCCAGATCAGCCTTGGCGCCAACCGAGGCCTGGCATTGAACTAGTCCGGGTCAACGAAGCGGAATTCACGCTTCCATTAAGAGACTGAGGTGCCCACGCCGTGACGTATGTCGTGACGTCCAGCAGCCTTCCGATCCCGATCGGTCAGCTGACGATCCTGCAGAGCCGAGAGATCACTGCTGCGACGGTGTGGCTGGTGATCGTGGTTCTTCTCTCGGTCATCGTGCTCGTGGTGGTCGGGTGCGCTCCGCCGGCCGCTGTCACGGCAGTGGCCGGCGGAAGCCTGATCGCGGGGAAGCTTCGCCAGGAACTCGCCTGATGTCCTCCGCGGGGGTCAGCGGCTGAGGCTGGCCCCCGCGGGCAGTTCAAGGTCCTCTGGAGAAGACGTGGGACGTCGCATCAACCAGCTACCTATCGGGCAGGGAAATCCACGGGTCCTCGATTTCGCCGCCGCACTTCGCGAACTCCGCGAGCGGGCGGGCAGACCCACCCTCGCCGACATGGCCACGAGGGGCGGCGTCTCTGTGGCTTCTTTATCCAAAGCGGCAGGGGGATATGAGCTGCCATCGTGGCGAGTGACAAAGGCCTACGTGGAGGCGTGCTCCGGCGATACCAGGCGGTGGCGCACGGACTGGGAGGAGGTTCGCCGGGAGATCCGGCCCAGGGAGTTCGTCAGCGAAGACTCCGTGGAGTCGCTGCATCTGAGCCCTGAGGAGCGGCGGAGGGCGTCCTGGCCCCGCACCTGGGAAAGGTGGGACAGAACAGGACTCATCCTTCCTTCGCACCGTGCCGAGACATATCTGGACCTCAGACTGGCCCTGCAGTCCCTTCGTGCCTACCGCTCGCTGTCACTACGGCAGCTTGCCCACCTGATGCCCTACTCTCATTCGAGCGTGGCAGCGGTGTTGTCAGGTGCGCGGCCGGTGTCGCCATACTTCCTGCGCAACTACCTGGAAGCCTGCGGTGTAACCTCCCCCACCGAACTGATCACCTGGTTCGACCTCCTTTCTGTGGCCAGCCCAGAGCACCAAAATGATGCGGCTCGTACTCGCTTGATGACCATGGCTATGAATGGTCGACACAGTGCAAGCTCCAGGACTTGGCGCTCCGGGGCGCTGCCAGTGGGTGCAGAGATTGTGCGACTCAGGAAGTTCTCGTTGCAGGCGAGATCGAAACACCTGCGGGAATGGCTTTCCGCAAGCCTCTCCGATAGAGAGAAGCGCGCCATGTTCCGGCGACTGGAGAAGCGGTACGGGATGAACGCCGTTGACCTTTCACTGTTTGAGCGAGGCGAGTGGGAGCTCCCACTTGTGGAGGTCAACCGGATGGTAGGAGAAGCCAAGAGGCTGGGCTACACCGATATAGACCCTCTCGTCGAGTCCGTGTTCCGCAATCCGGCATGACGTCGCCGTGTTGCGACCAACAGGTCCAGGCGGCGTGACTCGGAACGGTGATCGCCGGGTGATGCCTCAAGGCGATTCAAGCGGACTGGTCTGGTAGCGCGGCCATAGGGGCTGCGCTTCACGGGTGGATGCCGATGCGGGTGAGGAGGTGTTGTTGGTTGGGCTGGAGGAGGGGCCAGCCGCGTCGCTGTTTCTGGATCCAGCGAGGGGCGGCAGGGGGCTGAGGGTCGGTGCGGGCCTACTGGTAGGCGCGTTGCCAGGTCATGCCCCAGGGTGGGTTCCACCAGGGGTCGATGGCGGTCAGAGCGCGGGCTGCCGGGGTGGGGCCTGTCTTTCGTGCCCGGTAGCGCTGTTTGTTCAGCCATTGGCCGAGTGGGAAGCCGTCCAGGACGGTGTCGTGGGGTACGGCGAGGTGGCCGTGGGTCTCGGCGAAGGCGTGGGCGTGTTCGACGGCGGTGCGCCAGGGGCGCGCTCGCAGGGCGCGTGCGTGGGCGACTTCACGTGTGATGCCGATGGTGTTCAGCAGACGCTGTTGGCCGGGGTGGAGCCGCTGGTATTGCAGGCAGGCCCGGGTTGTCCAGCTGCCGAGGACGGTGCCGGGGGAGGGGATCAGCGCGGCGGGGTTGAAGGGTTTGCCTGCTTTGACATGGTCGCGGGCGCGGTAGTAGTTGCGCTGCCATTTCAGGTCCCAGGGCGGGTTCCACCAGGGGTCGATCGCGGCGAGCTCTTACCCCCAAGCCCCGGCGTGCCAAGAAGAAGCCCGACCCTGACGAGCCCCTGCCCCTGGCCCTGACTTTCGAAGCATTCACCGCCGAGGTCCTGGAGTGGGCGCGGTGGTGGAACACCGAGCACCGCCCCGCGGGCCTGAACGGCCAGTCCCCCCCTCGAAGCCTGGTCGGCCGATCCCACGCCCCTCTCGGACATCCCCGAGACCGCCCTGTGGGGGCTGATGCTGGAGGACGACGGCCGGCTCCGGAAGCTGACCAGCCACGGGGTCCGCTGGCGCGGCCGGGACTACCTCGGCGCGTGGATGGCCGGACAGGCAGGCCGCAGCGTCCGGATCCGGCACATGCCCCACCACGACCACGAGATCGAGGTCTGCGACCCGGGCGGCCGCCACCTGGGCACCGCCCACCTTGCGGACGCCGCCACCCCCGAACAGCTCGACGAGCTGCGCCGCACTCGCACCGTGCGGGCCCGCCGCCTGCGCGAGGAGGCCAAGAAGCCGAGGCCCTGCGCCGGCAGCGCTTCGCTCCGGTCACCACCCCCACGCCCGCGCAGCGCGTGGGTGCCGTCACAGCGGCCGAAGCCGACCAGGAACTCACAACGTCCTCCGACAGCGATATGGCCGCCTTGGCACTGCCGGATCTCATCCCTCCCGCGCCGCCACCCGACGACTGGAACACCCCAACCTCCCTGCGCCACGCCATCCGCGGGGAGAAGCGATGACGAGCCAGCTGCCGCCGCGGGAGACCGATCACTACACCCAGCTCGCGGATGCCACGGTCGTCACGACCCGGGCACTCCTGGCCGCGAGGGAGAACATCACCGACACGATCGAGGCCATGGCGATGATGTGCTGCCAGATGAAGATGCGGGAGGAGGCGGACCGAGAGGAGCCTCTCCTTCTCGGACACCTGCATCCCTCAGAGCCCCGGACAGCAGCACTCCCGCGCCTCTATGGCGAATACACCCGAACGAGTGAAAGCCCGGCAGGTAGACCCCCACCCGTGCGCTTCCCTGCGCTTCCCCCACGCCGCCGTCCTGGCCGCCGTGCTCACCGCTCTCCTCGCCCCGACGACCGCTCACGCCGCCCCAGCCACGCCCGGGGAGAGCGTGACCCTGCCCGTGCAGGACGCCCTCGCTCAACTCCCGGTCCGTACGGGCTCATCCAACCCGGAACAGCGCACGGTCGGAGGGCGTCCCCAGCCCGGGCCACCGTACTCGGTCCATTCGAGTAGGCGCGGGCAAGTGCTCTCGGTGCTGTGCAATGCTACGGGGAGCTTGGGCACATGCAGTTTGGGGGCGAGTGCGTGATTGAACTGTCCGACCTGATCCGTGAGTTGAGGCAGCAGCTGACCGCCGCAGCAGAGGAGCAGGCTGGGGAAGCTGTCCAGCTTGAGCTGGGGCCGATAGAGATCGAGGTCACTGTATGTGTGACCCGTGAGTCGGGCCCTGCAGGCCGGATTCGTTTCTGGGTAGTGGACGCTGAAGCCGAAGAGCGGAGCCCGGCCCGTTCCGGCAGCACCCAGCGAATTACCCTCACCCTTCAGCCCCGGACTGCGCAATGGGGCAGCCCTGTACGTGTCTCCAGGGACGCTGGCCCCATCATCAGGCACTCCTCACCGGGACCAGAGAACGACCCGGACGACGACTGGCCGCAGGTGGAGCGCTGATTCGTGGGTGACTTGGCCAAGGGCGTCTTTGAGGGAGGCTGGCACTGGTCGTGGGCTGGATCCTGCCCGCCGCGCTCAATCTCACGGTCTTCTTCCTCGGCCCTGTGGGCGATCGAGCGGGGCGGGAGGCTTTCGCCCTGCTCGATCAACGATGCCTTCGTGGCCGCTTGCCGTGACGCCAGATGAAGACCTCGACCTGCGCCACATCGACCGCCCCCCGGGGTGGTCGGCCTGGCCGAACCGAGCTCGCTGCCGCTGCCTGATCGGTGAACGGGTTGAACGAGTTCGGTAGTCAGGGCCGCCGGCGCCCTCATAGATCGGAACTGCTGCCGACGCGGCCCTCAGCCGCCGTACTCTAGTGTCGGCGCTGGAGTCACGCCGCTAACTGAAGGGCGCTGGAACGGAGTTCGCACCACGGGCGCCGCACATGCCAGGCGAATCACGGGGGAGCGAGGTGCCGTGGAACCGATCGCGGTAGAGCTGCTGTTGAAACTGGCGGCTGGGACTGCTGGGGCCGCGGGGCAGCAAGCCTGGCAGTCGTTGCGTGCGCTAGTGATGCGTCACCCGGCCGAGGACAGGAACGAATCACCAGCGGCCGCAGATTTGGAGGCACTCGCCGAGGAACCGGACAGCGCTGAGCGGGCCCGCGCGCTGACCGCGGCACTGCAGATCCAGGCGGTACAAGACCCCGACTTCGCCCAGGCGCTTGAGTCCTGGAGGCAGGCGGCCGAGAGCGGCCTGGGGGACGTCCACAACGAGATCTCCGGTGGTGTTACGGGGCCGGTTCTCATGGGCCGTGACTTCTCGGGCGTCATCAACGTGTCAGACCCCGTCGTCGAGCACACCTCACCCGGTCCAGAGAATGATCCGGACGACGACTGGCCGCAGGAGTCCTGATCCATGGGTGACATCGCCAAGGGTGTCCTTGGGGGCGGCTGGGCCCTGGTCGTGGGCTGGATCCTGCCCGCCGCGCTCAATCTCGCGGTCTTCTTCTTCGCTGTCGCCCCCAGCCTGCGTCAGACTGCAGCCCTGACGCGTGTCTGGCCCAGCTCGGCCAGTCAGACAGCCTTGCTACTGCTCTGCGCCGCCGTGCTCTTCGGCATTGTGCTCAGTGCCCTCCAGACCCCCCTCTACCGAATCCTTGAGGGCTATCTGATGTGGCCGCGGGGCGCGTACGGCCGTGGGTGCCGGCGGCAGGGTGCCCGCAAACAGCGGATCGCCGATCTCGTCGCCCGCCCAGAAGGCCGTACTGCGGTGCAACGTGCGCTGCTCAACGAGCAGTTGGCTCGCTACCCGGCAGACGATGACCAACTCGCCCCGACCCGGCTCGGCAATGCCATCCGTCGCTTCGAGGAGTACGGCCACAACCGCTTCCGTCTAGACACGCAGGTGCTGTGGAACGAGCTGAGCGCCGCTGCTCCCGAGCAGGCACGCCGCCAGGTGGAAACAGCACGTACCAGCGTGGATTTCTTCGTGGCATTGCTGTACGGGCACGCGGTGGTGGCGGCGCTTGCCCTTCTGGCCCTGACGTCAGCCGGAGCCGAGGAACCCCTGCTGATCGTCACTGCCATTGCGCTGTGTGCGCTCATCCCGTTGTGGTACCGCTCCGCGGTATACGCCACCGATGAGTGGGCCGCCGCAGTGAGAGCCATGGTGAACCTGGGCCGCAAACCACTGGCTGACGCGCTCGGACTCGTACTGCCTCAGCAACTGACCGAAGAACGCGCTATGTGGCAGCTTGTCACCCGAATGTCCAGGCGTCCCTACCAGGACGCCGCTAACACGGCCTTCGCGCCGTACCGGGCCGTGCCACCAGATCCGCACTCTTCGGTGCCTCCGCCCGCTCCCGGACCGGCTGCGTGATCCGTACCGCATCTCCCGCGAAACTACGCCGCAAGTATTTGGCTACTGAGCACGGTGCAGTTGTCACCGGTTGGGGGACCGTGGCTGGTGTGCCGCGGTTGTCATTCTGAGCACCCGCCTGTCACTGTGTACGGCATCTGCTGTCACCGGTGTACGTCAGCACCTGTCACCGCAGGAGCCGCAGTGCATAAGGAGAATGACACCAGGTCAGTGCCGCTGTGCGGCCTCCGGGGAGCACTCGTCGTGCGCGTGTCCTCGTGTCCGGATGCTGCGCAGTTTCGATGGTTCGGTGACCGTCTGAACGGCCTGCCGTACCGGCGCACGGGTGCGATCTCTCGGTTTGGTGTCGGTAGTGGTGAGAGTCAGTGGTCGGGGGTGTGGTTGTGGGTTTTTGCTGCTGGTCAGGTGGGTTTTTGATGGTGGGTTTTCACTGACGTGTGGTGAGAGGGGAGGGGATGGTTTTGCTGTCATGAGGCGTTATCTCATGGTGGGTGATGCTGTCTCAGGTTCGAGA
>NZ_JADDRL010000162.1 GCF_021538895.1 Streptomyces olivochromogenes | reverse complement strand
TGAGGTGGGGGGTGGAGGGGGTCTTGGAGTCGCGGATGTGGATGACAGCCCGGTCAGTGGAGACTTCGACGCAGTTGCCGCCCTCCTCGCTGCTGTAGCTCGACTTGAACCACCGAAGCGCGGTGCCGCTCATTGCTCTCCTAGCAGACGGTCGAGTAATTCCCTCGTGTCCTCAGGGGTGAGGGCCTGTGACCGCAGCATCGCACACTTCTGCGTAAGGATCGCCACCTCGTCGGGGTCGGCGATCAGTTGGCTTCCACGCTGGGTCTCCACGTAGGCGAGCCGCTGGTGTTCGGGCGTCTCCAGCAGGACGAACGGTCCGCTGAATCCTGCGTGGGTGGTGCGGTTCAGCGGCAGGATTTGGAGCATGAGGCCCGGCAATTCGGAGCAGGCGAGCAGATGCCGCACCTGTTCGGCCCAGACCCTGCCGCCGCCGGTCGGTGCCCGGACCGCCGGCTCCCAGATTACGAAGCAGGTGATCGGCGGCTCCTTGCGGTGCAGAATCGCCCGTCGCTCGATGCGAGCCGCCACCAACCGCGCGATCTCGTCCTCGTCGAACGGCATGCGGGTGCCGAACACCGCCCGCGCGTACCCCTCTGTCTGCAACAGCCCCGGCAGTACCTGGTTCTCGTACGACGAGATCGCGATAGCCTCCCGCTCCCGATCCAAATACTCCTCCGCCCACAACGGAACCAGGTCCACCTCCGGCATCTTGCTCAGCGCCACCGACAACGCGCCCCTGGTGTCCAGGAGTTCGTCGAGCTGCTCGGCCAGGTCCGGTTTCAGTGGGCGTCTGCCCTGTTCGATCGACGCGATCTGCTGCTCGCCGACGACGAACCGCTCGCCCAGCGACCTCTGCGTGTATCCGGCGGCCTCGCGGTGGAGGGCGAGCAGCGCGCCCACCATCTTCATCGCCGAGGCGTTCCTCCGTGACCGTCGAGTCGTGCCCATGAGACCAAACTCCCCAACCGCGCGCGTACGTTCACCGTCCTGCACTCGTACAAACGAGTTGTACGGGTGCCCGGCGGTACCAGTGACGTTTCTCCGGTGAACCGGTTGCGCCAATGGGGTGAGTAAAGCCCGCATAAGGAGAGGGTCACGTTCAATTCTAGGAATCCTCTAGTGCTGGTAAAGGGCCATTTCAAGCACAGGAGGAGCCAGACGGTGACGTACGGACAGAAGCTGCGCGAGCAGATCGCCGGGCCGGAGACCACACCGCTGATCGGCGTGTACGACATGTACTCGGCGTCGATCGCGGCCGAGCACTACGACGGGATGTTCGTCTCCGGCTTCGGCTTCGCGGCCTCGTACTACGGGCTGCCGGACATCGGGTTCATCGCCTGGCCCGACATGGTGGCGTTCGTCCAGCGGCTGCGGGGCGCGTTCCCGAACCACCACCTGCTGGTGGACATCGACGACGGGTACGTCGACCCGGAGGTCGCCTGCCACGTCGTCGAGGGGCTGGAGCGGATCGGTGCCTCCGGGGTGATCCTGGAGGACCAGAAGCGGCCGCGCCGGTGCGGGCACGCCGACGGCAAGCAGGTGCTGCCGCTGGACGAGTACCTGGAGAAGCTGGAGAAGGTGCTGGCGACGCGTCAGGACCTGGTGGTGGTGGCCCGTACGGACGCCACCGACGAGCACGACATCCTGCACCGGGCCGAGCGGCTCGCGGCCACCGACGCCGACGTGGTGCTGGTCGACGGGGTGCGCAGCGTGGAGTGGATCCGGCGGATCCGGCAGGTCGTCGGGGACAAGCCGCTGCTGTTCAACCAGATCGCCGGCGGCAAGTCGCCCCGGCTGTCGCTGAGCGAGCTCACCGATCTCGGGGTCGACGTCGCGATCTACAGCACCCCGTGCCTGTTCGCGGCCCACGAGGCGATGCACTCCGCGCTCGCCGAGCTGAGGGCGGCGGACGGGCGGCTGCCCGAGGTCGATCCCGCGAGCGGGGTCGGGGTGAAGGCGTCGACGATGCTGCTGGAGCGGAACATCGCCCGAGACCGGGGCGAGCGCGAGGACGTGGGCGTGTGAGGCATGTGAGGCATGTGAGGCATGTGGAGCGGGCGGCACCCCGGCTGCGTACGGCCGGGGTCCTCGCTGCCGCGCTGCTCGGTGCCGCCGCCGGGCCCGCCGTCGCGGACGGAAGCCTGATCACCGTTCTCGACAACTCACAGGCCGACTCCATCCTGGAGGTCGACCGTACGGCCAACCTCCAGACGGGCAGCGGTACCGCCGGCAGTGATCACGACGGCAGCGCCGTCGACCTGATGGAGGCCCTCGTCGGAGCGGAGGACAACAACGGGGAGGACTGAGAACGACCGGAACCGGGACGGCGGTCGGAACCGGCGGAGCGGCCGGACTCCGCTCAGCGGCCGGCGCCGACAGCGACCGGATCCGGTACAGCGGCCGGGCACCCCGTGCGGGCGGTGTCCGGCCGTCGTCGTCCGCCGCCCCGGTCAGTCCTCGCGGAGGTCGGGGCGGCCCGCCTCGTCGAGTTCCACGTCCTCGGGCGTATCGACGGCGGGGGACAGGGCCGGCGCGGTGAGGTGGTGAGGAAGGTTCCGGTTCGCCGCCTCGGCCGTGCCGAGGGCCGCGGCCAGGGCCGCAGCGGCGAGAGCGAGGACGATGACTGCTGCGGTGCGCTTGGTGATCTTCATGCCCACGGAACGATCTTGGGTGCGCGGGGTCACCGTCATGCGTCCGTACGGGGCGCGGCAAGCCGCCGGACGTGCGCCGAAACATCCGCCGTACCTTACCGAAAGGTTTGAACCGACCGGTCACTTTGCGGTGGCCAACGCTTTCCGCCTCCCGTTGTATGGCTTTGCGCCACGGGGGAACAACGGAAGATCGCTGTCGCCCTTCGCGCCTGTCCCCGTTGCGCCCCATGCCTCCGGTGGCCCTCAAGTCCCTTTGCAGAACAGGAAATCCGCGGTGTCAGCGCAGCCGACCGTCGAAGAGCTGGTGGCCCAGTACGACCAGGAACGGCCGATGAGCCGGCTCTCGCCGCGGCTGTCCGCCGTGGTGTCCGTGGTCTGTGCGGCCCTGTCACTCTTCTCGCTCTACGCGGTCTTCTTCCCGCTGGAGCAAGGGCCGCAGTTCTACGTCACCGTCTTTCTCACCGCGGCGCTTCCGCTCTGCTTCCTCACCTATCGCGCGGGCGCCCGGGACGCCGGCGCGGAGACGGCGGACGAGGGCCGGTCCGCCGCCCGGCCGGCCGACGGTCCCCGGGCGCTCGACTGGGTGCTGGCCGCGGCCGCCCTGGCGGTCTGCGCCTACCCGCTGTTCGACTTCGACGGCTTCCTCGAACGCCGGCAGTTGCCCACCGCCCTGGACACCGCGGTAGCGCTGGTGTTGCTGCTCCTGGTCCTCGAAGCGTGCCGGAGGACCACCGGATGGGCGCTGCCGCTGTTCTGCGTGGGCTTCCTGCTGTACGCGTACTACGGGGGGCTGCTGCCGTACGACTGGCCCCTGGCGCACAGCGGCTTCGACGCGGACGCCATCCTCGCCAACCTCTTCATGGGCGCCGACGGGTTCTACGGCGTACCGCTGAACGTGGCGGCGACCTACATCGTCCTGTTCGCCGTCTTCGGCGCGGTGCTCGATCTGTCCGGCGCGGGCGCCTTCTTCATCGAGCTGTCCTTCGCCGCCTTCCGGGGCTCCCGCAGTGCCTCGGGCCGTACCGTGACGGCCGCGGGCTTCCTGATGGGCACGGTCTCCGGCTCCGGCACCGCCACGGCGGTGAGCCTGGGAACGGTCGCCTGGCCCGTGCTGCGCCGCGCGGGCTACTCCCGGGAGAAGGGGGGCGGCATCCTCGCCGCCGCCGGGATCGGGGCCATCCTCTCCCCGCCCACGCTCGGCTCCGCCGCCTTCATCATCGCCGAGTACCTGCGCGAGAGTTACCTCACCGTCCTGCTCTACGCCACCATTCCCACGGTCCTGTACTACCTCGGCATCATCCTGGCGATAGAGATCGACGCCCGGAAGAGCCTGACCACGACGGTCGAGGTGGAGCGGCGGTCCCCGCTGAGGCTGCTGGCCAGGTTCGGCTACCACTTCGTGTCGATGTTCCTGATCATCGGCTTCATGGCGGCGGAAATGCCGCCCTTCAAGGCAGTGGTCTATGCGACCGGCGTACAGGTCGTGCTCTCGTTCCTCGACCCGGCACACCGGCTGACAC
Organism: Streptomyces olivochromogenes; assembly: GCF_021538895.1. Classification (GTDB taxonomy): domain Bacteria; phylum Actinomycetota; class Actinomycetes; order Streptomycetales; family Streptomycetaceae; genus Streptomyces; species Streptomyces olivochromogenes_A. The sequence continues at coordinate 12,957 of NZ_JADDRL010000162.1, read as the reverse complement.
CGCGACGGCTCTACGAGGCCCTGGCCCAGGGCAGCCGGTCGGTGCTCCCGGTCATCGCCACCTGTGCCGCGGCGGGAATCATCGTCGCGGTCGTCACCCAGACCGGGCTGGGCCTCAACCTGGCCACGATCATCGTCGAGTCCGCCGGCGCCTTCGGCAGCGATCCGACCGTGACGCTCGTCCTGACGGCGCTGTTCGCCGCGGTCTCGATCACCGTCCTCGGGCTCGCGGTTCCGGTGACCGCGTCGTTCATCATCTCGGCGGTGATCATCGCCCCCGCGATGACCACCCTCGGCGTCACCGCCCCCGAGGCGTACATGTTCATCTTCTACTACGCCGTGCTCTCCGAGGTGACCCCGCCGACGGCGCTGGCCGCCGCCGCGGCGGCGGCCATCACGGGCGGCAGCCCGATGCGGACGATGACCGAGACCTGGAAGTACTCCCTGCCGGCGTTCCTGGTGCCGTTCTCGTTCGTCCTCACCGACAACGGCGCGCGCCTGCTGGGCCAGGGCGCGTTCACGGACATCGCCTGGGTCACCGCCGTCTCCGCCCTCGCGGTCGCCGCCCTGGCCGCGGCCACCGGAGGCTGGCTGCTCGGGCCGAGCACCCGGCTCGAACGCGGACTGTGCGCCGTGTCCGCCCTGCTCCTCCTCTACCTCAAGCCGCTGTCGCTGCTCACCGGTTCGGTGCTGCTGGCGACCGCTCTCGGCCTGCACCTGCTGCGCGGCCGCGGGGCCCGTGCGCACACGGTGCCCGACGCCCTCTGAGGGCTCTTCTCCCGATGAAAGGTCTCCATCAGTGATCATGCGACGTCTCCGTGCCATGGGCATCGCCGCCGCCTTCGCCCTGGCCGTCACCGCCACCGCGTGCAGCGGAAAACAGCAGGACCGGGCGGACCAGGGAGCCGGCGGCCGGCTCACCCTCGCCACCGGTAACACCACCGGCGTCTACTACCAGTTGGGCGGCGGACTGGCGAAGGAGATCTCCGAGAACCTCAAGGGCTACCGGGCGACCGCGACGGCCACCGGCGGGTCGGTGCAGAACATCCAGGGCCTCGTCAAGGGCGACTACGACCTGGGCTTCTCGTTGCTGGACACCGCGAGCGACGCGATCCACGGCAAGGACACGTTCGGCGAGCCGCAGCCGGTGGAGGCGCTGGCCCGGCTCTACCCGAACTACACGCAGGTCATCGTGCGGGACGGCTCCGATATCACGTCCCTGGCGGACATGAGGGGCAAGCGCGTCTCCACCGGGGCGCCCGGTTCCGGGACCGAGGTGATCGCGAAGAGGCTCCTGCACGCCTCCGGGCTCGACATCGACAAGGACGTCAAGGCGCAGCGCCTCGGACTGCCCGAGACGGTCGACGCCATGAAGGACGGCACCGTGGACGCGCTGTTCTGGTCCGGCGGGGTGCCGACCGCGGGCATCACCGACCTCACCACCACGCTGGGGAAGAAGGTGCACTTCCTCGACGTCACCCCCGAACTGACGCCGCTGCGGAAGGAGTACGGCGACGTCTACCAGCGCGGCACCATCCCCGCCGCCGCCTACAAGCAGCCCGGTGACATACCCACGATCGTCGTTCCCAACGTGCTCCTGGTGAAGAAGGGCTTCGACCCCGAGCTCGCCGGGAAGCTCGTCGATCTGCTCTTCGACCGTCAGGCGGAGCTGGCGAAGGTGAACGCCGCCGCCAAGGAGAACAGTGTCGCCGACGCAGGCAAGACCGACCCGGTGCCGCTGAACCCGGGCGCGAGCAAGGCGATCACCGCGCGGGCCGCGAAGGCCTGAGCACCGCCCCCAGGACGCGGCGTGCCCGACCCTCCCCCCGGACGCGCCGCACGGCCCGCCCCGAGCGATGCCCGGCATCGCTCGGGGCGGAAGTACCACTACGGCCGGTCCTCTACGGCCGGTCCTCGCGCGATGAGTCAGTCGGCCTTGCGCGCCACGCCCCCGTAGAAGCCGATCTCCCTCGACCGGGGCGGCGGCGTGCCGTCCGGGCGCCAGAACGGGACCTGGACCAGGCCGGGGTCGACCAGTTCGAAGCCCTCGAAGAACCCCTCGACCTCGGTGCGCGTCCGCAGGTTCATCGTGGCGGTCGCCCGGTTGTAGACCGCCTGGGCCGCGGCGCGGTCGGCGAAGTCGCCGGTGGCGTGCGAGAGCACCAGGAAGCTGCCGGCGGGCAGCGCGTCGCGCAGGGTGGCGACGATCCGGTCGGGCTTCTCCGCCTCGGTGAGGAAGTGGAGTACGGCGACGAGGAGCAGGGCTACCGGCTCGTCGAAGTCGATGACCCGACGGACGTCGGGGTGGTCCAGGATCGCCCGCGGGTCGCGCAGGTCGGCCAGCACGATGCTGGTCGCGCCGGAGCGGCTGAGCAGCGCGTCGGCGTGCGCGTTCACGATCGGATCGTTGTCGACGTACGCGACGCGCACGTCCGGCGCCACCTCCTGCGCGGTCTCGTGCACGTTCGGCGAGGTGGGCAGCCCGGTGCCGACGTCGAGGATCTGCCGCACTCCGCTGCCGACGACATGGCGGACGGCGCGGCGCAGGAAGTCGCGGTTGGCGCGCACGCTGATGCGCACCTCGGGTGCGACGGCGGCGAGTTCGTCGGCGGCCTCGCGGTCCACCTCGTAGTTGTCCTTGCCGCCCAGCAGGTAGTCGTAGATCCGCGCGGGGTGCGGCCTGCTCGTGTCTATCTCCTCGGCACGGAAGCCGTCCCGGCTCACGCTGCGCTCCCCTCGACGACCGCCGCGGCCGCCTTGCCCGCGCACGGTGACGACAGCTTCGCACATCAACTTGTGTGCGCCTGAACGCAGTTCATCGAGGACGGAGGGTGGGCGAGGCGTGCAGGGGCGGTGTCGGGCGCGATCTTCCGGGTTCGTCACCCGAACGGCCCCCAGCGCGGCCCCAGCGCCGGAATACCCGTGACTGGTGTGGTGCTCTGATAGCACCGGTGCGCGGGCGCGGGAGGAGCTGGTGGACGGATGACGGCAGACCGGGCGGCCCCCGTGGTCGGCACGCCGTACGGCGCCGTGCGCGGCCGGCGGGAACACGGGATCGCGGTGTTCCGGGGCATCCCGTACGCGGCCCCGCCCTTCGGCCCCCGCCGGTTCCGTGCGCCCGAGCCGCCCGAGCCCTGGGACGGCGTGCGGGACGCGGGCGCCTTCGGGCCGACGGCGCCGAAACCGCCGTACTCCGAAGCCTTCGCGCAGTACCTCTCCGACCCGGTCGTGCCGGGCGACGACTGCCTCAACCTGAACGTCTGGACTCCCGAACCGGGTCCCGGCGCCCGGCTCCCCGTCCTGGTGTGGCTGCACGGGGGCGCCCTGACCAGGGGCTCCTCGGCCGTGCCGGTGTACGACGGACGCGCGTTCGCCCGTGACGGCGTCGTCCTCGTCTCGGTCAACTACCGGCTCGGCGTCGAGGGGTACGGCCTGTTCCCCGACGCCCCCGCCAACCTCGGACTGCGCGACCAACTCGCCGCGCTCCACTGGGTGCACCGGTCGATCGCCGCCTTCGGGGGCGACCCGGACCGGATCACCCTCGCCGGGCAGTCGGCCGGTGCGATCAGCGTCGGCGCCCTGATCGCCGCGCCCCAGGCACAGGGCCTGGTCAGGCGCGCGGTGTTGCAGAGCGGTCCGCCCGAGGTCTCGGACCGCGACAAGGTGCGGCGGATGGTGCGCCGCATGGCGGCCCGGCTGAAGATCCCCGCCACCGCCGAGGCCTTCGCCGCCGTCGACCGCGAGCGGCTGCTGCGTGCCCAGGCCGAGGTGGGGCGCCTCAGCAGCCCCGTCCTGGGCGGCCCCGCCTTCGGGATCGTCGTCGACGGCGACCTCGTCCCGCGCGACCCGCTGGAGGCCCTCGTCGCCGGGGAGGCCGCGCGGGGCGTCGACCTGCTCCTGGGGTGGACCCGCGACGAGTACCGGCTGTGGCTCGTGCCGGGCGGGCTCCTGGAACGCGTCGACCGGCTCGGCCCCGTGGCCCTCGCCGGGGCCATGGCCCGCTGCCGTTGCGGCCACGAGGTGCCGCGCGGCTACCGCGCCCTGCGGCCGCGGGCCGCCACCGCCGAGATCGTCGGGCAGATGGTCACCGACCACCTGCTGCGCATCCCGTTGCAGAGCCTGGCCGACGCCCGCCCGGGATCGTCGTACGTCTACGAGTTCGCCTGGCCCTCCAACCTGCCCGACCTCGGCGCCTGCCACGCCCTGGAGCTCGGCTTCGTCTTCGACACCGGTGGCGCACCGGACAGCGCGAAGCTCGCCGGCGAGGGTGCTCCGCGGGAGCTGTGCGACACGATGCACGGGGCGTGGGCGCGGTTCGCGGCCACCGGGGACCCCGGGTGGGAGCCCTGGGGCCCCTCGCATCCGGTGCGGATCCTGGGTGACGGTGAACCGCGTACGGTCGACGGTCCACGCGATGCCGAGTTCGCCCTGTGGGCGGCCGACGCCACCGCCCAGGAGGCGGCCGCCGCCCCGGCCGACGGCATCCCGGTACGCGGCACCGAACTGGCGTCGGCGGTGCGTCGTCTCCGGCGGTCGGTCGGCACGCGGCGGCACTGACCCTGCGGGCGAACGCGGACCGACCGTGCGGGGCGCGGTCCTCAGGCCCCGGCCAGTGTCCGGGCGATCGAGGTGATCTCCTTCGGGCCCACCCGGCAGCAGCCGCCGATCAGGCGGGCGCCCGCGTCGCGCCAGGACGTGACCTGTGCGGTGGTGAAGGTGGAGCGGCCGGTCCAGGCGCGGGCCGAGGCGTCCCAGGTCTCGCCGCTGTTGGGGTAGACGACGACCGGCTTGCCGGTCACCCGGGCCGCGGTCGCGACGGCGTGCTCCGCGTCCCCGGGGGCGCAGCAGTTGACGCCGACCGCGATCACCTCGTCCGCGTCGGCGGCCAGGCCGAACGCCTCGTCCAGGGGCTGCCCGGCGCGGGTGCGCTCGCCGTCGACGGTGTACGACAGCCAGGCCGGCACGCCCAGTCCGCGCACCGCCCGCAGCAGCGCCGCCGCCTCGTCGGTGTCCGGGACGGTCTCCAGGGCCAGCACGTCGGGTGCGGCGGCGGCCAGCACCTCGAGGCGCGGCCGGTGGAAACGCTCCAGTTCGCCGACGCTCAGCCCGTACCGGCCCCGGTACTCGGAGCCGTCCGCGAGCATCGCCCCGTACGGCCCGGCCGAGGCCGCCACCCACAGCGGGCGCACGATGCCCTCGTCGCGGGCCTGCCGGGCCGCCTCCCGGGCCAGTTCCACGCTCAGCGCGAGCAGCCGGGCCGCCTTTGCCCGCGCGATGCCGCGCCGGGCGAAGCCCTCGAAGGTGGCCTGGTAACTGGCGGTGATCGCCACGTTCGCGCCCGCCGTGAAGTAGGCGAGGTGCGCCTCGGTCACCGCCTCGGGCCGCTCGGCGAGCAGCCGCGCCGACCAGAGCTCGTCGCTCAGGTCGTGCCCGGCGGACGCGAGCTGGTTGGACATGCCGCCGTCGAGCACGACCGGGCCGGCGGCGAGGGCGTCGGCGAGGCCGGAGGCGTGGCTGGTCATGGCATGACGCTAGTCGACGCGGCGGTCTGCCGGGCGGCAGCGCGATCCACGCCGCCGCCCGCGCTCCCGGTCAGGGACGTCGCTCCCGGTCAGGGAAGCTTGACCGCCAGGACGTCGACGGGCCGGATGTCCGGCGCCTCGCTGAGCATGGTCGGGGCCACCTCCATCAGTGCCGCGGCGATCTTGCCCTGGAGGTGCCCCTGGCGGCCCTCCTCGTTCTCGAAGGTGTCGAAGACGCCGAAGGTGGTGGCGCTCTGGCGGAACGCGTACCAGGTGACGGTGTGGTCCTCCTCCTGCGCGAGCCGCAGCGCGTCCCGCAGCAGGCCCTCGACCTTGTCGGCGTACTCGGGCTTGGCCTCGATCCGCGCCAGCAGTCCGAGCTTCGTCATGGTGCACTCCCGTGGTTGGTCTTCATGGTGCGAACGGCATGGAAGGTGCGGTGCCGGTACCGGGCACCGGATCTCGTCCGGACACCGAGAAATCTAGGCTTCTAAAGCCGCCCCACCCAGTGTCGGAAACGACGCGGTCGATACTGTTTCCGACATGGACATAGCTGTGCTCGCCTACGACGGCGTCTTCGACTCCGGGCTCGCCGCCCTCCTCGACGTACTGGACGGGGCGAACGCCATGCGCGGCGAGCTGGCGCAGCCCCCGCCCGCCTGGAACGTCATCACGATCGGCTTCCGCCGACGGGTCCGTACGGGTGCCGGGCACGTGGTCGAGACCGTTCCCGTCGGCGCGGCCGAGGACGCGGACCTGCTGCTGGTTCCCGCGCTGGCGGAGCGGCGGCCCGAGGCCCTGCTCGCGCACGTCTCCGGGCCGGCCGCCGCCCCCGCGCGGCGCCTGGTGGCCGCGACGCGCGCCCGCCGCACCCCCATCGCCTCCGCCTGCACGGGCACCTTCCTGCTGGCCGAGTCCGGCGTCCTCGACGGGCTGCACGCCACCACGAGCTGGTGGCTCGCCCCGTACTTCCGCAAGCGCTACCCGGCGGTGACGGTCGACGAGACCCGGATGGTCACCTCGTCGGACGGCGTGACCACCGCGGGCGCGGCCTTCGGGCACGTCGACCTCGCGCTCGCGATCGTCCGGATGAACAGCCCCGCCCTCGCCGAACTCGTCGCCCGCTATCTGGTCATCGACGAACGCCCGTCCCAGGCGGCGTACACCATCTCCGCCGCCCTCGCGCAGACCGACCCGACGCTGGCCGCCTTCGAGCGCTGGGCCCGGGAGCATCTGGACCAGCCGGTCTCCATCGCCGACGGGGCGCGGGCCATCGGCGTCAGCGAGCGCACGCTCCAGCGGGCCGTGCGCCGCACGCTGGGCACCTCACCGGTCCGCTTCGTCCAGGACCTGCGCGTCGAACGCGCCTCGCATCTGCTGCGGACCACGGGCCTGCCCCTTGAGGTCATCGCCCGCAAGGTCGGCTACGAGCACGCCAACACGCTCCGGATCCTGCTCCGCGAGCGCACCGGAGCCACGGCGAGCACCCTGCGCGGACGCTGAGACCGCACCAACCGGCCAGGGGCGCGAAGCACTTGAGCGTACGGTCACCAGGCGCACCGGCGGTCGGCGTGCCCGGCGGCGTCGGCCACCGCATGATCGGGCCGATCGCGGGTAGGCGATCGGCCGAGAGAGGTGCAGCGCAATGACCGAGATCCCCGCGGAAGTGTTCGAGGCAGTGGCGCGCGAGGCCTTGCGAGACCTGGCCACAGCGCCCGACTCCCGCGCCCTGGCGGCGCTGGCGGGCTGCGATGTGCTGATCCCGGCGATCGGCGGCATCCGCTGCACACGCGGCCGCGCCGAGTTCGTACGGCTGGTGCTGCCGGTGATCGAGAGGGTGCACGGCGACCCCGCGGTCATGGTGTTCACCTCGGAGGAGGAAATGCTCAGGGCGTTCCCCCAGGTGCCCTGCTACCGGCCCGTCACCCTGCGGCAGCTGGCCGCGCATTGGCCGACCGACGAGGTGATGCTGGTCATCGACGCCGGATGCGAGGACGAGCTGATCCTGTCCGCACAGGACGCCCGGCGGCTGCTCGCCGGCTGCGCCGCCTGAAGCCCGGCCATCTGGCGGAGGAGGGCCGGGTTCGGGTGGGATGAAACCCGGTACCCGCTGAGCACCTGGGGCGTCCCGACCGGAACCGGGGCGTCCCAGGCCGGCACCGCCGCAAGGAGAGGCACCCCGATGCACCTGCCGCCGGCCGACCGCACCCGCAGCCCGCGCACCGGATACACCCGCGCCCACTGGGAGGCCGCCGCCGACGCCCTGCTCGCCGCCGTCGAGCCGTACGCCACCGAGGACCGCGCCCTCTACCACCTCCCCGGTGACCACGAGAGCTGGTCGGGCCGCCTCTCCGACGGTCTGGAGGGGTACGCCCGCACCCTGCTGCTGGCCGCCTTCCGCCGCGACGAGAACACCCTCGGACGCTACGCCGAGGGCCTGGCCGCCGGCGCCTCGGGCGTCTGGCCGCGCATCGGGGACCGCGCCCAGCCCCTGGTCGAGGCCGCCTCGATCGCCCTCGCCCTGCGGCTGACCCGGCCCCTGCTGTGGGACCGGCTGGACGAGCCCGTGCGCGAGCGCGCGGCGGCCTGGCTGGCGGACGCGCTCACCGCCGAACCCTGGCCCTGCAACTGGGAGCTGTTCCCGGTCACCGTCGGCGGCTTCCTCCGGGAGATCGGTTACGAGACCGCGGCCTCGGGCAAGGCGATCGACCGCGGCCTGGAACGTATCGAGCAGTGGTACGTCGGCGACGGCTGGTACGCGGACGGCCCCGGCCGCGCCTTCGACCACTACAACGGCTGGGCGATGCACCTCTACCCGGTGCTGCACGCCTGGCTGGCCGGCGACGCCGACCTCCTCGACCGGTACGGGGGCCGGCTAGAACGCCACCTCGCCGACTACGCCCGCCTGTTCGGCGGCGACGGCGCCCCGATGCACCAGGGCCGCTCGCTGACGTACCGCTTCGCGACGGCGGCACCCCTGTGGCTGGGCGCGCTCACGGGACGTACGCCGTTGTCGCCGGGGCAGACGCGGCGGCTGGCCTCGGGGGCGCTGAAGTACTTCCTGGACCGGGGCGCGGTCGACGCGCGGGGCCTGCTGTCGCTGGGCTGGCTCGGCCCCGACGAGTCCGTGCTGCAGGGGTATTCGGGGCCCGCGTCCCCGTACTGGGCGAGCAAGGGCTTCGTGGGGCTCCTGCTGCCCGCGGACCACGAGGTGTGGACGGCGGTGGAGGAGCCGGGACCGGCCGAGCGCGGCGACGCGGTGACCCCGATCGGCGCCCCCAACTGGCTGGTGCAGTCCACGCGTTCCGACGGACTGGTCCGCCTCCACAACCACGGCAGCGAGGACGCCCGCTACGACCCGTACTACACGCGGCTCGCCTACTCGACCGCCACCCGGCCCTCCGCCTCGTACGACAACAGCGTGCTCGTCGACGGCGATCCGAGCCGCACGGACATCGTGCCGCTGGGCGTCGGGGACGGCTGGGCGGCCTCCCGGCACACCGTGCGGGACGGGGTGACGGTGACCAGCCTCGTGGTGGCCGAGGGCGCGGTGGAGGTGCGGGTCCATCGGGTGGTGGGCGTGGCGGCCAACACGACGGTACGGATCACGGGTTGGGCGGCGGGGGAGGGCCTGCGGGCCGAACTCGCCCCCGTCGTGGGCCTGTCGGAGGATCCTGTGGGCGGGTCGGGCGTGACGGGGCTGTCGGGCGTGACGGGCGAGTCGGAGGGGACCCTGTTCGTCGCCCTGGTCCGGCTCACCGGGGAGCCGGATCCCCGGCCGCTCACCGACGTGGTGAGTGTGGAGACGCACGGGGACCGTGAGGTGAACGTGCGGTGGGCCGGTGGTGCCGAGCCCAGGACCTTCCGGTTCACGGCGGCGGACGGGGAAGGGCCGCCGAATTGGGTTGTCCTGCCGGACGGCGGGCCGCCAGAATCCCCGGCATGACTTCCAAGATTCATCACATCACGGTCGACTGCGCCGACGCCTTCACCCTCGGCACCTTCTGGTCCCAGGTACTGGACCTGCCCCTGCACGACGACGACAAGCCCGGTGACCCGGAGGCGCTGATCGAGGGCGCGGGGCTGCTCTTCGTCACCGTGCCGGATGCCAAGACCGTCAAGAACCGGGTTCACCTGGACGTCCAGCCGCAGGACCGCACCCGCGAAGAGGAGGTCGAGCGGCTGCTCGCCCTCGGCGCCACCCTGGTCGACGACCAGCGCCGGGAGGACGGCAGGGGCTGGGCGGTCCTCGCCGACCCGGAGGGCAACGAGTTCTGCGTGGAGCGCAGCGCGGCGGAACGCGGCCGCTAGCCTCGGCCGACCCACACTTCGGCGGGCACCGAAGCGACCGGCGCCTAGCGTTCCTGTCATGAGTGCCGACGCCGTACCGGTGGGGTACTCGCCCGCCGCCTTGCCGAATCCCGCTCCTACGCCGACGCCCCGGGTGACTTCTCATGACCGCCTTCGCCGACCTCCATCACCGCCCCGGTGAACCGCTTCTCCTGCCCAACGCCTGGGACCATGCCTCGGCCGCCGCTCTGGCGGCGCGCGGGTTCGCGGCCATCGGAACGACGAGTCTCGCCGTGGCGGCGGCCGTCGGGCTGCCCGACGGGGCGGGGGTGACCGCCGAGCGCACCCTGCGGCTGGCCCTCACCCTCGGCGCGGAGCCGTTCCTGCTCTCCGTGGACGCGGAGGGCGGCTTCGGCGACGATCCGGAGTGCGTGGCCGAGTTCGCCCGCACGCTGTGGGCCGCGGGAGCCGTCGGCATCAACCTGGAGGACGGGCTGGGTCCCGCCGACCTGCACGCCGCCAAGATCAGCGCGGTCAAGCGGGCCGCCCCCGGGCTCTTCGTCAACGCCCGCACCGACACGTACTGGCTGGGCGACGGGGACGAGAAGGACACCCTGAGCCGCCTCGACGCCTACCAACAGGCGGGCGCGGACGGGGTGTTCGTCCCCGGTGTGGCGGATCCCGAGCGGATCGCCACGCTCGTGAGGCGCCTCGACGCTCCCCTCAACGTCCTGTACTCGCCGACCGGCCCCGCCGTCGCCCACCTGGCCGACCTCGGGGTCCGCAGGATCAGCCTCGGCTCGCTGCTGTACCGGCGGGCGCTGGGCGCGGCCCTGGACGCGATGGACGACATCGTGGGCGGTCGGGTGCCGGGCGGGACCACCCCCTCGTACGACGATGTACGCGCGCTGGAGCGGCCCGGCCGGTGAGGCCGTGAGCACGGCCGGGGGCGGCCGACCCTGGTACGGTGGAGGCTTTCTGGGTATCAGACCCTTTGGACTCATCTCCGGCGAGGGACCGAGGAACCATGGACATGGAGATCCCCGGCGAGAGGCGACTGGCGGCCGCCGTCGTGATGGACGAGCAGGGGCGGGTGCTCCTGGTGCGGCGCAGTGAGCGGGAGCGGTTCCTGCCGCGGGTGTGGGGCGTGCCCTGCGGAAAGGTGGAGCCGGGCGAGAGTCCCCGGGACGGCGCGCTGCGCGAGCTCAAGGAGGAGACCGGGCTGCTCGGAGACGTCGTCCGCCGGGTCGGCGAGTCCTCCTTCGTGAGCGACTACCGCGGGCACGAGGTCAAGAACTGGCAGGACAACTTCCTGGTCAAGCCGCTCACCCGGCACGTCTCCCTGCCCGAAGCTGACCAGGCGTACGCCTGGCTGGGACGGGACGAGCTGACGTCCGTCGACATCGACGCCTACAACCTGGACGTCGTACGACAGGCCTTCACGAGCTCCTGAGCAGTTCCGCCAGGTCGCCGAGAGCCGACAGGTAGTCCCGTGCGTCCATCGGCACCTTGGCCACGGCACCCGTGTGCGGTCCGGCCGCCGTGAACACATCGGTGTGGCGCCGCCGTTCGGCGCCCGTCTCCAGGAACAGCGTCACCGTCGGCGCGTCCGTGTCGCACCACGCCCGGTGCAGGGTGCGGGCGGGCAGGGCGTAGGAACTGCCCGCCGCGTACTGCCCGGTGTGCGTCAGCCGCAGCCGCGCCCGCCCGGCGGGTTCCAGCAGCCAGTCGGCGGACCCGTCCGACAGGGACTCCTGGTAGCGGTCGGCCGTGAGCTCGCCGTCGGCGCCGGACTCGTACAGCTCCATGGCCAGCCGGCCGCGCACCACGCAGGAGGCCAGCGGGGAGCGGTGGTTGTGGACGTCCTCCTTGCCGATCGCCCCCATGCCGGGATGCCACACGTGCACGCGGAGCATCTGGCGGGGGCCGCCGTCGATCAGCAGCAGCTTGTCGAAGCCGAGGACGTGCCGGTACGACAGACGGGCGCAGCCCTCGGTATCGCCCTCGCCCGAGGCGAGTTCGGCGATCAGCTCCAACAGCCGCTCGGACGAGCCGAGTTCGGCCACGACGGCACGGGCCGCGGCCAGCGTGCCGTGCTCGGACAGCTCTCCACCCAGGGTGTCGGCCAGCAGCCGCCGTGCCGCCAGGACCTGCCGACCACCCATGCACTCACCTTTCGATTCCCCCGCGGATCGCCCTGCGGACCCCTCGCGGACCCTTGCGGACCTGTTCCGGACCCGTTGCGAACAAGAGCGTTCACTCACCCGGCTGATACATCCATACGGCATGTGCCCGCAGCGCCGAAAGTCCTTGATAGGTCATCCACATGGGCCGCCGCAGCTCGGAGCCGTCACCCCGGCCCCAGGTCCAGATGCCGTCGGTCTGCCCGGCCCACACGGCGGCCACCGCCCCGTCCAGCCGCTCCCGCCACTCGGCCTCCAGGCCGTCCGCGCGGGCCACCTCCCGGGCGCCGGGGGAGAGCAGGGCGCGCACGGTCCAGGTCGCGGTGAAGTGCCGTACGTTCAGCACCTCGTGGTGGTTGGGGTCGTCGCTGCGCGTCCGGCGCACCTCCTCGCGCAGGTTCTCCACGTCCAGACAGGTGTGGTGCCGTGCCTCCGGGCAGGACAGCAGCCAGCGCACGCCGTCCTGGCGTGCCGCCCGCGCACCCGCCGGCTCGCCCAGGATCCTGGCCGCCCGGTCCAGGGCGACCACCGTCTGCGCGGTGTGCAGCGGGGACGGGGGTCCGTACGGCGGGTGGAGGCGGTAGCCCCAGCAGCGCAGGTGTTCGCGGCGCTCGTCGTCCATCGCGCCGTCGATCAGGACCTCGCGCAGCGCGGGCAGCAGCGGGGAGCGGGGCGCGGTGCGCAGCAGGCCGCGCAGCACGGTCGTGACGACGTGGGTGGAGTCCCGTCCGGCCGGGTCGAGTTCCCGGGTGAAGGCGGCCGTGCACCGGTCCGCCTCGGCCGCCAGGCGGTCGCCGGACGACCCCGCCCGCGCCAGCGCGCCCAGCACCATCGCGGTGACCTCGGGCCGGGCCTCGGCCCCTTGTGACCGCGCCGACCAGCCGCCGTCCGGCAGCCTGAGCCGCCACAGCGTGTCCACCAGGTCACCGGTGCTCAGCCGGCCGTCGGGCACGCCCAGGTCGA
>NZ_JADDRL010000161.1 GCF_021538895.1 Streptomyces olivochromogenes | reverse complement strand
GTCCCCGACGGGGTCGTCGTCCCCGTCCCCTGGTACGGGGGTGGCCGCGCGGCAGCGGTCGTACGTCCCCGTCGGCTCAACCCGGCCGCGCGGCTCCCAGGCGTACGCCATCCTGACCATCCCCCGCCTGCACCTTCGGGTGCCGGTCGCGGAGGGCGTGAGCAAGCCGAACGTCCTGAACAGGGGGTACGTCGGCCACTACCCCGGCACCCAACAGCCGGGCCAGGCAGGCAACTTCGCCGTCGCCGGCCACCGCAACACCCATGGCGAGCCGTTCCGGTACCTCCCGCGGCTGCGGCCCCGGGACGTCGTCGAGGTCGAGACGCGGTCGGCGACGTACACGTACACCGTCGACAAGATCCTCCCGCAGACCTCGTCCCGCGACTCCGGCGTGATACGTCCCGTACCGCACTCCGTCGTGAGACGCGCCTACGGCTACGACGACCCCGGCTACTACATCACCCTCACCACCTGCACGCCGGAGTTCACGTCCCGGTATCGGATGGTGGTGTGGGGGAAGCTGACTTCGATGCGGCCTCGGTCGTAGTCAGTCTTTGCTTGCCTTTGGGTCCGCCCATACCTTCCGCACGACCCCTCTCCCTAGTGTCGGAGGGTTGGCATCTGCACGGAGTGAAGTGCGTGCGTGTACGAGGGAGTTACGGGGCGGCTCAATGGTCAAGGACCATCAGGAGTTCGACGCCACAGTCACCCGGGTCAGTCCGGTCGGGGTTGTAGTGGACATCGGAGGTGCTGACGGTTTCATCGACCTCAGAAAGCACCCGTCCTGGTGGAATGACGCCGAGCCCCCGTCGGTTGGCGACCGACTGCACGTGGTCGTTCTGGACGACTCGCGAACCCCACCCCGTCTGAGCGCGCTCGAGGAAGACATCCGGATCGCGCGGCGCACAAGAGGCGAAGGTTGAAGCGTGTGCCGACCCCGGTGCAACGCCTCGATGAGATGATCCCTGCTCGTGCTCCGTGTCGACCGCGCGACTGGACGGCGGTCGAGCGACAACTCGGGACACCTCTGTCGGGCGGCGGAGTACCGATACGGGACTACAACCTGCTCGACCAGGCCAGGGAGCGTACTGCCATGGGTCTGCGTCGAGGAGAGCGGCGCGAATCTGTAGTGGTTGCGGCCCCAGGGGCAGACGCCTAGTAGACGGAGCAGAACGGCAGCCCATGAACGACAGCAGCCTGGTTAACCTCGTCCTCTCCGGACCGCGATCCTTCAAGCCCGAGTGGATCGCAGAGGGGAGTAAGCAGGTTGTACCGCTGGCCTCCCACTCACGCATGGACGAGCACCTCGCCGATCGGTTGACCGCAGGAGTCAGGCAGGCGGGACACACGTACGTCGTCGCGAGCCGCTTGAGTGATGTCGGCAGCGATCGAGCGGAGATCGAGATCCCCTCGACTCGGGAGCGCATGCTCCAATTCCCTTGGTGCGATGAGAGCTTCCTGGTCGCCCTCCCCGATCTCGCGGGTGCGCTGCTTGTGACGACCGAAGGCTATTCCTTGATCGCCGGGACCGGCGCCTTCCTCAGGTACAGCATCCCCGAAGGGGTTGACCAGGCGATCGTCGACTTCAAGAGGTACGCGAAGCGTGTCGGCCGAAACCATCCGACTGCGGTCGAGGTCTCGATGGCGTTCCGGCCGCACCAGGTGGCGTGGGCGTCGAAGAGTGATGTCGCCGCTGGATCCGCCACCGCGGAACAGGTGTCGCTCATGGAGTCCCTGGTGGCCGGCCGGATCAGTGCGGAGGAGTTCGCGCAGTCATGGCTGAGCGCTCGACGCCGAGCCCTGGAGCGACGTGAGCGTTTGCGGGAGCCGTTTTCGAGGATTCTCGACCAGGTCTTCTACGCACTCGACGATTACGTCATCGATCCCGGGCTTCGAGACCCGGACGACATGACGAACGAACAGCTGCACGCAATCGTCCGTGAGCACCTGGATGAGCTCGACGTCCTCGATCGCCGCGCTGTCTCCTGATCGGCTCGGGTGGATCGGGGCCGCCGGTCGCGGACGAGGGAGAAGCGGCGCATCTGCACCATCACCGCGAACGGTTGGAGCGAGTCGTACGCCTACGACTCCGCGGGCAGCCAGACCGCAGCCCACTGGCTGGACATGGCGCCCCACTTCGAAGCGCGTGGCCCACGACCGCGGTGCCCGGTTGGTCCAGTCGGTCCTGATGCAATCGTCGTGATACCAAGGATGACCATGACCCGTACCACTCCACCGCGTCCTCTGGACATAGAGGCGGAGTTCCCCGAACTGGCCGGCTTCCGGAAGGTCTGCACTCGGCTCCATCCGCGTCCCGGGGCGCCGAAGCCCGATCAGAGTTCTGTGGGCGGGCCGCTCCTGTGGCCCGCCGACGAGACATGGCCGGTCTGCCGGGAGCCGCACCGCCGTGATCGCGGGAGGCGCGTCGAGGACGTCCGCGAGGAGCGTCGGGTGCTCGCGGAAACCTGGCGTCGGGGCGGCTCGGGTCCCACGGACGAGGAGCGGCGCATCCTGACGGAACTCGGCCGCGAGCACCAGGTGCCTGAACTCGGCGGCAACGCCCCCATTCCCCTGCTGCCGTTGGCCCAACTGTTCGCGCGGGAAGTTTCCGGACTAGTGATGCCCGAGGGGCGCGATCTCCTTCAGGTGCTGTGGTGCCCGTTCGACGGGCATGGTTCGCCGCCCTGTCCGCGGGTCCACCTGGTGTGGCGCACTTCGGCCGACGTCGGCGAGATCCTGGCCGAACCGGCGTGTCCTGCCGTCGTCGGTGACGAGGACTACGTACCGGAACCTTGTGCCCTCGCCCCGGAGCAGGTGACGGAGCACGAGTGGGGTGAACTGCTCCCTGAAGGACTGCGGCGGCGCATCGAGGAGTGGGAGGAGGCGCTGTGGGAGGAAGCCGAGGAAGACGCCGACGATGAGGATGAGCCCGTGTCCTACGACGGTGACCTCTCCATCGCTCCCGGCTGGAAGGTCGGCGGTCACGCGGCGTGGGGCGTGACCGGCCCCGATGAGTTCCTCTGCTCGTGCGGGAGCTCCATGGGTCTTCTGCTGACCATCGCCTCGGCTGAGTGGGGAGGCGATCGGGGCAGCTGGACTCCGATCGAGGACCTCTCGCTGATCGGCCGGCACGGCGTGAACACCCCCACCCAGGTGCGGATCGGTCGAGGCGGTCACCTCGATGTCTTCGTGTGCTCCGTCGACCCGACCCATGACCACAAGCTCAGCTTTCAGGGGTGAGGAACGCGACGCCGGTCGATCAGCAGGAACCGATGTAGCGGAGGGTCTGCTGGGCGCCTGAGCAGGGAAGCTGGCGTCGATGCGGCCTCGGTCGTAGTCAGTCTTTGCTTGCCTTTGGGTCCGCCCATACCTTCCGCATAACCCCTCTCCCTAGTGTCGGAGGGTTGGCATGTGCACAGAGCGAAGTGCGTGCGCGTACGGGGAAGTTACGGGGGCGGGTCTCATGTCTGACTTGGCGAAGGAAGCCGCGTCGATGCACAAGGCGGCGTCGGGGCTGCGGACGGTGGGGCATCACACGACGAAGCCGCTGGCGGAGTTCAAGGAGCAGCAGCACCACCTGAAGGCGCTGGGGGCGCTGGGGTCGTTGCTGGGTGCGAAGGACGAGATAGAGAAGGGCATGACCACTCTGTCCAAGCTGACCAAGCAGCTGGAGGAGGAGTGGGAGGCGGAGGCGAAGCTGATCGGAGAGGTGTCCGACGCCTTCGATCTGCTGGACCTTCTGCTGGCGGCCGCGGCCCGGGCGAAGAAGGGCTGAACGGCGCACAGTCATGGTGGATCTCAACCCGCTGCACTACGTCAACAAGTTCAACCACATGTTCGGCGACTCGATCGCCAGCGGTCTGGAGTTTCTGGGGATCTCGGATCCGGCGGTGGATCCGGACGGGGTCCGGGAGATCGCGAAGAAGTGGCGGCATCTGGCGAAGGGGCTGG
This sequence comes from Streptomyces olivochromogenes, assembly GCF_021538895.1. Taxonomy (GTDB): domain Bacteria; phylum Actinomycetota; class Actinomycetes; order Streptomycetales; family Streptomycetaceae; genus Streptomyces; species Streptomyces olivochromogenes_A. The sequence continues at coordinate 13,930 of NZ_JADDRL010000161.1, read as the reverse complement.
AGGACGCGTCGTCGGCCGCCGAGCGTGCGCTGTCGGGGGTGGAGTGGGAGGGGAAGGCGGCCAAGGCCTTCCACAAGCGGAACAAGTCGGCCCGCAAGAACGCGAGCGAGATGGCGCACTCGCTGCGGGAGGGCGCGAAGGCGCTGGACGACTTCGCGGACAAGGCGCACGAGATGCTGTCCGAGATCGGCGTGATGCTCGCGGAGATCGCCGAGTTCGAGATCGCGGGGCTTGCGCTGTCGATCCTCACCGCTGGTGCCTCGGAGGTGGCCTCGAACCTGATGGCCGGCGAGCGGGCGCTGAAGGTCGTGGCGCTGGTCGGGCGGATCGAGGAGGAGGGTACGGCGCTCGGGTCCGTGGTGCGCGGGGTGATGGAGGTCATCCGGGGCGTGGAGCGGGCGTTGAAGGCGCTGAAGGAGATCCGCGGTGTCGCCGAGGTGGGCAGGATGGCGGCCGAGGGGGCGAAGTTCTCGGCGTTCGAGACGCTGCTGAAGGATCCCGGCGCGTTCAAGGACCCGGACAAGCTGGCCGGGATCCTCACCGAGGGCGCGTTGATGGGCGTCGGTTTCGGGGTGCTGGGCAAGGCGCTCGGCAAGGGGCTGAAGGCGCTCAAGCCCAGCCAGTTGGCCGAGCTGGCCAAGGGGATGAAGCTCAACTGCGCCGCCTTCGAGCGCCTCAAGCTGAACCCGGCCTTCGACAAGCTGCCGGCGTCGGTCCGCAACATGGTCAAGAAGTTCGTACGGGACCCGATCGACGTGGCCACCGGTGACATGTCGCTGCCGCGCACCGATGTGACCCTGCCCGGCGTGCTCCCGCTGATCCTCGAACGCACACACCTGTCGTCGTACCGGTGGGGAGGCTGGTTCGGCCCGTCATGGGCGTCGACCCTTGACCAGCGCGTCCAGGCCGACGACGACGGTTTCGTCTACGCGACCGCCGACGGTGCCCGCCTCTGCTTCCCGCGCCCGGACGCCGAGACCGGCGAGCCTGTCCGTCCGGACACGCCCGGCTCCCGCCTCACCCTCTCCTGGGACACGGAGACCGACGGCGGCATACGCGTCACCGACCCCGACGCGGGTCTGACGTACGTCTTCCACAGCCCCGTCGCGGCCGCGGCCGACACCGCCGTCGACCTGCCCCTGCAGTACATCCAGGACCGCAACGGCAACCGCATCACCATCGAGTACGACGAGGGTGACGTTCCCGGAGCGGTGGTCCACTCCGGTGGCTACCGCATCGCCCTCGACCACGACCATGCCCGCTCCCGCCTCACGGGGCTGCGCCTGATCGACCCCGCCCACCCGGACCGGCCCGGCACCACGCTGCTCACCTTCACCTACGACGAGCGGGGCCACCTGGTCGAGGAGATCAACTCCTCCGGCCTGCCGATGCGTTACACCTATGACGCCGAGGGCCGCATCACGTCGTGGACCGATCGGAACGGCACCACCTACTGGTACGAGTACGACGACCGGGGCCGCGTCATCGCCACCGGCGGCACGGGCAACGCCCTCGCCTCCACCCTCACCTACGACGACGCAACCCGCACCACCCGGGTCACCGACTCGCTCGGCCATGCCCGGGTCTACGAACACAACGAGAACCTGCGTCTGATCCGGGAGACCGACCCGCTCGGGCACGTCACGAGCCAGGAGTGGAACGAGGACCTGCGCCTCGTGGCCGTCACCGACCCAGCGGGGTTCAGCACCCGGTACGGCTACGACCAGCGAGGTCACCTCGTCCGGGTCGTACGCCCAGACGAAGGCGAGGTGAGGTCCGAGTACAACGAGTGGGGCCTCCCCACGCTGGTCGTGAACGCGGACGAGGCACGGTGGATTCAGGAGTACGACGGTTTCGGCAACCTGACCGCCGTCACCGATCCCGCCGACCGGACCACGAGTTTCGTCTACGACGGATGCGGTGGCCTGCGGCGTGTCACCGATGCCCTTGGCCACACCACCGAGGTGCGGAACGATGCGGCGGGTCTGCCGATCGAGGTCAGGGACGCGCTGGGAGGGGCGAGCGCGTATGAACGCGACGGCTTCGGGCGCCCCGTCCGGCTGACGGATCCCGTGGGCGCGGTGACCCGCATGGAGTGGACGGTCGAGGGCAGGCCGGCCCGCCGGGTGGCGCCCGACGGCTCGGCGGAGACGTGGCTCTACGACGGTGAGGGCAATTGCACGCACCACACCGACGCGGCCGGGGGTGTCACCCGGTTCGAGTACACCTACTTCGATTCGGTGTCGGCCCGCACCGGCCCGGACGGAGCGCGTCACGAGTTCACGTACGATCCTGAACTCCGGCTTGTTCGAGTGCTCAACGCACAAGGTCTGACTTGGGACTACGAGTACGACCCCGCAGGCAGGCTGGTCCGGGAGTCCGACTTCGACGCACGGGTGCAGCGATATCGGTACGACTCGGAGGGGCGCCTTGCCGAGCATGTCACGCCCCTTGACGAGACGATCCGGTTCGAGCGGGACTCCATGGGGCGGCCGCTGCGCAAGGACGCTGCAGGGCGGATCACGAATTTCGCCTACGACCTGGCAGGTCGGCTGGTCCATGCCTCATGTCCGGACGCGGTCGTGGACATCGTGCGCGACGCGACCGGCCAGGTGGTGTCGGAAACCGTCAATGGGCGGGCCGTTGCGTACACGTACGACGGGTTGGGCCGGCGCGCGAGCCGTACGACTCCGTCCGGCGCGGTCAGCTCGTGGGAGTACGACGCGGTGGGCAACCCCATCCGTCTCACCGCGTCGGGGAAGGTGCTGACGTTCGAGCGCGATGCGGCGGGGCGTGAAGTGGAACGGCAGGTGGGCCGACACGTCCGGCTCGCCCATACCTTCGACGGACTCGGGCGACTGAGCGCCCAATTGACCATGGGCGCCAATGGCCGTGTGGTTCAGGAGCGGTCCTATGTCTATCGCGAGGACGGATTCGTCGCGAGTGTCATCGATCAGCTGAACGGTACCCGTCTCTACGCTCTGGACCCGATAGGCAGAGTGACAGGTGTCCAGGCGGACGGATGGCAGGAAACCTATGCCTACGACCAGGCAGGCAACGTGGCGCACGCATCCTGGCCGGAGCGGCACCCCGGTCATGAGGCGCGGGGGACGCGCGAGTACACGGGGAACCGCATCATCCGCGCGGGAGCCATGCGTTACGAGCACGACGGTGCGGGCCGTTTGCGCCTGAGCCAGCAGACCCGTCTCTCGCGGAAGCCGGACACCTGGCGCTTCGAGTGGAACGCCGAGAATCAGCTGACCACGGTCAGCACGCCCGACGGAACCGAGTGGCGCTACCGGTACGACCCGCTGGGGCGCCGGATCGCGAAGGCGCGTATGGCGGCTCCGGGTGGGGACGCGGTGGTCGAGCAGATCGACTTCATCTGGGACGGGGACACCCTCTGCGAGGAGACGACCAGGGCCGTCGACCTGCCGCACCTGGTCGTACTCACCTGGGATCACGACGACCTGCACCCCGTGGCGCAGACCGAACGGATCGCCGCTGCCGGTGACCCGAAGCGAGAGACCGACCGGCGCTTCTTCGCCATCGTCACCGATCTCGTCGGTGCTCCGGCTGAACTGGTCGACGAGCAGGGGCAGATCGCCTGGCGGGCCCGGGCGACATTGTGGGGCGTGACAGGCTGGGCTGCGGACAGCACGGCGTACACACCGCTGCGCTTCCCCGGCCAGTACTACGACCGGGAGACCGGCAACCATTACAACTACTTCCGGTACTACCTCCCCGATGCGGCTCGCTATGCCGCTCCTGACCCGCTGGGTCTCGAACCGGCAGACAACCCGTACGCATATGTCGCGAATCCTCTGTTCTGGATCGACCCGCTGGGCCTGACCCCCTGCCCGAGAACAGCAAACGCCGCGCAGTTGCAGGATTTCTATTCGCAGGTTCAGAAATATGGCAAGGGTGGTTACAAAGAGCTGGCCAACGGGCGGTTCAGATTCTATGGCGAGATCAGTCCGGCACGGAATCCCGGAGAAATGATTGGTCGGCGTCTGGTGCGCGAATGGGATCCCGCGACGGGCGCCAGACGAATCTGGCACGAGACGCTCGACGCGAATGGCCGCGTGAGAATCGTGCGTCCGGACGTGAAGGTGACCGGTGGAAAGAAGGTACACTTCCAATTCGATAGAGACGGTAACTTCACAGGGACGTTCTGATGAATGACGAAGGTTTGGGCGCAGAGATCGGACTCCGCCTGCGCCGCCTCGCCGAGGGTGGAGTCAGCCGTGACGAGGTTGCCGACTGGGCGATGAGCCTCATGGAGTCGGACGCGCCCGAATTGCTCGACGACAGGCTCTGGACCGCACTTGATCGCTTGTCGGGTGCCGACCTCATGGTTGCGGCTGGGCAGTACCTGCACGGGCCGGAGGACTTCGAATCGTGGCTTGCCGAATTCGACGCGTCCGGCGGGAAGTTGTGATCTGGAAGACTTTGGCGTCTTTAAATGTCGCTGGAAATGGCCAGGGAGAGGGAATCCGTGAGGATGAACGTGAGAATGGTCTCGCTTTGTGCGGGTGGCGTTCCCTCCCGGCTCCGAATGCGGGAAGTCCCGGAGCCCCTTCTGCCGGTGCTGGCCGAGGGATGGATGCTCGGGTATCGCGGCGCGCAACTGCTTGGGGCGCTGAGCTCTGGATATCGGCCGGATGATCCGGACGGTTTTGTCGATGTGGTGCAGTTCGAGTCCGCCGTGAACGGGCGCGGAATGACGGATTGGGACCTTCCCCGGGACGGCCGCGAGCGTGGGGTGCGGCTCCTGCGGCGGTCGCTGTCGTATGCCTGTGCCGCGCTGCGGGCGGTTCCGGAGTCCTTCGCCTGGCCCGTATTCGGGTATGTCTCCCTCTCCTGCGGCGGGTTGGAGGACGACATCCTGACGGCCAACGTGACGTTCTGCACGAAGCGCGAGGGGGTCCTGCCTTATGTCGACGACATCGAGTCCTTCGCGCACGAGGCGCTCCTGGAGATTTCCCAGGAGGACGCGATGAAGCTGATGCCCAGGGGCGATCATGAATCGCACTAGGATCGCCCGGTTTCTCGTGAATCCCGAGGTTCTGTGGAACCTCTACGGTGATGTTCCCGACTTGAACGGCGTCAGGATTCGGTCCGTCAATCTCAACTGGCGTGGCCCGACCGTGACGTTGCGGGTCGATCTGCCGTATCCCGCGTCGGCTCCGGACGAGTGGGCCGACGCGGGGATGGACGCCGTGCAGTGTCAGTTCGAGTTCGTGGCGGTGGAGGGGGTCTCCCTGGCGGAGTGGGATCCGCCCGTCGTCGGTGATGTGGAGATGGTTCCGCTGGGGGCCGAGCGGCGCATGCGGGTGATGGTGCGCGGGCGGGGGACCGTCTTGGAGTTCGTGTGCAACGAGTCCGTGGTGGTCAGGCACGTGAGCGCGTTCAAGGCCGGGAGTGATGGAGCGGACAGCGGGCCGCATCTCTTCGTGAGCAAGGTCGATGCCCGGCTGTATGCGTCCGTTCCCGGCACCGACTCGAAGGTCTTCTATGAGCGCTGAGTGGATGCGGCTGCTCGGATCCCATGACTGGGGACTGTTCTACGTTCACATCGATGAGCGCGGAGACTCGGTGACCCTGGGCTTCGAACGCGGGGAGGGCGGCGACGGCTTCGAGTTCTTCGTCGTCTTCACGGGTGTGGACGGGCTCCGGGTCACGGGATGGGGAGCGGCCGAGGCCAAGGAGGTTCAGGTCTCCGTCCTGGACGGTGGGGTCTTCGACGTGCTGCTGGGGTCCCGGGGGTCGGGGATCGCGTTCCGGGCTCCTGCCGCTCGGCTCGGCGAGAGCCGGTCCTGTGCGGCTGGGGGCGCGTAGCGGCCGTCGGTCGTCGTTCAGTTCCGGTCCCGCAACGCCAGCACAGTCCCCGCCCCCACCACCGCCAGCGCCGCCGACACCACGATCGCCACGTTCGTGCCCTGGCCGAGGCCGCCGGAGGAGGACGTGACGAGGGCGATCGTGAGGGCCACGCCCGCGCAGGAGCCGATGTAGCGGAACGTCTGCTGGGCACCGGAGCCCATCGCCGCGCGTGCGACCGGGACCGACTCCACCGCCAGCAGGGGCAGCGCGGCGTTCAGTAGGCCGCTGCCGATGCCGCCGAGGACGAGGCCGGGCAGCAGGCGGGGCCAGGAACCCGCGTCGATCGCGCCGAGCATGGTCAGAGCGCCGCCGGCGTGCAGCAGGAAGCCGATGGCCAGTTGCCGGCGCGGGGTCACGCGGCCCGCGAGGCGCTTGGCCTGCAGGGCCACCCCGAAGGACAGGCCGGACCACAGCAGGAACAGCCAGGCCGTCTGGATCGCGGACAGGTGCAGCGCCTGCTGCAGCACCGCGGGGAGGAAGCTGAACAGACCGAGCACCGCCAGGCCCGTGAACAGGCCGGCCGCCGAGGAGGCCAGGAAGCGGCGGTGGCGCAGCAGGCTCAGGTCGATCATGGGGGTACGGGCCCGCCGCTCCCGCAGTACGAACAGGCCGAGCAGCACCACGGCCGCCGCCAGCAGCAGCCCCACCGGCGCCCGCAGCCAGCCGTCGCGGCCCAGCGTCAGCGCCGCGACCAGCGCCACCAGCGCCGGGCCGAAGGTCAGCGCGCCCAGCAGGTCGGGGCGGCCGCCCCGGGGGGAGCGGGACTCCGTCAGGGGGCGGACACCGAGCCCGGCCACCACCAGCGCCGCCGCGCCGAGGACGGCGTACGCCACCCGCCAGTCGGGCATCGCGCCGGCGACCAGCGGGCCGACCGCGATGCCGCCGCTGACGAAGGCACCCCACACGCCGGTCGCGTGCAGGCGGCCCCGCGGGCTAGGGAAGGCCGTCACCAGCAGGCCCAGGCTGCTCGCCAGGATCGCCGCGCTCGCCGCGCCCTGGGTGATACGGGCCAGGGTGAACAGCCAGGTCGTCGAGGCCAGGCCGCCGAGCGCGGTCGTGACGCCGAGGGCGAGGGTGCCGAGCAGGAAGATCCGGCGGCGGCCGTAGTCGTCGGCCAGGCTGCCGGCCACCAGGAGGAGCGCGGCGAGGCCCAGCGGGGTGCCGTTCAGCAGCCAGGCCTGGGCGGAGAGGGGGGTGTGCAGGGCGGCCACCGTGCCGGGGAGGGTGACCACCGGGGCGGTGTACGTCATGAGGGCGACCGCCGTCGCGGCGCTGGTCAGGGCCAGGGTGGCCCGGGCGTTCGCGGGCGCTTCGGCGTGCCTGTGCCGCACGTCCGCGGTCGTGGCGGTGTCCAGCTGGGGCATGGCTGTCCTTCCGGGACGGTCGGAGCCTCAAGGGCTTCGGGTCATTCGTCGACGAGGCTGAGTTCAGTCATTGAACCTATCCTGCCCTCGTACCGTAGCACCCTAGGTTCAGTGATTGAACCAAGAAGCTCAAAAGCGTTACAGTGGGCCGCATGGCACTGGGCAAGGACTACGCGACGCAGGAATGCTCGATCGCTCGGGCGCTGGAGATCGTCGGCGAGCGCTGGACGCTCCTCGTCGTCCGCGACGCCCTCTACGGCGTCCGGCGCTACAACGACTTCCTCGTCCACCTCGGCGTCCCGCGCGCCGTCCTCTCGGCCCGCCTGAAGACGCTCACCGAGGAGGGGATCCTCGAAAAGCGCCGGTACCAGGAGTCGCCGCCACGGGACGAGTACGTCCTGACCGAGCGCGGGATCGCGCTGTGGCCGGCGCTGCGGGCCCTCGGCCTCTGGGGGCGCGAGCACTTCACGGAGCGCCCGCTGCGCCGCTTCCAGCACGTGAACTGCGGTACCGAACTCGGTCCGTACGGCGAATGCCCCGCCTGCGGAACTTTTGTGCCCGCCGCGGACGTCCTCTCTGTGCCGGGGGAAGGACTCGACCCGGACCCGGCCGACCCGGTCAGCCGGGCGCTCCTCAAGCCCAAGCGGCTGTTGGAGCCCATCGAGATCGAGCATGGGTGAGCGACCGGTAGGTCGGTCCTGATCGACCAGCGGGTCGACCGAGGGTGAGAGGGGAGGGGCGGACGATGATCCGCAGCCGGGGCGTCCTGCGCCCCGCCGCCGTCCTGCTGCTCCTGCTCCTTCAGGTCGCGCTGCTCGACACCGGCACCCTCTCCACCGCCGTCGCGCTCGCGGCGACGGCGACCGCGGCCGCCGCCTCCGCGCTCGCCGCCTGCTCCCTCGTCACCGCGCGCTGCGCGCCCGCCGTGCCGCCCACCCGGGTGCGTACGGCCATCCGCGACCGGGACCGTCGTACGGCCTTCCTGCCGCAACGCGATCCCGACGCCTCGGGGCGGCAGCGACCCCGAGCACCCGGACACGCCCTCCCGGCGACCAGCGCGTAGGGCACCCGATCAGCCAGCCGTGACCCCGCGCGGGTCGTCATGCCGACATTTCACGCACCCAGGTGCACCCACTCCGGCACGACGAGACCCTCGGAGGGCTCACCCATGTCCGTTTTCGCCACGCTTGTCGAGCACCTCGCCGACCTGCTCCAGCCGCTCTTCCACGCCTCCGCGGCGGCCGCCGCGATCGTCCTGTTCACCGCGCTCGTACGGCTCCTCGTGCTGCCGCTCTCCCGGGCCGCCGCCCGCGGCCAGCGCGCCCGGGCCGCACTCCAGCCGAAGATCGCCGAGCTGCGGAAGAAGCACAAGAAGCACCCGGAGAGGCTTCAGAAGGCGGTGCTGGAGCTGCACGCCGAGGAGAAGGTGTCCCCACTGAGCGGGCTGCTGCCGAGCCTGCTCCAACTGCCCGCCTTCTTCCTCCTCTACCACCTGTTCTCCAGCCGGGAGGTCGGCGGCGAGAGCAACGGCCTGCTGACGCACGAGCTGTTCGCCGCGCCCCTCGGCGGACGCTGGGCCGACGCCCTCGGCGACGGCGGGGTCTTCGGGGCGGCCGGGCTCGTGTACCTCGGGCTCTTCGCCGTGGTCGCCGCCGTCGCCAGCTTCAACTACGTCCGTACGAAGCGGATGGCGGCCGCGGGCGGCTCGACGCCGGTTCCCGCCACCGACGAGCAGGTGCCCGGCCTCGCCGCCGTCGGCAAGGTCATGCCCTTCCTGTCGTACGCCACGCTCCTGACCGTGGCCCTGGTGCCGCTGGCCGCCGCGCTGTACGTCGTGACCAGTACGACCTGGAGCGCCGTCGAGCGGGCCGTGCTGTACCGCCCGGCCGCTGCCTCCTGAAGCTACGGTCCAGTACGTGAACGCGGTATTGCGGACTGCACAGCGACCTTGGAGGATCGACCAGTCCTCCGATGGCTGCACCCATCGGTCGGGCGCCCGCTATCAAGGGAGATGGTGACCATGAAGCTGCTGCGCGTCGGTACGGCGGGAGCGGAGCGACCCGCGTTGCTGGACGCCGAGGGGATCCTGCGGGACCTGTCGGGGGTCGTGGACGACATCGACGGGACACTGCTCGCCGACGACGCCGCGCTCGGCCGGGTCCGGGCCGCCGCCGAGGCCGGGGAGCTGCCCCCGCTGGACGCGGCCGGGCTGCGGGTCGGGCCGCCGCTGGGGCGGATCGGCAAGATCGTGTGCATCGGGCTGAACTACCACGACCACGCGCGGGAGACGGGGGCCGAGCCGCCCGCCGAGCCGGTGATCTTCTTCAAGGCGGCGGACACGGTCGTCGGGCCGTACGACACCGTGCTCGTGCCGCGCGGGTCGAGCAAGACCGACTGGGAGGTGGAACTGGCCGTCGTCATCGGACGTACGGCCCGCTATCTGGAGTCGGCGGACGAGGCGCTCGCGCACGTGGCCGGGTACGCGGTCGCGCACGACGTGTCCGAGCGGGAGTTCCAGATCGAGCGCGGCGGCACCTGGGACAAGGGGAAGAACTGCGAGACGTTCAACCCGCTGGGGCCGTGGCTGGTGACCGCGGACGAGGTGCCGGACCCGCAGAACCTGTCGCTGCGGCTCTGGGTCAACGGCGAACTGAAGCAGGACGGGACGACGGCCCAGCAGATCTTCCCGGTCGCGGAAGTCGTGCGGTACGTCAGCCAGTTCATGACGCTGTACCCGGGCGACGTCATCAACACCGGTACGCCGGCCGGGGTCGCGCTGGGACAGCCCGAGCCGAAGCCGTTCCTTCGGGCCGGGGACGTGGTCGAGCTGGAGGTGGCGGGGCTCGGTCGGCAGCGGCAGGAACTCAAGGACGCGTAGGTTTTTTGGCGGTCGGCGCCCAAAGGGGTGGGGGCTGCGCGTGGACGGCGGCTGCGGGTTCGTCGTGGTTCGTCGCGCCCACGCGGCGGAGCCGCATGATGATACGGCCCCGCGCCCCTTGGGGGTTTCACTTACGCCAGCAGGGAAGCGAGCCTTCTCCAGGCTTCGCGGGGCAGGGCGTTGCGGGTGCCGTCGGTTACCACCTGGAGGGCCACGTGGTCCGCGCCCGCCTCGTGGAAGGCCTCGACGCGGGAGCGGATCCTCGTCTCGTCGCCCCAGGCGAAGAAGGTGTCGACCAGACGGTCGCTGCCGCCGTCCAAGAGGTCGTCTTCGGTGAAGCCCAGGCGGAGCCAGGTGTTGGTGTAGTTGGGGAGGGCCAGGTACAGGGCGAGGGTGTCGCGGGCCAGGGCGCGCGCCTTGTCCGGGTCCGTCTCCAGGACGACCTTGAACTCCGGGGCCAGCAGCGCGTCGACGCCGAGGATCTCGCGGGCCTCGGCCGTGTGCTCGGGGGTGACCAGGTAGGGGATCGCGCCGGCCGCGCGGGTGCCGGCCAGCTCCAGGGTCTTCGGGCCGAGGGCGGCCAGCACCCGGCGGTCCGCGGGCACCCCGGCCGCGTCCAGGGCGTCGAGATAGGCGACCAGGGCCGAGTACGGGCGGCGGTACTGGGAAGCGAGCCGGGCGTGGCTGATGCCGAGCCCCAGGACGAAGCGGCCGGGGTGGGCGGCCTCGACCTCGGCGAAGCCCGCCGCGCTCTCGGCGGCCTCGTAGTCCCAGATGCTCTGGATGCTGGTGCCGACGGTGAGCGTCGACGTCGCCTCGATGAGCGGCAGGGCGTGGCGCACGGCGCTGCTGCCACCCAGCCAGGCGGCGCCGTAGCCGAGTTGTTCGAGCTCGGCGGCCGCCTCGGCGATCTCGGCACGCTGGTCCGGGTCCTCCGAGCGCAGTCCGACGCTCCAGATGCCGTAGCGGCCGATGGTGTCCTTCAGACGCCCTGCGCTGTCGCTCATCGGTGGTGAACCCTCCGGTCGGGTGCTGTGCCGTGACGGCGTGACAGCAGTCACAACCGGAGGGTGCCTCAGGATAATCCCCGGTCAGGATCCCCGGCCGGATCCCGGGTCTGGGTCCCCGGTCAGGATCCCCGGCCCGGCTACCCGTCCAGGAACTGCTCCAGCGCCTCCACCACCAAACGATGGTCCTGCAGCTGCGGCAACCCGGAGACGGTGACCGCGCCGATCACGCCCACGCCGAGCACGGCGATCGGGAACGAGCCGCCGTGTGCCGCGTACACGTCGGGGTCGAGGCGGGAGGACTCCTCGAACGTCGTGCCCTTGGCCCGGAAGCGGGCGCCGACCAGGTAGGACGAGGCGTTGTAGCGCTCCACGACGCGGCGCTTGCGGGCGATCCAGGCGTCGTTGTCGGGGGTGGAACCGGGCAGGGCGGCGTGGAAGAGCTGCTGCCCGGCGCGGTGGATGTCGATCGCGACGGGGGCCTGCCGCTCCCGGGCCAGTTCGACGAGGAGCGAGCCGAGGGCCCAGGCGTCGTCGTACGTGAACTGCGTGAGCACCAGGCGGCGTTCCTGCTTCTCCAGCTCCTCGACGGACGGGGTGAGCTCGGGGGCGTACTTCGGGGTGATCTGCGGGTGGTGCATCAGAGGGTCACCGTCACCTTGTCGTGGGCGGAGCGCCGGGCGGCTTCGAGTACGTCGAGGGCGGCGGCCGCCTCAAGGGCGGTCACCGGGTTGGGGCCGGCGCCGGTGAGGGCCCGGGCCACGGCCGCGTAGTACGCGGGGTAGTCGCCGGGCACGGTCGGTACGGGACGGCCGCCGTCGGTCAGCGGGGACTCGCCCGCGCCGAGCCGGCCCCACAGGGCCTCGGGTTCCCCTCCCCAGGCCGGGCCGGGGCGCAGCCCCTCCCGCAGCGCCGCCTCCTGCGGGTCCAGGCCGTACTTCACATAGCCCGCCTCCGAGCCCAGGACCCGGAAACGCGGGCCGAGTTGGGCCGTCGTCGCGGAGACGTACAGGTGCGAGCGGACGCCGCCGGCGTGCGTGAGGGCGATGAAGGTGTCGTCGTCGGTCTCCGCGCTGGGGCGGCGCAGGACCGTCTCGGCGTACACCTCGGTGACCGGGCCGAACAGGACCAGGGCCTGGTCGACGACATGGCTGCCGAGGTCGTACAGCAGACCTCCGATCTCTGCCGGGTCGCCGGACTCCCGCCAGCCGCCCTTGGGCTGCGGCCGCCAGCGCTCGAACCGCGACTCGAACCGCCACACCTCGCCCAGCTCGCCGTCGGCGATCAGTCGGCGCAGGGTCAGGAAGTCGTTGTCCCAGCGGCGGTTCTGGAAGACCGACAGCAGCAGGCCGCGCTCCTCGGCGAGGGCGGCGAGCTCGCGCGCCTCGGCGGCCGTGCCCGCGATCGGCTTGTCGACGACGACCGGCAGGCCCGCCTTGAGGGCGGTGGTCGCGAGCGGGACGTGCGTCCTGTTCGGGGAGGCGATGACGATCAGGTCGAGCTCGTCGGCGCGGTCGAACAGCTCGTCGGGCGTGGCCGCGATCCGGACGTCCGGGAACTCGGCCCGGGCCTGCTCCTGCCGCTCTGGGTTCGAGGTGACCACCGTGTCGAGCGCGAGGCCTTCGGTGGCGGCGATCAGCGGGGCGTGGAAGACGGAGCCCGCGAGGCCGTAGCCGATCAGGCCCACGCGGAGGGGAGTAGCAGCAGTCATGCGTCCCACTTTCGCAACGCTGTTGCCAAAGTGCAAGCGGCAGGGAGAATGGATGGCGTGAACAGGACGAGGAGCGGAAGCGGGCCGACGGGAGCGAATCTGCTCGCCGTGCGCAGTCACAACACGGCGCTGGTGCTCGATCTGCTGCGCGCGGCCGGGACCGAGGGCATCAGCCGGCTCGAACTGGCCGAACGCACCGGGCTCACCCCGCAGGCGGTCAGCAAGATCACCGCGCGGCTGCGGGAGGAGGGGTTCGCGGCCGAGGCCGGGCGGCGGGCGTCCACCGGGGGCAAGCCGCGGACCGTGCTGCGGCTGGTGCCGGAGGCGGGGCACGCGGTGGGGGTGCATCTGGACCGGGACGAACTGCGGGCGGTGCTCTGCGATCTGACCGGGGCGGTCGTACGGGAGAGCCGGGTCGCGCTGGACTTCGGGGCCGGGGCGGAAGCGGTGGTCGAGGGCGCGGGGCGGGCGGTGGAGACCCTGGTGTCCGAGGCGCCGGCGCCGCCGGAGACCCTGCTCGGCGTGGGCGTCGCCTCGCCCGGCCCGCTCGACCACACGAACGGCGTCCTGCATCGGGTCACCGGCTTCCCCGAGTGGGACGGCTTTCCCCTCCGGGACGCGCTCGTCCGGCGGCTCGGGCTGCCCGTCGTGGTCGACAAGGACACGAACGCGGCGGCGCTCGGGCTGGCCGTCGGGGGCGAGGGCGGGTCGTTCGCGTATCTGCATCTCGGTACGGGGCTCGGGGCCGGTCTGGTGATCGGGGGGAGCGTGCACCGCGGGGCGCGGACCGGGGCCGGGGAGTTCGGCCACCAGGTGATTCAGCTGGACGGGCCGGTCTGCGGCTGCGGCGGACGGGGCTGTGTCGAGGCGCTGTGCCTGGCGGCCGTGGGACGCGGCGAGCCGGCCGAGGCCGCGCGGGTGCTGGGCGCGGCGGCGGCGAACCTCGTCGGGCTGCTCGACATCGACCTGATCCTGCTCGGCGGCCGCACGGTGGCCGCCGCGCCGGAGGTCTTCGTACGCGGCGTCGTCGACGTCCTGACGGAACGGGCCCGCCGGGAGGGCGTCCTCGGCGGCCTGGTTCCGGTAC
>NZ_JADDRL010000160.1 GCF_021538895.1 Streptomyces olivochromogenes | reverse complement strand
CTCACTGGTCGAGGCGCTCGGCGGGGTGGACCTGGGGGCCCGCTGGCCCGAGCCGACGCGGGGCGAGCCTCGGCGGATCGTGCTGGTCGGACGGACCAGCGCGCGCGGACTGCGCTCCGTCTCCCAGGCGTTGGGCGCGCTGAAGGAGGGACGCGCCCCACAGGGGCTCGACCTGCTGGGCGTGGTGCTCGTCGCCGACGCACCCGGTCGGCTGCCGCTCGGTCTGCTGAGGCGTATCCGGGTGCTGCGTTCGGTCACGCACGTACACCGGGTGCCGTGGATACCGGCCTGGCGCCTGGGCGGCAGGCCGAAGTCCCTGCCCCGGCAACTCGCCACGCTCGCCGAGCTGGTGGGCATCGAGTCGCACAGCGAGGGATCCGCGTCGTGAACCACCTCCTGGCCGCCGGCGGCGCCTACAACCCGCCCGCGGGCGCCGGCACCATCCTCGGCATCCTCGCCTGGTGCGCCACGGCCGCCGGCGTCGCCGGCCTGCTGGTCGTCGGCATCAGCATGGCGGTCCAGCTCAACCGGGGTGAACCCGGCGAGGGCGGTACGCACTTCCGCGGCATCTTCTTCGTCACCCTCGGCTGCCTGGTCGCCTCGACGGCCGGCCCGCTCGTCGCATTCCTCGGCGACCTGTCGCTCCTGGGTCCCTGACCACCAGCCACAACACACCTTCCAGCGCAACCAGACCCCTCGCCCGCCGCTCAGGCAGGGCGCCGATTCCTCGGAGATCCGCATGTCCTCGCTGCTCGTTGAAGCCTCCAACCTCCTTGTCGCCGTGCCCCAGCCGAAGAGCGACGCCCCGGGCCCGCTCAAGGACAAGGTCAACACCGTCCTCGGCATAGCCGCCTGGGCGGGCACCGCCGCCGGTGTCGCCGGGGTGCTGATCACCGGCGCGATGATGGCGGTCTCCCTCAAGCGGGGCGAGAGTTCGGAGCACATGAGCCGTCTCGGCATGGTGCTCGGCGGTTGTGTCCTGGTGGCCACCGCGGGCCCGCTGGTCAACTTCGTCTTCGCGTGAGCCGACGGGCGGTCGATATGTTCACAAGCAGACAGCGGTGGGCCGAGGAGTCGGAGCCGTACTGGAAGCAGCGCAGCTGGCAGCTGTCGGCGGGGTTCCTCGCCGTCGTGCTCGTACTGAGCGGGATCGTCGCGCTGACGTCCGGCCGGGAGACCGACGCGGACCGCATGCGCGCCGCGGCGCCCGGCCCGCTGTCCGGTGCCGCACTGCACAACGGCCGCCCCCAGGGCTGCAGTACCGACGACAGCTCCGGCGACGCGCTGCCCAAGGCTCCGCCGAAGGACGTCAGCTGGCACACGCTCGGCATCACCCGCGTGCCCCTCTCCGCCTCGGCGGGGCCCACCCGCACGACGGGCACCCTGCGGTGGTGCTTCGCGCGCACGCCCCTCGGCGCCGTGCTGGCCGCCCATGTCATCCCGTCGCAGATGAG
This sequence comes from Streptomyces olivochromogenes, assembly GCF_021538895.1. Classification (GTDB taxonomy): domain Bacteria; phylum Actinomycetota; class Actinomycetes; order Streptomycetales; family Streptomycetaceae; genus Streptomyces; species Streptomyces olivochromogenes_A. The sequence continues at coordinate 16,524 of NZ_JADDRL010000160.1, read as the reverse complement.
CGGCTCCGGTTGGCGGGCCGCCGCTCAGCAGCAGGTCGTCGCCGGGCACGGGCGCGACCTGTTCGTGTTCCAGCGTTCCACCGTCCAGGACATCGACAGCGGCGGGCAGACCGGCGACACGTCCGTCGCCTCGTACGCCGGTTTCTCGGTGACCTCGTACAAGAGCACGTCCGCGAGCGTCAAGCTCCTCCTGCGGGGCGAGCAGGGCTACGCGGCCACCACCATCGCGCTGCGCTGGAGCGGCGGCGACTGGAAGGTCCTGCCCAACGGCGACGGATCCCTGCACACGCCGGTGACGGCCGTCCAGGGCAACACCAGCGGCTACACCCTGTGGGGGGTCTGAGATGAACTGCCCGACCGGCAATCCGGTCATCGACCTGGTGAAGGGCTTCTTCAGCTTTCTCGGCAACCCCATCGGGACCATCATCGAGCTGGTCGCGAACACCATCCTCGCGGGTGCGGTCGCGGTGTTCGGGGCCCTGATCACCGGAGTGCCGACCCTGACGGGCACGGCCACGGCGAAGGACGTCGGCAGTCAGACGCAGTGGCTGGTGGTCTATCTCGCGGTCGGCTCGCTGATCTTCGCCTCGGTCCGCATGGCGCTGGAACGTCGCGGCACCGCGGGCGTGACCGCCCTGAAGGGCATTCTCCGGGTCATCCTGGTCTCGGGCGCCGCCACCACCGTCGTCACGGCCGCCGCGGCCGTCGCGGACGACTACTCCACGTTCCTCTTCAACGCGGGCGCGCAGCAGCAGTTGAACAACGTCGGGGCCTGCAGCAACGGCGACAACGTCCAGTCCTTCCTGCTGCTGGTGCTCGCCTTCCTGCTGCTGATCTCCGGGATCATCCACACCATCCTGATGTACATCCGGCTCGGCGTCATGATCCTGCTCCTCGGCACCCTCCCGCTGGCCGCCGCGGCCTCGATGACCGACTGGGGTGCCGGCTGGTGGCGCAAGCACATCGGCTGGATGATCGCCTGGCTGCTGTACAAACCCGCGGCCGGTCTCGTGCTGTACGCGGGATCAGCGATGATCACCTCGGGCGGCAAGGGCGGCGACATCAACGCACGCATCGCCGGTATCGGCCTGATGCTGCTGTCCGCGGTCGCCCTGCCCGCGCTGCTCAAGCTCGTGGTACCGGCCACCGCCGCGCTCGGCGGAGCCTCCGCCATGTCCGGCGCGATGTCGTCGGTGGGCGGAGCCCTCGCGACCGGTGCCCGCTCGCTCGGCGGCGCGGGCGGCGGCAGCGGCGGGCAGGCGGGTCCGACCGGCTCGAAGGGAGCGTCCGGCACGGGCGGCTCCAGCGGCTCCGCCGGTCCGGGCGGCGAGGCGGGCGCGAGCGGTTCGGGCGGCGCGAACGGCGTGGGCCGGGGCGGTGCCCCGGGCGCCGGTGCGGGAGCCGGCGGCGCGGGAGCGGCCGGCGGCGCCGGCCGGGCGGCAGCCGCGGCCGGGGGACCGGCCGGTGCCGCCGTCGCCGCCGCGGTGACCGCGGCGCAGGTCGTCGGCCGCGCCGCGTCCGGCTCCCTGGAAGGCGCCGACGGCGAGCTGGGCCACAACAGGTGACCCCCTCCCGCGGCGCCGGGAGATCTCGCGGCCCACGTCTCCCCGCCGCCCTCTGAACGACCGCCGGACTCCCGCCCCCCCCAAGGGAGTTCGGCGGTCTTCTCCGCCCCCCCGCCGCCGTAAACACCGTCATTTCACGAAGGGAAACCGGACCCTCATGTCCACGGAAGCCGTCACCCATCCGACCTACGGGAACTGGCGCCGGCCACGGCGGCCCGGGCTCGGACCACTCGGCCTCGTCGGCACCTTCGGTGTCTTCGGCGGACTGGTCGTCACCCTGCTCGCCTCACTGATCTCGCTGTACGCCGCGCTGATCGTGGCGGTCCCGGTCGTGGTGTTCCTGGTGCCGCTCGCCATCCGCACCCAGGACGGGCGCAACGTCTACCAGTTGATCGCCCTGCGCGTCGGCTGGTGGCGCCGCAAGGCCAAGGGCGCGCACCTCTACGTCTCCGGCCCCCTGTCCGCCCGGCCGGGCGGCCGGTTCCGTCCGCCCGGCCTGCTCAACAAGGTCACCGCGACGGAGGGCCGGGACGCCTACGACCGGCCCTTCGGCGTCCTGCACCACCCGGCCCGCAACCTGTACACGATCGTCCTGGGCTGCGACCCCGACGGCGGTGCCCTGGTCGACCCCGACCAGGTCGACGTCTGGGTCGCACTGTGGGGCGAGTGGCTGGCCCGGCTGGCTCACGAACCCGGGCTGCACGGCGCCTCCCTGATCGTGGAGACCGCCCCCGACCCGGGCACCCGGCTCGCCCACGAGGTGCTGCCCCGCATCCACCCCGACGCGCCGGCCGCCGCCCGCGCCGTGATGGAGGAGGTCGTCGAGCGCTATCCGACCGCGTCGTCCGAGATGCACACCTACGTCACCCTCACCTACGGCGTGCCCGCCGGCCAGAAGCGCAAGCCGGACGACATGATCTCCGACCTCGCCATCCGACTCCCGGGCCTGCTCGGCGGGCTCTCCTCGGCCGGCGGCGGCTCGGCGTACCCGCTGTCGGCCGAGCGGATCGCCGAGGTCGTCCGCGTCGCCTACGACCCCGCCGTCGCCGCCGACGTGCTCGACGCCCGCGCCCGGTACGGCGGAACCGGCCTGGAGTGGGACGACGCGGGACCCGCCGCCACCGTCGAGACGGTGAACAGTTACCAGCACGACTCGGGGGTGTCCCGGACCTGGCTGCTCACGCTGGCGCCGCGCGGCACCGTCCGGTCCTCGGTGCTGAAGGGCATGCTGGAGGCGGCCCCCGGCACCCGCCGCAAGCGGGTCGCGCTGGTCTACCGGCCCATCGACCCGGCCACCTCGGCGCGGATCGTCGAGGCGGACCGGCGCAGCGCCCAGTTCATGGCGACGTCCGGCCGCGGCATGGTGCAGGCCCGCGCGGCCTCCGAGATGCGGGCGGCGGAACAGACGGCGGCCGAGGAGGCGTCGGGCGCCGGGCTCGTGGAGTTCTCGCTGATGCTGACGGTCACCGTCGACAGCGCCGCGGAACTGGCCGACGCCGGCGTCGTGATCCGCAACCTGACCGCGGCCTCCCGGGTGCTGATGCGGCCCGCCGACCGGATGCAGGCGGCCGCGTTCACCTGCACCCTGCCCACCGGAATCCTCCCGTGGGAGCAGACCCTGATCCCGCACGAACTGCAGGAGGCACTGTGAGCCGCCGGAGCGAGGAGCGGAAGGCCGAGCAGGCCGACCGGCTGGCCGAACGGCAGGCGCGCGAGGCGCTGGGCTCGGACCCGGCCGGGCAGGATCCGTCCTGGACGCGGAAGCCCGTGAAGTCCGGGAAGAGGCCGGCGAAGGAGGGGAAGAGGACGAAGGCGGGCAAGGAGAAGTCCTCCCGCCCCAGGGAGCCGTACGTCCCGCCCCGCGGCTGGTACGGGCCGGGCGGGGGACGCGTCGGCTACATGGACCCGCCCACCATGTGGCGGGCCACCACCGTCCAGGCGTGCGGCATGTGGCCGTTCGCCGCCGGTTCCGGTTCCCCCATGACAGGCGTGCCGCTCGGGCAGCACCTGTTCACCGGCGCCACGGTCTGCGGTGACCCACTGAACTGGTTCACCCGGGCCCGCTACATCTCCAACCCCTCACTGTTCATGCTCGGCATGCCGGGCCTGGGCAAGTCCACACTCGTCAACCGGATGCTGATCGGGCTCGCCGCGACCGGCGTCGTCCCGCTGGTGCTCGGCGACCTCAAGCCCGACTACGCCGACACCGTGCGGGCGCTCGGCGGTCAGGTGATCTCCATCGGCCGGGGCCGGGGCGGCATCAACGTCCTCGACCCCGGCGCGATGGGCGAGGCGGCGGCGAAGATCGGCGGCGAGGCGGGCGAGGTGCTCAAGGCGGAGACGCACGGGCGCGTGCTGAACATGGTCGCGGCGCTCATCACCATCGTGCGGGGCCGTCCGATGGACGACCACGAGCAGTCGGTGCTGAGCGCGTGCCTGCATCATCTGCGTGAACGCACCCCCGCGGGCGGTACGGTCCTGCTGCCCGACCTGCTCCGCGTGCTCGCCGAGGGCCCCGACCGGGTCCGCGCGGTCACCCTGGACCGCGGCGACGACACCCGCTACCGGGACGCCGTCGATCCGCTGCACCGTTCCCTGCTGGGCATCCTCGACGGCCCCCTCGGCGACACCTTCGCCTCCGAGACGTCCACGCGTATCAACCCCGACGCGCCCGCCGTGTGCATCGACATCTCCGGCATCGGCGAGGCCGACACCCAGCTGACCGCGGCCGCGATGCTCGCCGCCTGGTCCGACGGGCTCGGCACGGTGGCCGCCTCGCACGCCCTCGCGGACGCCGGCCTCGCTCCCCGGCGCTGGTTCTTCACCGTGCTCGACGAGCTGTGGCGCCCGCTGCGCGCCGCCTCCGGCATCGTCGACCGCATCGACGCGCTCACCCGCCTCAACCGCTCCCTCGGCCTCGGCGACGCCAAGATCACCCACACCCTCAAGGACGCCGAGGCGCTGGGCACCGACTCCGACCGGGCCAAGGCGCGCGGCTTCGTGGAGCGGGCCGGGATGGTGGTGTGCGCGGGACTGCCGAGGGGCGAGATGGAGGAACTCGGCAAGGTGGTGGGGCTGTCCCGGCGCGAGATCGAGCTCGTGTCGTCCTGGTCCTCACCCCCGGGCTGGGGTGTCTCCGGCGAGCACGAGGAGCCGCCCGGCCGTGGCCGCTTCCTCATCAAGGTCGGCGGCCGGCCCGGCATCCCCATCAAGGTCGCCATCACCGACGCCGAACGCCGACTGCACAACACCAACACCCGCTGGACACCCAACGAGGAGGGCGTGGAACAGGCCGTGGCCCGGGCCGCCGGGCAGGTCGCACGGGCCGCCCAGGAGGGTGCGTACGACCTGCCCGACGCGATGGCGGCGGACGGGAGGTGGACCGCGTGAGCCCCCCGCCCACCGGCGGCGCCTTCCACGACCAGCTGCCGTGGGCCGTCGTCGCGCTCGCCGGCACCGGCCTCGCCCTGTTCACCATCGCCTGGTCCGGCGGCACCCTCGGCTCCGGCCTGTCCGGCCACGGCTTCGACGCCCCGCCCTTCGCCATGTCCACCGTCGCCCGCCTCACCACCGACGGCCCAGCCGGGCTGTGGCCCAGAGCACCGGTCGCCGCCGTCTACGCGGGCATGCTCGGCCTCCTGGCGGTCGTGGCGTCCCCCGCCGCTCTCGTCGCGCGTCTCGTGATGAACCGCGCGGGCCGCCCCAAGGGCCTGGCCGGCCGTCGCGAGCTCGCCGCCATGTGCCCCAAGGGCATCGAGGCCCGTGCCCGCGAACTGCGCCCCGGCCTCAAGGGCCGCGAACAGCTGCACCCGGACGAGACCGGCAACCTCCTCGGCGACCTCGACCCCAAGGGCCCCGAGCTGCGCAGCAGTTACGAGGATGTGGAACTCGACCTCATGGCGCCCCGGGCCGGCAAGTCCACCGGTATCGCCGTCCCCCGGGTGCTGCGCGCCCAGGGCGCCGTGCTGCTCACCTCCAACAAGTCGGACGTGTACGCCGTCACCCGCGCCGAACGCGAGAAGGCGGGCACGGTGTGGACGTTCGACCCGCAGGGCATCGCCCACAGCCCGCGCGCCATGTGGTGGAACCTGCTCGGCGAGTGCCACACCATCGAGGGCGCCCGCCGGCTCGCCGGCCACTTCGTGGCGTCCGTCAACGACGACACGGCGAAGAAGGACTTCTGGATCTCGGCCGCCCAGAACACCCTCACAGCCCTCTTCCTCGCCGCGGCCCGCGGCAAGGCGCCGGTCGTCGAACTCCTCGGCTGGCTCGCCGATCCCGCCGACCGCACTCCGATCGACCTGCTCCGTGAGGCCGGGCTCATCGCGATGGCCGAACAGTTGCAGGGCACGGTCCGCGGCGCGGTGGAGACACGCGACGGCATCTACGAGACGGCCCGCCAGACCGTCTCCTGCCTCCTCGACCCGGAGATTCTCGCCTGGGTCACCCCCGACCCCGCACTGCCCGAGTTCCGCCCCCACGAGCACGTTCTCGGCAAGGACACCCTCTACCTGCTGTCCAAGGACGGCGGCGGATCGGCGGCCGGCGTCATCGCGGGCCTCGCCGACGCGACGATGCGCGCGGGCGTGGTCGCCGCCGAACGCATGGGCGGCAGGCTCGACCCGCCGCTGACCGCGGTCCTCGACGAGGCCGCCAACGTCTGCCGCATCTCCGATCTGCCCGACCTCTACTCGCACTTCGGCTCCCGCGGCATCAACGTCGTGACGCTGTTGCAGAGTTACCGCCAGGGTGCCCGGGTGTGGGGCGAGGTGGGCATGGACGCCCTGTGGAGCGCGGCGACCGTCAAACTTCTCGGCGCGGGCCTGGACGACGCCGACTTCGTGCAGAAGATCTCCACCCTCGTCGGCCAGCACGATGTGCGCACCCCGAGCATCTCCCGCGGCAAGGACGGCACGTCACGCTCGTACTCCTACCGCCAGGAGGCCGTCCTGCCGCCCGACAGGATCCGTGCCCTGCCCAAGGGCACCGCTCTGCTCCTCGCCACCGGCGTCCGGCCCGCCCTGATCCGGTTGCGCCCCTGGTACAAGGAGCCCGGCGCCGCCGCGATCTCGGCGGCGGCGAAGGCGGAGACGGCCGCCATCACGGCACGGGCCGCACGTCGTCCGACGGGCATGTCACCGGTCGGCGTCGAGGACACCGTGCCAAGGTGACCGTGCGCAGCAGCAGCTCGGCCGGCCCGTACCGCACACGCCTCATCAGGGCTTTCCCCAGGGCGAGTTGGGCGCCGTAGAGCAGCACGCAGCCCGCCAGGACGGCCGCGGTGCCGACCCGGTCGTAGAGCCCCAGTCCGTACCCGGTGAACACGCAGGCGAGGACCAGCGACTGGGTGAGGTAGTGGGTGAGCGCCATACGCCCGGAGGCGGCGAGCAGGCCGGCCGTCGCCGGGCGTGCGGCGTCGAGCAGCAGGAGCAGTCCGCACGCGTACGACGCCGTCAGCGCCGGCGCGGTCAGTACCGCCACCGCCTGTCCGACGAGGAACCACCGGCTGTCCAGGGGCCAGTTCTCGCAGCAGGCGGTGGCAACGCCACCGGCCAGCCCGACCGGCAGCCACCGTACGACGACCCCGCGCAGCCACGCCCGGTCCCGCCCACGCCGCTCCACGAGCCGGGACCCGGCCGCCGCGAGTCCCGCCAGGAAGGCGGCCAGCAGATCGGCCGCGTACAGCAGGTCGGAGCCGATCAGCCCCGGCAGGTCGCGCACATGGGCACCCACCACCGACCACGCGCCGCCGCGGTAGGCGGCGGCGGTGTCCGCGACCCGAGGGGCGTCCTGGCCGGCGGTGAGCGGCTCGGTGAGCGCGACCGTCAGCAGCCCGTACCCGAGCAGGACCACCGTCAGCCCCACGACCAGGCCGGCCGCCAGGCGCAGGGCGGTCCGCGGGGCCAGCCCGCGCAGCCCGTACAGCACCAGCGACAGTGCCGCGTACGTCATCAGGATGTCGCCGGGATAGAGCAGCACGGCGTGGGCGAGACCGAGCCCGAACAGCCCGGCCGCGCGCCGCAGATGACGCGGCGCGAACGCGGCACCCGCCCGCCGGGCGGACCGCCGCTGAAGCACGAAGCTGTAGCCGAACAGGAAGGAGAACAGCAGATAGAACTTGGCGGAGACCAGCGCGGTCACCGCCCAGCCCGCGGCCCGGTCGAGCGGCGAGGCCCCCGGCCCGCCGCCGAAGGCGGTATACGGTCCCGCCATCATCTGGGCGTTGACCAGCAGGATGCCGAACAGGGCGAAGCCGCGCAGCACATCGAGCTCGCTCAGACGCGGGGCGCGCTCGGGCAGGTCATCGGGCAGGTCCTCGTCCGGTCTCATGGCGTCACCACGACGCCGGCGCCGAAGGCCAGGGTCGAGGACACGAACCACCCGAACGACGGCGCCAGGAGATGCCGCAGCGTCCACAGCCGCGCCGCGGTCGGCCGCGTCCGCGCATAGACCACGATCACGCGTCCGCCGACCGGCGGCAGCCCGCACAGCGGCCCGTACCGCCCCGGATCGAGGACGAGGTCCCGCCCGAGGTGGTCGGAGAACACCACCAGCCCGCCGCGCCGCGGGTCGGCCGCCGCACGGGCCGCCACCACGCCCGGCACGCGCAGTCCGCGCAGCCACAGGAGCGCCGCCGCCACCGACGCCCGGAGGGCCAGCAGCAGAAAGCCGAGGCCGAACCCCGTGCACAGCGCCAGCGGCAGCAACTCCGTGTACATGCAGACCCCTTCACCGTCCCGGTCCCCTTCCGCGCCCCTCGGCAGGCACAACGGGCCTGGGGCCGGGCCCGGTTCACCTCCTTTGAACCACCGGACAGCACCGCCTCGTTGTGAGGACGAACCACGCCCCCGTACGGTCCACGAAAGGAGCTCCGGCCCAGATGAGCCAGACGAGACGGACGCTGCACGCGCACGGCCGGCGGACGGCGGTGGCCGTCGCCCTGGCCTGTGTCCTGACGACGACGGTCCAGCAGCCGGCCCGGGCCGAGCCCTCGACCCTCCCCGAGATACAGGCCGAACTCCGGCGCCTCTACCACGACGCCGAGGTCGCCACGGAGAAGTACAACGCCGCCGACGAGAAGGTGACCCAGCAGGAGAAACGTGTCCGCACGCTCACTGCCCAGGTCCGGGCGGCCGAGACGAAACTGGGCCGCCTCACTTCGCTCGCCGGGGCCGCGGCCCGCGCCCAGTACCGGACCGGCGGCCTGCCCGCCGAGGTGCAGTTCGCCCTGGCCAGTGACCCCGAACAGGCCCTGGACAACGCCTCCCTGGCCCGCCGGGCCGAGCAGTCCACACAGGGCGTGCTGACCGCCCTGACCAAGACCCGCGAGGATCTGAGCACCCGCAAGGAGGACGCGTCCGAGGAACTGAACAGCCTCCGGACGAACCGTCGCGCCAGGGACGCCGAGCGCGGGACGATCGAGCGGCACATCGCCGCCGCCCGCAAGGTGCAGTCACGCCTGAAGGAGAAACAGCGCAGGGAACTGGCCGCACTCGAGCGGAAGGATGCCCAGGACGCCCAGGCACGGTGGGAACGCACGGGCATCCTCGAACAGGCCGGCACCAAGGCGACCCCGGCCGGCCGGAAGGCCATCGCCTACGCCACCCGTCAGCTCGGCAAGCCCTACCAATGGGGCGCCGAGGGCCCCGACTCCTTCGACTGCTCCGGCCTCACCTCCCAGGCCTGGCTGCACGCGGGCGTCGCCATCCCCCGGACGTCCGAGGAGCAGTGGCGGCAGCTCACACGCGTCCCCATCGAGGACATGCGCCCCGGCGACCTGATCATCTACTTCGACGACGCCAGCCACGTAGCCCTCTACATCGGCGACGGAAAGATCATCCAGGCCCCGCGCCCCGGACGGTGGGTGTACGTGTCACCGGTGGCGTCGATGGAGATCCTGGGGGTGGTACGGCCGGACGCCTGACACCGACGAGGGGCGGCCCTCCGGGCCCGCCCCTCGCTCCCCTGCCTCTCCCCCGTCTCTTCCTCTCAACCGACGCGCCGCCCCGACGACCGCTCCGGGTCCGCACACCGGGCGGCGGCCTCGGGCGACAGCTCGAATCCCGGCGGCAACGGGAGCAGTCCGGCGGGCAGCGGTGCCAGGGAAAGCCGCGGTGCGCGAGCGGACCCGCCCCGCGATTCCTGCCCGGCAGCCGCCCCGTCGCCGTCCGGCACGGACGGACGGCGTGCCAGCAGGCCACGCGGCGGGAACGGAACGGCCGGCCTCGGTTCGAGCATGTGCGTTCCTCCGGGATCTGTGCGCTGCGGGGTGCCGGCCCGGTCGGCTGCCGGCACCGGTTCGAGAGGCACAACGGCTCCGCACGGCCCGCGGTTCAGCCCGCCGGGTCCGAAGGCGGTGGCCCGAACGGGTGTGCCAGGTGGCGGGGCGACGGACCCGAAGTCCTGTCGCCCCGCCGCCCGCCCATCGTGGCCCTTCCGGCGGAGCGCTCAGCGCGTCGGCCCGGTCGCCGCCCGCTTCACCGGAGGCTTCGCCGGTGCCTGGGCGGCGGAGGCGGTGATGCCCGGGCCCTCCGGGGACGGGGTCCGGGGCATGCTCAGGGCGGCCACCTGCTGGCGGAGTCCAGCCATGTTCGCGCCCTCGGACGCCGGACTCGGCGTGCGCCGCGGCGAGTTGCCCGCCGACGTGGAGTAGTGCACCTCGTAGGGAAGGTGAGCCGGCTTGTTCAGCCCCTCCATGCCCAGTGCCGCCGCCTCGCGGACACCGAAGTTGCTGACCTGGACGAGGGTGACCTTGCTGTCCGCCTTGAGCTGCGTCACGTCGCCCGGGTCGTCGGTGCTCCGGGTCCGCCAGCTGTTCTGGTTGTCCTTGCCGAGGCTCAGCTGCGGCAGCACCCGCACATTGTCGACCTGGTACGCCCGCATGGTGACGTCATTCCAGGTCGCCTGGTCCACTTGGGGCACCGGCATGTCCTGCTGGGTCTGGCCGGGCGGCGTCGCAGTCGTGCCGTAGACGAGGTGGATGCCGTCGGCGAGGGCGCTGACGGCCATGCGGCCGATGATGTCCCCGCGGCTCGGATCCTGCGTGTTGTACTTGGCGCCCAGCAGATTGTCGTCCTTCAGGTTGATGGTGTCGGGACGGAACCTCCGGCTGTCGTCATTCGGGAGGAAGGTGACGTTGCCCTTGCGCACCTCGTCCTGGGACAGCTGGGCGAGATAGCCGATGTGCTGGTTCGCGGCCGCCTGGGCCACCTCCTGCCCCTTTGTCCCCTTTCTCGTGTACATGGCGAAGACATCGAGGTGCGGCATCATCTGGGGCTCGATGCCCGCGTCGTCGTGCCGTTCCGTCATCGCCATGAAGCCCGCGTTCAGGACGTGCCGCATATTGGCGTCCTGGCCGTGCGAGAGGTCAACGACTTTCAGTTCGGCGGTGGAGAAGTCGAACGGCGTCACAGCCTCCTGGGAGAAGTTCGAGTCTTCCTTGACCGCCTCCCACTCCGTGTCCGTCATGTGGTGGTGGGACAGGTCCAGGCTCAGGCCGGTCTCCTCGCCCCTCAGCAGAAACGTGGCCAGGTCCTTCGCGGCGATGTAGCCCTGGTTGCCCATCTCCGCGCTGAAGATGTCGTCGAGCGTCTGCTTGTCGTACTTCGGTGCGAGGCCGGCGGCCAGCCGCTCGGTGTGATCGCGGACGTCCAGCACTTTGACGTCGTACTTATCGGCCTCGGTCTCGTACCCGTCCAGGAGCTGCTTCACGTGCTGCCGTCCGGCCTCCCCGGGAGGACGCCGGGGCATCACCACCAGTTCCTTCGCCGAGTTCGGGAACCGCTCGCTCAGTGCCCGCAGTCCCTCCTTGGCGTTGTCGCTCATCTCGTCGCCGAACCAGATGAACTGCACCTTCTCCGGCTCGGTGACCGGGTTCCGTTCGGGCATGCGCGTTCCTCCCTGCCCGGCGGACGAGCGCCGCCGGCTGTCACGCACAACGGAGCGGGCACGCCCGGGGGTTCAGTGCCCGGCTGAACCTCCGGCGACGTCAGGACCGTAGTAGTGGCGACGTTGACCCCGACAGAGATCCCGGAGTACCGACATGACCCTGGCGCCGGAGCCGACATCACAGCAGCAGGACGGTCCCGCCTTCATCCTGTACCTGGAGGGCTCCGAGTACGACGACGGCCTGCACCGGCTGACTCTGTGGGTACGCCACCTGCTGCTGCCCGTGTACGGCAGGGAGGTCGCCTCCACCGCCCCTTGGTGCCCCAGCTGGTGGAAGCACCCGGAGGCGGTGGCGCAGTTGTACGGACTGTGGATGGCGTGGCAGGAGCTGACCGGCCCCGGTTCCGGAGCGACCGGGCCCGCGGCCTGGCACCGCGACCACCTCACCCATGTCATGGCCGCACTGCGCGACCCGTCGGGACCCTTCGCGGGCTGCAAGGCCGGCGCGCACCGGGCCAAGGAGGCGCCGGGGATGGACCCTTATCCGGGCTGACAGGCTGACGGGCTGATGGGGTCGTTGAACCATTCGTCCTCCACAGCCCGTTGTTGCTTGCGTCAGCGCCTCCGACTCGAAAGTGGGGCACCGTGCCGGATGACCACGCGGCTTCCCCGGCCAGGAACCGGTTGACCATGGAGCACCCCGAAGTCGAGCTGGCGCAAGGGCTGGTCAGGGCCGAGCTGGCGCTGAGAGAGGCGCGGCGCGGTGGCGCGGAGCTGGACGCCCTCTGGGCGCAGGTGGCGGAGGAGTTGCGTCGCCTCTGGGATCGTTTCACCGGACGGTCGCAGCCGATGCCGGCCGGCCCGGACGCCTCGTTGGCGGGCCGCCCGGAGGCCGACTCGTTCGGCCGGGCCCCGTCCGCACCGAGCCTCGGCGGGCCCGCGCCGACCCCGCCGATGACGGCCGGGCCCCGCCCGCGGTCCGGCGCCGAGGCGTCGGCGCATCAGGAGTTGGCACGCCTCGAACAGCGCATCGACCAGCTCCCGCCGGCCGTGCGAACGGCCTTCGAGGACGCGGTCCTGGACCTGGTCCGGAGCGACAGCCGGCTGAAGGCGGCGTTCGAGCAGTCCCCCGAGAGCATCCCGACGGTCGCGAAGTACGCCGTGAACGCGCAGTTGCGGGAATCACTGCGAGGAACAGCACCGACCGACCCGCCACGGCGGTCCTTCAGCGGGGTGGCCCGCCTGTCCCCGTCGACCCCGAGCCCCGCCGGCCGGCCTCGGCCGCCCAGCGCGCCGGCGATCCTCGGCCAGGAGGGGCGGGCGCTCCTTCGGGACCAGGTCGCCACCTCCAAGCCCACGATCGGCGGTGCCCAGAACCCCAACTCCTCCTCCAGGCCCGCCAGTCCCGCGCCCGGTCGGCCGAGCCAGAACAGCGGGCCGAGCCGAGCGCAGTGACGTGCTGCCGCCGATGAACCCTTCACAGCCCCCTCCGTCGTGCGTGTGCAACCGACAACGGGCCTTCGCCCCCCCAAGCCCGAGGGAGAGGCACGTTCCTGCCGGTCCTCGACCCGGGCGAACCCATGTCAGGCGGTCCGCCCGTGCACGTCACCGTCGGCGCCGACGCCGGCGCGCAACGCTCCGGCCTCCAGTCGGCCGAGTTTCTCGCGGATCTTCTCGGCGTCCGGATGGTCGAACTCCGCGAAGATCGCCAGCGCCCGACGCCAGCTGGCACGAGCGGCCTGCGGCTCGTCGACGGCCAGCTGGATGTCGCCGAGGTTGCCCAGGGTGTGGCCCTCCCCCCACCGGTTGCCGACCTTCCGATGCGTCTCCAGCGCCTGGTGGTAGTGGTCGACGGCGTCGTCGTGACGGTGGAGCCGGTGGTGGACCGTGCCGAGGATGTCGAGTGCGACGCCCGTGACCCAGTGGTTGTCGTTCGCGCGCAGGACGGTCAGCGCCTGTCCCAGACAGTCGAGGGCTTCGTCGTAGCGGCCGAGCCGCTGGTAGGCGTCGCCCAGGTTGGTCAGGGCGATGCCCTCTCCCCACCCGCTGTCGAGGACCCGGTCGAGGGCCAGCCCCCGGCGGGTGTACTCGACGGCCTTGTCGAGCCGGCCGGCCTGAAGGTAGGCGTCGCCCAGATTGCCCACCGCCGACGCCCTGCCCATGATGTCCCCGATCTCCCGGAAGGCGGTCATGGATTGGTGGTTGTGGTCGATGGCCTCGTCGAACCGGCCGAAGCAGCGCAGCGCGGCGGCCATGTCCGCGAGGCCCTGGGCCTCGCCCCTGCGGTCGCCGGCGGCGCGGGCGGCGGACAGGCCCGTCCCGGCGGTGTCGAGCCAGTCGTGCAGATGGCTGCGGAGGTAGAAGAACCCCCACAGCACGGCCGGCAGTCGCCAGGCAATGCCCGGATGCCCGCACTCGGCGGCCCGGCGCACCGAGCAGACCAGATTGGCCCGTTCGGTCTCGCACCAGTTCAGGGCCTCCTCGTACGTCGTGAAATCCAGCGGACGGCAGAGGGCGGGCAGGGGTTCGAGGGGGATCCGGCGGCGGTGCGGGGTCAGGTGCGGGTAGGCGGCGTCGGCGGTGTGCAGATACCAGGCGAGCAGCCGCTCGACGGCCCGGTCCCGTTCCTGCGGTGCCTCCTCGGCGTGGACGCGTTCGGCGGCGTAGACGCGCAGCAGGTCGTGCAGGGCGTAGCGGCCGGGGAAGTGCTCGGTGAGCAGATGGGCACGGGTGAGTTCGACGAGCAGGCCGCTCGTCTCCCGCAGGGTGAGTCCCGCGATCGAGGCCGCGGCGGGCGCCGAGATGTCGGGTCCGTTGTGCAGGCCCAGCAGCCGGAACAGACGCGCGGCCGGGGCGGACAGTGCCTTGTACGACCAGGAGAAGACGGCCCGTACGTCGGTGGTGATGTCGTCGCCCCCGGCGAAGGCGTCGAGACTGCCGTGGCTGTCGGCCAGTTCCTCGGCGATGGCGCTGAGCGGGAAACCGGCGTGGACGGCCGCATGGGCGGCGACGATCGCGAGAGCCAGCGGCAGCCGGGCGCACTGCCTGATGATCTCGTCCGCCGCCTGCGGCTCCGCCGCCAGCCGCTCGGCGCCGAGGCGGCGCGCGAGGAGGTCATGTGCCTCGGCGGAGGAAAGCTGGTCCAGGGTCAGGGGATGCGCCCCCTCGCCGACGACCAGGCCGGTGAGCTGGTTGCGGCTGGTCACGATGACCAGACAGCCGGGGGAGCCGGGCAGCAGCGGACGGACCTGGTCGGTGTCCCGGGCATTGTCGAGGAGCACCAGCACCCGGCGCTCGGCGAGCATGCTGCGATACAGCGCCGCCTGGGCGTCGAGACCGGCGGGAATGCGCATCGGCGGGACGCCGAGCGCGTCGAGGAAGATCCGGATGGCCTCCTGCGGCGTCACGACCGTACCGGTCGGATCGAAGCCGCGCAGGTTGATGCAGAGCTGTCCGTCGGGGAAGCGGTCGGCGATCTGGTGCGCCCAGTGCACGGCCAGGGTGGTCTTGCCTATCCCGCCCATGCCGCCTATCGCGCTGATCACGACCGTGGCCGGAGGGCCGCCGTGCTCGGGCAACAGAGCGTGGGTGCGGGCGAGTTCGGCGTGCCGTCCGGCGAAGGCCGGCAGGTCGGCGGGTAATTGCGCCGGGCGGGCCGGGTGCACGGGGAGCGGGGGTTTGGACTCCGCGGGCGGGTCCGGCTGCGGAGGCGGGCCGAGGTCCAGGGAGGCGTCGGCCGCGAGTATCCGGTCATGCAGGTCCTGAAGCGGCGCGCCGGGGTCGATGCCCAGCTCGGCCACCAGGGTGTTCCGTGTCCGGCGGTAGGCCTCCAGTGCCTCGGCCTGTCTGCCGGACCGGTACAGCGCCAGCATCAGCAGTCGGCACAGCTGCTCCCGCAGCGGGTGCGTGCCGGTCAGCGAGATCAGTTCGGCGATCACCTCGCAGTGGCGGCCGAGTTCGACGTCGGCGTCCAGCCGGGCCTCCAGCGCGGTCAGCCGCTCCTCGCTCAGCCGGGCCCGCTCGGACTCGGCCAGGGGGCCGGGGACGCCGGCCAGTGCCGCGCCCTGCCATCCGTCGAGCGCGGTGTGCAGCAACTCCGCGGCGCCGGACACCAGCCCTGCGGCGCGCAGCTTCTTCGCCTCCGCGACGCGCTGTTCGAACACGACGAGATCCAGGGCGTCCTGGGGGATCCGGGCCAGGTACCCGTCCCCGACCGAGACGACCACCCGCGCGGACTCCGGCGCGTCCCGTCCGGGTTCCAGCACCTTGCGCAGCCGGGACACGTAGGTCCGCAGGACGGACACGGCGGCCGCCGGCAGGTCCTCGCCCCATACGGCGTCCAGGAGTTCACCGAGTGTGACGGGGCGCCCCCTCCGTAGCAGCAGGGCGACCAGCACCGCCCGCTGCTGCGGCGAGCCGAGGTCCAGTTCCCGGTCGGCGCGCCATGCCCGGACCGGACCCAGCACGGTGAAGCGCACGGAACCCTCGTTGACATTCATGTTCGGACTCTACTGAGCGCCGCACTGCGGTTCTGTGGCAGGAATGTCACATTCCGCCGCCAATACGCCTGTTGAAGGAGCACCCGGGAATTGAACCGCTCCGGTACGGCGCCCGTTGCGGTACGAGGGTCCGCCGAGGCGGAACCGACCGAGGCCGCACGGCCGGGAACGTCAGGAGGGACGGGCATGAGCCGGGGTGAAGAGACGGACGAGCCGATCACGGGGGACGACCGCGCCGCACCGGAGGAACCGGCCTCCCCTCACTTCGAGGTGGTCATCTCCGGCGACGGCTCCGCCACCATCGAGGGCGAACCCGTGCGACTGGAGGAGGGGGCGACGCTCGACGCCGCGATCCTCGACACCCTGCACGGACACGCACGCGACCGGAACACCGCCGTGACGGCGGACATCTCCGATCCCTCGGTGGGCTACGTGGCATACGTCGAGGTCGCCCCGGACGGTTCGAGCAGGCTGCTGGAAGAGCACCGGGATCATCCGCTGCACGAGGTCCGGCCTCAGGCGGACCAGCCTCAGGCGGACGACGAGGAGCACGACGGCGAGGAGCACGAGCC
>NZ_JADDRL010000016.1 GCF_021538895.1 Streptomyces olivochromogenes | reverse complement strand
CACGTTCCGAGACGCCCTCCAGTAACTCCGGCGGACCGGCCCGGGGGCCGGGGCCGCAACCTCACCCCGGCGTCTCGCCCACCCGCGCTCAGGCCGAAGCCGTGACCCAGCGCAGGCCGGGTCCGGGACCGGGGCCGCGTGGGTCTCACACCGTCGGGTTGCCCCCAGGGGCGGCCGTCGGACCCGCCGGCCACCCGGCCCGTCGCCGTACCGGCATCCTCGCCGCTCTCGGAGTCGTGGCCGTCGGTGTCGTGGTCGCGGTGCTGTTGACCATGTCGGCGGGTGGGCCGAAGGGGGACACGCGGGCCGGCTCCTCGTCGGCCGCCGCGAGCTCCGAAGAGGCGTCGCCGTCGCCCACCGTCGAGGGCACGTCCCGGCCGCGGAGTCTGCCGCCGGGCGCGCACCGCGAGGCGGGCGGGTTCGCCTGGGTGACACCGAAGGGCTGGCGGCGGGACACGAAGACCGGTGCCGAGGTGCACTACACCTCCCCCGACGGCCGCCAGGAACTCCTGGGCAAGTCGTCCCTCGCCCGCGGCGACCTGATGGAGACCTGGCGCACCTCGGAGCAGAACGCCCACCGGGGCCAGGACTACGTCAAGATCCGCCTGGAGGACACGACGTTCCAGGGCCACCCGGCGGTCGTGTGGGAGTACACCTTCACGCTCAAGGGCGTCCCCTGGCACGCCCAGCTGCTCGGCTTCGACGTGGACGGGAAGTCGTACCAGATCAACACCTGGTACCAGCCGGACGCGGAGGCCCGGGCGCTGAAGACGTACGGCAAGGTCAAGGACAGCTTCACGGTGCTGTGAGACCGCCGAGCGCGAGGCCGTGCGGAAACGCGCGAGGGGAGGGTGCCCGCGGGCTCCCTCCCCTCGTCACGGCGACGGGTTCGTCGTCGGCGTCAGCCGACGGACACCTTGTCGGCCGGGGCCTCGTCGGCCGTGGCCACCGCGGCCCGGTCGCCCACGAGCTTCTGCTTGACCACGGCGACGGCGATCACGACCGCCGCGACCAGCAGCGACAGCAGCACGGTCGTACGGCCGCTGCTCTCGCCCTCCGTGTCGGTCAGCATGTAGCCGAGGACGAACACGATCAGCGCGGCCGTCGCCCAGGTCAGGTACGGGTACAGCCACATCTTCACGATCAGCTTCTCCGGCGCCTCGCGCTGGATGATCTTCCGCATCCGCAGCTGCGAGAAGCAGATGACCAGCCACACGAACAGGGCAACCGCACCACTGGAGTTGACCAGGAAGAGGAAGACCGAGTCCGGGAACTTGTAGTTGAAGAAGACGGCGACGAAGCCGAAGACGACGGAGGCGATGATCGCCGCCATCGGCACACCGCGGGACGTGGTCTTCGCGAACGCCTTCGGCGCGTCGCCGCGCTGGCCCAGCGAGAACGCCATGCGGGAGGCCGTGTAGAGGCCCGAGTTCAGGCAGGACAGCACCGAGGTGAGCACGATGAAGTTCATGATCTCGCCGGCGTGCGCGATGCCCAGGGAGTCGAGGGCGGCGACGTACGAGCCCTTCTCCTTGATCGCCGGGTCGTTCCACGGCAGCAGGGAGACGACCACGAGGATCGAGCCGAGGTAGAAGACGCCGATACGCCAGATGATGCTGTTGGTCGACTTGGTGACGGCCTGCTGCGGGTTCTCCGACTCGCCGGCGGCCAGGGTGGCGATCTCGCTGCCCATGAAGGAGAAGACGACGAGCAGGACGCCGGTGAGGATGGCGCCGGGACCGTGCGGCAGGAAGCCGCCGTGGTCGGTGAGGTTGCCGAAACTGGCCTTGTCGCTGTGCACGCCGGGCAGCACGCCGAAGATGGCGAGCGCGCCGACGACGATGAACGCGCCGATCGCGACGACCTTGATCCCGGCGAACCAGAACTCGAACTCGCCGTAGGAGCCGACGGAGACGAGGTTCGTGGCGGTGAGCACGACCATCACGATCAGGGCCCAGCCCCACTGCGGGACGGCCGGGATCCAGCCTTCGAGGATCTTGGCGCCGGCGGTGGCCTCCACGGCCAGCACCACCACCCAGAAGAACCAGTACAGCCAGCCGATGGAGAACCCGGCCCAGCGGCCGAGGGCCCGGTCGGCGTGTGCCGAGAAGGAGCCGGAGGTCGGGTTGGCGGCCGACATCTCACCGAGCATGCGCATCACCAGCACCACGAGTGTGCCGACGAGTGCGTACGACAGAAGGATGCCGGGGCCTGCGGTGGCGATACCGGTACTGGAGCCGACGAAGAGTCCGGCGCCGATGACGCCGCCAATGGCGATCATCGACAGATGGCGGTTTTTGAGTCCTGCCTGAAGTCCGGAACCAGGGGTCATGGGCGGATTTCCTTTGCGCCTGTTGGGCTTTCCCGTACGAGCGGTGTACGAGTCGGTCCAGTGAATCGGAGGCGAACGAATTCTGGAACCTTTGATTTCGGATTGTTACTTGAGGTTCCCTTGAGGTTCTATGGTTTGAGCCACATTTTCCCTGGCGTGCACCCGAAGCTGCTGCCCTGGATCAGCCGTGTCACACTCGTCCCATGCGCGTGTATCTCGGCTCCGACCATGCGGGCTTCGAACTCAAGAACCACCTCGTCGAGTGGCTCAAGGAGGCGGGTCACGACCCCGTCGACTGCGGCCCCCACATCTACGACGCCCAGGACGACTACCCGCCCTTCTGCCTGCGGGCCGCGGAGAAGGCGGCCGCGGACCCCGAGGCCCTCGGCATCGTGATCGGCGGCTCCGGCAACGGCGAGCAGATCGCGGCGAACAAGGTCAAGGGTGTCCGTGCCGCCCTCGCCTGGAGCGAGGAGACCGCCTCGCTCGGCCGCCAGCACAACAACGCCAACGTGGTGGCCGTGGGCGCGCGTATGCACACGCAGGAGGAGGCGACGAAGTTCGTCGAGACCTTCCTCAACACCCCGTTCTCCGGTGACGAGCGCCACATCCGCCGCATCGACATGCTGTCGGCCTACGAGACGACGGGCGACCTGCCCCCGATCCCGGCCCACCACCCGCAGCAGGACTGACGCCGAACGGGGGGCCCGGCCCCCCGTTCGAGGTGGACAACAGGACGGGGTCCGGGGCTAAGCCCCGGGCGCGGGGCTAAGCCCCGGGCGGCAGGAAAGGACACGGCCACCGTGCCAGAGGGGCACACGATCCACCGGCTCGCGCAGGACTACGCCGACCGCTTCTCCGGCACGCCCACCCGAGTCACCAGCCCCCAGGGCAAGTTCTCCGACGCCGCCGACCTGCTCACCGGAGCGGAGCTCACCCGCACCGAGGCCCACGGCAAGCACCTCTTCCTCGGCTTCCGCGAAGCCGAGTGGATCCACATCCACCTGGGTCTCTTCGGCAAGGTCGCCTTCGGCGCCGCCCCCGCGCCCCCGCCCGCCGACACGGTCCGCCTGCGGCTGGCCAACGCCACCTCGTACGTCGACCTGCGCGGCCCCACCACCTGCGCACTGATCACGGACGACGAGAAGCACGCGATCCACGACCGCCTCGGCCCCGACCCGCTGCGCCCCGACGCCGACCCGGCCGCCGCCTACGCCCGCGTCCGCCGCAGCCGTACGACGATCGCCGCCCTCCTCATGGACCAGAAGGTCGTCGCCGGCGTCGGCAACGTCTACCGCGCCGAGGTCCTCTTCCGGCACGGCATCGACCCGTACCGCGCGGGCCGGGACCTCGCGCCCGCCGAGTGGGACGCGATCTGGGCGGACCTGGTCGACCTCATGCGCGAGGGCGTCCGCAACAACCGCATCGACACCGTCCGCCCCGAGCACACCCCGGAGGCGATGGGCCGCCCGCCGCGCGTCGACGACCACGGCGGCGAGGTGTACGTCTACCGCCGGGCCGCCCTGCCCTGCCACATCTGCGGCGACGGCATCCGCACCGCCGACCTCGCCGCCCGCAACCTCTTCTGGTGCCCCACCTGCCAAACTCGCTGACCCCGGCCCGGGAACGGGCCCGGCGGCCCCGGCGGACCGGGCGCTAGAAGCCGTGCGGCAGCCAGGGCGCCACCGGTGAGCCGAACGCCACCGACGCCTCCGTCAGCGCTCCCTGCCGCAGCTCCCGTACCCGGCCGGCCGCCGCCAGCGACACGAGCGACACACCGCCCAGGTAGGCCGAGCCCAACTCCCGTACCGACAGGGCCAGATCGGCCGCGTCCTGGGTGCGCACGCAGGACGCCCCCTTCGCGTCGCCGGTCAGCCGCCAACGCCCGGCGTTCCAGGGGCAGAAGTCGTCCTCCACCTCGAACACCACGTCCACCGGCGCCTGGTAGGTCCGCGCCTCCAGCGCCGCCCCCAGCTCCACCAGCCGGACGTGCAGCGAGTCCCGCACCACCAGCCGGCACCGGCGCAGGTCCGACACCAGGTGCTGCCAGCCCTCGTCCACCGGCCGCCGCCGCGCGTCGATCGTCGACGTCAGGTCGATGTCGAACAGGAACCGCCACAGGGAGGCGTGCACGGCGGCGTCGAGCGCCTCCAAGTGCTCCAGTACCACCACGCCCTTGGGTCCGGCCGGCTCCCAGTCCGGTTTGACCCGGAAACGGACGAATCCCACGCGCTGTCCGTCCCGCTCGGCCAGCACGCACTGCAGGGGCGACGCCCCGCTCCGCCCGCTCTCCGGGTCGAGCAGCCCGAGCCGCTCCCAGCCGGGCTGCCGCGCCAGCATCCCGGGCCGCAGCGGCACGTGCCGGGCGTACAGCGCCTCGGTCTCGGCGAGCACGTCGGCCGGAGCGGCGTACCGCAGCCGTACGTCATCGGTGCCCGGCGGCACCGACAGCCGTACCCGGGTGGTGTCGATCTCGGCGTTGGTGTGGAACGTCGCGGCGCCGTACCCGAACCGCCCGTAGATGGCGGGCTCGGAGGCCGTCAGCACCGCGAGCGGCCACCCCCACGCCCGTACGTCGTCCAGCTGCCGCCGCATCATCGACGTCAGCAGCCCGCGCCGCCGGTGCGTCGCGGCCACCCCGACCATCGTGACCCCCGCGGCGGGCACCGAGGCGCCGCCCGGCACGGTCAGCCGGAAGCTGAAGGCCCCGGCCGTGCCGACGCACGCGTCCCCGTCCCAGACGCCGATCGAACGGTCGATCTCGATGAGCGAGAACCACAACTCCCGCTCGTCCGGGGATTCCGGCACCCCGCCGAACGCGCGGAGCAGATTGTCGTACCAGACATCCAGCTCGTCCCGCCGCAGCGCGCGCAGCTCGACCGCACGGTCCCTCGCAAGGTCAGTACCCATGAATCATGCGTACCAGGGCGTCGCGGGGCGAGCGAACGAATTTCTCCCTGGTGGCCGCGGGGCGGGCCGCCATGACGTTCACTGTGAGTTCGGCCTCGGACGGGGGACAAGTGGGACCTCCCGTGCCAAGCGGCTGGTCCGATGGATAGGGTCCCGAACTAATGGCAGCAGGACGAGAGCGGCGCGCGAAGGCCGAGACGTTCACGGCCCGGTGCAAGATGCAATGGCACCGGGCCCGTGTCGGCCTGCGCAGAAGCGCCGTGGACTACTTCCGCGGCGACGGCTCCGACTGGATCGCGCTGGCCGGACTGCTGCTCACGATCCCCGTGCTGGCCTCCATCACCCTGGCCAACTCGGTGTGGTTCTCCCCGGCCGCGCTGGTGCTGCCGATCGTCGCGGGCGGCCTGCTGCTGCGCCCGGCGAGCCTGCTCGGCCTGTACGCGGCCGCGGCCACGGCGCTCATCGTGGAGTCGGTCAAGCTGGGGCCGTACACCGAGGGACCCTCCCGGGTCACTCCGGGTATCGTCCTCGTGGTCGCCGCCTGCGGCTTCTTCGGGCTGCTCACCGCGCAGTTCCGCAGCCGGGTCGGTGTGCCGTGGCGGCGTGGCGGGACCATGCTGTTCGACCTGCGCGAGCGGATCCGGGTGCAGAGCAAGCTGCCGAAGCTGCCGCAGGGCTGGCACCGGGAGATGGCGCTGCGGCCCGCGGGCGGGCAGTCCTTCTCGGGCGACTTCGTGGTCGCGGCCCGGACGAACGGGGGCCGCACGCTGGAGGTCGTCCTCACGGACGTGTCCGGCAAGGGCATGGACGCGGCCTCGCGTGCGCTGCTGCTGTCCGGGGCGTTCGGCGGGCTGCTGGGCTCGCTGCCGCCGCACGCCTTCCTGCCGGCGGCGAACGGCTACCTCCTGCGCCAGGACTGGGACGAGGGCTTCGCGACCTCCATCCACCTGGTGCTGGACCTCGACTCCGGGGACTACGAGCTGTACTCGGCGGGCCATCCGCCGGGGCTGCAGCTGAGCGCCGGCAGCGGCCGCTGGGAGGAGAAGGCGGCCGAGGGCCCGCTGCTCGGTGTGTACGACGGCGCCCAGTTCGACTCCGTGAAGGGATCGCTGCGGCCCGGAGACGTGTTGATGGTGTTCACGGACGGTCTGGTGGAGACCTCCGACCGGGACATCGTCGAGGGCATGGACCGGCTGACGGGCGAGGCGGACCGCTATGTCGCCGGCGGCTTCCACGGCGCCGCCTGGCACCTCATCGAGGCGGTCGCCAAGGACGTCAACGACGACCGGGCGCTGCTGCTGATCTGCCGCGAGGCCGCCCCCGCGGTGCGCTGAGCGACCTCCCCCGGGCGCCGGGGGACACTGGGGAGGTGACCGAGACGCAACCCCAGCTGACCCTGACCGAGATCGAGGCCCTCGCGTGCGCCGCCCACACCGGGCAGACGGACAAGGCGGGACGGCCGTACGCCGAGCATCTGCGGGCCGTCGCCGAGGGCGTGCGCGCCCGGGGCGGCGACGAGGAGCAGATCGCGGCGGCCTGGCTGCACGACTCCGTCGAGGACGACGCGTTGAGCGAGGACTGGCTGGAGCGGGCCGCGCTGAGCCGGCGTACGAAGGACATCGTGCTCGCCGTCACCAAGCGGGCGGGGGAGGAGCCGGAGGCGTACGCGCGGCGCATTCTGGACACTCCGGGCGCGCTGCTGGTGAAGGAGGCCGACCTGGCGCACAACGCGGACCCGGAGCGTCTCGCCGTACTCGACGAACCCCTTCGACGACGACTGACCGAGAAGTACGCACGGATGCGCGCACTTCTCGGTCTCGACGGCTGAACCGGGCCTCGACGGCTGATCTAGGCGCCGGCGCCGACCTTCTCGCGCTCGCGTTCCTTCCGCTGGCGCTCGCGGGCCAGTTCGGCGGCGTCCTGCTTGAACGCCCACTCCATCTTCGGCTCCATCGCGAAGCGGAACATCCGCCGCACGGGCCGCGTGCACAGCAGCGTGACGGCCGCGGCGGCGAGCAGGGTGACCGCGATCTCGCCGAGCGGGTGGTGCAGGACGGCATGGTCGAACCAGCCGCGGTACTCGCCGTACTTGATGAGGAAGCCGTGCAGCAGGTAGCCGTACAGCGTGCCCGCGCCCAGCGCGGTGAACCACATCCTGCGGCCCGGCACCCAGGCGAAGAAGCAGGCCGTCAGCAGCAGCGAGCAGCCGAACATGGCGAGCACCATGACCGGTCCCGACCACCAGGGCGCGGCCAGCTCCTGCGCGGCGTCGCGGTGGTAGAACCACGCGGTGTTCATCCGGGGCACCGCCCACCAGCCGACGGCCAGCGCGGTCGCGAAGACCGGCACCGCCGCGATCCGCACCCAGCGCCGGCGCACCAGCTGGAAGTGCTCCTGCTTCATGCACAGGCCGAGCACGAAGTACGGCAGGAACTGCAGCACGCGCTGGAGGTCCAGGTCGTCACCGATGTTCGGGGCGACGGACGCCAGCATGGCGATGCCGAGCGCGAGCGGCAGCGGCCAGCGCACCAGCTTCCAGATGGGCGTGGTCAGCCGCCAGATGAACAGCGCGCACAGGAACCAGGTCAGATACCAGGGATCGAGGAGGCTGATGTCCTGGTCGGGGGAGTGGTCGACGAACCGCTTGAAGAGCGGGTAGGCGGTCTCGAACAGGACGTACGGCACGGCGACGCCGGTGATCAGCCGCTTCACCCGGTCCGGGCGCATGTCGAAACTGCGCGAGAAGAAGCCGGAGATGATGATGAACGCCGGCATGTGGAAGGTGTACACGACGGTGTACACGCCCTCCAGGATGCGGCTGTCGCCCTTCAGCGGCTCCCACACGTGACCCATCGCGACCAGCACGATCGCCAGGTACTTGGCGTTGTCGAAGAACGCGTCGCGCTGTTTGCCCGGTCTTGATCTGTTCTGCGTACTCATCGGGGCACGCGGACTCGGCACTCCGTTCACCGGCGACTGTGCCGGAGGGAGCGGCCTGCGGTTCTGGCCGGGGGACGAGGCGGCGTCAAACATCTGAGGCACCCTAGCGTTGTCTGTGGGATTTCGTAAAACCCCCGGTGTCTTTCCTGGTTAAGGGCTTCGGGTACCCATTGATTTACAGAAGTTGACGTCCCTGTCTACGTGACGGTCAGCACAGCGCAGCCCAACGTTCACCCATGATGTCCTGATTCATCCCAACTAATTGGTGCATAGGGTCGTCTCTGCGTCAACAATTCGAATTACCTGCGAACAAGGTATGTGGACACGGAAATGATGTTGTTCATATTCCTTGCC
This sequence comes from Streptomyces olivochromogenes, assembly GCF_021538895.1. GTDB lineage: Bacteria > Actinomycetota > Actinomycetes > Streptomycetales > Streptomycetaceae > Streptomyces > Streptomyces olivochromogenes_A. Next base: position 108,282 of record NZ_JADDRL010000016.1, on the reverse strand, counting down.
AGCCGCACGCGCGAGCGCCCTCGAATTGCTGTGCGGAAGATCGCCGGAGGCGGGCCCGTTCCCGACGATGCGTCACGCGTCGCATACGGGGGCCGGGTTGGTGGCACGATGGTTCTGGCGGGGGTGCGGGGATGTACCCCCGGGCCGGGAGAGCGGACCGACCTAGGGTGTGATCAGTGTGGCCATTTCACTGTCCGTGGTGCTGCTGTTGGCGATCATCCTGGTGGTCATGATCCGAGGAGGGAGCATCAAGGCCGGCCCCGCCATCGTCGCGGTGCTGTTCGGCTTCTTCCTCGCCTCGACCGGCATGGCTCCGTCCATCAACCGGTTCCTCAACTCGATAGCGGAAACGATCAACTCGATCAGCTTCTGACCGGCGGCACGGCGGGACAATCGAACAGCGGGGGGATGTACGGGGATGGCGCTGCGGGAGTCCGATCCGGCCGAGGTGGGCGGCTACCGGATCGAGGACCGTCTGGGCAGCGGTGGCATGGGCGTGGTCTACCTGGCGCGCTCCGCCTCCGGCCGCCGGCTCGCCGTCAAGGTCGTCCACGCCCAGTACGCCGACGACGACGAGTTCCGTATCCGCTTCAGCCGCGAGGTCGCCGCCGCCCGTCAGGTCAGCGGCGCCTTCACCGCCCCCGTCGTGGACGCGGACGCCGACGGGTCGCGCCCCTGGATGGCCACGCTCTACATACCGGGCGAGGACCTCGGCACCCATGTCCGCCGCCACGGCCCGCTGTCCGTGGACCGGCTGCGCGAACTCGCCGCCGGACTCGCCGAGGCGCTGCGCGACATCCACCGCGCCGGCGTCGTCCACCGGGACCTGAAACCGGCCAACGTGATGCTGGCCGAGGACGGCCCGCGCGTCATCGACTTCGGCATCTCGCGCGCCGCCGAGTTCGGCCCCTCCGACGTCCTGACGCAGACCGGCCGCGTGATGGGCACCCCGCCCTTCATGTCCCCGGAGCAGTTCTCCTCCCCGCACGACGTCGGCCCGGCCGCCGACATCTTCTCCCTCGGCGCGGTCCTGGTGTACGCCGCCACCCGGCGCGGCCCGTTCGACAGCTCCAACCCCTGGGAGACGGCGACCCGGGTCGTCGAGGGCACCCCCGATCTCGACGGCGTACCCCAGGAGTTGCTCCCATTCGTCCGGTTCTGTCTGGAAAAGCACCCCAAGTCCCGCCCCACCCCCGACGAACTGCTGACCCTGCTGCGCGACGGCCGCCTGCCCGCGCCGGGTCCGCGGTCCGCGTCCGGGGACGCCGCGGGCCCGAAACGGCCGCGCGGGCGGCGCCACCGCTGGTGGCTGGTCTCCGGTGCCGTCGCCGCCGTGCTGGCCGTTGCCGGTACGACCTTCGCCGTCAGCCGCCAGGGCCACGGCACCCCGGACGCCCTTCCGGCTGGCTGGCGGCCCTGGCACCAGCAGTCGAGGGTTCCGTCCCCGCACGACCCGGACGCGCTTCCCAGCGGCTCCTTCAGCCGCTGCGTGGCCGCCGGCCCGTCCCTGGTGTGCGCGGGCGACAGCATCATGGCGACCCGCTTCGACCTGGCCCGCGGCCGCAACACCTGGGCCCTCCCCGTCGACTCGACGCCCGGCGGCAGCAGCGCGGGCAGCGGCGGCACGATCATCGGCACCCGCGGCGACACCGTGTACGTCTGGGGCGTCGACGACCGCACGGCCGCGACCGACCGTGACGCCACCCGGACCCGCTACTCGGTCCAGGCCCTGAGCGCCCGCACCGGCAAGGCGCTGTGGAAGACGGTCACCGGCGAGGGCGAGGTCCTCACCGGCGGCGAGGAGGGCTACGCCGTGCCCACGCCCCGGGGCGTCATCGCCGTATACGGCGACAAGGGGCAGTCGTACGCCTTGCTGGGCGCCTCCGACGGCAAGATCCGCTGGAAGCGGCCCATGCGGTACTCGGCGGCGAACGACAAGGGCGCCTGCCAGCTCGGCGGGGCCGCGGGACGCGTGTACATGCTCTGCGGGGCCTTCGGCAAGGACTACAGCCTCTCCGCCACGACCGTCACCGAGCTCGACCCGGCCACCGGCCGGTCCCGGTGGTCGGTGACGGCCAAGGGCGCGCTGAGCGTCCTCGGCCAGGCCGGGGAGCACCTCGTCCTGGCCGACGGCATGGGCACGCTGCGCACGCTGACCCTGGTCCACGTCCCCTCGCACGTGGTGACCACCGTGCGGCTGTCCCGGCCCGAGGCCGCCGTCAGCGGCGCCTACCTGGAGCGCGGCATCCTGTACTGCACCTTCACCAGCGGCAGCGTCCACGCCTTCTCGCCGCGCACCGGCCGCCTGCTGTGGCGGAGCAACTCCACGGTCGAGCAGCCCGGCCCGCCGACCGCCACGTCCACCCGCCTCTACCTGGCCTCCCCGACGGGCCGGCTGGCCGCCCTCGACCTGCGCACCGGCCGGGTCAGGGCCACCCGCCCCGGCCGCGACGACGGCGGCACCTCCGACTCCACCGGCCCGGCCAGCACCCCCCTGGTCCTGGTCGGCGACGCGCTCTACGTGCCGTACGGCATACGCTCCGTGTTCACCGTGAACATACGGCACCTGTGATCGGGTGACTGGGAGGAACTTCCCCCCCACCGAGGTGATCAGGAGCCCCAGTGAACGACATGGAATTCTCCGAAGGCGTGGAGACAGTCCTGCGAGACCTCCGGGCACAGTGCGCGGTGCAGCCGGACATACGTTGGGACGACGCGACCGAGATCACGCTCTGGGCCCCGGACGGTTCAGGCCAGGGCCTGACACCACATCCGGACGGCACCGCCGCGGAGTTGCTCGTGCACCTGGCGGAGCAGGTCCAGGACTGGGCGGTGGAGGCACTGTGGTCCGAAGGCGCCTCGGCGGTCTGGCCGCAGTGCCCGACGCACCCGGACACGCATCCACTGACGGCGACGCTCCGCACGGACGCGGCGGTGTGGGTATGCCCGAAGACGGGAACGCCGGTGGCGCGGATCGGGGAACTGAAGACCCACTAGAGCGGATCACAGCTCCGGGAAACGATCAGGGCCAGGCGGAGGAATCATCCTCCGACCTGGCCCTGAGCCGTATGGAGCGGGCGACGGGAATCGAACCCGCGTAGCTAGTTTGGAAGACTAGGGCTCTACCATTGAGCTACGCCCGCACAGCGCGCGCCGCAGGTTCGGCGACCGCGGCACAGAAGGCATCGTAGCGGGTCGTACGCCGTCGCCGCACACCTCTATTGCCCGCCGCGCCACCGCGCACCCGGACGCTCGGGAAATGCGGCGGCCGCACTGCCTGCGGGCATGTACCCTACGTGTCGCACCAGACGGGGTGTGGCGCAGCTTGGTAGCGCGTCCGCTTTGGGAGCGGAAGGCCGTGGGTTCAAATCCCGCCACCCCGACCACCGACATGCGTGACTCGGCGTGATCGCCTTTTGGGGCGTTCGGCCGCTGCGGTTACTATGCAAGCTGCGCGCCCGTGTGTCCCGGCCCACTCGGCCTACGAACTCCTCCGGGCGGCGAAATCCGCCGGACCTGTCTGGCTCGGCAGTATCCAAGAAGTCAGCCACAAGGAGACCGAACCGTGAAGAGCGCCGTGGAGACCCTGAACCCGACCCGGGTTCGGCTCACTGTCGAGGTGCCCTTCGAGGAGCTCAAGGACAGCCTCGACGCGGCGTACAAGAAGATCAACCAGCAGGTCACGGTGAAGGGCTTCCGCAAGGGCAAGATCCCCGCCCGCGTCATCGACCAGCGGTTCGGCCGTGGCGCCGTGCTGGAGGAGGCCGTCAACGACGCGCTGCCGAAGTTCTACACCGAGGCGGTCAACGAGGCCGAGCTCAGCCCGCTGGGCCAGCCCGAGGTCGACATCACCGAGCTGAAGGACGGCGAGACGCTGAACTTCACCGCCGAGGTCGACATCCGCCCGGCCCTGGAGATCCCGGACTACTCCGGCATCGAGGTCGAGGTCGACGCCGTCGAGGTCACCGACGAGGACATCGAGAAGTCGGTCGAGCAGCTCCGCGAGCGCTTCGCCTCCACCGCCCCGGTCGAGCGGGCCGCCGAGGACGGCGACGTCATCACCATCGACCTGCAGGCCAAGGTCGAGGGCGAGGTCCTCGAGGACGGCGTGGCCGAGGGTGTCTCGTACACCATCGGCTCCGGTGAGCTGCTGGACGGCATCGACGACGCCGTGAAGGGCCTGGAGGCCGGTGGCGAGGCCACCTTCACCTCCGAGCTCAAGGGCGGCTCGGCGGCCGGCAAGGAGGCCGAGGTCACCGTCAAGGTCACCCAGGTCGCCGCCCGCGAACTGCCGGAACTGGACGACGAGTTCGCGCAGCTCGCCTCCGAGTTCGACACCCTCGACGAGCTCAAGGCCGACAGCCGCAAGCGCCTCGCGAACATGAAGCAGTACGACCAGGCCACGCAGGCCCAGGAGCGTGTCCTGGACAAGCTGCTGGAGCTCGTCGAGGTGCCCGTCCCCGAGAAGCTCCTCGAGGACGAGATCAACACTCGCAAGCACAACCTGGAGCACCACCAGCTCGGCCAGATGGGTCTGACCCTCGACAAGTACCTGGAGATCCAGGGCAAGACCGCCGAGGAGTTCGACACCGAGACCCGTGAGGCCGCGGTCAAGGGCATCAAGACCCAGTTCGTCCTCGACGAGCTGGTCAAGCTGGAGAAGCTCAACGTCAACCAGGAGGAGCTCACCGAGCACCTCATGCGGCGTGCCGCCTCCTCCGGCATGTCCCCCGACCAGTTCGCCCAGGCCGTCGTCGAGGGCGGCCAGGTTCCGCTCCTGGTCGGCGAGGTCGCCCGCGGCAAGGCCCTGGCCGTCGTGGTCGAGGCCGCCACGGTGAAGGACACCAACGGCGAGATCGTCGACCTGGACGACGAGGACGAGGACGAGGCCGAGACGGTGGAGGCCGCCACGGAGACGGCCGAGGCCGCCGAGGCCGCCGACGAGGAGAAGGCCGAGGGCTGACTCCCACGGCAGCTCTGACGCGCTCGTAGGACGGGCCCTGGGTACGTTGGTGACCCGGGGCCCGTTTGCCTACCCGGACGTCCGCACGGGCCCGTCCGGACGTCCGCACGGCGCTACGCCCCCGGCGAACACCCCCTTCTCCGGGATTCCCGGAGAGGACCCGCGCGTTAGGGTCCATGAATACGAGGGCAGGGGAGTCCCCTGAAAGCCCCCGGCAGGACGACGTGAGACGGCCCGGCGCCGTCGTAAGACGAGCAGGTGGATACGTGACGAATCTGATGCCCTCCGCCGCCGGCGAGCCTTCCATCGGTGGTGGCCTCGGCGACCAGGTCTACAACCGGCTGCTCGGCGAGCGGATCATCTTCCTCGGCCAGCAGGTTGACGACGACATCGCCAACAAGATCACCGCACAGCTGCTGCTCCTCGCCGCAGATCCGACCAAGGACGTCTACCTCTACATCAACAGCCCCGGTGGCTCGGTGACGGCCGGCATGGCGATCTACGACACCATGCAGTACATCCCGAACGACGTGGTCACGATCGCCATGGGCATGGCGGCCTCGATGGGCCAGTTCCTGCTCACCGGCGGTGCCGCCGGCAAGCGCTTCGCGCTGCCGCACGCGGACATCATGATGCACCAGGGCTCCGCGGGCCTCGGCGGCACGGTCTCGGACATCAAGATCCAGGCCGAGTACCTGATGCGCACCAAGAAGCGCATGTCCGAGCTGACCGCGCAGCACTCCGGGCAGACCGTCGAGACGATCATCCGCGACGGCGACCGCGACCGCTGGTTCACCCCGGAAGAGGCCAAGGAGTACGGCCTCATCGACGAGATCATCACGCATGCCTCCGGTGTTCCGGGAGGCGGCGGCACCGGTGCCTGACCGGCCCGGCCACGCCACGCACCGCCGAGTCTCCAGACCCCAGAACGCCACCAGGACGGTGAACAAGCACATGAGCAACTTCCCCGGCGCCGCCAGCGGCCTCTACGAGGGGCCGCGGCCCGACAGCCGTTATGTCATCCCGCGCTTCGTCGAGCGCACCTCCCAGGGCATCCGCGAGTACGACCCGTACGCGAAGCTCTTCGAGGAGCGCGTGATCTTCCTCGGCGTCCAGATCGACGACGCCTCCGCCAACGACGTCATGGCGCAGCTGCTGTGCCTGGAGTCGATGGACCCCGACCGGGACATCTCGATCTACATCAACAGCCCCGGTGGCGACATGACCGCCCTCACGGCGATCTACGACACCATGCAGTTCGTGAAGCCGGACATCCAGACGGTGTGCATGGGCCAGGCGGCCTCCGCCGCGGCCATCCTGCTCGCCGCCGGTACGCCGGGCAAGCGCATGGCGCTGCCGAACTCCCGCGTGCTGATCCACCAGCCGGCCGGTTCCACCGGCCGCGGCCAGCTCTCCGACCTGGAGATCATCGCCAACGAGTTCACCCGGATGCGTACGCAGCTGGAAGAGATGCTGGCGAAGCACACCAGCCGGCCGATCGAGAAGGTCCGCGAGGACATCGAGCGCGACAAGATCCTCACGGCCGAGGAAGCGCTGGAGTACGGCATCGTCGACCAGATCATCTCGACGCGGAAGATGAACAACGCCGACGTCCGCTGACGCGGAGCGAGCGTTCTCGCCGCCCTTGGCGTGGTGCACGTCAAAGTGAACCGTGCCAAGGGGGGCCCGTACGGGGGGCCCGGCAAGGTACCGTCGGACATAAGGCAGCACCAGGAGCCGCTGGATTCGAAAGCGTCCAGGCGTCTCCCAGGCGAAGGGGAAGCACACCGTGGCACGCATCGGTGACGGCGGCGATCTGCTCAAGTGCTCGTTCTGCGGCAAGAGCCAGAAGCAGGTCAAGAAGCTCATCGCAGGGCCCGGTGTGTACATCTGCGACGAGTGCATCGATCTCTGCAACGAGATCATCGAGGAGGAGCTCGCCGAGACGAGCGAGGTGCGCTGGGAGGAACTCCCGAAGCCCCGCGAGATCTACGAGTTCCTGGAGGGCTACGTCGTCGGCCAGGAGGCCGCGAAGAAGGCCCTCTCCGTCGCGGTGTACAACCACTACAAGCGGGTCCAGGCGGGCGAGAACGGCGGCGCCCAAGGACGTGACGACGCCATCGAGTTGGCGAAGTCGAACATCCTGCTGCTCGGGCCGACGGGCTCGGGCAAGACGCTCCTCGCGCAGACCCTGGCCCGCATGCTGAACGTCCCGTTCGCGATCGCGGACGCGACGGCGCTGACGGAGGCGGGCTATGTCGGCGAGGACGTCGAGAACATCCTGCTGAAGCTGATCCAGGCGGCCGACTACGACGTCAAGAAGGCCGAGACCGGGATCATCTACATCGACGAGATCGACAAGGTCGCGAGGAAGAGTGAAAACCCTTCCATCACCCGCGACGTGTCGGGCGAGGGTGTCCAGCAGGCCCTGCTGAAGATCCTTGAGGGCACGACGGCCTCGGTGCCTCCGCAGGGTGGCCGCAAGCACCCCCACCAGGAGTTCATCCAGATCGACACGACGAACGTCCTGTTCATCGTGGGCGGTGCCTTCGCGGGCCTGGAGAAGATCATCGAGGCGCGGGCCGGCGCGAAGGGCATCGGCTTCGGCGCGACGATCCGCTCCAAGCGCGAGCTCGAGTCCAAGGACGTCTTCGAGGACGTCATGCCGGAGGACCTGGTCAAGTTCGGCATGATCCCCGAGTTCATCGGCCGTCTCCCGGTGATCACCTCGGTCCACAACCTCGACCGTGAGGCCCTGCTCCAGATCCTCGTCGAGCCCCGCAACGCGCTGGTCAAGCAGTACCAGCGTCTCTTCGAACTCGACGGTGTGGAGCTGGACTTCGAGCGTGAGGCCCTGGAGGCCATCGCCGACCAGGCCATCCTCCGCCAGACCGGCGCGCGTGGTCTGCGCGCCATCATGGAGGAGGTCCTCATGTCGGTGATGTACGAGGTGCCGTCCCGCAAGGACGTGGCCCGCGTCGTCATCACGGCGGACGTCGTCCACTCGAACGTGAATCCGACGCTGATCCCCCGCGACGCCCGTGGCCGCGGCTCCGGCGAGCAGAAGACGGCCTGACGCCGACCCCAAGTCCCAGAAAATGCCCGGCACTTGCACAAGTGCCGGGCATTGCTCGTGTTCCCGCCACACGGCAGTCGAAGAGGCTCCTGGTCGCGGCAAGTGTGGCCGCCGCGGCGGCAGTCGTGCCACTGGTGACGGCAACGCCGGCGAGCGCCGACCAGGTCGACTGCATGAACTACGTGGGAAGCCATGGGTATCGGGTGGGCCCGAAGGTGCGGGAGATGTGCAGCAACCGCACGGGCCGCCTGCCGTCGCGCGTGAGGTCACGGGCGCTGAATGACTGACGGGGCGCCTCATCGAGTCGATGAGGCGCCCCGTCGGTGGATCCGGTGCCGATCAGGCCTTGACGCGCACGTCGTTGCGGAGCTTCGCGGCCAGTTCGGCCGCCTCGTCGATCGAGGTGCTCTTGCCCGCGGCGAGGCCGGCCATGTCGAACGAGATCACGTAGGCCAGCGTGCTGTGGTCACTCCATGCGCAGATCGGCATGGTGGTGGTCTTGCCCGACTGGTTGCTCTGCACGTTCTGGCACTTCATGACGCCGTTCGAGAAGCCGGCGGGCGTGACCTTCTCCGGGCTGCCGACGAGCTTGCCGTCCGAGGACGAGTCCTTCTCGGAGTCCTTCTTCATCTGGGCGAACATCGCGTCGAGGACCTTCTCGGGGTCGTCGATGGTGCCGTACACACCGGCGAAGCCGAGGCTCTTCATGGTCAGGCCCGAGCCCGCGCCGTACCCCGCACTCACGTCCTTGGGGTTCTTGACGCCCCACGACTGGGTGTCCTTGAGCTCGTCGTCGGTCATACCGTCGGTCGAGTTCTCCTTCGACTTCTTGTACGTCTCGTCGATCACCGAATCCGGCGTCGTCAGCTTGTGGGCGCCGTCGTCCTTGATGTCCGCGCCGCTGCCGCTGGCGTTGCCGCCGAGGGCGACCGCCGCGACCACCGCGATCGCGGCCACGACCGCCACCCCGCCGATGATCAGGCCCGTCTTCTTCTTGCCCCCGCCCGGAGCCGGCGGCTGCGGGACGGTGCCGTACGGCGGCTGCTGCGGGGCGCCGCCCTGCTGCGGGTAGCCGTACCCGGGCTGGGCGGGCGGAGCCTGCTGGGGGTAGCCGTAACCGGGCTGCGCCGGAGGAGCCTGCTGGGGGTAGCCGTAGCCGGGCTGGGGAGCCTGCGGCTGCTGGCCGTAGGGGCCCGGCTGGCCGTACGGTCCGGGCTGCTGGGGCTGCCCGCCGTACGGGCCCGGCTGGTTGTGACTCATTACGTGGGTTCCCCTCCGGAGCTTATGTGTTCCTGACATCCTGGCCCAGCCGCTGGAAGCACACCGCACCGGGGGCCGCACCGTTACACAACAAACGCGTTTCGGGACTGGGTCGTGACACCTCTAAACTGACCCCCGTGACCGAGAACGCTCATCAGCAGCCACCCGCGCCCGACACCGAACTGCCGACCCAGTACGCGCCGGCCGATGTAGAGCGGCCGCTGTACGAGCGCTGGGTGGAGCGGGGTTACTTCGAGGCGGACGCGAAGAGCGACAAGCCCGCGTACACCATCGTCATCCCGCCGCCGAACGTCACGGGCAGCCTGCACCTCGGGCACGCCTTCGAGCACACCCTCATCGACGCCCTCACGCGCCGCAAGCGCATGCAGGGCTTCGAGACGCTGTGGCAGCCGGGCATGGACCACGCCGGCATCGCCACCCAGAACGTCGTCGAGCGCGAGCTCGGCAAGGAGGGCAAGTCCCGCCACGACCTCGGCCGCGAGGCCTTCGTCGAGCGCGTCTGGCAGTGGAAGGCCGAGTCCGGCGGCCAGATCAGCGGCCAGATGCGCCGCCTCGGCGACGGCGTCGCCTGGTCGCGCGAGCGCTTCACCATGGACGAGGGTCTCTCCCAGGCCGTCCAGACCATCTTCAAGCGCCTGTACGACGACGAGCTGATCTACCGCGCCGAGCGCATCATCAACTGGTGCCCGCGCTGTCTGACGGCGATCTCGGACATCGAGGTCGAGTACCAGGACGACGACGGCGAGCTCGTCTCCATGAAGTACGGCGAGGGCGACGAGACGATCGTCGTCGCCACCACCCGTGCCGAGACCATGCTCGGTGACACGGCCGTCGCCGTTCACCCCGAGGACGAGCGCTACAAGCACCTGATCGGCAAGCACATCAGGCTGCCGCTCACCGAGCGTTCCATCCCGGTCGTCGCCGACGAGCACGTCGACCCCGAGTTCGGTACCGGCGCCGTCAAGGTCACCCCGGCCCACGACCCGAACGACTTCGAGATCGGCCAGCGGCACGACCTGCCGTCCATCACCGTCATGGACGAGCACGCCGTCATCACCACCCCCGGCCCCTTCCAGGGCCTCGACCGCCTGGAGGCCCGCTCGGCGATCGTCGCCGCGCTGCGCGCCGAGGGCCGGATCGTCGCCGAGAAGCGGCCGTACGTCCACAGCGTCGGCCACTGCTCGCGCTGCAAGACCACCATCGAGCCGCGCCTGTCCATGCAGTGGTGGGTCAAGGTCGGCCCGCTCGCCAAGGCCGCCGGTGACGCGGTCCGCGAGGGCAAGGTCAAGATCCATCCGCAGGAGATGGAGAAGCGGTACTTCGACTGGGTCGACAACCTCCACGACTGGTGCATCTCGCGGCAGTTGTGGTGGGGCCACCGGATTCCGGTCTGGTACGGCCCGGACGGCGAAGTCGTCTGTGTCGGCCCGGACGAGGAGCCCCCGAGCGGTGAGGGCTGGCGTCAGGACACGGACGTCCTCGACACTTGGTTCTCCTCCGGCCTGTGGCCCTTCTCCACGCTGGGCTGGCCCGAACAGACCGAGTCGCTCGCGAAGTTCTACCCGAACTCCGTCCTGGTCACCGGCTACGACATCCTCTTCTTCTGGGTCGCCCGGATGATGATGTTCGGCCTGTACGCGATGGACGGCACCCCGCCGTTCCACACCATCGCCCTGCACGGCATGGTCCGCGACCAGTTCGGCAAGAAGATGTCGAAGTCCTTCGGCAACGCGGTCAACCCGCTGGACTGGATGGACAAGTACGGTTCCGACGCGCTCCGGTTCACCCTGGCGCGCGGCGCCAACCCGGGCGTCGACGTCCCGATCGGCGAGGACTGGGTCCAGGGTTCGCGCAACTTCGCCAACAAGATCTGGAACGCCACCCGCTTCGCGCTGATGAACGGCGCGACGGTGGAGGGCCCGCTGCCGGAGCCGGCGAAGATGTCGGCGACCGACCGCTGGATCCTGTCCCGCCTCAACTCCGTCATCGCCGAAGTCGACGCGTTCTACGACGACTTCCAGTTCGCCAAGCTGTCCGACGCCCTCTTCCACTTCGCGTGGGACGAGGTCTTCGACTGGTACGTCGAGCTGTCCAAGACGACGTTCCAGGCGGGCGGCGAGCCGGCCGAGGTCTCCAAGCGCGTCCTGGGCGAGGTCCTCGACGTCACCCTCCGCCTGCTGCACCCGGTCGTCCCGTTCGTCACGGAGACCCTCTGGACCACCCTCACCGGTGGCGAGTCGGTCGTCATCGCCGAGTGGCCGGCCGACAGCGGCTTCCGTGACGCGGGCGCCGAGCGGGAGATCGAGACGCTCCAGTCCGTGATCACCGAGGTCCGCCGCTTCCGCGCCGACCAGGGCCTGCAGCCCGGCCAGCGCGTCCCGGCCCGCCTGATCCTCGACGGCACGGCCCTGGCTCCGCACGAGGCGGCCATCCGCCAGCTGCTGCGCCTGCAGCCGGAGGGCGAGGCCTTCACGGCCACGGCCACCCTGCCGGTCGCCGGTGCCGAGGTCGCCCTCGACCTCTCCGGCACGATCGACGTGGCCGCGGAGCGCAAGCGCCTGGCCAAGGACCTGGCCGCCGCCGAGAAGGAGAAGGCCCAGGCCACGGCCAAGCTCGGCAACGAGGCGTTCCTCGCGAAGGCCCCGGACCAGGTCGTCGACAAGATCCGCACCCGCCTGACCAAGGCCGACGAGGACATCACGCGAATCCAGGCCCAGCTCGACAGGCTGCCCCAGGCCTAACCCTGAGTAAGCAATGAAAGGCCCCCGGCGCTGAACAGCACCGGGGGCCTTTCCCCACCCAAGGGGCGCGGGGAACTGCGCGACAAGCCACGACGTACCCGCACCAGACCGACGACACCAGCTACCCCATACCGGCGCCGCGAAGCCCCCGCCCGCTCCGTAGACTGGCCATGTGAGCGAAGCGCCCGGCACCAGTGACACGCCCGACCCCCTCGACGCCTTCGAAGAGATCATCGCCGAAGAGACCGACCGCGACCCCGACCTCGCGGTCATCGAGGCCGGCAGCCGCACCCTGCGCACGCAGGGCGGATCGTCGCAGGCGGACGTACCCGCACGGCCCGAGGACCCCGAGGTCGACAAGGCCCTGCGTGAGGTCGAGGCAGAGCTGGCCACCCGCTGGGGCGAGACCAAGTTGGAGCCGTCGGTCAGCCGTATCGCCGCCCTGATGGACGTGCTGGGGGAGCCGCAGCGCTCGTACCCCTCGATCCACATCACCGGGACGAACGGCAAGACGTCCACGGCCCGCATGATCGAGGCCCTCCTCGGAGCCTTCGAGCTGCGCACCGGCCGCTACACCTCCCCGCACGTCCAGTCGATCACCGAGCGGATCAGCCTGGACGGCGCCCCGATCTCCGCCGAGCGCTTCATCGAGACGTACGAGGACATCAAGCCGTACATCGAGATGGTCGACGCCCAGCAGGAGTTCCGGCTCTCCTTCTTCGAGGTGCTCACCGGCATGGCGTACGCCGCGTTCGCGGACGCGCCCGTCGACGTGGCCGTCGTCGAGGTCGGCATGGGCGGCAGCTGGGACGCGACGAACGTGATCGACGGGGACGTCGCCGTCGTCACCCCCATCGACCTGGACCACACGGACCGGCTCGGCGAGACGCACGCCGAGATCGCCGGGGAGAAGGCCGGCATCGTCAAGCAGGACGCGACGGTCATCCTGGCCCAGCAGCCGGTGGACGCGGCGCAGGTGCTGCTGAAGAAGGCCGTCGAGGTCGATGCGACGGTGGCCCGCGAGGGCCTGGAGTTCGGCGTGGTCGCGCGGCAGGTCGCGGTCGGCGGGCAGCTGCTGACCCTGCGCGGTCTCGGCGGCGAGTACCCCGAGGTCTACCTCCCGCTGCACGGCGCCCACCAGGCGCACAACGCGGCCGTGGCGCTCGCCGCGGTGGAGGCGTTCTTCGGCGTGGGCGCGCTGCGTGCCGAGCCGCTGGACATCGACACGGTCCGCAAGGGCTTCGCCGCCGTCACCTCGCCGGGCCGCCTGGAGGTCGTGCGCCGCTCGCCCACGATCGTCCTGGACGCCGCGCACAACCCGGCGGGCGCGCGGGTCACGGCCGAGGCGATCGGCGAGGTCTTCGACTTCAGCCGGCTGATCGGCGTGGTCGGCGCGAGCGGCGACAAGAACGTCCGCGGCCTGCTGGAGGCCTTCGAACCGGTCTTCGCGGAGATCGTGGTCACGCAGAACTCCAGCCACCGCGCCATGGACGCCGACGAGCTGGCCGCGATCGCCGTCGAGGTGTTCGGCGACGAGCGCGTGCAGGTCGAGCCGAGACTGCCCGACGCCCTGGAGGCCGCGATCACGCTGGCCGAGGAGGAGGGCGAGTTCGCCGGCGCGGGCGTCCTGGTCACCGGATCCGTCATCACGGTGGGCGAGGCCCGCCTGCTCCTGGGGAAGGGCTGATCCTCCCGTGCGTACGCTCTGTTCCTCGACCCTGATCGGCGAGTTCTTCGTCATCGGCTTCGCCGCTCTGGTGGCGATGAAGGACCCGGACCTGTCGACCTCCACGGTGTGGCTGGTCAGCGGGATCGCGATGTTCCTGTGCGTGGCGCTGTGCGGCGTGATCACGCGGCCGGGCGGGATCGCCCTCGGCTGGGCCCTGCAGATCGCGCTGATCGCCTCCGGCGTCTTCGTCCCGACGATGTACTTCATGGGCCTGGTGTTCGCGGCGCTGTGGTGGGCGTCGGTGCATTTCGGACGAAAGGTCGACGAGGCGAAGGCGCGTTTCGCGGCTCAGGCGGCCGCGCAGGCCGACTCCTCTACACCTGACGCTGCGTAACAGCCACTGGGACACGCCCTGTAGCCTCGTCCCACCGCACACATCTGCAAGAAGGAGCCCTCCGTGACTCAGCGCACCCTCGTCCTCCTCAAGCCCGACGCCGTCCGTCGTGGCCTGACCGGCGAGATCATCAGCCGCATCGAGCGCAAGGCCGGCTGGCAGATCACCGCGCTGGAGCTGCGCACGCTGGACCAGGACACCCTGGAGCAGCACTACGGCGAGCACAAGGGCAAGCCCTTCTACGAGCCGCTGGTGGAGTTCATGGCCTCCGGCCCGGTCGTCGCCCTGATCGTCGAGGGCGAGCGGGTCATCGAGGGTCTGCGTGCCCTGGCCGGCCCGACCGACCCGATCGCCGCCGCCCCCGGCTCCATCCGCGGCGACTACGGCGTCATCGTCCGCGAGAACCTGATCCACGCCTCCGACTCCGAGGAGTCCGCCGAGCGCGAGGTCAAGATCTTCTTCCCGGGTCGCGCCTGACCCTCCGGGGGTTGGCGGTCGCGAACTTTTCGTCAAATTTTCTGAGGGTACGTCAGTCGTAGCAATTCTGTGACCTGCGGCGGAGGTGCGTTTTCGGCCACCGCTCGGCATATGCGTGGCGATCGGGGGAACGAGTGCCCCCGATGGCCCGTCTCCACAAGCGAGGCGCTACGCCATCTGCTGACAATGGCGAAGACCCTCGCGCAGTGTTCGTGAAGGCGCGTCTACGATGGAAGCCTTCACGTCACAGCACCCACTTCGCCGACCTGAATTGCCCTCAAAAGCTCCCGGGAAGGCCAGACGAATCCTGATGGGGAACTCAATGTCGTTCATCGGCCGTGACATGGCTGTCGACCTCGGGACCGCCAACACGCTGGTGTACGTCAGGGGTCGCGGGATCGTACTCAACGAACCGTCCGTCGTCGCGATCAACACGAACACCGGTGGCATCCTGGCGGTCGGCGCCGAAGCCAAGAAGATGATCGGGCGGACCCCCGGCAACATCGTTGCCGTGCGCCCGCTGAAGGACGGCGTCATCGCCGACTTCGAGATCACCGAGCGCATGCTCCGCTACTTCATCCTGAAGATCCACAAGCGGCGTTACCTCGCCCGGCCGCGCGTCGTCGTCTGCGTGCCGTCCGGCATCACCGGCGTCGAGCGCCGCGCCGTCATCGAGGCCTCCTCGCAGGCCGGCGCCCGCCAGGTGCACATCATCGAGGAGCCCATGGCCGCCGCCATCGGCTCCGGCCTGCCGGTCCACGAGGCCACGGGCAACATGGTGGTGGACATCGGCGGCGGCACCACGGAGGTCGCGGTCATCTCGCTCGGCGGCATCGTCACCGCCCAGTCCATCCGCGTCGCGGGCGACGAGCTGGACAACGCGATCATCCAGCACATCAAGAAGGAGTACAGCCTCCTTCTCGGTGAGCGGACCGCCGAACAGATCAAGATCACCATCGGCTCGGCGTACGACCTCGACGCCGACGAGCACACCGAGATCCGCGGCCGGGACCTCGTCTCCGGGCTGCCCAAGACCGTCGTCATCTCCGCCGCCGAGGTGCGCAAGGCGATCGAGGAGCCCGTCAACGCCATCGTCGACGCCGTGAAGACCACGCTCGACAAGTGTCCGCCGGAGCTGTCCGGCGACATCATGGACCGAGGGATCGTGCTCACCGGTGGCGGCGCGCTGCTGCGCGGACTCGACGAAAGGTTGCGCCGCGAGACCGGCATGCCGATCCACATCGCCGAGGACCCGCTGGACAGCGTGGCGTTGGGTTCCGGCAAGTGTGTCGAGGAGTTCGAGGCGCTCCAGCAGGTTCTGGACGCCCAGCCGCGCAGATGAAGTAACTCTTCGATTCCGCCGTACGAGATGATCTCCTCTCGTACGGCGGATCGTTGATATAGAGGCATTAGCTCCCACAAACGGGCCCCCAGGGTTTGCGCTTCGGGTTGGCGCTCTCGGGGGCCACCCGAATTCCAATGAGGAAGGGCACGGCCGCCGCACGTGAGGGACACGAAAGAGAGCCGGCTGCTCCTGGTGCTGCTGATCGCCATCGCGTTCGCGCTGATCACGGTGGACATCCGAGGCGGCCAGAACTCCCCGGTCGACGGTGCCCGACAGGCCGCCGCCGCGGTCTTCGGCCCGATCGAGAACGGGGTGTCGTCGGCGGTCGATCCCGTCGGCAACGCCGTGTCGGCCGTCCGTAATTCGGGCGAGCGGCACGACCGGCTCGCCCGGCTGGAGAAGGAGAACGCGGCCCTCAAGGCGAAGCTCGGCAGCAACGACCGCAACCGCAGCCGCCTCAAGCAACTCGACAAGATGCTGAAGGTGGCGGGCGAGGGGCAGTACGGCATCAAGGGTGCCGAGGTCATCGCCATAGGGTCGGCGCAGGGCTTCTCCTGGACCATCACCATCGACGTCGGCGCCAACGACGGCATCCGGCGCGACATGACCGTCCTCAACGGCGACGGCCTGGTCGGCCGCGTCACCACCGTCGGACCCGACGCCTCCACCGTGCTGCTCGCCAACGACCCCGACTTCACCGTCGGCACCCGCATGGAGGGCAGCGACGAACTCGGCTTCGCCTCCGGGCAGGGCGACCGCCCGCTGCGCGTCGAACTCCTCAACGGCAAGGCGGAGGTGAAGAAGGGCGACCGGCTCGTCACCTTCGGCTCGCAGGCCGACAGGCCGTTCGTGCCCGGCGTGCCGGTCGGTGTGGTCTCCCGTATCGACCCCTCCGGCGGCGGCCTGACCCG
The DNA here is from genome assembly GCF_021538895.1 of Streptomyces olivochromogenes. Classification (GTDB taxonomy): domain Bacteria; phylum Actinomycetota; class Actinomycetes; order Streptomycetales; family Streptomycetaceae; genus Streptomyces; species Streptomyces olivochromogenes_A. The sequence goes on along the minus strand of NZ_JADDRL010000016.1, from coordinate 91,425 downwards.
CACCCTCTACGTCACGCCGTTCGTCGGCTTCACCAAGCTCGACATCGTCGGCGTGGTCGTCCAGGCCCCGAAGAAGGACCCCCGCGACGAGGTCCTGCCGGCCAAGCCCAAGCCGACCCCCACCCCGACCGTGACCGTCACGGTCACCCCGTCCGCCGACGCGACCGCCACCGACGAGCCGCAGCAGTAGGAGCTGAATCCCCATGCGTGTCAACCGGATCCTGCTCTCCTCCGCGCTGGTGGTCGTCGCCCTGGTGATCCAGGTGAGCGTCCTCGCCCGCCTGCATCTGCCGGGCGCCGTCCCCGACCTGATGCTGCTCACCGTCCTCGGCCTGGCCATGGTCTACGGCCATGTCGGCGGCGCCCTCGTCGGTTTCGGCGCGGGCCTGCTCGCCGACCTCGCCCCGCCCGCCGACCACGCGGCCGGCCGCTACGCCCTGGTGCTGTGCGTCATCGGCTATCTGGCCGGCCTCATCAAGCCGGAGAGCGGCCGCATCAAGTCGGCCACCGGCCCGATGCTCGTCGTGGTCGCCGCCGCCATCGGCTCGACCCTGCTCTACGCCGGCGTCGGCGCCCTCGTCGGCGACACCGCCGCCCGGCACGTCGGCCTCGGCGGCCTGCTGATCTCGGCCGCCCTGTACGACCTGCTGCTCGCCCCGTTCGTCGTCCCCGGCATCATGGCGCTGGCCCGCCGCGCGGAGAACGACCCGCTCGCCGAGGCCGGTTCCGCCACCAAGGCCACCGACATCTCCTCCGGCTGGCTCTCCTCCGGCACCGGCCTCAGGATCGGCGGGCAGCGCGGGGGCCTGGGCGGCCTGAAGACCAAGGCCCGTACGCGCACCACGCGCGTCGGGCGTATCAAGGGGGTCAAGCGGCTGTGACGACAGGGGAGTTCGTGAGCGGCGCGCACAGCTTCGTCGGACATGACACAGACACACACTGAGAGGGGGAGGCAGCAGCAGTGACCAACATTCCCGAGACCGGACGGACCCCACGGGTCCAGATCAGACTCGTCGTCATCCAGATCCTCGTCCTCTCCCTGCTCGGCACCCTCGGCGGCCGCCTGTGGTACCTGCAGATCCGTGAGGGCGCCGAGTACCAGAAGGAGGCCTCCGGCAACCACGTCCAGCAGGTCGTCGACCCGGCCGTACGGGGCTCGATCCTGGACGCGCGCGGCGTGGCCATCGCCGACAACGAGACCCGTCTGGTGGTCTCCGCCTCCCGCACCGACCTGCTGAAGCAGAAGGACGACGGCAAGGCGGTCCTCACCAAGCTCGCCGGGGTCCTCGGCATGGACGCCCGGGAGGTCCGCCAGAAGGTCCGGCTGTGCGACGCCAAGACCCCGCAGCCCTGCTGGAACGGCTCGCCGTACCAGCCGATCCCGATCACCGACGAGGCCACCGCCAAGCAGGCCCTGCAGATCCGCGAGCGTTCCGAGGACTTCCCCGGCATCACCGCCGAGCCGGAGGCCGTGCGCCGCTACGCGGGCCCCGGCAAGTCCAACACCGCCCAGGTCCTCGGCTATCTCTCGCCGGTCACCGACAACGAGATCCAGCAGGCCAAGGACACCGACTCGCCCTACCTGCGCTCCGACATGGTCGGCCGCAGCGGCCTGGAGCGGCAGTACGACAAGGAGCTGCGCGGCAAGGCGGGCGTCACCCGCTACGAGGTCGACAACCTCGGCCGCGTCATCGGCAAGGCCAAGTCGGATGCCGCGGAGCCGGGTTCCAACCTGGTCACCAGCATCGACTCCCGCGTCCAGCGGGTCGCCGAGTACGAGCTGAACGTGGCGATGAAGAAGGCCCGCCAGCAGTTCGACAAGATCACCGGCGAGAACTACAAGGCCGACTCCGGCGCCGTCGTCGTGATGGAGGCCAAGACCGGCCGGATCGTCGCGATGGCGTCCGCGCCGACGTATGACCCGAACGTCTGGGTCGGCGGCATCTCGGCCAAGGACTACAAGGCGCTCACCGGCAAGAACTCCGACTACCCGCTGCTCAACAGGGCCATACAGGGTCAGGCGGCGCCCGGTTCGACGTTCAAGGTGGTCTCCACGGCCGCCGCGGTCCAGGCCGGCTACGGGTGGGACGGCGGCTATCCGTGCACCAGCTCGTACTCGGTGGGCGGCCAGGTCTTCAAGAACTTCGAGGGCGAGAGCTTCGGCCCGATCTCGCTGGGCAAGGCCCTGGAGGTCTCCTGCGACACCGTCTTCTACGGACTCGCCGACCGGGAGTGGAAGAAGGACGGCGGCATCAACCCGAAGAAGGGCGAGCCCAAGGACTGGTTCTTCAAGACCGCCCACCAGTTCGGCCTCGGCAAGGAGACCGGCGTCGACCTGCCCAACGAGGTCACCGGCCGTATCCCCGACCGCCAGTGGAAGCTCAACTACTGGAAGGCCAACAAGGTCGCCTGGTGCAAGAGCGGCAAGAAGGACGGCTCGTACGTCGAGAAGATCGCGTACGAGAACTGCCTCGAAGGCAACAAGATGCGCGAGGGTGACGAGATCAACTACTCCATCGGCCAGGGCGACACCCTCGTCACGCCGATCCAGGAGGCCGCGATCTACGGCGCCGTCGCCAACGGCGGCACCATGTACCACCCGACCATCGGCAAGGCGGTCATCAGCCCCGACGGCAAGTCCGTGCGGGAGATCAAGCCCAGGAAGAACGGCAGGCTGCCGGCCAGCCAGGCCACCCTCAAGGGCATGAACGAGGCCTTCGCGGGCGTCATCACCCGCGGTACCGCCGCCTGGAAGTTCGGCGGCTGGCCCCAGGACAAGATCGAGCTGCACGCCAAGACCGGTACCGCCGAGGTCTACGGCAAGCAGACCACGTCCTGGCTGGCCACCTACACCAAGGACTACACGGTCATCATGACCATCGCCCAGGCCGGTACGGGTTCCGGCGCCTCCGGTGAGGCCGTGCGCAACATCTACAGCGCGATGTACGGCGTCCAGCCGGACGGCTCCGTCAACCAGAAGAAGGCGCTGCTGCCCTCGCCGGAGAAGAAGCTGCCGAAGGTCCGCACGGACGGCACGATCGCCGCCCCGAAGGTCAAGGGCGACCCGGCCAAGGACGTGCAGGCCAGCCCGTCCGGCTCGCCCTCCCCGGACGCCTCGCAGCCCGCGGCGACCACCGCCTCGCCCGAGACGAACAACCGCACCACCCGCAGGCGGGCCCGCCGGAGGGGTAGCCGGAGGATGCTCCCATGACCGGCGCGAACAGCTTCTCCGTCCGCGGGTACGGCCCCCAGCGCGCAGCCTGGACGCGCCTGTTCGCCCGTGACTCGCTGGCCCGGCGCCTGGACTGGCCGATACTGCTGGCCGCCCTCACGCTGTCCATGATCGGCGCCCTGCTGGTGTTCTCCGCGACCCGCAACCGCACCGAGATCAACCAGGGCGACCCGTACTACTTCCTGATCCGGCACGTCATGAACACCGGCATCGGGCTCGCCCTGATGATCGGCACGGTCTGGCTCGGCCACCGCGCCCTGCGCAACGCCGTGCCGATCCTCTACGGCCTGTCGGTCTTCGGCATCCTGCTGGTGCTGACGCCGCTCGGCTCCACCGTCAACGGCGCCCACTCCTGGATCGTGCTCGGCGGCGGCTTCTCGCTCCAGCCCTCGGAGTTCGTGAAGATCACGATCATCCTGGGCATGGCGATGCTGCTCGCGGCCCGGGTCGACGCGGGCGACAAGAAGTACCCGGACCAGCGCACGGTCCTTCAGGCCCTGGGCCTGGCCGCCGTACCGATCATGGTCGTGCTGCTCATGCCCGACCTCGGCTCGGTCATGGTCATGGTGATCATCGTGCTGGGCGTGCTGCTCGCCTCCGGCGCCTCCAACCGGTGGGTCTTCGGCCTGCTCGGCGCGGGCGCGCTCGGCGCCATCGCCGTCTGGCAGCTGCACATCCTGGACGATTACCAGATCAACCGGTTCGCGGCGTTCGCCAACCCGGACCTGGACCCGGCCGGCGTCGGCTACAACACCAACCAGGCCCGCATCGCGATCGGCTCCGGTGGACTCATGGGCGCGGGCCTGTTCCACGGCTCCCAGACCACCGGCCAGTTCGTCCCCGAGCAGCAGACGGACTTCGTCTTCACGGTCGCGGGCGAGGAACTCGGCTTCGCGGGCGCCGGCCTGATCATCCTGCTCCTCGGCGTCGTCCTGTGGCGCGCCTGCCGCATCGCCCGCGAGACCACCGAGCTGTACGGCACGATCGTGGCCGCCGGCATCGTCGCCTGGTTCGCCTTCCAGGCCTTCGAGAACATCGGCATGACCCTCGGCATCATGCCGGTCACCGGTCTGCCGCTGCCCTTCGTCTCGTACGGCGGCTCGTCGATGTTCGCGGTGTGGGTGGCGGTGGGGCTGTTGCAGTCCATTCGTGTGCAGCGACCGATGTCGGCGTAGGGGAGGCCGCGTTGTCCGAGGGGGAGTCCCACACGGGGACGGGGTCCGCCGAGGAGGAGGACCACGCGAGGGTGGCCCTGTGCCCCGTCACCCCGGAGCCGGCCCACGGGCTCGTCGGCATCGCCGAGCTGGACCTGACCGGTCCCGGGACCGCCGAGCAGGCGCTCGGCGAGCTGGGCTGGCGGACCCTCGACGACGCCCTGGAGGACCCGGCGTACGAGACCGCGCCGGACATCCCGGAGTGCGACCTCATATCGCCGCTCGGACACTTCACGTACCTCGACGGCTATGTCGCGATGCCGTTCTCGTACCTCTACACGATCGGTGGCGAGCTGCTCCCCGACGACTACTGGGGCGCCCTGCCCGGCTGGCGCAGTGAGCCGGGGGCCTGGCGCGCGGAGTTCGACGCGCACGCGGAGTCGGTGGTCCGGCTCATGACCGACCGGCTGGGCCCCGCGCACTACGACATCCGCCGGCCGAAGTACGCCGCCCGGTACGTCACCTGGGCCGTGGGGCCGAACGTGCTGGTGATCACCCAGCGGCCGGAGCCGATCTCGTACCACCAGTTCGAGCACGCCGAGATCGTCGTCTGCCCTCGTACGGTCGAAGGCGGCCATTTTCCCGGCGGCCCCGCCCTCCGGGAACTCGTCACCACCTGACCGCCACCTTCACTTTTCCGTTCACTGGAGTTTTCTCGCCATTCACTTCGATGGTGCACTGCCATCCGGGCCCGCATACCACTAGATTCGGTTCATGGCGGAGACGAAGCGCGAGATCGAGCGCAAGTACGAATCCGACGACAGTGGCCTGCCCGACCTCACCCGCGTCGGCGGGGTGGCGAACGTCCTCGACAAGGGCGTCGTGGAACTGGACGCCACCTACCACGACACCGCCGACGAACGCCTCGCCCGGTCCTCGATCACCCTGCGCCGCCGCACCGGAGGCTCCGACGCCGGCTGGCACCTGAAGTTCCCGGTCTCCACCGGCGTCCGCGACGAGATCCAGGCCCCGCTCTCCGACACCCTCCCCGAGGAGCTCGCCGCGCTGGTGCGCTCCCGCGTCCGCGACGCCGAGCTGATCCCCGTGGTCCGGCTGCGCTCCGCCCGCGACCTGCGCCACCTCGTCGACGCCGACGGCACGCTGCTCGCCGAGGTCAGCGTGGACGCCGTACGGGCCGAGCGGCTCACGGAGGGCGGCGGCACCGCCCAGTGGACCGAGATCGAGGTCGAGCTCGCCGACGGCGTCGAGACGACCCTGCTCGACAAGATCGAGAAGCGGCTGCGCAAGGCGGGCGTACGACCGTCCGACTCGCCGTCCAAGCTGGCCAGGGCACTGGCCGAGACCGCCCCCGCCAAAAAGAAGGCCCGCCGCGGGCCGAAGAAGCCGAAAGCCCCGGTCACCGCCGGTGACCACGTCCTCGCCTACGTGCGAGCCCAGCGCGACGCGATCGTCGAGCTCGACCCGGCCGTACGCCAGGACGTGGAGGACTCCGTGCACAGGATGCGGGTCGCCACCCGCCGGATGCGCAGCACCTTCCGCTCCTTCCGCAAGGTCCTCGACCGCACCGTCACCGACAGGCTCGGCGTCGAGCTGAAGTGGCTGGCGGCCGAGCTCGGCCTGGACCGCGACCGCGAGGTGCTCACCGAGCACCTGACGGCCGCCCTCGACGAGGTGCCCGCCGAACTCGTCTCCGGCCCCGTCCACGAGCGGCTCCAGCTCTGGGCGAGCGCCAGCCACGGGGGAGCGCGCAGCCGTCTCATCGGCGTCCTGGACTCCCGGCGGTACCTGACCCTCCTCGACGACCTGGACGCCGTGGTCGCCACCCCGCCCCTGCTGGAGGCGGCCGCCGGCAAACCGGAGAAGGTGATCGCCAAGGCCGTACGCAACGACTTCGCGAAGGTCTCCGACCTGGTCGAGCAGGGCATGGAAGTGCCGCCCGGCCACGACCGCGACCTGGCCCTGCACGACGCCCGCAAGAAGGCCAAGCGGACCCGCTACGCCGCCGAGACCGCCACCCCCGCCCTCGGCGACCCGGCCGCCGCACTGACCAGGTCCATGAAGTCCCTGCAGAGCCTGCTCGGCGACCACCAGGACAGCGTCATGGCCCGCCAGACGCTGCGCGAGCTGTCCGCCGTCGCGCACGCGGCAGGGGAGAGCGCGTTCACGTACGGCCTGCTGTACGGCCGCGAGGAGCGGCGGGCGGCGGCGGTGGAGGAGGAGCTGCCGGGCGTGTGGCGGGAGATCAAGGGCGGGGCGCCCGTCTGACCCCGTCTGGCCCCGTCTGACAAGGTCGGGCGTACGGGGGAGGCCGCCGAGCGGGTTACGCTTGATGGTCACCCCTGTCAGCTCACGAAGGTTCGTTGAGATGCCTGCCGAAACCGCCGAGGCCGCGGAGTCTGCTGAGTCTGTGTTTCCGCAGCTCGAAGCCCTGCTCCCACATGTGCAGAAGCCGATCCAGTACGTCGGCGGCGAGCTCAACTCCACGGTCAAGCCGTGGGAGTCCTGCGACGTCCGCTGGGCGCTGATGTACCCGGACGCGTACGAGGTCGGTCTGCCCAACCAGGGCGTCATGATCCTCTACGAGGTACTGAACGAGCAGGAGGGCGTCCTCGCCGAGCGCACCTACAGCGTGTGGCCGGACCTCGAGGCGCTGATGCGTGAGCACCGCGTCCCGCAGTTCACGGTGGACAGCCACCGCCCGGTGAAGGCCTTCGACGTGTTCGGCCTGTCCTTCTCCACGGAGCTCGGCTACACGAACATGCTCACGGCGCTGGACCTGGCGGACATCCCCCTGGAGTCCAAGGACCGCACGGTCGACGACCCGATCGTCCTCGCCGGCGGCCACGCGGCCTTCAACCCCGAGCCGATCGCGGACTTCATCGACGCGGCGATCATCGGCGACGGCGAGCAGGCCGTGCTGGACATGACGAAGATCATCCGCGAGTGGAAGGCGGAGGGCCGCCCCGGCGGCCGCGAGGAGGTCCTCTTCCGCCTGGCGAAGACGGGTGGCGTCTACATCCCGGCGTTCTACGACGTCGAGTACCTCCCCGACGGCCGTATCGGCCGCGTGGTCCCCAACAAGTCCGGCGTCCCGTGGCGCGTGTCCAAGCACACCGTCATGGACCTGGACGAGTGGCCCTACCCCAAGCAGCCCCTCGTCCCGCTGGCCGAGACGGTCCACGAGCGCATGTCGGTCGAGATCTTCCGCGGCTGCACGCGCGGCTGCCGCTTCTGCCAGGCGGGCATGATCACCCGCCCGGTGCGCGAGCGCTCGATCACCGGCATCGGCGACATGGTCGACAAGGGCCTGAAGGCGACGGGCTTCGAGGAGGTCGGCCTCCTGTCCCTGTCCTCCGCGGACCACTCCGAGATCGGCGACATCGCCAAGGGTCTGGCCGACCGCTACACCGAGGACAAGATCGGCCTGTCCCTCCCCTCCACCCGCGTCGACGCCTTCAACATCGACCTGGCGAACGAGCTGACGCGCAACGGCCGCCGCTCGGGCCTCACCTTCGCCCCGGAGGGCGGCTCGGAGCGCATCCGCAAGGTCATCAACAAGATGGTCTCGGAAGATGACCTCATCCGTACGGTCTCCACGGCCTACGGCAACGGCTGGCGCCAGGTGAAGCTGTACTTCATGTGCGGCCTGCCGACGGAGACCGACGACGACGTCCTCCAGATCGCCGACATGGCGACGAAGGTCATCGCCAAGGGCCGCGAGGTCTCCCGCTCCAACGACATCCGCTGCACGGTGTCGATCGGCGGCTTCGTTCCCAAGCCCCACACCCCCTTCCAGTGGGCCCCGCAACTCTCCGCCGAGGAGACGGACGCGCGCCTCGAAAAACTCCGGGACAAGATCCGCGGCGACAAGAAGTACGGCCGCTCGATCGGCTTCCGCTACCACGACGGCAAGCCCGGCATCGTCGAGGGCCTCCTCTCCCGCGGCGACCGCCGCATCGGCGCCGTCATCCGCGCCGTCTACGACGACGGCGGCCGCTTCGACGGCTGGCGCGAGCACTTCTCGTACGACCGCTGGATGGCCTGCGCCGTCAAGGCCCTCGCCCCCTTCGGCGTCGACGTCGACTGGTACACCACCCGCGAGCGCACCTACGAGGAGGTCCTCCCCTGGGACCACCTCGACTCCGGCCTCGACAAGGACTGGCTCTGGGAGGACTGGCAGGACGCCCTCGACGAGACCGAGGTGGAGGACTGCCGGTGGACGCCGTGCTTTGACTGTGGGGTGTGTCCGCAGATGGATACGGCCATACAAATCGGCCCGACCGGGAAGAAGTTGCTGCCTCTGACGGTCAAGAACGCTGGTCCGACGCCGGCTTCGAGTGGGCACGCGCACTGAGGTGGGCGAGGCACTCGATCGGGTGATTGAGGCGCTGGCGGGGGTGAGCGAGGACGAGGTGACGGCTGCGTTCTCCGTGGCTGGCGTCTCGGCCCCTCGCCCGTCGCCGCCGGCAGCGCCCCTTCGGACGCCGCTGCCGGGCCCCGAGGCTTCGCTGCACATCGTTTCCGAGGTGGAGTGGGTCTGAGACCTGCGTAGGCGCATGGCTGGCTATAGGACCGCGAGCCCCCTTTCCTGACCGGGAAGAGGGGCTTGTGCGTCCAGCGATCGTGATCTCAGGTGGCTGACTTACGAGTTGCCTACCCCATCAAGGCGGCTCGCTCCGCTCCAGCGCGTGTCCCGGCCTTGGTTGGACGCGAGCTCCTGCTCCGCCCCGCTGCAGCCCGGACCCGCGTCTTTGACGATCAGCCACCTGAGGTCAGACAAGGCACCCGTCGGGGATGGGGCGGACGTCTCCACAACTTTGGACGATATTCCACGGGGAAGCGCCAGGGCTGCCTGCGCGTCACACCCTCGTTAGTCTGCCCGGATCGCGCCACTGGGCCCGGCGTTTAGCCGCAAACGGCCAATTGCGCTGCGGCTTGGTCTCCAGCCGCAGCGTTTATTATTGCGCCCAAGTCCCAGTGGGCCCGCCGACGTCGTCTTCTATGGCTGTCGCCTTTGTGTGCGTCCTTCGCGCATGTCGTTCGCGATCTTTTGAGCGACTTGAGGAAAGAGGTCGGCATCAACTGGTGCGCTCGCTACGGCTTCCTGGATTGCGGGGTGTTGACTCAGAGGCTCGGGCAGTTGAGTGTTTGCGTTGAGTTGGGCCAAGGCTAGTTCCTCTGCGTCTGGCAGCCCCTTTACATTACGGAGATCTGCTCCGATCAAGTCTGCGCCGACGAGCGTTGCGCGGTGAATCTTTAGCCCTCCGGCTTTGAAAGCGTTGCCTTCGCCTCGTGAGAGGTAGACGTCGTCGAGGATGGCGTAACGCAGATTGGCGCCGGTGAGATCGGCAGTGAGTGTGGCTCCCGTTAGGTCAGCCGCAGCCAACAACGCTCCGCACATGGTCGCTTCGACGAAGGAGGCTGACTCTAGGGACGCTCCAGTCATGTTGGTTTGTCGGAGTGATGCCCTCACGAACAGGGCGCCAGAGAGGTCACTGTGGGCGAGGTTCGCACCGTCGAGGTTCGCATCACTGAACATCGCGCGTGCGAAGTTGAGGTCACCTAGGTTGGCTGCACGAAGGTCGGCTCCTCTTAGGTCCACCACATGGCTGCTGGTGGGGCGCCTTCCCAGGACACCAACTGCTGCTTGCACGTCCTGGGGCAAAATGCTGTCGCTTCCTCGGCGTGCGTCCCGGAGGAACGCAGCGAGTACCGCGATGATCGTGAGCTCATCTCGTTCGCTGTCGATCATGATTCGTTCGAGGGCGAAGATTCCGCCGAGTCGCTCGTGAGTCTTGTCGGATGCCAGTAGTTTGATCGCTTCGACATAGCGGCCGGTTACTTGACCTTCTCTGGTCAGTTCGGCCTGGCGTTCATCGCGTTGCTGCGCTTCCCTCAGAGTTATCTCGAACTGCTTCTGGTTCTCGGAGAACTGTTCTTGGGTGTGCAGGAATTGCTGCTGCTCGAGCTGATGCTTCTTGCTGGTGTAGTACAACGTGACGCCAGCGGTGAAGCCTGCCGCGATGGCGACGAGCATGGTGCGGAAGCCGGTGACGATGACGCCAGCGGAGGACACGAGTTCGCCTTGGCCATCTTTCAGGTGGTCACCTTCAATCCACCAGGGACCCCAGATGAGGAACCAGATGAAGGCGCCGATGCCGATTGTGATTAGGGCCCAGCGCCACCAAGGCCGCGGCTTGTTGGTGGGATGCTCATCGCTCATGACGACATGATGTCCGCCAGAGGTGGGGTGTATGCGATGAATAGCCGTTCTCAAGCAACGGCGGTGCTTTAGCGCGAGTGTGGGTGTCTCCGTGCCCGCAGATGGACACCCACATTCAAATCGGCCCGACGGGCAAGAAGTTGCTGCCTCTGACGGTCAAGAACGCAGGTCCGACGCCCGCTTCGAGTGGTCACACCCACTGATGTGAGCGAGGCACTCGATCGGGTGATTGAGGCGCTGGCGGGGGCGAGCGAGGGCGAGGTAGGCGCTGCGTTGGCTGCGCTCGGTGTTTCGCGTCCTCGCCCGATGGCGCCGGTGGCGTCTTCTCGGACGCCACTGCCGGGCTCCAGGGAGGCCTCGGAAGTGGTCTCCGAGGTGGAGTGGGTCTAAGGCCGATCCAGGCTCGCACGTGACTCTGTGGCCGGTTGAGCCCCCTTCCCGCCAGGAAGGGGGCTCGGTGGTTTCTGGCGGGTCGGGATCCTTGGGCCGCGGAGCCCGCGGGACACCGGCTGAGTTGCAACTTTTTCCAACGGTTCAAGCCCCGGCTGTCGACGCGCGCCCACAGGTGGATAGAGCCGGTGGCCATGAGGCGATCACTGCATAGAGCAGCCCACGGTCAAGGCAATGCCTCCGGCGGGGGATCGGCCGGCACCGGGATGGAGGGGGCGCCGTCGTGCCGTCGTCACGTGCTGGCCGCCGTGGCCTGCTCTGGTCGACGGCATCGGCAGCGTGGCTGAGGCCGGTGGGGGTACGCTGCGGGGAATCACGGTGAACGACGGGTGTGGCGACGAGGCAACCTGTCTCCGATCTGCACCCGTTGCACCAGCTCGGAGACCGGAGTCGCACTCAGGCAACCCGAGCTTCCCAAGCTCAGGGCTCAAGAGCACCTCCGCAGCTGGTCCCAAATCGCTGCGGCAGGTTGGCCCGAGCCCTCCAATGCTCAGGGTCCCAGGGCTCTTCAAGCCACTTCGTCAGCTGTCGCGCTGCGGCCTCGAAAGCCGCCTCCAGCGAAGCATCGTCACGGACAGGAATCTCAAGACTCGGCGCGTAGTGAGCGTTGTGGTTCTCCGTGCACCAGCACGCCACCTCTACCGCGGCACAGACTCTCAGACGGCCGGCCGCCGTCCACTCCACGTCGATCGCCATCGCCAACCAGTCGACGCGATCGTCATACAGCGAGAACTCCGTCAGGAGTATCTCGGGGACACCAACGGCTGCACCAGGGAAGTTGATGTGGTGCGGCCACCATTCCCAGTCGGGCGTTTGGTCTGCGGGGCGCACGGCATCCACCATCGCCACCGCTCGGCGCATGCGCTGCCTACCGAGATCGTCGACGTGCGGGAAGAGTTCATCCAGCGGCACCCTGTCGAAGGGCCCGCGCATCGTGGTCATGGTTCCGAGCATCGCTTTATTGGATAACAGTGGGCAAGAACCCGGATCCGCCTGATCACTCACAACGCCTCGTCGCCACCACATGCCGATGAGACCGCACCACAAGCGCACCAGATCGAGCCGGGAACAGCGGGGAGCCACGGTGAAAGCAGCCCAGCCCGACGGAGCCACAATCCGACCGTTCGTCCAGGTCAACGCCCTAACTAGACCCGTGTGATCGCAGCTTCCCAAGCTGAGAGTGCGAGTTCGATTCTCGTCACCCGCTCCATGTTGAAACCCCAGGTCAGCGACCTGGGGTTTGTTTGTTGTCCAGCCTGATTCAATTGCGAGACAGGACTGCTCTCCAGGAACGAGCAATCATGTGGCCGGCGTCTCGCCTGCCTTGTCCGCGACCCCGACAGCCAGCAGCGCCTCGTCCGCCGAGCCCAGGAAGTCGAGGGACTTCTTGTCGAAGACCCAGACCGTGCGGCCGTCGCGCTCCTTGAAACTCAGGCCGATGCCGGAGCGGCCCTTGTAGTCCTTGGCGTCGGTGACGACCGAGACGCCCGGGATCTTCGCGGCCGCGCGGTAGAGCGCGGCGTCCAGTTCGGGCAGGAGCGTGGCGTCGGGCAGCATGTCGCCGATCTTCTCCAGCGCCGCACTCTCCCTGCTGGTCTGCCCCTCCCCCTTCGTGCCGGCGTAGATCTTCTCCAGCAGCGAATCGGGGTCGGTGGGCAGCGCCTGAAGCTCACGGAACGTGGTGACGTTCGGGTCGGGGCTCAGCCTCATGTCGTGAGTGCCCTTGGAGTACGAGGAGAACGGGTCCCGGGGCCGAAACGGCGGACCCACCAGCACGGTGACCCGGCGCAGTCCCGCGCGCTTGCCGTCGACGGCAGTCCAGCTCGCTTCGCGCAGGATCCGGATGTCCTTTTCCGAGAACTTCATGGCGCCCTGAGTGCGGACATAGATGTACTGGTCGTCCCTGACGGGCACGGACTTCTTCGCGGCGGCGACCTCGGCGATGCGATTGAGGAGGTCGACCGCGTCCGCATCGGTCGTGGCGGTCTTGGATCCGACGGACCCGACAAGGACCGCGGCGACGATCGCTGCCGCCGTGGCGAGGGGTACGACGATGACAGCGAACCGCCGGCGGGGGGCACGCGCTCGCCGGCCGGGTGCCGTCGCGATGTCCGGGAGTTTTGGGGCTTGCTCGGTGAGCTCTCTCATCAGAAGGTCCTTCAGCAGGTCGTGGCGGTCGCTCGTCAGGACCGGCTCGCCCGGGCTCGGCAGCAGCCTGGCCAGTTCCTCGCGCTCTTCGGGGTTCATCGGTGCTTCTCCTGAGTCGACCGGGCCGTTTCGGGACGGCCACCCGGTACCTGTCCGGTGCGCGGGCCGAGTCCCGGCTTTTCCTGCTGAGGTGGAACATCGCGTATCGCGGCGGCACTTGGCTCCCCCGGGTACGTGGCCGGCTGCCCGGCGGACCTGCGCCGGGCCAACTCCGCCTCCGACAACGACCGTAGACGCTGCCTTGCCCGGGCGAGCCGCGACCGTACGGTGCTGGCCGGCACACCGAGGGCCTCGCCTGCGGCCGCGTAGCTCAGTCCCGACCAGACGCACAGTGCGAACACTTCACGCTCGGCTCTGCGCAGCCGGCCGAGCGCGGTATGCGCGGCAGCGAGCCGCTCGGCTTTCTCCATGCGCCCGACGACGTCGTCGGCGAAGTCGGGCAGGGTGTCACGGTCCGCCGGGCGGTCGGGGAGCCGGGCGAGCGTGGCGCTGTGCCGACGGGCGGCGCGGCGTATGTTGCGCAGAACGTTGGTGGCGATGCCGTACAGCCAGGGGCGCAGTCCGTCGCCGTCGGGCACGTCGGCGTCTTCGTCCAGGACCGCGGCTTCGGGTCTCAGCTTCTCCCTGAGCCGCCAGGCTTCCAGGAAGGTCAGGGACACCACGTCCTCCGCAGTGCCCCGGTCCGCCGACAGGCGGGCGGCATGGCCGTAGACGGCCCTGGCATGCGCGCCGAACAGTTCGGCGAAGGCTTCCGGATCACCGGCGCGTATCCGGTCACGCAGGGAAAGTTCCACAACCAGCCCTGTCCGCTCGACACTCGTCGTCTCTGTGGCGACGATCACACCACGAGCGGATCCTCCAACTCGCCTGGTGTGCGAACGCAAGGACAGCCGGCCCGGCCGACGGCTATCCCTCCGGACTTGCGCCGCCCCGGACCCCACGAACATCCGCCAGACCCCTGGACCGGCCGCGTGCCCATAGCGTGCCCATAAGAGCGGTCAACCACGGTCAACAGCGGTGCGATCCCGCACTCCCGACCGCTACGCCAGAGCACATACGACCAGATCAGAGGCCATCTCACCGCGGAAGCGCCGTCGCTTCCCAAGCTGAGAGCTCGGACACCGTCGTCACCGGCCAGCCGTCGCGGGTTGCTCTGGTCGGCAGCCCGAAAGCGTGGCTAAGGCCGGTGGGGGTAGAGCGAGGCACACGCGTGCGTGATCACTCGGCGCACCCGCCGTCGTAGCTGGCTGTCGTCGACTGAGGTTCGTGCCACTGCCGTGCCAGATGCAGGGGTTAGCCACGGTCAACGGGATCGCCTCGCGGTCGAGTTCCCGGCAGCCTGACCCGGTATCGACGCCCCAGGTCAGCGGGACGATCTCCCCGCCTCTCTCCTAAAGCGGTGGTCGGCTGGAACCTCGTGCATCAGCCTGTCTTCCGGGGGCGTGGCGCGAGTGTGGGTGGTCCTCTGTCCTCAGAACGGTGAAGAACGCTGGCCCGACACCCGCTGCGAGTGGTCACGCGCACCGAAGGGGGCGCCGTTCGCGGCGCTCCCTTCTGACTGCCCCCGGCTGTCGCGTCAACCGGCACCCTGCTCGATGTCCAGATGGATCGGACCCCGAAGAACGGGGCTGGGCCGGTACGGCGGGGGGTCGGTGACCAGGCTGGGGTGGTCGAGGCGGCGTACCAGCTGGGTCAGGGCGATCTGGGTTTCCAGGCGGGCCAGTGGGCCGCCGAAGCACAGGTGGGCGCCGCTGCCGAAGCCGAGGTGCTGGTTGTCACGTCGGTCGGGGTCGAAGCGGTCGGGGTCGTGGAAGCGGTTCGGATCGCGGCTGCCCGAGGCCAGCATGAGCATGATCTGCGAGCCCTTGGGAATGACGGTGTCGCCGACGGTGATGTCGCTGTACGCAGCCCGCCAGGGAATGATCTGCACCGGCGGCTCGTAGCGCAGCAGTTCCTCGACCAGCGGCACGACGAGGTCCGGTTCGTCGCGCAGTCGCCGCAGCACCTGCGGGTGGCGCAGCAGCGTCAGCATGCCGTTGGTGATGAGGTTGACGGCGGTCTCATGACCGGCGATGAGCAGCAGTTTGGCGGTGGCGACGATTTCGGTGTCGGCCATCCGACCGTCGGGCCCGTCGTCGTTGGCCAGCCGCCCCAACAGACCGTCGCCCGGCCGGCCGTGGCGCTGTTCCACCAGCTCGCCGAGGCACTGGCGCAGCTTCTCGCGGGCCTGTACGCCCTTGTCCAGTTTCTCCTTCGGGTCGGTCTTGGGCTCGTAGTCGACCGAGTTCATGATGTCGTTCACCCAGAGGTGGAACCTCGGCTCGTCCTCGCGTGGCACGCCGAGCAAGTGACAGATCACGGTCACGGGGAGCGGGAAGGCGAAGTCGTCGACGACGTCGATCCGCTCCTTGCCCGCCACATCGTCGATCAGGCTGCCGACGGTGGCGGTCAGGAAGCCTTCGAACCCGGTCACCAGCCCAGGGGTGTGCGGGGGGCCGAAGTGACGCATCGCCGTACGCCGCAGGCGATCGTGCTCGGGCGGGTCCATGTGGATGAACGACGACGCGGCCCCTCCCTCGGCTGAGGGCGGACGCGACAGATTGCGTACGTCGGAGCTCAGGTGCGGGTCATTCAGTACGTGCGTGATCTCGCGATAGGTGCTGATGACGTAGCTGCCGTCCTCCTGCCGGGCCACCGGCGTCTTACGCAGCTCGGCATACAGCGGGTACGGGTCGGCCCGGGACGAGTAGTCGAAGATCCGTTGCAGCGTGCCGGACGTATCGGTCGTGGTCAGCCGGCCGTCCTCCTGCCGATGCCGCCGCACGGCCGTGACGTGGCGCCCAGCCGGGTCCTGTCCGGTGACGACCATCGTGGCGCCCTGCGCGAGCAGGGCGGGGCCGGGGAAGTCGACGGGCACCGGTTTCATGTCGGTCGGCCGGTCCGGCGTGGGGCAGGGGGGCGGGAAAGGTGCGGCGGTCTCGATCAATCGTCGGTAGTGGTCCAGCCACCTGGCGTTGTTGAAGCTCACGGCAGCCGTGACGCGGCCCCGATAGCCGTACGCGGTGACGAAACGGTGGTCGTCCAGCGATCCATGGGTGACGACCACCTCGTCGGCGAAGGTCGGTACGCCGACGGACTTGATGTTGACGCCGAACTGGATCGACCAGAACACCGGGATGGACAGGTAGGGCCGGCGGTCCGCATGGCCGTTGACCATGTTGTGCGCCGCGACCTCGGCCTGCTCCACAGCATTCGCCCAGTGCTCCAGCGAGATCAGCCGGTTTTCGTAGACGGGGTTCGGGCAACGTGCCACGTCTCCCGCGGCGAAGACGTCGTCGGTGACGCGGCCATCGATGTCGAGAGCGCGGCAGCCGGTGTCGCAGGTGATCCCCCACACGCCCGCCGCGAGTCCCGACTTCCGCAGCCACTCGGTGTTGCGGATGCTCCCGAGGGCCACCACCGCCACGTCGGCGTCGATCGTGCTGCCGTCGTCGAAGTGAGCACGGCGGAACCGTCCCTGCGCGTCGCCCTCCAGCCGGGTGACCCTGACACCGCAGCGCAGGTCCACGCCGTGATCGCGCTGCATGTCCGCCGCGACCTCGCCGATCACGGCACCCAGTGCCCCGGCCAGCGGGGCCGCCCCGAGTTCGGCGACGGTCACCGGGATGTCCCGCTCGCGGCAGACGGAGGCGATCTCGGAGCCGGTGAATCCCGCACCGATGACGAGAACGCGGGAGGGTCCGGCGGCGAGGGCGCGCTGCAGGCCCTCGGCGTGCTCGCGGGTCCGTACCACGAACACTCCGTCCAGGGCCGCCTCGCTCTCGACGAACCACGGCCGGGCGCGCACCCCGGTGGAGATCAGCACCCGGTCGAAGGGAACCTCGCGTCCGTCGGCGAGACGCACGTGGTGCGTCGCGAGGTTCAGTCCGCCGGCGGGCACGCCCAGCAGCCACCGCGCATTGATGTCACGACGGCGGGGCAAAGCGGTTTCCTCGGCCGACACCCATCCGGTCAGTACTTGTTTGGACAGGGGAGGCCGGTCGTAGGGTTCGCCGAGCTCGTCGCCGATCATGGTCAGCGATCCGGTGAAACCCTCGTCGCGCAGGGCCTCCGCGGCCCGCAGTCCCGCCAGTGACGCCCCTACGATCACGATGCGGCCGTCGCGCTTGAACGCTCGCAGGTTGTCGGCGCTGGTCATGACGTCGACGCCTCAGCCGGTACGTTCCGTCCCTCCGGCTGGTCCACCAGGATCGCCTGGACCGGGCAGGCCGCCGCGGCCCGCAGCACCTGGTCGCGCCGGGCGTCGTCGGGGTTCGGGTCGTACATGAGCGCTTCCTCGCCGCGCATCCGGAACGCCTCCGGAGCCAGGAACGCGCACTGCGCGTACCCCTCACATCGGGAAAGATCAACGACAACTTTCACCCCGACCTCCGCAGGGAGTGGGAGCTGCAGACCCTCAAGCCGGCGCCACTCCGGCGTTGTGGCTGCATTTTGGATACGTAAGCGGCGCACTTTTGGATTGCCATTTCGAGGAAACCGTGTGACACGGTGCGCCGGAATGCCGTCAGAGAATTCTCGGCGGCGTCATCAACGCCACCGCTGCGGTGGGGCCAAGCGGCGTGGGGGGCGGATACGCCGACATCGGCATCGGCATCGGCTCCGGCGCGGAGACGCTGACCGGCAGCACCGTCAACAACAACCGCGCTACGAACGCGCCCGGCGGCTTCGACGATGAGGGCGGGTTCGTCACCCTGGACAGATCCCTGGTGAATGGCACGGCAGGCCGTGGCCTCCTCTGGTCCGATGGGGCGGCATAGCAGCGATTGACGCCGTTCCCGGCCAAGTCGCTCCAGGGCTACCAGCTAGCCCGTTGTGTTGATCTATCTGTGTGTTTGCGCATGACTGCGCCTTTGCTTCAGAGCGCGCCCGGCAGGCTCGCATTCGGGCTCGGGAAACCACCCGAAACTCTTGAAGCAAGGAGCACCCATATGAGTCCTGAGCACAGGACGGCCTCGTAACTTGAGCCAGTGCCTCAAGGCGGGCGCAGGAACCTTCGCAAGCTTGCCGCGATTGCAGCGGCGGTGACGGTCGCGGTAGGGACCCCCGCAGTGGCGGTCGCCGCCGGCATGACCTCTCAGAAGGGCGCGGTGCACGCCACCGACCCGCACTGCGACGAGACCAAACCGAGCCACCGTTCGGAAGACTACGGCGGCGATTGCCCGACCAAGACCGTCAAACCTACCGTCACGGTGACAAAGACCGTGACCGCAACCCCGTCCGTGACCGCGACCGTGCCCGCCACCGCGACCGTGACGGCGACCGCGACGGCGTGCGGCACCGGCGTGGACTCGTCGAAGCCGAACGGCAACGAGCAATTCCTTGCCGCACTCAGAAACGGGGTGCCGTTCGCCGGTAGGCGCATCACCAACACCGACCCGGACAACCCGAACATCGTCTCGGGCCCGGCCAACGATCCCGGCTGGACCGACCTCAGCACGATCGCCGGCTTCCCCACGAACTCCTCGGTCTGCGGCGTCTCGGTCGACGCCCAGGGCAGCGACGCGTTCTACAAGATCATCACCCAGGGCGGCACGGTCTACACCCTGCACTGCGCGGCCACCAACGCCCTCGTGTGCCCCGCCCCGGCGCAAGGGCAGCAACCCGCATCCCAGTGGGTAGCGGTGGCGCCTCAGCCCTGACCGACGCCTACCCGCCGCCGACGACCGCGGGCCCCAGGAGGGAGACCATCACACCAGGTGTGAGGTGCTGGGAACCGAAGTGGCCACGGTCGCGAGTGAGCGTCCGGCCGGACCGCGGCCCCTGACCAACTTGGCTGGTCAGGGGCCCATTACCTGGAGTCAGTGAATCGGCTTCTGTTCGATGCTGTGCCGGTCGGCGAGGATCATCGCCACATCGTCCGCCAGATCGCCCCAGGTGTGGCGGATCAACGCCTGGTGCAGTTGCTCCAGGAAGTCCGGTGGGGAGGTGTCGGCGCGTATCCCTTCCATGGTCTCCGGCAGGGCGAAGAACGCGCCGTCGCTGTCGCGGGCCTCGATGACGCCGTCGGTGTAGAGCAACAGACGGTCACCCGGGGTGAACGGGTAGCTGTCGGGCTTGTCGGGGAGGTCACTGGCGAGGTCTTCGAGGCCGAGCGGTGGCAAGGGGGAGGGCGGCATCAGAGGTGTTGTCCTGCCGTGGTGCAGCAGTAGCGGAGGCGGGTGCCCACGGTTGATCAGCTGCACCACGGGCTCGTTCGGCACCTGCGCGATGAGCGCCGTGATGAACCCTTCCAGCAGAGCTTCCTCCGTGTACGCGCCCGGTACGGCGGCTTCCCGTCGTAGCGCGGCCGTGCAGTGGTTCATGACCTCCACGAGCTCGTCCTCGTAGTGCACGGCTTCCCGGAAGGCGCCCAGCACCACTCCCACGGCTCGCACCGCGGAGAGCCCCTTGCCCCGCACGTCCCCCACGATCATCCGGACGCCGTACGGAGTCTGCACGGCCTCGTACAGATCGCCGCCCACCCGTGCCCCGGTACCTGCCGCCAGGCACAGGCTGCCCACCGACAGGGGCCCCAGTCGGGAGGGCACGGGCCGCAGCACGACCTCCTGGGCCGCCACGGCGATGCGGCGGACCTGGTCGAGTTCCCTCTGTCTGCGGGCCTGCACGGCGCTGCTGGTGATGAAACTGGCCACGGAGACGAGGCCCAGAGCCAGGAAATTGGTGTAGACCTGCTGGGTGCCCCAGGCATTGTTATAGGTCGCGGTGGTCACGCTGATCACCAGTGTGAAAGCCGCCGCCGCGGTAGTTCCCTTGGGCCCCATGGTCACCGCCGCCAGCGCCGGGACGGCGGTGAGGAGAGGGCCGGTATAGATGAAGTGCGCGGGCGTGAGCTCGATGACCAGCACGGCCAAGGCGATCAAGAAGGGGACGCACTGCATCAGCGTGAAGAGGGCCCGGCCACGACTGCCCGCTCCTGGCCGAGGGGGTGAGCGCAAGAACCACTGCATGCACCAAGCCTGCCTCGCTGAAGCCCATGGCTCCACTCTGCTGCCGACTACCCTGGGTGACCTGAAGGTCCGCCCGGCCCGATTCTTTCGTTGTGCTTCAGCCCTCAGTGGCAGCAACTTCTTGCCCGTCGGGCCGATTTGAGCCCCTGCCCGTCCGGGAGGGGCTCTCGGCGTGGTGGCGTTCGAGCCCGTGAATCCGGCGCTGTGAGGTCCTCGACGGACCCGAACCTCACCTTCTCCGAGAGGCAGGCACGCAGTGCATGAGGTCAGAACCGTCTTGGCTGGGCGGTCGGCCGTACGACGACGGCGCACGTGCGGAACGCGGTGGGTCAGGCCGGGGTGTCGGCGTCCTGCGTGGAGGCCGCGAACGCCTCGGGGCCCTGCTCCACCGCCGCCGGGTCCATCCACATGACCTGCCAGCCGTGGCCGTCGAGGTCGAAGAAGCTGCGTGAGTACATGAAGCCGTAGTCCTCGGCGTCATCCGCCTTGGAGCCGCCCGCCGCGAGCGCGGCGGCGCTGACCGTATCGACCTCGTCGCGGGACGACACGCTGAAGGAGTACAGCGCCAGCGTGTGCGTGGTGGGATCGGCCATCGGCAGCTTCGAGAACTCCGCGAACTTCTCGCGGGTGAGCAGCATGACGAAGGCGTGCTCGCCGACGAGCATGCAGGCGGCGGTCTCGTCGGTGAACATCGGGTTGAAGCCGAACCCGAGCTTGGCGAAGAACGCCTTGCTGAGCTCCAGGTCCGCCACGGGGATGTTCACGAACAGCATGCGGCCGGGGTGTGCGGGATTGGTCATGGCGGGTCTCCAGTCGGTGGCTCGATGGCGTACGTCCTGGTAGACCGGCCCAGTCGGCGGAACTCATCGGTGGTTTTCGCCTGAGTCGCAGTCGCAGTGTTGATCAGGTCCACGGCCGCAGCTCAGCGACCTGGCCGATGTCACACCCCTGCGCATCAGAGACGCGGCCGAAGTGAAGCGTGCGGGCTGGATTGTTGACTCCAACCCTGATACATCACCTTGTCATGACCATGGACACGATTGAACTGCACAGTATCAATCGTTGGGAGGCGTCCTTCCTGCGCGAGGAGGTGGACGGCTACTTCACCCACGGTGTCGAGTGCACGCCGGGCGCGACGGTACTCGACGTGGGCGCCAACATCGGCGTGTTCTCGGCGGCCGTCTATGAGCGGCTGGACGGGGACGTGCGGATCTACGCCTTCGAGCCGGTGCCGCCACTCCACGCGACACTCGAACGCAATGCTCGCGAGTTCTTCAACGGACGTCTGACCGCGCTCCCTTACGGCCTGGCGTCCCGGGAAGACGAGCTCGATTTCAGCTACGTCCCGGCCGCCACGATCTTCTCGTCCTCCTCGCGGGATCAGGGGAACATCGAGGCCGAGCGGCGGCGGGTCACCGCCAGCGTTGTCGAAATGATCCGCCAGGGCGGCCTGGGGCCGGTCCTGCGCCGCGTACCCGCGCCCGTCCTCACTCTTCTCGTCGGCCGCAAGCTCCGGGTGATGCGGCGGCTCGAGACGCACCGGGTGAAGGTCAGGCCGCTGTCATCGGTGCTCGACGAGCAGGGCATCGACCACATCGACCTGCTCAAGGTCGACGTGGAAGGCGCCGAACTCGATGTGCTCAGCGGTATCGAGGAACGGCATTGGCCCCTGGTCCGCCAAGCCGTCGTCGAGGTGGAGCGCTGGCAACAGAACCGCGACACGGTCTGCGAGGTCCTCCTCGCGCACGGCTTCACGGTCAGCACCGAGCAGGATCCGGTGCAGCAGGCCGGCGACATCGGCATGGTGTTCGCGGTCAGGCCCTGATCACGCTCGGGGGGAGTAGCGGCGGGAGGTCCGCCCACGGCGCACACCCCCAAACCAACCCGATGACCACCACCCCGCTCCCAGAGCGGACGACCTCGACCTCTGCTGTACAGCGGCGCAGTACAGCAACCCCCGCGACTGCTGCTGACCACAGCCGGCCCCGGACGGCGAGCGCACCGAGCCACCAGCTTCGGACGAGCGTACTCACCCTGGTCTTTGGCGCAGCGCTCATCAGCGTCGGACTGATGCTCCGGCGGAACGGACGGCTCCCTGCCTACCTCGATCTCGGGCAAAAGATCTCGGGCTCACTGATGGTGAAAGAGGGCAAGAGCGTCGGCGTCGTCAGGCTGGGCACCCTCCTGATCGGCAAGGGCGGCTTCTTCCTCTTCGGTAGGCCTGACTTTCTGGTGGCCCTGGGCAGACCAGCCAGAACTCGGGAGAGTGGTGGGTTGAGCTCGTCAGGTAACCAGGGAGGACCGAATGCGCTCGATGGCGCGCAGGACCTCATCGCGGTTCTTCGCGCTCTTGATCCAGGCCGGAAGCCGGGCAATGAGCGTCATCTTTCGCACCTGCGCGTTCCAAGGGGCTCGTTCGCGCAACGGTGCCTGTACGAACTGCCCGATCAGCTTGAGGTGTTCCGGGTTGTAGGCCCACAGCCGGCCGTGTCGAGTCTCCGCTTGCAGCCACAGCGGGAGGCCGAAGTATGGATCCGTGGCTTCCCCTGAGCCCCGGAAGAGGCGAAGGCCTCCAGCGGCATCTCGTGACAGACCGCACGCCCGACAGACGAGACGGCGCCGGGTGAACATCGAAGCAGCCTCGTCGCCGCCAGCCGATGCCGCCGGGGCAACGTGTGCGATGCCCGTGCACTTCGGACAGCGCACGAGCACATGATCAATGAAGTGGTACTTCGTATGCCTGGTGTCTCGGAACCGCTGTGGCGAGGACATGACGTCAGTATGCGATCCCTCTGCCTGTCCTTTCGAGGGGCGAGTAAACGCCGTAGGAAATGCGGCGGTTGAGGCAGCGCTCAGTCAGTCTTTGCGGCCACCGCGCGCTACTGGGAGAAGTGATGAAGTCGTCTTTGGGGACTTGGATACGAATCCGACGTGCGCGCCGACAACGCTTGGACGCAGACATCATCCGCGCCCTGGCGATCCCCGTCCCAAGGTTCGCGCAGGAACGGGCACGACAGCTGATCCAGCAAAGGAAGTGGGAGGAAGCGATCACCGAGATCAGGGAAGCGACGGGCTACGACCGTCGGGACGCCAGATGCGTCATGCTCGCCCTCATGTACGGATGCGGGGTCCCCACCCCCCGCCGCCTTCCTTGGGCTCGGAGGCGACCGGTCCAGAATGTCTCCGACAGCCACAGCTGACATCAACAGCACCGGGGGCGATCACCGTTCGGGGGAGGCCGCCGTTTCGAACGCCGAGCTACGCAAAGGTCGCGATTACGCAAGGCGGCTACAAGCGAAGCCGCCCAGGGCCTACCCTCCTCGATGAGGGGGAGGCGCGCAGTGACAAACCCACCGGTGCGCGCCCTGTCGAGATGATCAACGGGTTGATAGGTGCACTATGTGGTGCGTTGAGCACCGTCCTTGTGTCCTTTTTCGTCGCGTGCACCCGTCACGGACAACGCGCACTGGTCCGGTTGCTGTCCTCTCCGCAACGGCGGCGAGCCAGAAAAAGAGCTCAGGCTGCCGAACCTGGGCAAGAGAGTCGAGCCTGGCTCACCAATCCGATCGAAGGTGACGCCTTCGACGCTGAGATCAAGGTCGAAGGCAGGGTCCTTGACCAGCCTGAAGATCATGACGTGTGGGTCGTTCACCGCGTTCCCAACAGCAGTGAGATATGGCCGAAGGAGAAGCTGGCCCTGGACCTGACCGGGTGGTTCAAGGTGACCACCTTGGAGGGTGGCAGGCCGCGTTCGATGGCCGTGGTTCTGTTGCTGACGTCCAGGCAGGTGAGCGAAGAGTTCGAAGAATGGTTTCAGCGAGGGCGGCGGACCGGCCGTTATCCGAGTCTTCGACTTCCGTCATCTGCACGTGAGTTGGCGAGCGCCGTCGTTCGCAGTGTGACGGTTCCTTAGGTCTTGCATGCAACTGCCTGCCCAGATGGACACCCACATTCAAATCGGCCCGACGGGTGTCCTACTCGTCGTCTCCGCCCCGGCCGTCTTCGAAGACGAAGAGGGGTTTGGCGCCGTGAGCGGGTGTTTCGGCGAACGCGATGGCTTCCGTGAAGCGTTCGAGCGGGAACGGCCGGCCTTGGGGGATGCTCAGTACTTCGTCGGCGACGAGGCTGCGAACCTCGGACAGCGCGCGCAGCGCATCCGTAGGTGAGGCAGTGCCGAACCAGCGGTTCAGCCAGAAGCCACGGACCACTTTGGTCTCGTAGATGAGCGAGCGTGCCGCCACTGGAATCGTCAGTGCCGCCGGGTCGGTCTGCCGGTGGGTGGAGAGCGCGCCGTAGACCACGACCTCTCCTCCCGGAGCCAATGCCTGGGACACCTGGGCGCCTACCTGGCCCGCGACACAGTCGACGGCCTTGCGTACGCCGACCGGTCCCGCAATCTCGGTCACACGCCGCAACAGGTCCTCGTCCTCCGTGCAAATGACCTCGTCGCCACCAAGCGCCTTGATCTCCTCAACGGCATCGCGCCGCCGCACCACATTGATCGTGCGAATGCCCAAGTGCCTGGCCAGCTGAATGATGAGGCGGCCGACGGTGGAGCCCGCCGCCGTCTGCAACAGCCATTCTCCCGGCTGTACATCGAGTTCGCGTGTCACCAGGAGCAGCGCGGTCAACGGGTTGACGGCGAGTTGACAGGCGCTGGAGTCGCTCAGCCGGTCGGGGACCGGCAGAAGCCTGTGCGTATCGGCGACAAGGTATTCCTGCCAGGTGCCGGCCACACGCGGCCCGGGTACGGCCGGGACGGCGACGGCCACCACACGCTCGCCGATCTTCAATCCCTCGGTGTCCGGACCCAGGGCCTCGATACGGCCCACGCATTCCATGTGCCCCCCGACGGTGGGGAATTCGGGGGAGAAACCGTAGCGACCGCGCAACACGTGCAGATCGCTGGCGTGAATCGGAGTCGCCTTCACACGGATCAACGCCTGGCCGGCTTCCGCCGTGGGAACGGGCCGGGATTCCAGCCGCAGGACATCGTTCGGCTCGCCGACCTCTCCGGCTACGAGCGCGCGCATGGTTTGCGGCATGAGTGACCTTTCGTCTCCCGCCACCCCCACGAACTCGGCGGACCTTCTGGGCAGGAACGACGCCACCTTCGGTGGGCCTCGACGCCCTATGTGCAGCTCGCCTCGCCCGATCGCCCGATCGACAGATTCGTCGAACGCCAGGTGTCCCCCCTGCACTCATCCCAGCTTGCGCTCCTTCGCGAGCGCTGTCATGTCCGGAGTCTCGTGCCCTTGCCCGTGGGAACACATGGCAGGGTCCGACCACCTGTCATGCGCTGAGCACCCCGGTGGCCAGCAGTCCCAGCAGCGCCGCCCCGATGACGATCCGGTAGACCACGAACGCGTTGAAGCTGTGCTTGGCGACGAACTTCAGCAGCCAGGCGATGGAGGCGTAGGCGACGACGAAGGAGACGGCGGTGCCCACGGCGAGCGGTGCGGCGCCGACTCCGGCACCCACCGCGTCCTTCAGCTCGTACAGGCCGGCGCCGGTCAGGGCGGGGATGCCGAGGAAGAAGGAGAGGCGGGTGGCCGCCACCCGGTCCAGGTCGAGGATGAGCGCGGTGGACATGGTGGCGCCGGAGCGGGAGAAGCCCGGGAAGGGCAGGGCGAGGATCTGTGAGCTGCCCACCAGCATCGCGTCCTTCAGCGAGGTGTCGTCCTCGCCGCGCTTGTGCCGGCCCATCTGGTCGGCCGCCCACATCACGCCGGATCCGACGATCAGCGAGCCCGCCACCACCCACAGTGACCCCAGCGGCCCCTCGACGAGCTTCTTGGCGGCGAGGCCCACCACGACGATCGGGATGGTGGCGTAGATGACCCACCAGGCGAATTTGTAGTCGTGGTGATAGCGCTCCTCGCGGTGGCGCAGGCCGCGGCCCCAGGCGGAGACGATCCGCACGATGTCCTCCCAAGTGAACTGACCGAGTGAGAGGCCAAGTCATGCCTTCATTCCCCATATTCGCGGCCATGAAGCTCACCGCCATGGCGGCGGGACTGGTCATCGCAGGTGGACTTCTGTCGGCCTGCGGTGCCGAGAGCACCGACGTGACGTACAAAGCCTGGACCGAGGGCGGCGACCTGAAATCCGTCAGGCACGACTACGTCGACGGCCTCAACGGCGCGGTGAGCGTACCGGCCGCGGTGCGCGGAGCCGACTGGAACACACGGGAGGACGGTGGGCACACTCCACGCCTCAAGGTCGTGCCTACCGGTACGGGCGTGGCGCACTGCCTCCTGATGGAAGGCGACGGCCGCGTTCTGGACCAACGGGAGGGAACGGCGGGCCGGCCGGTGACCTGCTTCGCCCAGCGGTAGTGGGGCCCGGCCGTAGCTACCGGACCACGTCGAGCTCGGCGTACATGCCGGAGGCGTAGTGGCCGGGGAAGTTGCACAGCAGCTCGTAGCGGCCTGGCCGCAGCGTCACCGTGGTCCAGCCTGTCGTACGGGGGAGGATTCCGTCCCCCTTGCCCGCGCCGCAGGTACGCGAGGCCTCTCCGAGGCTGCCCGTCTCGGAAGTCCGCCCGCTGGCGCCCACGGCCCGTTCTCCTGCGATCCGACCCGCCGACAGTGGCAGCACGACGACTTCGTGCGGGAGTGTTCCCGCGTTGACCACCCGCAGTGTCACCTTCCCGGCCGGAGCCGTCGCCGGGGTGGCGACGAGGCGCATCATGCCCATGCCGTGCAGGCCCGGGCGGCCGCCCATCATGCGTCCCATGTCCTCGACGGTCACATGGACCACGCTGCCGGTCGGCGTGGGCGCACCGCATCGCGTGCCCTGCACCGTCCAGGACGCGGGAGCCGTGGCGCGGAAGGTCCCCGTGGCGGCGAAGAAGGCCGTCGTGGCGATGCCCAGCACCAACGCCGCGGCTGCCGCGAAGACCGCCGGCCACATCACTCGGCGGGCCGCGCTCACCGGTGCTCCCGAAGCAGCGCGAGACGTCGTACGTACTCGTCGTCGTCGATCTCCCCGCGCGCGAACCGCTCGGCGAGCACGTCCTCGGCCCGCCGGCTTCCCCATCGGGGTTCGCCGTTCAACGGGTGCGGGCCGGAGTCCTGGTGGTGACGGGGACCGGCGAGGTAGCGCACGAGCGCGATGACTCCAGCGATGATCAGAGCCCAGAACAGCACCATGAACACGGCCATGGCGAACCAGCCGCCCCAGCCCCATCCGCCGTCGTACCACATCATGCCGATCACTTCCCTCGGCCGATGGCTCGGTGAATTCCAGGATGGTCGGCAGGGGCAGCGGCGGAGTAGGGCCATCGTTCCCCGCGAGGGGGCCGGACGGCCCAACGACCGCACCCACCCGAGGAACGTCACCAGCGCCGATCGCCCACTCGCCGTGCTGCCTGCCGCACTCGCGCCCGTTCCGACCTGCGAGGGTGTGCCCGCGACGATCGTCGGTACGAACGGCGACGACGACATCGTGGGCACCTCGGGCAATGACGTGATCGTCGCGTTGGCCGGAAACGACCGCGTCAGCCGGCCGGGTCGCGACTCCGGTGAGCGTCTGACCGCCCTGCGCCCAACGGGGTGTACGTACGTCGTCCCGCTCGGTCGGCTGCGGTCGCGGTGCCGCGGGATTGCGGTGATCCTGTCAGGGAGACGCGGCTGGCTTCGCACGGCCACTGTGCGTCGCTGACCGCGCTGTACAGGAAGGCGACGACCATGACAGCGATGCCCGACAAGGCACAGCAGGGGCACGGGGCGCCCGGCGGCGCCAAGGTGATCGACACTCCGTCCTTGGCCGCCGGGGCCATGATGATGCTCAGCGGACCGCTCAGCATTCTCATGGGCGTATCAGGCATCGCGCAGGACAGCCTGTTCGCCTCCTCGTCCCAGTACGCCTACCGGTTCGGCCTGACCGCCTGGGGCGTGATCCACCTCGTCGTCGGACTGGCGCTCGTCATCGCCGGTCTGGGCGTGCTGATGAACAAGAGCTGGGGCCGCGGAGCCGGCGCGGCGGTGGCGGGGATCAGCCTGATCACCCAGTTCATGTTCGTTCCGTACTACCCGGTGTGGGCCATCTCGGTGATGACCCTCGACCTGCTGATCCTGTTCGCGCTGACGAGGTACCACATCGAGACCAGCGGCGGCCGGTGAACGTCATTTGCCGAGCGTCGCGGCGGCCGGAGGCCGTGTGCCCCGGCCCTGGTCGCGGTACGGGGCCAGGAACGTGGTCAGCGCCGCGAGCAGCTCCTGGGGAGCCTCCTCGGCCACCCAGTGGCCGGAGCCGGGAAGGACGGCACTGCGCACGTCGTGGGCGACGAGTTTCATCGTGCCGGCGACATTGCCACCGAGGCTCCCCGCGCCGCCGATCGCGAGGACGGGCAGGGTCAGCGGGTGTTTCCTGCGTCGCAGGTCCTGCGCGCTGGTGGTGTCGAGCGCCCGGTACCACCCGAAGCTGCCGCGCAGGGCGTCGTGCCCGGAGGCGAGGACCCGGACGTAGTGGTCGACGGCGTAGAGGGGGAGTTTGCGTACGGCCTTGGTGGCGAACTGCCAGCCGAAGTAGATGCCTTCGCGTCCCCGGACGAGCTCTTCGTTCACGTCGGCGAGCCGGTTGAAGGGGATGTGCCACAGCCGGTTGTTGACCTGCGCGGAGCCGATCATGGGCGGCGACGGGGTCACGCCCGGGAGGATCGCCTCGGCGACGGCCAGGCGGTCGACGCGGTCCGGGTGATCCGCGGCCAGTGCGTAGGCGATGGGCATTCCGGTGTCGTGGCCGACCACGGCGAACCGCTGGTGGCCGAGCGCGTCCATCAGAGCGACCATGTCGCGCGCCAGGGTCCCGGTGTCGTACCCGGACTTGGGCTTGTCGGTCAGCCCGATGCCGCGCTGGTCGACCGCGATGACCGTGAAGTGCTTGGCCAGCGCCGGCATCACCAGGCGCCAGGCGTACCAGGTCTCGGGCCAGCCGTGGATCAGGAGCAGCGGCGGCCCCTCGCCTCCGACGACCGCGTGCTGGCGCAGTCCGTCGGCTTGGACGAAACGGCTGGTGAACGTCTTGGTGAAGCCGGCCGGCAGATGCGGCGCCTGCCCGACGGAGCCGAGGTCCCGCGGCGTGGGTATGGGCGTGGCCTCGGGGTGCGAGGCCCCGCCGTCCGGCAGGGTGGCGGCCAGTGCGGCGCTTCCCAGGCCGAGCCCCAGCGCACCCGCACCGGCCGTGCGCAGCACGTGGCGCCGGGGCAATCGGGTGGTGGCTTCGTCCTCGGAGTCGCCGTTCCCGGATGCCTGAGACATGAGGCTCCCTTTCCGCGTCCGACGGGCGTACGTCCGCCCAGCCCATGCTGGGTCGCACCCCTTGCTCCCGCAATCGGAGCCCGCGGTCTCCGGCGGCCCGGTACGCGGGGTGGCACGGTCGCCGTCCGCGCGCGCGGGCCGAGCGATGCGTGGTGAGACTGGGAAGGGCAAGAAGGAGGCAGGAATGAGCCAGATGGCGCTTTGTGTCCGCTTCACGCTGCGCGAGGGTGCCGGTGAAGCGTTCGACGAGCTGGTCCGGGAGGCCGGCGCGGCGGTCCGTACGCAGGAGCCGGGCACCCTGGTGTACGCCTGCTGCGAGGTCGAGGGAGCGTCGAACCAGCGCCTCTTCTTCGAGCTGTACGCCGACCGCGCCGCCTTTGACGAGCACGGAAGCCAGCCGCACGTCCGTCATTTCCTGAGCGAGTGCGAGAAGTACGCGGAGAGAACGGAGATCGACCGGCTTCGGCCGTATTCCGGCAAGTACCCCTCCGGGATCCCGGTGAAGGCCCGGCTCCCCGGGCGCGTCGATCCCGGGCCGACGTCCTACGGCTCCGTGACCGAACTCGCGAGCGCGCTGCGGCGCGCGGCCGCCGCCCACGGTGAACACGAGAAGCGCATCGGCCAGGAGGATCCCAACTGGCCCGACTGGTACGCCCGGTTCATGGTCGACGAGCAGACCGGCGCCGCACCGCCCGAGTAGGGCCGGACCAGGGAGGAACCATGGCCGAGACCTACGATCCCCGCCGTACGGCCGTTCTGCTGATCGACCCCTACAACGACTTCATCTCGGAGGGCGGCAAGGTCTGGCCGCGGCTGGAGCCCGTGGCCCGCGAGGTCGGTCTGCTGGACCATCTGCGCTCCGTGATCGCCTCGGCCCGTGCGACCGGTGTGCGCGTGGTGTTCGTGCCGCACCGCCGCTGGGAGCCGGGTGACTACGACACGTGGGACCACCCGACCCCCTCGCAGCGGAAGATCCAGCAGCTGCACCACTTCGCCAGGGGCTCCTGGGGCGGGGAGTTCCACCCCGACTTCCAGCCGCGGCAGGGCGAGTTCGTCGCCCTGGAGCACTGGGGGTCGAGCGGGTTCGCCAACACGGACCTGGACATGTGGCTCAAGCAGCACGGCATCACCCACGTGGTTCTCGTCGGCGTGCTGGCCAACACCTGCGTCGAGGCCACCGCCCGGTTCGCCATGGAGCTCGGCTACCACGTGACGCTGGTCCGCGACGCCACCGCGGCGCTCGGTCCCGAGATGATGCACGCCGCCCACGAACTCAACGGCCCCACCTTCGCCCAGGCCATCGTCACCACGGACCGACTCGTCGCCGCGTTCGACGCGTCCCGGCCGTGAACGGCGGCTCACCCGAAAGGAAGGCCGACGAGCGCGGAATCAGTGGCCGCCGACGGCGAGTTCGTAGTCGCCGACGAGGTCGCCCAGGAGGGTTCCCGCGGTGAGGTCACTGGGGACGTGGCCCGCCATGTAGAGGCGGGAGTAGAGGACTTCGTCCTGCATCCACCGGTAGTCCTCGGCCCGGTGCGGAGAGAGGGCGCTGAGGAAGGTGACCGCGGCGGCGGCCCGGGTGGCGTGGCGGGAGGGGTAGGAGTACGGGCCCTTGGCGCCGGGCTTGATGTGCTTCTCCGGGCGCAGGCTCGGGTCCAGGACGAACGGGGCCGGCTGCTTGTCGCGGGCGGCGACCTGGTCGCTGATGGTCTTGGCCAGCTTCAGGGCCGCCTTGAGCTCCGCCTTCTCCGCCGTGCCCCGCTGGACGGGGACAAGTTCGCGCTGGTCGTGGAGGTACAGCTTCCAGATGTCCTTCTTGCCGTTGAGCTCCAGCCAGGTGGCGGCCCTCTTCCCGGCGGCCGTACGGGACTTGGCGAGTTGCTGGACCTGGTGGAGTTCGGTGGTGCGCTCGGCGGCGGTGAGCGGTGCGGGGACCCGCCGCGCGGCCCAGGCGGCGAAGGCCTTGTCGTCACGGGCGGTGCCGTGCGCCTTCTTCCACTGGGCGAAGAGGGCATCGGCCTTCTGGCGCTGGGCGGCGGCCTGCTTGCCGATCGGCGCGAGGTCGGCGTCCGGGAAGAGGCGCGGGGGCGGGTTCCGCTTGATGCGGTCGGTAGCCGAGAGCTTCGCCTTGCCCGAGGAGGCCGCCGGAACCAGGTGCGGTCGCAGCAGGCCGAAGGCGGCGGCCGCCACGGCGAGCAGCGCGATCACGGCGTACGGCCATTTGATGCCGCGCAGGGGAGTCATGCGACGGGGATCCTCTCGATGAGCGGAGCGGGAACGGGAACGGGAACGGGAGCGGGTGCGGGAGCGGCTTCGGTGAGCGGAGCCGGCGGGGCCTCGGTGGTGAAGTGGGTGCGGGCGAGGCGGCGCACGTCGTTGTCCGGCAGTCCCGGGGTGAGCAGGGCCCGGCCGACGATGTACTTGCTGAGCGACACGGGCCGGGCACCGAGGCGCAGCAGCAGCCGGTCGGCCGGTGCCGGCCGGGCGGTGCCCTTCGTCTCGACGAGGACGTGTCTGGGATCGAGGGCGGCGGTGCGCTCGCCCCGGTGGCAGGTGAGGAGGCCGTCGAGCGTGACGCGGCTGCCGTGGTCCAGGTCGGCGAGGGCCGCGCGGACGTAGCGGACCTCGGCCGCGGGGGTCAGTGCGGCGGCGAGGACGGGGATGTCCGCCCGCCGCAGTACGTCGTCGACGAACTCGGCCGCGAGGACGTCCAATTGGCCGTAGGCCTGGGCGGGGGCCCGGAGGGCGTGTTTGACGGTGGCGCCGCGGCCGTCCTTCGTCTTCACCTCGACGCGGCACAGACCGTCCTCCGCGTACAGGCGCGTACGGACCTTCCAGCGCCGACGGCGGCCCTGGACGTGGGCGTGCCAGGCGCCGAGCCGCTCGGTGTCGAAGTAGGTGCTGAGGTAGCTCGTCGTACGGCGGCCGGCCAGGTCGAGGACGTGGTGGCTGCCGGCGAGCCGGTCCACGAGGAGGCGCGCGCGGTCGAGGGGGAGCAGGTACTTGCGGTCGGTACGGTGCTGGAGTGCCGCGGCCGCGTCGACCTCGGCGAGCGTGGCACCGCGCAGCGCGGACAGGCCGAGGTCGGCCGCGAGGACGGAGGCGGCGGTCATGAGACGGTCACCTGCTCACGCGGCTCGGCGTCCTGGGCGGGGGCTGCCTCGCCCCCCTCGCCGGGTACGGCGGGGTAGCGGGCGGAGACCCGGGTGGTCTCACGGACGTAGTCGACCTCGTCGATCACCACCGACAACGGGGTCCGGCCGAAGCGGAACGCGACGTCCTGGGCGATCAGCGAGGGGTCGTCGTAGACGCGGTCCAGGGTCAGTTTCACCGTGCGGGTCGGCGGCTGGTGGGCGCGGGAGTCGTCCACCAGCAGGACGGCCACCAGCACGACCGCGACCAACGCGATGACGAGCCAGTTCTCGCGCCGCGGCAGGCCGGTGCACAGGGCTATGACCAGGGTCACGAACGTGTACGCGACGTCGCGCAGGGTGAACGCCGCGCTGCGCAGCCGGACGAGGGAGAGAATGCCGAACAGGCCGAAGCCGACCCCGGTCGGGAACTTGCCGGCGCTGATCGTGCTCATCGCCGCGAACAGGCCGACGTTCAGCGAGGCCAGGACCAGCGGCATCGCCGGTGCGCTGGGACGGCGCCGGTAGAGCAGCCCGACCAGGATCAGCAGGGCCACGATGTCGAGGCCACCGCGCGTGATCAGATCCAGGGGTGCGATGTGGTCGGTGATGCCCTTGGCGGCGAGCACCCGTGCGTCCATGACTGTCCCTTTCCGTCCCGGCGCATCGGACGGCGGACCGGTCGCGGCCCGCGGTGCGCCGCGACGTGAAGGACGGTAGGGATTTCACATGAACAGACCATGAAGCCTTCCGGGCCCCCGGATCCGGGCCCGTGGGCGGTTAGCCTGGCCGCCATGCACTACCTGGTCGTCGATGACGAGACTCGCCTCACGGACCTCGTCGTCCGCTACCTCACCGAGTCCGGACACACCGCCGAAGGCCGCTACGACGGCCCCTCCGGCCTGGCCGCCGCCCGTGATCCCCGCCTGGACGGGGTCCTCCTGGACGTGATGCTGCCGGGCATGGACGGGGTCGAGGTGTGCCGCACGCTGCGCGGCGAGGGCGTCGACGTCCCGGTGATCCTGCTCACCGCGCGCGGAGCGATCAGCGAGCGGGTGGCCGGGCTGGACGCCGGCGCCGACGACTACGTGGTCAAGCCGTTCGCCATGGAGGAGCTGCAGGCCCGGCTGCGGGCGATATCCCGGCGCCGCCCCGACAGCTCCGGCCGTCTGGAGGTCGGCGACCTCGTCCTCGACCCCGGGCGGCAGCGGGCCTGGCGGGCGGACACGGAGCTCGACCTGTCCCGGCGCGAGTTCGACGTGCTGCGGGTGCTGATGGAGAACGCGGGCCGGGTCGTGACCCGGCTGCAGCTGCTCGACGAGGTGTGGGACGGCGAGACCGACCTGCGCAGCAACGCTATCGACGTCCACGTCTCCAAGGTGCGGGCCAAGGTCGACCGCGCCTTCGACCGTACGACGATCACGACCCTGCGCGGACGCGGCTACCGCCTGGAGACCGCCCCGTGACCCTGGCGGGCGCGGGCGGGCCGCGGGCCTGGTTCCGGCGGCTGCCCGTCGTCACCCGCCTCGTCCTGGCCGTCGCCGTCACCATGTCCCTCGTCCTGACCGGGACCGCCGGGCTGGTCTACTGGCGGGTCCAGACCGCGCTCGACCGGCAGCTGCACGACGATCTGGCCGCCTACCAGCAGAGCCTCGACCGGGCTCTGCGCGCCCGTACCGCGCTGCCCCCGGGCCCCAGCGGCAGCCTCTACCAGGTCCTCGACGTGCACGGCCGCGTCCTCGGCGCCGGCGACGCCGTGGGCCGCCGGGCACTGCTCACTGACGCCGAACTCGACGCGGCCGCCCGGGGACACGCGGTACGGCGGGACGTCGGCTCCCTGCTGCCGATCACTCCGGACACGTTGCGGCTGCAGGCCGAGCGCGTCACGGCCGGCGGAGCACCACGGATCGTCGTCGCCGCCGTCCGCCGGGGGCATCGCGACGAGGCCCTGCGCGAACTGCTCGCGCAGCTCGCCCTCGCCTCCGGACTGACCCTGATCGCCGCCTCGTACGTCGGCTACCGCACCGCACGCGCCGCCCTGCGCCCCGTCGAGCGCTACCGCACCGCGGCGGCCACCCTCGCCGACGGCGGCCAGAACCTGCGCCTGGACGTGCCCGCCGACCGCGACGACGAGATCACCCGCCTCGGCCACACCCTCAACCGCATGCTCGACCGCCTGGAGGCGTCCGCCGTCCGCGAGCGCCGGTTCGTCGCGGACGCCAGCCATGAGCTGCGCACCCCGCTGTCCCTGCTGCGGGCCGAGGTCGACGTCGCGCTGCACCGCCCCCGCCCGGCCGAGGAGCTCACCGAGACGCTGCGCTCCGTGGACGCAGAGGTCCAGCGCCTGATCGATCTCTCCAACGCCCTGCTGGACCTGGAGGAACTCGGCAGCGCCGACCACATCACCCGGGCCCCCGTACGCCTCACCGACCTCGTCGACACCGCCGTCGCCGCGCAGGTGCGCACCGCCGAACGGGCCGGGCGCGCCCTGACCGTCGACGCGGCGGACACCACCGTCGACGTCGACGCCCGATGGCTCGTGCCCGCCCTCGGCAATCTCGTCGACAACGCCCTGCGCCACGGCCACGGGACCGTCCGCCTCACGGCCGCCGTCCACGAGGCCAGGCTGCGGCTGTGCGTCACGGACGAGGGGCCGGGCTTCCCGCCGGAGTTCCTGCCCCGGGCGTTCGACCGTTTCGCCCGCGCCGAGGCGAGCCGCACGAGCGAGGGGTCCGGGCTGGGGCTCGCCTTCGTACAGGCGGTGGCGACCGCGCACGGCGGCACCGCGCACGCCGAGAACGCGCGGCACGGGACCGCCGTCACGCTCGATCTGCCCTGCTGAGCGCCTGCGCCGCAGACCGGGTGCACGGGCCTCTTCGCCCGGCACCGGCGACGTACGGTGGACACATGGTCCCGCCCCTCCCGGGCCCTCTGGCCCACCTGGCCCCGCTGCTCGGCCACTACGGCTACTGGGCCGTCGGCGCCGTGGTCCTCGTCGAGGACTTCGGCGTTCCCGCGCCCGGCGAGACGATCCTGATCGCCGCGGGGATCTACGCCGGGGCCGGGCGGCTGAACATCGTCGCCGTCGCGACGCTCGCGTTCGCCGCGGCCGTCGTGGGGGACAACATCGGCTACCTGATCGGACGGTCGGGCGGACGCACCTTCGTGCACCGCTGGGGTCGGTACGTGTTCCTCACCCCGGAGCGCTTCCAGAAGGCCGAGGAGTTCTTCACCGGCCACGGCGGCAAGGTCGTCACCGTCGCCCGCTTCGTCGAGGGCCTGCGCCAGGCCAACGGCATCATCGCCGGCACCAGCGGCATGGCCTGGCGCCGCTTCCTCGCCTTCAACGCGCTGGGCGCCGCGCTGTGGGTCGGCCTGTGGGCGACCCTGGCCTACGCGGCCGGCACCCACATCACCGCCCTCTACGACGAGATCACCCGCTACCAGCTCTACGCACTCATCGCCCTCGGCGTCCTGACCGCCGCACTCGTGGGCCGGCATCTGCTGAGGCGGCGTCACCAGGTCCGTCCCAGCCGCCAGGACGGCGACTAACCCCTGCAGGGGCCGTCCGTGACCGTGCCGGTGTCGTCCGTGGTGTCCGGGACGGTGGCGCAGGCCTGCCTGCCGGTGGCCGAGTCGGTCACGGTCACCTGTCCGCTCGTGCCGAAGGAGGCCGCCTCACTCACCCGGTACACGCCCTGGGAGGTCACCACCATCGAGTCCAGTGGCGTGTCGCGCGGCGAGGTACCGCATGGGGCCGGAGCGTAGGTGGCCACGCCGCCGGACGCCTGTTCGTCCGGGTACGTGAAAGTGGGTTCCGGGGCGGCGGTGGCGCAGTTCCGGGCGGCGTCCAGAGCCTCGCCGATGACCTCGCGGCCGGCCGCGTGCAGCCCACCGCTCGTTTGCCGATCCTCGGACTGGCGGACCAGCAGCCCGAGCCCACCCACCAGGCACAGCGTCAGCCCGAGACCGCACAGCCAGCCCGTCGGGCGGTGCCCGGCATCGCGCTCCCGCCGCCCCAGTGCGGCCGCCACGGCGGCCGTGACGACGACCACCCCGCCGACCCCGAGCAGGGCCACGGCGGGCCCGGTCGACAGGAGCCCCACATGCTCCCCGTCACGTGGCATCCACTGGGCGACCAGCACCGTACGACCTCCGTTCCGGTCGGCTGGCGGCCACCAGGACGACGGTGATGCTGATCAGCAGGGACCAGGCGCCGAATTTCTCCACGCCGACGGGCTGCCAGCCGTGGAGCTGGTACGGGTAGCGCCAGGCGCCCACGTAGGTGGCGAGGTTCTCCGCCACCCACAGGAAGAAGCCGATCAGGACGAACGACAACGCCAGCGGCATCTGTCGGCGTACCCCGCGCACCGTGAACCGCGCGGAGGTGCCCGCGGTGACGGCCACCAGCAGTCCGGCAAAGGGCCAGCGCGCATCGGGCAGCCAGTGATGACTGAAGAAGTTGAGGTAGACCGCGGCGGCCACTGCCGCGGTCGCCCTGGGCCGGTAGCGGATCAGTTCGAGGTCGAAGAGATGCCAGGCCCGGCAGATGTAACTGCCCACGGCCGCGTAGAGGAACCCTCCGTACAGCGGGACACCGGCGAACTTCAGCACGGCCGGCTCCGGGTAGCTCCATGAGCCGAGGGCCACCTTCACCAGCTCGAAGGCCAGGCCAATGACGTGGCAGACGGTGATGACGGCGATGTCCCGCCCGCTCTCCCAGCCACGCACCCAGAACAGGAGGGTGAGCAGCACGCCGTAGACGACGAGCAGGTCGTAGCGGGCCACCGGGAGTCCGGGCAGCAGGGTGGACACCGCCACGCCGGACAGCAGCGCGATGGCGAAAGCGCAGGCCCTGGTCTGCGTCCAGGCGAACACGAGCAGTTGGCGAACCGATGAGGCCAGGGGGCCGGCGAGGTATGCGCTGAAGCTCAACATGGTGCACGGGAGGACGAACACGCGTGCTGAGACGGTTCCGGCGCCCCCTTCGTCCGGCGCCGGTGCGCGAGCGGGGAAGTGGCCTTGGGCCAGCCTCATTGTGTGGCTTAGGTCTGCCTCAACATGATCGTCAAGGATGAGGCCCACGTCATCCGGCGCTGTCTCGAATCCGTACGGCCTCTGATCGAACACATGGGTCATCGTGGACACGGGCTCGACCGACGGCACGCAGGACGTCATCCGCGAGGTCTACGGCGATCTGCCCGGCACGCTGTACGAACGCCCCTGGAAGGGCTTCGACGGCAGCCGCACCGAGGCCATCGAACTCGCCGGGAGCAGCGCGGACTACCTGCTCTTCATGGACGCGGACGACGTGATGGAGGTCGAGCCCGGCTTCCGCATGCCGGAGCTCTCCCTCGATGCCTACAACCTCACCCTGCGGCACGACTCGCGCACCCACCACCGCTCGGCCCTGGTCTCGACGCGGCTGCCCTGGCGGTACGTCGGCGTCCCGCACGAGTACCTCGACTGCGGCATGCGGTGCACCCTCGGGATGGTCGAAGGCGCCCGCATCCGCATCGTGGGCGGCGGTGCACGCAGCCGGGGCAGGAGCGCGCGGGAGAAGTACCTGGCAGACGCCGAGATCCTCCAGCAGGGCCTGAACGAGGAGCCCGACAAGGCCGTTACGCCTTCTACCTCGCCCAGAGCTGGCTCAACGCCCACGAGCCGGAGAAGGCTCTGGAGGCCCATGACCGCAGGGCGGCTATGAAGGGCTGGGACGAGGAGGTCTTCTGCGCCCACCTGACCGCCGCACGGCTCGCGGAGCAACTGGAGCGCCCGGCGGACGAGGTGATGGACCGATACCTCCCCGCGTACGAGGTCCGGCCCGCGCGCGCCGAGCCGCTCGGCGAGCTCGCGCGCTGGTGCCGGGCCGGCGGGCGGTGGCCGCTCGCCCACAACTTCGCGCGGCAGGCGTCGCGGATCCCCTCCCCGGGCGGTGACCATCTGTCCGTCGAGCCGGACTGGTACGACCGGCGCGCACTCGACGAACTCGCGGTCTCGGCCGCCTGGGTCGGAGAGTTCGAGGAGGCGAAGAACTGCTGCGAGCGCCTGCTCGACGGCGGCAACCTGCCCGCCGATCAGCGCCGGCGCGTGACCGAGAACCTCGAAAGCGCACGCGCACACGTCGAGGCGGGCTCGCGGCGACTCGTGGACGCGTGAGGAAGTCGCCCAGCCGGCCGGTGCCCGGCGACACCGGCCCGGCCGTGCTCGGTTCAGCCCTCGTCGGCGTGCGGGCCGTAGAGCGCGGCGATGGTCTCGGACGTCGCCCACCGGCTGTACGTGGGGGACTGGGGCCAGCCCTCGGGCGAGTCCTGCCACTGCTCCTGGCGGCCGTACGGCAGCAGGTCGATCAACGCGAAGGAATGACTGAGCTGTTCGGTGCCGCGGCCGTTGGTGTGCCAGGTCCGGTAGACCGTGTCCCCGTCGCGGAGGAACACGTTGACCGCGAATCCCCCGTCGGGCGGTGCGCCGACATCGGCCCCGAACGGGCTGTCGGCGGTCGAGTACCACGTCATCCGGTTGCCGACCCGCTGCTTGTAGGCGAGCGCCTCCTTGATGGGGCCCTGGGTGACGACGACGAAGCGCGCGTCGTAGTTGTCCAGGAACTCCAGGCGCGTGTACTGCGAGGTGAACCCCGTGCAGCCCGGGCACTGCCATTCCTTGCCGGCGAACCACATGTGGTTGTAGACGATCAGCTGGCTCTTGCCCTCGAAGATGTCCGCCAGCCGTACGGGGCCGTCCTCGCCCTCAAGGGTGTAGTCGGGCATCTCGACCATCGGCAGGCGACGGCGCTCGGCGGCGATGGCGTCCAGCTCCCGTGTCGCGGCCTTCTCCCTGGCCCGCAGTGCCTCAAGTCGGCGCTCCCAGGTCGCGGCGTCGACGACGGGTGGTAGTGCGGAAGCGGTCATGATCCCCTCACAGAGCTCGTCGCGGTCTTCGCTTGCACGGAGGTGGACCGCTCCGGGCTCCGGAACTCATCGGCCGCCGGCCGACGAGTTCCGGCGCCCGGGCCCTTCTCTCTGCAGGATGTACGTGCTGCGCGAGTCCGGGTCGTGGAAGAAGAAATAGAGTTCGAGGTCCTTCTTGTCGTCGCGCCGCAGCTCGAACGTCCAGGTGTAGGTCTTGGGAATCCGGGGGCTGTCCCCCGTCGGGGCGGGCGGATCGTCCGGCTCCGGCGCGCGCGTGGCCACCGCGGTGCGTGAGGTGAGCTTCAGCCGGACGTGCTGGCCGTCGTTCCACCCGGTCCGCTTGTCGGTCAGCTCCCAGGTCCCCGTGCCCGACAGACGCCACCGGTCGTCGAAGTCCCATTCCAGCCCGTCCAGGAGACGGATGTCGGCCTTCCCGTCGGGCCGGAGGACGACGTGCGTCCGGTCGTAGCCGAGCCATGAGCCCGCTACTTCCGGCGGCTTCGCGTCATGCAGCGCGGGCACGTCGTCGTACATATGGGGATTGCATCCCGTGAGTGCGAGCAGACAGGCGACGAACACCGCGTGCCGTCCTCTGGCGAGGCCGGACAACTGGGGCAGCACGGCCTTCCCCCCTTCCCCCACAGCAGCGCCGAAGGCGAGCGGACGCAACCGCTCGCCGATCAAGGTCCCGTCATGCTGGCATCATTTCTGAACGCGTTCAACTCCTGTGCTGCGGGCAACACCCCGTCGACCTCAGGTGAACCGTGCGTCACTGACGTCGATGGAGACCATCGTCTGCTCCAGGATCGGGCGGTTGTCCGCGTCGCTCCGGTAGGCCCGGCGCCTGGTGGGGAGCCGGATCCCGTCCGCCTCGACGATGTCGTGGACGTACTGCGCGGCGGCGAACCCGCCCGCGACGTCGACGTGGTAGTCGTGCCGCCGCAGCAGATGGTCGAACCCGAAGTAGAAGTCCTGGTGGGTGCTGTGGCTGGCGATACCGGGCGGGAAGGTGGCGCGCAGGCCACGCCAGAGTTCGTCGCCCTCCCGCCAGGGGGCGATCTCGGTGACGTCGAAGCCGGGCATCGCGAGCAGGAAGGGCGTCGTGAGGTACGTCCACAGCGCGTACCCGTTGAAGTAGGCGCGGTCCAGCGGGTCCCAGGGGGTGCTGAGCTCATGGCCGGTGAACGAATCGCGCGGTGCGTCGCGTTCGGCCACCACGTGCCCGTCGAGCTTTTCGACGGCGACGCGGTCGGGCCTGAAGTCGGACCGCTGGTCGGGCGCACCGAACGGCAGCACCGAGGCGTGCTCCTCGTGCAGCCAGACGGTCATCTCCCGAGGGGTGGGGTCCTGCGGCATGCCCTTGATCGTGAACAGGTCACCACCGCTGACGATGGTGGCGCGGACCATGGTGAGCGCGTTCCAGCGGTCGAGGCCGCCATGGGCGTCGAGGACCGCTGAGAGCAGCGCGTTCATGTCGGTCTCCTGCTCGGTCGGGGCGCCCCACTCATCGTTCACCGTTTTGCGGACGTCCGCTCGACGGTGGCGCGGGCCGGAACCCGCCACGGGCCGTAGTGCGGCGGATGTGACGTTTCGAGCCCCTTCTCTGTCGCGGACGGAGACCGAGAAGAGGAACATCGGAGTGACGGAGGCGAGGTGGTGGCTGTAGTGGCTATGGGGACGCCGTCGATGCTGTTCAGCGAGAGTCCGGAGGATCCGTTCGCCCTCGGGCACGGAGCCACGGCCGTACTCGATGATCAGGGCACCGTGGTCGGCTGGAGCGTACGGGCCCAGGAACTGCTGGGCTATTCGGCCAAGGAAGTGATCGGACGGGCGTGGCGGGAGCTCCTGGTCGACACCCGTGACCTGCCGGTCGCGCGCTCCGTCGTCGTGAACGCCATGAGGTCGGGGGGCTGGTTCGGGGTCCTGCCCGTGCGGCACCGCGACGGGCGGCGGGTGGAGATGGGCTTCCGGGCCCGTGCGATCACTCGGGACGGGGACGGCCAGGAGTGGGTGCTGGTCGGAGCCCCCGCCGCGGAGGTCATCGCCTGGCAGCGGGACCGTGCGCTGCTCGACGGCCTGTACCGCCGGTCCCCGGTCGGTCTGGTCACCTACGGCCCGGACCGGAAGGTGCTTCGGGTCAACCGTGCCATCGCCAAGGCGAGCGGCGTCCCGGTCGATGCGCCGGTGGGCCATCACCCTCGCGACTTCATGGTGCAGGACGACGCGGCGCGGGCCGACGAGCGAGTACGGCACGTCCTGGAGACCGGCGAGCCGTTGATCTTCACGGAGCAGTCCGCGCGGGCCGCCCACGAACCCGGTCGCGAACGGATCGTGTCCGTCTCCGCGTTCCGGATGGAGGACCCCTCGGGCCGGGTGCTCGGCGTCGCCGAGACGATCGAGGACGTGACCGACCGCCACCGGGCGCAGCGCAGGCTCGCCCTGCTGAACGAGGCGAGCGCCCGGGTCGGAAACTCACTGGACGTGATCCGGACCGCCCGGGAACTGGCCGAGGTGGCCGTCGACGGCCTGGCCGACCTCTGCTCCGTGGACCTCATGAAGCCGGTGACACTGGGCGACGAACCGCCCCCCGGTGTGACGGGTCCGCTGCTGCGCGTGGCCCTCTCGCCCCCGGAGCGCCGCGTGCCGTACCACGAGGGCGAGGTGGTCCCGATCCTGCCGGAATCCGCGCAGGCGCGGTGCCTGGACGAGCGGCGCACCA
The DNA here is from genome assembly GCF_021538895.1 of Streptomyces olivochromogenes. Classification (GTDB taxonomy): domain Bacteria; phylum Actinomycetota; class Actinomycetes; order Streptomycetales; family Streptomycetaceae; genus Streptomyces; species Streptomyces olivochromogenes_A. Next base: position 49,109 of record NZ_JADDRL010000016.1, on the reverse strand, counting down.
TTCTCGACCGGCAGCTGACCCTCCGCCCCGAGTGGTACGTCATGGACCGGCGACGGATCGAGGTCGCCTCGGGTCTCGGCGTTCATTCGCTGATCGCGGTGCCCCTGGTGGCGCGCGGCCTGATCCTGGGCGTGGTGAGCCTGTGGCGATCACGCCATTCGGAGCCCTTCGAGGACGACGACGCCGCGGTGGCCCAGGAGATCTCCTCGCGCGCGGCCGTCTGCATCGACAACGCGCGCCGCTTCACCCAGCAGCAGAACGCCGCGCTGACCCTCCAGCGCAGTCTGCTGCCGAGCGCGGCGACCGACCTGCCGGCCGTCGAGGTGGCCTGCCGGTACCTCCCGGCCAGCGGCGAACCGGGCATCGGCGGCGACTGGTTCGACGTGATCCCGCTGTCGGGAGCCCGGGTCGCCCTCGTCGTGGGGGACGTGGTCGGCCACGGGATCCACGCCGCGGCCTCGATGGGCCGCCTGCGGGCCGCCGTGCGCACCCTGGCCAGCCTCGACCTCGAACCCGACGAGGTGATGGCCCGGCTGGACGATCTGGTCAGCCTGCTGGCCGCCGAGGTGGAGGCGAACGCCCACGGCAACGGGTCGGCGGACGAGCAGGTGCTCGGGGCCACCTGCCTCTACGCCGTCTACGACCCGGTGTCCCGGCACTGCTCCCTGGCCCGCGCCGGCCACCCGGCACCCCTGCTGTCCACGCCGGACGGCGAGGTGACCGTGCTCGACCCGCCCGCGGGGCCGCCGCTCGGCCTGGGCGGACTGCCGTTCGAGACGTACGACCTCGATCTCCCCGAGGGCAGCCTGCTCGCGCTCTACACCAACGGCCTCCTGGAGGCGCGCAGCGGCGACATCGACGCCGCGCTGGAGAGCCTGCGCACATGTCTCTCCGCCGTCGGCGATCCGCTGGACCACACCTGCCACGCCGTGATCGAAGCGCTGCTGCCGGTCGGCCACGTCCCCGCCGACGACATCGCGCTGCTCATCGCCCGGACCCGGGTGCTGCCGCCGGAGAACGTCGCCTCGTGGGAGCTGCCCCTGGAGGCGACCTCCGCCGCCCGGGCGAGGGAGCTGACCACGGCGCAACTGACCGAATGGGGGCTGGAGGAGCTGGCCTTCACCACCGAGCTGGTCGCCAGCGAACTCGTCACCAACACCTACCGGTACGCGGAGGGCCCCGTCACGCTGCGCCTGATCCGTACGCAGACCCTGATCTGCGAAGTGTCCGACACCAGCCACACCTCCCCGCACCTCAGGCGGGCGCAGAGCACGGACGAGGGTGGACGCGGGCTCTTCCTGGTCGCGCAGCTCACCGAGCGGTGGGGCACCCGCTACACCCACGACGGCAAGACCGTCTGGACGGAGCAGCCGCTGCCGCCCACGGCCGGCGACGAAAAGCCGCCGGAGGCCGACTGACCGCCACCGCGGACCGGATCCGTCAGAAACACGCTGGTCACGGGGCGGGGGTCGTGCGAACATCCCTCGTCGACGGCCGTCACGGTGGCCTGGGTGCTGCTGTTTCTCCGCCGGGGTTTCACCCGGGTCGACACGGGCGGCGTCGTCATCCACGGCGCCTTCCGTGCCCGTCGCCTCCCCTGGAGCGAGATCTACGAACTCGACGTACGGCAGGCTCCCCAGGCGAACAGGGCCGGGGCGTTCGTCGGCACCCTGGACGGCCGTCGTCGTTCGCTGCCGCAGCTGAACGAGTGGCAGGTGGACGGGCTGCGCACGCCCATGGCCGAGCAGGCCCTGCGGCGACGCGCGGGGCGGATGCGCTCCGTGAGCCGCGCGATCGTCGCGGCCCTGGTGACCTGGCTGCTGATGCTCGCCCTGTGGCTCGTGCTGCTCGCCACCGGCCAGGGTCCGTCCGTACGCCTGCAGCTCCTGTGGATTCCGGTCGCCGCCCTCGTGCTCTTCGTCGCCTTCTTCCGGTGGCGCTGGGAGTCGTGCGTGCCCCGCGAGAGAGACCTCTGGTAGCAATCGCGACGCCGTGGAGCCTCAGCGGCTCGGCGGGCGGCGCGACCCGTGACTTCGAGTGGATGTCCTCTTCGTCGCCGAGCAGACGTGACGGAGCACCACCTCGGGTTCACCGTCGCTCAGGACGCGGCGGGCTTGTCGGCGTGCACGATCGCCGAGTGCATGCCGTCGGCCACGCCGTGGGTCGGGGTGATCTCGACGTTCGTGAAGCCCGCCGCTTCGAGGCCCTCGCGGTACTCGGCGAAGGAGAGGGCACCCGCGATGCAGCCGGCGTGGTCGCCGCGCTCGGCTCGTTGCCCGGGGGTGAGGGAGTCGTCCGCGACCACGTCGGACACGCCGATCCGGCCACCCGGCTTCAGGACCCGGAACATCTCGGCGAACACCGCGGGCTTGTCCGTGGACAGGTTGATCACGCAGTTCGAGATCACCACGTCGATGGTGTGCGCGGGCAGCGGGACGGCCTCGATCGTGCCCTTCAGGAACTCCACGTTCGTCGCGCCCGCCCTCGCGGCGTTGGCCAGGGCGAGGGTGAGCATCTCCTCGGTCATGTCGAGCCCGTACGCCTTGCCCGCGGGGCCGACGCGGCGCGCCGAGAGCAGGACGTCGATGCCGCCGCCGGAGCCGAGGTCGAGGACGTGTTCGCCCTCGCGGAGATCGGCCACGGCGGTGGGGTTGCCGCACCCGAGGGAGGCGGCCACGGCCTCGGCGGGGAGCGTGTCGCGTTCGTCCGGGGTGTAGAGGGTGGAGCCGAAGTTCTCGTCGATCTCGACGGGCCGGGGCCCGCAACAGGCGGTGCCGCCTTCGGTGACCTTGGTGGCCGCGGCCGCGTAGCGCCGGCGGACGGTCTCGCGCAGGTCTGTGGACTGCTCGGGCATGAGTCACTCCTGGATGACGAGGCACGGCGATGCCCCGGAACGGCTTGTATTGACGTTCGTTGATGCAACCTTGCGCCCTGGATAGAAGAACGTCAACATAGACGTGTGTCGAAACAAAGGCTCGAAATCATCGGCCAGGACGTGGACGTGGACGTGGATGCGGACGCAGGCGCCGACGCCTGCTGCCGGCGGCTCGCCGCCGCTCCGCTGGACGACGACCGGGCGGCGGAGCTGGCCAAGGTGTTCAAGGCCCTCGGCGACCCGGTGCGGCTGCGGCTGCTGTCGATGATCGCTTCGCAGGACGACGGCGAGGTGTGCGTGTGCGAGCTGACGCCCGCCTTCGATCTGTCCCAGCCGACGATCTCCCACCACCTCAAGCTGCTGCGCCAGGCCGGCCTCATCGACTGCGAACGGCGCGGGACGTGGGTGTACTACTGGGCCCTGCCCGACGCCCTGGCCCGGCTGGCCTCGTTCCTGACCGTCCCCCGGAGCGCCGGGGCGACCGCGTGACCGCCTCGCTCGGGCGGCGCGTGGCGGCCGAGGCGGTGGGTACGGCCGCGCTGGTCGCCGTGGTGGTCGGCTCCGGCATCCAGGCGACCGAGCTGTCACGGGACGTCGGTGTGCAACTGCTGGCCAACTCCCTCGCCACCGTCTTCGGCCTCGGCGTGCTGATCGCCCTGCTGGGCCCGGTCTCCGGCGCCCACTTCAACCCGGCCGTCACGCTGGCCGCGTGGCTGACCGGCCGCAGGAACGGGGACGGCCTGACCGCGCGGGAGGTGGCGGCGTACATACCCGCGCAGATCGCCGGGGCCGTCACGGGCGCGATCCTGGCCGACGCGATGTTCGCGCGGCGGTGGGTGAAGTGGTCCACGCACGACCGCTTCGCCGGTCATCTGTGGCTGGGCGAGGTCGTGGCGACCGCCGGGTTGATCCTGCTGGTCCTCGGACTGACCCGGACCCGACGGGACCACCTGGCCCCGGTGGCGGTGGCCTCCTTCATCGGGGCCGCCTACTGGTTCACCTCGTCGACCTCGTTCGCGAACCCGGCGGTGACCGTCGGCCGCGCCTTCACCGACTCGTTCGCCGGCATCGCCCCGGCCTCCGTAGCACCGTTCGTCGCCGCCCAACTGGTCGGCGCCGCCGTCGGCCTCGGCCTGCTGCTCGCGATCTTCGGCCCCACGGCTCCGGCCGGACCGCGCGTCACCGCTTCCCACCCCGACACCGCGCTGACCTCCCCCTCCACCCGCTGACCCACTCCTCCCGGAAAGACCTGGCCCATGACCGTCCCCACGCCCCGCCCCTCGGTGCTGTTCGTCTGCGTCCACAACGCCGGGCGCTCCCAGATGGCCGCCGCGTTCCTCACCCAGATCGCCGGAGACAGGGTCGAGGTCCGCTCCGCCGGCTCCGCTCCGGCCGACACCGTCAATCCGGCGGTGGTGGAGGCGATGCGGGAAGCCGGCGTCGACCTCTCCGCAGAGACCCCGAAGGTGCTGACCGTCGAGGCCGTACGGGCGTCGGACGTGGTGATCACCATGGGCTGCGGCGACACCTGTCCCGTCTTCCCCGGCAAGAGGTACCTGGACTGGCAGCTCGACGACCCCGCCGGGCAGGGCGTCGACGCGGTACGCCCGATCCGCGACGACATCGAACGGCGCGTCCGCACTCTGGTGGCCGAACTGGAGGGCTGATCGCACCGGCGCGATGCCCGTGGGCCTCTGGGAGGCGATCAGCGGCCCGGAGCGCGACGATGGGAGACCGGGCCGGGAGCCGGAAGGCCGGGGCCGGGGAGCCGATCTCTGGAGGTGCGGATGTCGGGTGAGGGTGCTGCCGGCCACGCGCGTCGGCCCGACCTCGCCGATCAGACCGTCGTCGTGATCGGCGGCAGTTCGGGCATCGGGCTGGAGACCGCCCGCCTGGTACGCGCGAGCGGCGGGCAGCTGGTCCTGGTGGGACGCAACCCCGAACGGCTGGAGCGGGCCGCCCGCGAGCTGGAGCCGTTGAGTACGGCGGCCTTCGACGTCACCGACGTCGACCGCCTCCAGCGGTTCTTCCAGGAGTTGCCGGGCCAGGTCGACCATGTGCTGGTCACGGCCGGCCGCCCGTCCTACGTGCCGCTGGCGGACATGGACCTCACCGCCGCCCGCGACGAGATCGCCGACCGCCTCACCGCGACGCTCGCGGTCGCCCTGCACGGCCGCGACAAGGTCCGAGCCGGAGGGACGCTGCTGTTCATCGGCGGTACGGGCGGTCGGCGCCCCGGTGTCGGCATGTCCGTCATCTCCGCCCTCACCGCGGCCCTGCCCGCCCTCGCCGCCAACCTGGCGCTCGAACTGGCGCCGGTCCGGGTGAACGTCATCGCCGCCGGGTTCGTCGACACCCCGCTGTCGGCGTCCCTCCTGGGCGATCGGATCGAGGCCCGGCGCGAGGAACTGCGCGCCACACTGCCGATCCGGCGGGTCGTCGGCCCGGCCGACGTCGCCTCCCTGGCCGTACACATCATGACGAACGACGCGCTGACCGGGGCGACGTACGACATCGACGGCGGACAGCAGCTCCTGTCCCACTGACGGCCCACGGCCTCGACACCACTGGCCGCCGGGGCCTCACCGACCTCCGGGAGCGTGAAGGCGTGACCATGGACGACGACAGGGACATCCTGCGGCGTGGTGTTCGAGGACGTCGACGTGCCCGGACTGCGGACCAGGGACGGGATCGCCGCGATCGAGGGGAATCTGCTGGGCATCGGGCAGGCGGTCGGCTGAGCGGAACGGGCGTTCCGCGGTCCGGAGTTCCGCGCTCAGCCCGTCGCCGCGCTCAGACCGTCGCCGTGCTCGCGGTCAGCGCCTCGCGGAGCCAGGAGTCCGCGGCGCCCAGGGTCGGGCCGGGGACCAGCTCGCCCGCCAGCTGCCAGTACCGCGACATCACCGGGTGGTCCGTCGCGGCGAGTCCGGCGGTGAGGGTGCGGCGGAAGGCGGGGGTGTCCCGGGCGGCACTGGCGCGGGCGTGGGCGGCCACATAGCAGTCCAGGGCCTCGCCGGGGCCGGGGGAGCGGTTGGCCCGTAGAGCGCGTTCCACCAGGTCGTAGGCCTCGTACAGGCCGTCGTAGAGCAGGTCGGGGTGCGCGGCCGTGGCGGGTCGGTGGGTCGCCAGGCAGCCGTCCGTGGCGGCCGTCGCCAGGGCGTGCAGCCGGGCGAAGGCGACGACCTGGTCCGGCGTCGGGTCCGCGGGAGGCTGGGGTATGGCCGCCTCGGCGACCGCGGAGCGCAGGCGGGCGGACAGGCGCACCGGAAGCAGCCGGCGCCAGTAGTGCGCGAGCGCGGCCGTGCTGGGCGGGACGCTCACCGCCCCGATCAGCTCCAGGCGTTCCGCCACCTGCTCGGGACCGCCTTCCTGTACGGCCCGCAGCGCGGCCTCGCGCCAGCGCAGCGCGGCGAGTTGAGTGCCGACGTCGTCCAACTGCCGTGTCACCACGGCCTCCAGGGAGTCGTCCCCGGAGTCCAGAACCCGGCCGATCTCGGGCACGGGCACACCGAGCGAGCGCAGCGCGCGGATCGTGCGCAGCCGGGCCGACGCCTCGGGGCCGTAACGGCGGTGGCCACCGGAGCTGCGCGAGGCTGCGGGCAGCAGCCCCTGGTCGGAGTAGAAGCGGACCGTCTTGACCGTGGTCCTCGCGTGCGCGGCGAGCTCGCCGATGCTCATGCCGTCCGGGTCCGTGGGCAAGGGTTGAACCTCCCTCAGGGGGAGTTCCTAGGTTACCCGCGACGACCCCGCCCCTGGAGGTGCTGATGACTGTATTCGTGCTGGTCTCCGGTCCGTTCACCGACGAGCGCGTCTGGAGCGAGGTGACCGGGCCGCTGCGGGAGTCCGGCGCCGAGGCGCACCCGGTGACCCTGAGCCGGTGGCCCGGGGCCGACCTTCAGACGCATGTCGACGACGTGGTCCGGCTGATCGACTCCCTGGAGCCCGGGCCGGACGCAAAGGTGGTGCTGGTCGGCCACGACTACGCCGTCCACCCGGTGCTGGGCGCGGCCGACCGCAGGCCGGAGCGGATCGCCCGCATCGTGTACCTGGACGCCGGACTGCCGCAGGACGGCGACCCGGCGCTGGCCCTGGTGCCCGACCCGGCGGTGGGCGAACTCCTGCGCGCGGACGCCGACTCCGGGCGGGAACCGGCATCGGCGACGGCACCGGCACCGGCCCCGGTACCCGTCCCGGCTCCGGAGGAGTGGCGGCGCTGGGGCAGCACGGAGGGACTGTCGGCGGAGCGGCTGCGGCAGCTGACCGCTCTCGCCGCCCCGCAGCCCGCGCGCACGCTGACGCGACCGCTGCGGCTGACGGGCGCCGCGGCGGACGTGCCCACCACCGGAATCCTGTGCACGGCGGGCGGGGTCACCTTCGAGACGGTGCAGGCCCTGGTGCGCACCGGCCCGCCGCAGTTCCGCAGGCTGGCCGACCCACGGGTGGGCTTCTTCGAACTGGCCACCGGCCACTGGCCGATGCTCTCCCGCCCGCGGGAGCTGGCCGAGGTGCTGCTCCGCGCGGCCGCGGGCGTGGGCCGCCGGCTGACGGCACCCGAGGGCGAGTGGGACCCGTTCCGCGAGCCCTTCCTGCTCGACGTCCCGGAGCTGCCGCGGGTGCGCGACGGCCGCCTGGACCTGCACCTGCCGGAGCCGGACCCGGCGCGCGGGCCACGGCCCGCGGTGCTGTTCGTGCACGGCGGCCCGGTGTCGCGCGACCTCGACGCCACGCCGCGCGAGTGGCCGTTCTACGTCGGCTACGCCCGCTACGCGGCGAGCCTGGGCGCGGTGGGCGCCGTCGTGGACCACCGCCTGCACGGCATCGCCGACTACGCGCGGGCCGCGGGGGACGTGGCCGCGGCCGTGGAACTGCTGCGCGCCGACCCCCGCGTCGACCCCGGGCGCATCGCCGTGTGGGTCTTCTCCGGCGGGGGCCTGCTCGCCGCCGACTGGATCACCGCCCCGCCCCGGTGGCTGCGCTGCCTGGCCCTCACCTATCCGATCCTGGCTCCGCTGCCGGGCTGGGGCGCGGTCGGCGCCCGTTTCCACCCGGTCGACGCGCTGCCGGCCGACGGCGGGGCGCTGCCGCCCCTGGTGCTGACCCGGGCGGGCCGGGAGACGCCGCAGATCGCCGCCACGGTCGAGTCGTTCCTGGACAGGGCGGCGCGGACGAAGGCCCCGGTCGAGGTCATCGACGTACCGCACGGCGTCCACGGCTTCGAGATCCACAACCGGACGGACGAGTCCCGCGAGGCCGTGACCCGTGCGATGCGCACGGTGCTCGGGCACCTGGGGGTCACACCCGCGTAGACGGCATGCGAAGGACACGCACCCACGGCAGGCTGGGAAGGGAGGGGGCGGGCCCGACGAGCGAGGGAGAACCCTCATGGGGCAGCAGTCGACGCGGGCGGCGACGAACGTGGCGGCCGAGAAACCCGCCGCGGGCGGCGGCGTGTTCCTGTCCTTCGCGCCGTGGATCATCTTCGGCGTCGTCGCGAGCCCCAGCACCTGGAAGTACGCGGCGCTGGCCGCGCTGGTCGCCGTGATCGGCCTGTCCGGGAGGGACATGCTCCGGGGCCGGTTCTACGTGCTCGACATGGTCGGCATCGTGTTCTTCGCCGTGATCTCGGTCCTCGCGCTCGCGCTGGACCGGTCGCAACTCGTCTGGCTCGAAACGTATGCGCAGGTCATCTCCAACGGAATCGTGGCCCTCGTCGCGCTGGGATCGCTGGCCGTCGATCCCTTCACCGCGCAGTACGCCCGGCGGACGACCGACCCGAGCGTGTGGGACTCGCCCGTCTTCAAGCACATCAACCAGGTGCTGACCGCCGCCTGGGGAGCGGTCTTCGCGCTCATGGCCGTCTCGACCTGGCTGGCCGTCCGCGTCCCCTCCCTGGACGACTGGTTCAACTGGGTCGTCCCCGTGGTGCTGTTGGTCGCCGTCGTGAAGTTCACGGAGCGCTATCCGGAGGCCTACAAGCAACGGGCCCTCGCCACCTGACCGACCGCACGGATCCGTCCTTTCCACGGAGACAGGGCATCCGTACGAGGGGCTGCGGCGTCTACGCGGGTATGGATTTCGAAAAGGCGCCCGAACCGCGGCGACCGGAACCCGAGGGGTGCCTGGTCGTCGCGGTGCGCATCCCCGTACGCATCGTCGTGCTCGTGCTGGTGGTGCCGGTACGGATGCTGTGGGACGCGCTCGTCGCCGGCGGGCGGCTGCTGCGGGACACCGTGCTCAGGCCGCTCGGCCGGGCGCTGCGGTGGGTGGCCAAGGCCCTGTTCGTCTGGCCGTTCGTCGCCCTGTGGCGGTACGTCCTCGTGCCCGTCGGCCGGGCCCTCGCCTGGCTCGGCCGCGTCCTCCTCGTCGTCCCGGCGCTGTGGTTCCACCGGTACGTACTGACTCCGGTGGGGCAGGCCCTCGCCCGGGCGGCGCGTGGGATCGGGGCCGCAATCGCCTGGGTGGCGCGCGGTGTCGGGGCCGGGTTCGCCTGGATCAACGCGCGCCTGCTGACCCCGGTCGGGCGCGCCCTGATGTGGCTCCTCACGGGCATCGGGGCCGTGTGCGCGGCCATCGGCCTGGGGGTCTACACCGCCGCCGCCTGGCTGGTGCGGTACCTGCTCGTCGTCCCCGCCCTGTGGCTGTACGAGTGGTTCCTCGCGCCGGTCGGACGGGCGATCGCCTGGTGCGCCCAGGGCCTCGTGTGGCTGCTGGGCCTGCTCGTCACCGGCATCGGCATGGGCCTGTACTGGACCACCCGGATCCTGGTGGTGCTGCCCGCCCTCGCCCTGTGGCGCTGGGTTTTGGTGCCTGTCGGCCGGGTCCTCGCCGTAGTCGGACGCGAGATCGCCGACGCGCTCGGGCACGCGTGGCGCATCGCCGGGCGGATCTCGCTCGCCGTCGGCCGGTTCCTCGGCACTCTCTTCCGATGGATTTTCGTGGACCCGGTGCGCTGGGTGTACCGGACGGTCCTCACCCCGGTCGGCCACGTCGTACGGGACGTCGTGCTGCGCCCGGCCGCCGAGGCCGCGCGCGCCGTGGGCCGAACCGCCCGGCAGGCCCTGACCACCGCCCGGGAGACGGTCCGACAGGCGCGCGCTGACTTCCGCCGGATGCTGTTCGGCGAGCAGCGGCAGCCGCAGGCCGTGGGCCGACGGGAACCGCCGGGCCGTGACACACGTACTCTTGGTAGCAGTACGACCGCTCTCACGAAGGACTGAACGACACTGGGCAAGCGACAGCCCGAAGGCCCGCCGCCCGCACCGGCGGTGCAGCGCATCCGACTGCGCTACACCAAGCGCGGCCGCCTCCGGTTCACCAGCCACCGTGACTTCCAGCGCGCCTTCGAGCGTGCGTTGCGCCGTGCCGAGGTGCCGATGGCGTACTCGGCAGGTTTCACGCCGCATCCGAAGGTGTCGTACGCCAATGCCGCACCCACCGGCACGGGCAGTGAGGCGGAATACCTGGAGATCGCACTCGCCGAGGCCCGCGATCCGCAAGCCCTGCGGAGCCTCCTCGACGAGTCACTGCCCGCCGGGCTCGACATCGTCGACGCGGTCGAGGCACACACCTCGGGCCTCGCCGACCGGCTGACCGCTTCCGTCTGGGAGCTGCGGCTGGACGGCGTCGACCCGGCCGGCGCCGAGCGCGCGGTCGAGGCCTTCACCCGGGCCGAGACCGTCGAAGTGCAGCGCATGACCAAGAACGGCGTCCGCACCTTCGACGCCCGTTCCGCCGTGGTGACCCTGGAGAGCCGGGCCAGCACGGAAACGCAAGGTTCGCAGGCTGATAGGCCGAGCGACCCGCCCTGTGCGATACTGCGGCTGGTTGTTCGGCACGTGACGCCTGCCGTACGACCCGACGACGTCCTGTCCGGTCTCCGCGCCGTGGCCGACCTGGCGCCGCCGGTCCCCGCAGCGGTGACCAGGCTGGCGCAGGGGCTGTTCGATGAAGAGACCGGCACGGTGACCGACCCGCTCGCGCCCGACCGCGAGGCAGCAGCGACCGAGCCCCACCCGGCCGCCCTGACTGCCGCCGCGACGGCGCCGGTGCCGGAAGGTTCCGCGTAAGGACGGACGTCGAAAGCGTCGCCCTTGTACTCGGGAGCCACCTGGGTCGGGCAGCGCCACCGACCAGAAGACTTTCGCCAGGCCGTAAGCGACAAGGCGTACGGAACCGGCGAGACAGGACACAGAGAGCTCCCGTGTGGCGCCCGCGCCCCGGACGGCGGCCATCGCGCATCGCGCGGGCCGCGGACGTCAACGGTGGTCGATCCTTGTGATCGACGCCGGACCAGGCGCGGCGCCCGGGAGCCTGACGGGAGAAACGCCCGCATGCTCGAACCGACCGAGCCCACCGAGGGCTCCGAACTGAACACCCCCAGCGACACCCTGCCCCCGCGCAGGCGTCGCCGTGCCGCGTCGCGCCCGGCGGGTCCCCCCGCCGCCGCCGAGAACGCGGCCGAGGTCACCACGCCGGCCATACCGGCCGCCGACCTCACGCAGGAGCCGGCCGCCGCCCAGGCGCCGGAGACCGAGGAGATCACCGAGCCGGTCGAGGCCGCCGAGGCCGAGGTCGTCGAGGTGCCCGCCGCTGTCGAGGAGGCCGCGCCGCGCACGCGTCGTCGTGCCACCCGCCGCGCGTCCGCGCCCGCCGGAAGGCCCGCGGCCGCGGAGGCCGCCGAGACCGTCGTGTCGGCCGCCGCCACGACTCCGGCCGCCGAGGTCGTCGAGACCGCCCCGGCCGCCGAGGAGAAGCCCGCCGTGGAGGAAGCCGCGCCCGCGCCGCGTACGCGCCGCCGTGCCACCCGCCGCGTGTCGGCTCCCGCCGACGCGCCCGAGCCGGTCGAGGCCGCTGAGACGGCGGAGACCGCTGAGACCGCTGCCGCCGAAGAGACGGCTGAGGTCGTCGAGGCGCCCGCGCCTGTGGAGGAGGCAGCGCCGCGTACGCGTCGTCGTGCCGCCCGCCGTGCGTCCGCGCCGGCCGGTGCGCCCGCGGCCGCGGAGGTCGCCGAGACCGTCGTCACGGCTGCCGAGACCGCTGAGACCGCTGCCCCGGCTGCCGAGGCCGAGGTCGTCGAGGCGCCCGCCGCTGTCGAGGAGGCCGCGCCGCGCACGCGCCGTCGTGCCACCCGCCGTGCCTCCGCGCCCGCCGGTGCGCCGAAGGCCGCCGAAACCACCGAGACCGCTGAGGTCGCCGAGGTCACCGAGCCGGTCCAAGCCGCGCCGGTCGCCGAAGCCGTCGAGACCCCCGAGGTCGCCGAGACCCCCGAGGCCGGCGAGGAGGCCGCTTCGCGTCGCGTCCGGCGCCGTGCCACGCGCCGCGTGTCCGCGCCCGTCGGTGCCCCCGCCGCCGAGGAGGCCCCCGTGGCCGCCGAGCAGCCCGAGCCCGCCCCGGTCGCCGTCGAGGCCGCCGCCGAGGACACCGAGGGTGCCGCCCCGCGTCGTGGCCGGCGCCGGGCCGTGCGCCGGGCCGCCGGCGGGTTCTCCGAGCCCGCGCCGCAGCCCGGGCAGCCCGAGCAGCCGGCCGCCGCCGAGCCCGCCGCCGAGGCCGAGGGCCCGCGCCGTCCCGCACGTCCCGCCGTGGCCGTGTTCCAGGCGCCCGTGTTCGCCGAGCCGAGGTTCCAGACCCCGGAGCGGGCCGCGGCCGAGGCCGCCGCCGAGTCGGCCGTGGTCGAGGAGACCGAGGAGTTCCCCGAGGAGCAGGCCGGGGCGCGCCGCCGCCGTCGCCGCCGGGGTGCCGGGTACGGCGACGAGGCAGAGGCTCAGACCCAGACCGTCGAGACCCCCGTCGCCCAGGAGGCGGAGGCCGAGGAGCCTGAAGACGCCGAGGAGGCCGAGGAGCCCGAGGAGTCCGTCGAGGACCTCGCCGAGGGCGAGGAGGCCGAGGAGACCGGCTCGCGTCGCCGTCGTCGCCGCGGCGGCCGTCGCCGTCGCCGGGGTGAGGCCGCGGACGGCGAGGCCGGCGAGGGCCCGGACGCCGAGTCCGACGAACTCGCCGCCGCGCAGGCCGCGCAGGACGCCGAGGACACCGCCGAGCAGGAGGAAGAGGACGCCGACGAGGACCACGGCGACGAGGCCTCCGGTTCCTCCGCCAGCAGCCGTCGCCGCCGGCGCCGTCGTCGCCGTGCCGGTGACAGCGCCGCCGACACCGAGCCCGACGAGGGCGACCCGGAGCGCACGGTCGTCAAGGTCCGCGAGCCCCGCAAGCCGTCCGAGCCGTCCGACGAGGTGCAGTCCATCAAGGGCTCGACCCGTCTGGAGGCCAAGAAGCAGCGCCGCCGGGAAGGCCGTGAGCAGGGACGCCGTCGCGTTCCGATCATCACCGAGGCCGAGTTCCTGGCCCGCCGCGAGGCCGTCGAGCGCGTGATGGTCGTCCGCCAGAACGGCGACCGTACGCAGATCGGCGTCCTGGAGGACGGCGTGCTCGTCGAGCACTACGTCAACAAGGAGCAGTCGACCTCGTACGTCGGCAACGTCTACCTGGGCAAGGTCCAGAACGTACTGCCGTCGATGGAGGCCGCCTTCATCGACATCGGCAAGGGCCGCAACGCGGTCCTGTACGCCGGTGAGGTCAACTTCGAGGCGCTGGGCATGGCCAACGGCCCGCGCCGCATCGAGTCCGCCCTGAAGTCCGGTCAGTCGGTGCTCGTCCAGGTGACGAAGGACCCGATCGGCCACAAGGGCGCCCGCCTGACCAGCCAGGTCTCCCTCCCGGGCCGCTACCTCGTGTACGTCCCCGAGGGCTCGATGACCGGCATCAGCCGCAAGCTGCCCGACACCGAGCGCGCCCGGCTGAAGACCATCCTCAAGAAGATCGTTCCCGAGGACGCGGGCGTCATCGTGCGCACCGCCGCCGAGGGCGCGAGCGAGGACGAGCTGCGCCGGGACGTCGAGCGGCTGCAGTCGCAGTGGGAGGAAATCCAGAAGAAGTCGAAGAACGGCGGCAGTTCGAGCGCGCCTTCGCTGCTGTACGGCGAGCCGGACATGACCGTCCGGGTCGTGCGCGACATCTTCAACGAGGACTTCTCCAAGGTCGTCGTCAGCGGCGACGACGCCTGGTCGACCGTCCACGGGTACGTCTCGCACGTCGCCCCGGACCTCGCCGACCGGCTGTCGAAGTGGACCTCCGAGGTCGACGTCTTCGCCACCTACCGGATCGACGAGCAGCTCGCCAAGGCGCTGGACCGCAAGGTCTGGCTGCCCAGCGGCGGTTCGCTGGTGATCGACCGGACCGAGGCGATGGTCGTCGTCGACGTCAACACCGGCAAGTTCACCGGCCAGGGCGGCAACCTCGAAGAGACCGTCACCCGCAACAACCTGGAGGCGGCCGAGGAGATCGTGCGTCAGCTGCGGCTGCGCGACCTCGGCGGCATCATCGTCATCGACTTCATCGACATGGTCCTGGAGTCGAACCGCGACCTGGTCCTGCGGCGCCTCCTCGAGTGCCTGGGCCGGGACCGTACGAAGCACCAGGTCGCCGAGGTGACCTCGCTGGGTCTCGTGCAGATGACCCGCAAGCGGGTCGGCCAGGGCCTGCTGGAGTCCTTCTCCGAGACCTGCGTCCACTGCAACGGCCGTGGCGTCATCGTGCACATGGAGCAGCCGACCGCCGCGGGCGGTGGCGGCAAACGCAAGAAGCGCGGTCGCGGTGGCGACGGGCAGCCGCACGAGCACGAGACCGCCGCGACGGCCGTGGAGACCGGCGAGGCCGTCGAGCCGGAGCCGGAGACCGCCGCCGAGGTCGCGGCCGAGGCCGCCGAGCCGGTGGCGCTGCCCGCGCCCGACTTCGCGCCGGACGAGGAGCTGTACAGCAGCATCGCCGAGGCGGAGGCGGCGGCCACGCGTGGCCGTTCGCGCCGCCGGGCGAGCCGCCGGGCCTCGGCTCCGGCCGGTGCGCCCAGGGCGGAGTCGGTGAAGGGCCCGAAGGCGGACGGCCCGGTGGCGCAGGCCGCCGAGGTGCCGACCGCGCAGACGGTCACGGCCGCCGAGGAGGCCGGGCGTCCGGTGCTGGCGGAGCCCGCCGCCGAGGCGCACGCCGAGCCCGTGGCCGTCGAGGACCCGGTGGTCACGCCGGTCGAGGAGGCCGCGCCGACGGGCCGTACGCGTCGCCGTGCGACCCGTAAGGTCTCCGCACCGGCCGGTTCCCCGGCGGGTGCCGAGGCGGCCGTGGTGACGGTCCCCGAGACCGCGCCCGCCGTGGCGGCCCCGGTCGAGCAGCCCGAGGCCCAGGCCCCGGCCGAGGAGGCGCCCGCCGAGGCCGCCGCTCCGGCCCGCCCGCGCCGCCGTGCCGTGCGCAAGGCCACCGCGCCGACCGCGTCCGAGGAGACGGCCGTCACGGTCGTCCCGTCGGCCGCGACGGACGAGGCCCCGGCCGAGGCCGAGGTCTCCGCGGAGGCCGAGGAGGCGGCGCCGGCCAAGAAGGCGGCCCGCAAGACCGCCAAGAAGGCCACGGCGAAGAAGGCCGCCACGAAGAAGACCGCGGCCAAGAAGACGGTCGCGGCGAAGAAGACGACGGCCAAGAAGGCGGCCAAGACCGCCAAGACGGCCGCCGCGAAGTCGACGGCGAAGAAGACCACGGTCTCCGCCGCCGCCGACGAGGCCTGATCCTGATCCGAGGTGCGGCCGGTCCGAGTGACCGGCCGCACCCCTCGGGGCCCGGTTTGACCCCCTCGGCCACCGCCCCGTAACCTAGACCGTCGGCGTGTCCACAGATGACACGCCACATCCCCGTAAACCTCTTCCTCCCGGGCACTGGGTTGGCCGGGAGAGGTCGTCCGTGTTGTTCGCGGTCGGCTGGCCTGCGGGGGTGCCGTTTCCCGAGCGAAAGAGAGATCCGCGTGTACGCCATCGTGCGCAGCGGTGGTCGCCAGCACAAGGTTGCTGTCGGCGACATCGTTGAGGTTGACAAGATTTCCACCGCCAATGTTGGCGACACGGTCGAGCTCTCGACCCTGCTCGTTGTCGACGGCGACGCTGTCACCAGCGACCCGTGGGTGCTGGCCGGCATCAAGGTCCAGGCCGAGGTCGTGGACCACCACAAGGGCCAGAAGATCGACATTCTGCGCTACAAGAACAAGACCGGCTACCGCCGTCGCCAGGGCCACCGCCAGCAGTACACGGCGATCAAGGTCACCGCGATCCCCGCGGCTGCGAAGTAAGGACTGAGGAGACATGGCACACAAGAAGGGCGCATCGTCCACCCGGAACGGTCGCGACTCCAATGCCCAGCGGCTCGGCGTGAAGCGCTTCGGCGGTCAGGTCGTGAACGCCGGTGAGATCCTGGTTCGTCAGCGCGGCACCCACTTCCACCCGGGCGCCGGCGTCGGCCGTGGCGGCGACGACACCCTGTTCGCGCTGCAGGCCGGTGCGGTGGAGTTCGGTACCCACCGTGGCCGCAAGGTCGTGAACATCGTTCCGGTCGCCTGAATCGTCTGATTCACGGCGTCGACCGAACGACTCGTTCGTTTCGCGAGGCGGACCTCACTTCCCGGTCGGGAAGGCGGGTCCGCCTTTCGCGTGTTGACATTGGTAATACCCGTTAGTTTCTGGAGGCACTGAACCATGACCACCTTCGTGGACCGCGTCGAACTGCATGTCGCCGCGGGTAACGGAGGCCACGGCTGTGCCTCCGTCCACCGCGAGAAGTTCAAGCCGCTCGGCGGACCCGACGGCGGCAACGGCGGCCGCGGCGGCGACGTGATCCTGACCGTCGACCAGTCGATCACCACGCTTCTCGACTACCACCACTCCCCGCACCGCAAGGCCACCAACGGCAAGCCCGGTGAGGGCGGCAACCGCTCCGGCAAGGACGGCGAGGACCTGGTCCTGCCGGTGCCGGACGGCACGGTCGTCCTGGACAAGGCGGGCAACGTGCTCGCCGACCTGGTCGGCCACGGCACCTCGTACATCGCCGCGCAGGGCGGCCGGGGCGGCCTCGGCAACGCGGCGCTGGCGAGCGCCCGCCGCAAGGCGCCCGGCTTCGCGCTGCTGGGCGTGCCCGGTGACCTCCAGGACATCGTCCTGGAGCTGAAGACCGTCGCCGACGTGGCCCTGGTGGGCTACCCGAGCGCCGGCAAGTCCTCGCTGATCTCCGTGCTCAGCGCGGCCAAGCCGAAGATCGCCGACTACCCGTTCACGACGCTCGTGCCCAACCTGGGCGTGGTGACGGCGGGTTCGACCGTCTACACCATCGCCGACGTGCCCGGTCTGATCCCGGGCGCCAGCCAGGGCAAGGGCCTCGGCCTGGAGTTCCTGCGCCACGTCGAGCGGTGCAGCGTGCTGGTGCACGTCCTGGACACGGCGACCCTGGAGTCCGACCGCGACCCGGTCTCCGACCTCGACATCATCGAGGAGGAGCTCAAGCAGTACGGCGGTCTCGACAACCGTCCCCGGATCGTCGTCCTGAACAAGGTCGACGTACCGGACGGCAAGGACCTCGCCGAGATGGTCCGCCCCGACCTGGAGGCGCGCGGTTACCGCGTGTTCGAGGTGTCGGCGGTGGCACACATCGGTCTGAAGGAGCTGTCGTTCGGGCTCGGTGAGCTGGTCGGCAAGGCCCGTGCCGCCAAGCCGAAGGAGGAGGCGACGCGGATCGTCATCCGGCCCAAGGCCGTGGACGACGCGGGCTTCACGGTCACCCGCGAGGAGGCCGACGGCGAGCCGCTGTTCCGGGTGCGCGGCGAGAAGCCCGAACGCTGGGTGCGCCAGACCGACTTCAACAACGACGAGGCCGTCGGCTACCTCGCCGACCGCCTCAACCGCCTCGGTGTCGAGGAGCGGCTGATGAAGGCGGGCGCCCGCTCCGGCGACGGCGTCGCCATCGGCCCCGAGGACAACGCGGTCGTCTTCGACTGGGAGCCCTCGGTCATGGCCGGCGCGGAGATGCTCGGCCGACGCGGCGAGGACCACCGACTGGAGGAGCAGCGCCCCGCGGCGCAGCGCCGCCGGGACCGGCAGGCCGAGCGCGACGACGTGCAGCGCGAGTACGACGACTTCGAGCCGTTCTAGAAACAGCCGGAGCCGGACGAGACGAGGGGCGCCCCCGACCGGGGGCGCCCCTCGTCGGTCAACGCCGGGAGAACTCGGGACGCACTCCGGGGCCACCCCGTCGTCGGTCGGTGGGTCGTACAGGGCATCGCGGATGAGGATCTTGCGCTCATCGCGGATCAACTTCCCTGCCGATTCCGGGAGTCGACGTGCCTAAGACCTCCTCCTCGCCCGTGCGCCGTACCGTCGCGGTGGCAGTCGGCGCGGGTGTGCCCGGCACCGCCGAGAGCGGTGACCTGTTCGGTGCCACCACCCATCTCGTGGACGGCGACGGAGACGGCTGGGCGGAGCCGGTCGTGGCCGCGCTCGGCGAGGACGCGCGGGCGGGCGCGGTCTGGGTCTTCGGCGCCGGATCCGCCGGTGCCACGGCCACTCGTTCCTTCTCCTTCGGCGCCCGCACCCTCGGCACGGTCGCGAGCAAGGCCCAGCTGGGTGCCGCGTTCCCGGGCTGATCCGGGCTCCGCGCTTCGTGCGGCGAACGGCCGGATCGGCTCTGGATTCACCTACTGACCAGGCGTCACGATCCGACGTGTCGTCAGACCCGTTGCGGCGCCCGGATGTTCCGGTCCGCAACGGGTCTTCCGTTGTCTTTCTGTTTGTCATGCGCGTGAAGGCTCCCGTTCGGCGGGCGGACCGTCCCGGCGTGGGAGCTTCCGACTGTCCCAGAGGCCTGCGAGGCAAGGGAGTTCACCGATGACACGAGTGACCGGACCCGTTTCGCCCGACCGACGCCGCTTTCTGACCGCCGGTGCCGCCGTCCTGGGCGCCGCCGCGTCCGCCCAGCTCTGGCTGCCGTCCACCGCCGCGCACGCGGCCGAAACCCCGTTACCGGACGGGGTGTTCAGCCTCGGTGTCGCCTCCGGTGACCCGCTGCCGGACGGCATCGTGCTGTGGACCCGGCTCGCCCCAGACCCCCTCAACGGCGGCGGCATGCCCGACGCCGTGGTCCCGGTCGAATGGGAGCTCGCCGAGGACGAGCGCTGCCACAAGCCCGTGCGCCGGGGCGTCGCCGAGGCCAGACCCGAGTACGGGCACAGCGTCCACGTGGACGTACGGGGCCTGCGCCCGGGCCGCACCTACTGGTACCGCTTCCGCGCCGGCGGGCAGCTCTCGCCCACCGGCCGCACCCGCACCGCGCCCCACCCGCACAGCAGGGGCGGCTCGCTGCGCGTGGCGCTCGCCTCCTGCCAGAACTGGCAGCACGGCTACTTCACCCCGTACGCCGACATGCTCGCCCAGGACCCCGACGTCGTCCTCTTCGTCGGCGACTACATCTACGAGTCGTCGCCCTCGGCGACGGCGGTGCGCCGGCACGAGGGCAAGGGGGAGCCGTACACCCTGGTCCAGTACCGCAACCGCTACGCGCAGTACCGCACCGACCCGGACCTCGCCGCGATGCACGCGAACGCGCCGTGGGTGGTCACCTTCGACGATCACGAGGTCGACAACGACTGGGCCGGTGAGATCCCGCAGGACCCCGACAAGCAGTCGCACGACGCGTTCGTGGCCCGGCTGACGGCGGCCTTCCAGGCGTACTTCGAGCACATGCCCGTGCGCGCCACCGCGGTCCCGAACGGCCCGCACATCCAGATGTACCGCCGCCTGGACTTCGGCCGCCTGGCCCGGTTCAACGTCCTGGACACCCGGCAGTTCCGCAGCGACCAGGCCACCACCCAGGCCGGGGCCCAGGACCCGTCGATGACCATGCTCGGCGCCGGTCAGAAGGAGTGGCTGCTGGACGGGCTGCACGACTCCCCGGCCCGCTGGAACCTGATCGCCTCGCAGATCATGATGGCCGAGACCGATCTGCTGCTCGGCGAGGGCAAGCTCTGGTTCTACGACGCCTGGGACGGCTACCAGACCGAGCGCAACGCCCTCCTGGAGTCGTTCCAGGACGTCCGCAACCCGGTCGTGCTCAGCGGCGACCGGCACCTGACGATGATCAGCGACCTGAAGCTGGACTTCGCCGACCCGGACTCCGACGTCGTCGGCGCGGAGTTCGTCGGCACCTCGATCTCCAGCAACGGCGACCAGGACCAGGCCGCCTTCCACGCCCAGTGGGACCCGCTGATGGCGGACAACCCGCACTGGAAGGTGATCGACGCCCACCGCGGCTACCACCTCTTCGACATCCGCCGCGACGGCATCGACGCCCAGGTCCGAGTCGTGGACACGGTGCTGAAACAGCAGGCCACGGCAAGCACGCTGGCCACACTGCGAGTGGAGTCCGACGAACCGGGCGTGAACCTGGCCTGACGCTCACAGGGGGCCTTGGGACTCACAGCAGTCCCAGGGCCCTCGCAGGTAGGACTCGGCCAGGTCTCTTACCGTCCGCCGACCGTGGGCTCGCGACGACGGGCGACACCGAGCCCACCGACCGGCACCGGTCGCGGCTGCCGGCCCGGGTACACGCCACCGGCCCGGACACCTCCGTGGTGAGCAGCGAGGCCTTCGCCGACGCCCCGGACGACGCGACGATCGCGCGGATCATCGATCAGCTCGGCGGCGACCGTGTGCGGCGAGTTCCGGACACCGTGAATCGCTCGCTTACTCTTGCCGAGACCGAAATGCTGCGGAATCTTGATGTGGAATTCCGCGGCAATGGGTTGCCGGACGAGCCGCATTCCCGGCCCGTCCGCGACGGTGCGGTGACGCATATGGAGAACGCGTGCAGCCCGCTTCACAGGGCGTGAAGATCGACACGCCCGGGTGGGTCGTCGAGGAGGCCGCCGCCCGGGCCTGGTGCGGGCCCTCGCCGTGGTTGCTTCCGCACTCGTTGCCGCGGTTCCGACGTGCTCCGTGCACCGGGCGTCGTCGCGGGAACCGGTCCGGGTACTCGGCCGCCGCTGCCCGGCGCGGCCGGGCCGCCGTCGGGAGTGGACTTACTCACAGCAAATTCACGCGGCGTTCCGGAACTCCCCTACGGACGAAGCGCATCACCAGGAGTGCAAGGTGAATGGCAGGTTGCGGGCACATATGCGGCGGTGGACGCTCACCTTGCACTGCGGTAACCCGAAGTGGGACCATTTCGAGGTTCCCTGACGCCCCAAGGTAGGTCACCTGTGTCCCAGCACATAGCCAAGCCCCGTACCACCGCAGTGATCCTGGCCGGTGGTACCGGTCAGCGCGTGGGTCTGTCGATCCCCAAGCAGTTGCTGAAGATCGCCGGCAAGGCTGTCATCGAGCACACACTGACCACCTTCGAGCAGACCGATTCGATCGACGACATCATCGTGCTGATGGCGCCGGGCTACGTTCCGGACGTCGAGAAGATCGTCGCCAAGGCCGGGTTCCGCAAGGTCAAGAAGATCATCGAGGGCGGCTCGACGCGGAACGAGACCACCGAGCGCGCCATCGAGGCCCTCCGCGAGGGCCTGGCCGAGGGCGAGGACCTCAACGTCCTCTTCCACGACGCCGTTCGCCCCCTGCTCTCGCGGCGCGTCATCGACGACTGCGTGACCGCCCTGGAGCGCTACCAGGCCGTCGACGTCGCCATCCCCTCCGCCGACACGATCATCGTGACGCGCACGCACGGCGAGGACGGCGAGTTCATCACCGAGATCCCGGACCGCTCCCGGCTGCGCCGCGGCCAGACCCCGCAGGCCTTCAAGCTGTCCACGATCAAGCGGGCCTACGAGGTCGCCGAGGGCGACCCCAACTTCCAGGCCACGGACGACTGCTCCGTCGTGCTCAAGTACCTGCCGGACGTGCCGATCCACGTCGTCGCGGGTGACGAGTACAACATGAAGGTGACGCAGCCGGTCGACGTCTTCATCGCCGACAAGCTCTTCCAGCTCGCCTCCACGGCCGCGCCGGAGCAGAACGGCGAGGAGGCCTACCGCGAGCTCCTCACCGGCAAGACCGTGGTGATCTTCGGCGGTTCGTACGGCATCGGCAAGGACATCGCCGAACTCGCCGAGTCCTACGGCGCCTCCGTGTACGCGCTGGGCCGCTCCACCACCGGCACCCACGTGGAGAACCCGGAGGAGGTCGACGACGCGCTGTCCAAGGCGTACGCCGAGACCGGCCGGATCGACTACGTGGTCAACACCGCGGGCGTGCTGCGCATCGGCAAGCTCGCCGAGACCGACAACGCCACCATCGAGGAGGCGCTGAAGGTCAACTACCTGGCCCCGGTGCAGATCGCGCGCTCCTCCTACAAGTACCTGGCCGAGACCAACGGACAGCTGCTGCTCTACACCTCCAGCAGCTACACCCGCGGCCGCGCCGAGTACAGCCTCTACTCCTCGACCAAGGCCGCCATGGTGAACCTCACCCAGGCGCTGTCCGACGAGTGGGCCGGCGACGGCATCCGCGTCAACTGCATCAACCCGGAGCGCACCGCCACCCCGATGCGCACCAAGGCCTTCGGTCAGGAGCCCGCGGGCAGCCTGCTCTCCTCCGAGGCCGTGGCCCGCACCTCGCTCGACGTGCTGCTGAGCGAGCTGACCGGTCATGTCATCGACGTCCGCCAGCAGGACCCGACGGCGGCGGCCGGCCAGGCCTCCGGCTTCGAGCAGGCGCTCGCCAGCGTCCTGGACCGTCAGGACGGCGTGGCATAATTAACAGTAAATAGGCATCTGTAATTCAGGCCTCTGTGGCTGCGCGTATGCGGAGCGTTCACAGAGGCCTGAATCTGTAAAGCCCCAGTTCCTCTACAAATCGTCCGCAAGGTCTCATTCCGGCCTTTTTGTCAGCAAAAGGTTCTCCGTGATATCCACCGCTATTCGCGTCGCCCGGGTGGGCAGCGCGGCCGAGCTGGCCGCGGCGGCCCTCGTGATGCTGGGCTTCCCCTGCCTCATGCTGGCCGCGCTCATACCGAGCGTCTACGCCTTCGCGGCCACGGCCGCCGTGACGTACCTGGCGGACCACTATCTGCACCGCAAGGGCAGCTACCTGATCAACCGCCTCAGCAAGGTGCGGGCCGGTCTGTCGATCCGCTTCCTGATCCGGCAGCTGCTGCTGATCCTGCTGCTGGCCCGGATGTCCCTCTCGGGCAACCTGATCTTCTACGGCGCCATCGCCTGCTTCATCGCGTTCTACGGCCTCCAGGCCCCGCACGGCGCGCTGGTCACCCTGATCCGCAACCGCCGCCGGATGCCGGTCGCCACCCGCAACGTCGACCTGAAGTCCCGCATCCGCATCCCGGACGCGCCGCGGCAGGGCCTGCTGCAGCGCTCCGCCGAGAAGATGCTCCACCTCGACCTCGCCGCCGTCATCGGCCTCCTGGTCGCCGCCGCCGTCGACTCGGCCGTCCCCGGCTTCGTCGGCATCGGCATCACCATCGGCCTCGGCTGCCTCTACGTCCTCGCGCTCATGCCGTACGTGCGCGGCCGGAAGATCCCGCCGAACGCGGACTCGGTCCTGGCCGCGGTCGACGACTGGCTGGCCGCCTACAAGCCGGAGACGGTGCTGTACTTCTCCGGCTCCAAGGACTCCGCGTACCAGGTCAACATGTGGCTGGAGACGATGGAGCAGCTGGACACCCGGCCGCTGATCGTCCTGCGCGAGCGGGTCATCCTCACCAACCTGGCCCCGACCACGGTCCCGGTCATCTGCGTGCCCGGCGGTGTGCACCTGATGAACATGGACCTGTCGACGGTGCGTGTGGCGCTGTACGCGGCGAACGTCGGCAAGAACATCCACCTGCTGCGCGTCCCGACCATGAAGCACGTCTTCATCGGCCACGGCGACAGCGACAAGCTGGCCAGCGTCAACCCGTTCAGCAAGGTGTACGACGAGGTGTGGACCGCCGGCCGCGCGGGCCGCGACCGCTACGCCATCGCCGACGTCGGTGTCCGCGACGACGACATCGCCGAGGTCGGCCGCCCGCAGCTGGCGCCGATCCGGACCTGGCAGGGCGTGCCCGAGGGCCGTATCCCGACCGTGCTGTATGCCCCCACCTGGGAGGGCTGGGACGACAACCCGGGCAACACCTCGATCCTGCTCGCGGGCGAGAACATCGTGCGCAAGCTGGTCAAGGCCGACCCGCCGGTCCGCGTCCTGTACAAGCCGCACCCCTTCACCGGCACCCGCAGCGCCGACGCCAAGGCCGCCCACCAGCGGATCACCGCGCTGGTCGAGAAGGCCGGCGCCGAGCGCGCGGCCGACGCCCGCTTCACCGTCGACGCCGCCGCCCAGGCGCGGGCCCAGGCCGAGCTGACCCGCATCGAGGCCCGCCTCGCCGAGCTGTCCGGCTCGGCCGGTGACAAGGGCGACGAGGCCGAGGCCACCCGCGACGGCGTGGTCGACGTGGCCCGGCACGAGGAGATCGCCCGGCTGCGCGCCGAGTGGGACGACGCCTACTGGCGCTCGTTCCCGAGCCACGAGCACCGGGTCATCACGGGCGCCGAGCCGCGCCTGTACGACTGCTTCAACGTCTCGGACGCGATGGTCTCCGACATCTCCAGCGTCGTCTCCGACTTCATCGCGAGCGGCAAGCCGTACGCGGTCACCGACTCCGGGGAGCTCGGCGTGGAGGAGTTCAAGCGGCAGAACACGGCGGTGCGCGCGGCCGTGATCCTCTCCAACGGCGCCGCCGAGCTGGGCGGCCTGCTGGACGCCGTGCGCGACCCGTCGGCCGACCCGCTGGCCGGGGAGCGGGGCGAGCTCAAGCGCTATCTGCTGGGCCCGGACGAGCCGAAGTCCATCGACCAGTTCAACACCGCGGTGGCGGATCTCGCCCGCAAGGCCGAGATCCGCAACGCCGGCCAGGAGTCCCGCGCCGCCGGCGTCGCCGCCGACCCCGCGGAGGCGGCCGAGCTGACGACCGCGTTGCCCGGCCAGCGGACGTCGACGACCGGCGACACGGACGGCGTGACGGCGGTCTGACCCACCCCGCACCAGGAACGGCCCCCGAGGAGCACTCCTCGGGGGCCGTTCGCTTGTCCGTCTCTTACCGGTTCCTGAGCAATTCTTACTGCGGCTGCGTACTGTCCGGTGCGGCCCGCCGGGAACCCGTGCCGGGCACAACTTGTGTGATGTACGCCACTCATTGCCTGCGGCAAGGCAACCGCTTCCTGCCGAAGCCCGTCTAACTGTTTGCGATTGAGCAGATACGGGGGAAATGTTCCGTGACAAGGGGGAAACGTGACCGTCGTGACGCAGCCTGATGTGACTGTGATCATCGGGGCGTACGAAGCGATGCCTTACCTGGTCGAGTGCCTGGCGTCCGTCGAGGCGCAGACCCTGGACCCGGCCCGGGTGGAGGTCATCGCGGTCGACGACGGCTCGACCGACGGCACGGGGGAGTGCCTGGAGGAGTTCGCGCGGCGCGCTCCCATGACGGTCACCGTGATCCGGCAGAAGAACTCCGGCGGCCCCAGCGGCCCGCGCAACGTCGGACTTGGTAAGGCCAACGGACGGTACGTGTTCTTCCTCGACGCCGACGACCGGCTCGGCCCCGAGGCGCTGGAGCGCATGGTGGCCATGGCCGACAAGAACGGCACCGACGTGGTCCTGGGCAAGGTCGAGGGGATCAACCGCACCCCGCCGAAGTCCATGTGGGGCAAGACCCTCGACCGTACCGACGTGTTCTCGTCCAACATCAAGTTCACGCTGAGCGCCCAGAAGCTCTTCCGCCGCGAGCTGCTGGAACGGCACGGCATGCGCTTCGACGAGTCGCTGTGGACCGGCGAGGACGCGCTGTTCACGATGGAGGCCTATCTGCGGGCCGACGGCGTCTCCGTGATCGCCGACCACGTCTGCTACTACCTGGTGGGCCGCGACGACGGCAAGCACGTGACGAAGAGCGGCGGCTACTCCCTGCGCTTCGACTCCGCGCGCGCCCTGATGAAGCTGATCGCGGAACTGGTGCCGGCCGGGGACAAGCGCGACGACCTCATGATCCGCCCCTTCCTCATCACGCTGCTGCCGCAGTTCGGGCCCCAGTTCCTCAAGGACTCCGAAGAGGTCAGACGGCACAAGTTCGAGCTGGCCAAGCCGCTGATGGACGCCCACTGGAACCCCGAGGTGGCCCGCCGCCTCAAGGTCCACGAGCGCCTGCGCCTGTTCCTGGTGGCCCAGCAGCGCCCCGATCTGCTGCGGGACGTCGTGGAGTTCGTCCGGGCCAAGAAGCAGGCGGCGGCCGTCATGGAGAAGCGCGCCACCCGCGTCTACCTCATCTACCCGCACTTCCGCTCGCGCAAGGCCGGTATCCCGGACTGGATCTACCTGGCCGAACCCCGCGAGGCCCGCGCGTTCGAGGGCTACCGCGAGGCCGCCGCCAACTCCTTCGTCCGCCGCGCCCTGCGCAAGGTGCGGCGCTCGCTGCCGACGAGGGGCGTCGGAGCGGCAGCGGCCTGACACCGCGAGAGCCCGGCCCCTTCGGGGACCGGGCTCCGCCGTCACGGCCGGGTTCTTGCGTCGTACCGGTGCCCCTCGGCGCCGTGTCCTACTGCTGTGCCGACCGCAGCGCCCGTCGGATCGGCCGGCCGACCGCCCGCCGGGCCCGGCGGTAGACCGAGGTCGCGGGCACGACGGTGGCCGCCTTCGCGGTGGCCTTGGCCCCGGCCCGGGTGCGCGCCAGCTCCCGCTTCAACTGGGCGTTGTCCACGGACAGTTCGGTGATACGGCTGTGCAGCCAGCCGAACCGCGAGGTGAGCGAGGCGAGGTCGGTCTCGTTCCAGGGGCGGATCCCCGCCGGGAACGTCAGCGACCGCATCCGCTCCTCGTAGGCCGCGCCGCCGTCGCCGTGGCTGAAGGTGTTCTCCAGCCCGTTCTTGTCCAGGAACGCGGTGAACCGCTCGAACCGCTCCCGGTGACCGCCGACCAGCCCGCCGAAATCGGCCTGCTCGTACAGCCGCGCCGGGTCCGCGGCCGCGGGGTCCTTGGTCACCTTGTCGAGCCGCTGGTGCGGGATCTCGAAGTACCGGCACAGCTCCAGCGTCCGCGAGTCCCCGCACAGCACCGTCGCCGGCGTACCGGCGAGCAGCGCCGCGATGTTGCCGTGGATGCGGGAGCCGAAGGAGAAGTCGAAGGAGCGCAGGTCCTCGATCCAGGTGACCGGGTCGATGTAGACGCGGACCTTGTCCTCCCGGTACATCGGGTGGTCCGGGTGCGTCGGCATCGCCGTCACCTCGGCGTTCGCGTCCGACAGGTCCCGCCAGTGCAACTGCCGCGCGTCGCTGAGGTTCTGGCCGACGAACCGCAGGTGCGGATAGCGCGCGTGGGCGTCCGCGATGACCCGGTCCAGGCCCTGGGAGCGCACCGCGCTGTGCGAGCCGTTGATCGCGATCCGGGACTCGGGCGTAAGCGCCACCGCCCGCTTGTGCACGTCCAGTCGGCCGCCGTGCATGAACAGCGACGGGCAGCCGATGACCTCGACGTCCCGGAAGCCCATGTCCAACAGGTACTGCTCGGTGAACTCGCCCCGCACACCGATGGACGCGCTGCGGTCCAGCACCGCCGAGACGAACTCCCGCACGGTCGGCTCGATCCGCTGCAGCCGGGCCGGGTTGTAGCTCACTCCGGTCTGCGCGCCGACCCCCAGCACCACCACCGGGATCCTGAGCCGGGTGATCAGCCGGGTCAGCCGCTTCAGTCCGCTCTCGAAGGAGGGCCGGAACGCGTTGGCCAGCGGCACGACGAAGGCGTCGTACTCCTCGTTGATGCGGGCCGCGGCGGCCGCGTCGGTGGCGATGCCGTTCGAGACCACCTCGGTGCCCGGGGTCTCAAGGATCTTGTGTGCGGCGTCGCTGAAGATCAGGTTGCCGGAGTTGGTGGCGAAGACGTCTCGGTGGAGGGCCTCTTCCACGGAGACGACGTCGTAGGGGCTCTTCCCCGATCTGAGGAGAAGGCGCTTCGCACGATGAACAGTAGGTGACACAAAGTTCAAATTAAGTTTGAACAGTCTTTAATTTCTACAGGCAACCAGTGCAACCTTTTTGCCGTACGCGAAGCGTGATCGCGCGATCACGCGAAGTCCGGTCGGTGTTCGTCGGTGCTCGCCGCTGTTCGTCGACGGTGGTCCGGAGCGTGGACCGATGCGCGGCACACGCTCCCGTTCGCGTAGATTGCCGGGCGGGCAGCCATATCGTGACGCGAGGGGACGGACCACACGTGGCAAGGGCAAGGCAGGCCGTGGAAGAGGCCCGCAGGATCGTCGTCAAGGTGGGCTCCTCGTCGCTGACCACCGCCTCCGGCGGTCTGGACGCCGACCGGGTCGACGCGCTCGTCGACGTCCTCGCCAAGAGCCGCAGCGGCGGGGAGCGGGAGATCGTCCTGGTCTCCTCCGGCGCCATCGCCGCGGGCCTGGCCCCGCTGGGCCTGCGCCGCCGCCCCAAGGACCTCGCCCGCCAGCAGGCCGCCGCCAGCGTCGGCCAGGGCCTGCTCGTGGCCCGCTACACCGCCTCCTTCGCGCGCTACGGCGTCCGGGTCGGCCAAGTCCTGCTCACCTCCGACGACATGAGCCGGCGTGCCCACCACCGCAACGCCTCCCGCACCCTCGACAAGCTCCTCGCGATGGGCGCCTTCCCCGTCGTCAACGAGAACGACACCGTCGCCACCGACGAGATCCGCTTCGGCGACAACGACCGCCTCGCCGCCCTCGTCGCCCACCTCGTCCACGCCGACCTGCTGGTCCTGCTGTCCGACGTGGACGGCGTCTACGACGGCGACCCCACCAAGCCCGGCACCTCGCGGATAGCGCAGGTGCGCGGACCCGAGGACCTCGCGCACGTCGAGATCGGCAGCGCGGGCAAGGCCGGGGTGGGCACCGGAGGCATGGTCACCAAGGTCGAGGCCGCCCGGATCGCCGCCGCCGCGGGCATCCCCGTGGTGCTCACCAGCGCGGTCCACGCGGCCGACGCCCTCTCCGGCGGCGATACCGGCACCTACTTCCACGCCACCGGCAAGCGCTCCGGCGGCCGGCTGCTGTGGCTCCAGCACGCCTCCACCCCGCTGGGGTCGCTGACCCTGGACGACGGCGCGGTGCGCGCGGTGGTCAAGGGCCGCAAGTCGCTGCTGCCGGCCGGGATCGCCGCCGTCGAGGGCGAGTTCAGCGCCGGGGACCCGGTCGAACTGCGCGACGGGGAGGGCCGGGCCGTGGCCCGCGGACTCGTCAACTTCGACGCCAAGGAGATCCCCCAGCTGCTCGGGCGCTCCACGCGGGAGCTCGCGCGGGAGCTGGGCGCGGCGTACGAGCGCGAGGTCGTACACAGGGACGACCTGGTGGTCTTGCATCCGTAAACGGGAGGTGGCCACGGCCCCCGGTGGGGGACGTTCCGTAAAACCGCCCCGCGGAGCGGTGCGGCCTGCTCAACTTTCCTTCAGGAACACGTTCCCGAGCGCTGCGTGAAGGAGGCCGTTGTGAGACGAGTGCGCCCTGGGGCGGCGGCGTCCCGCGGTGCTCTGACGAGCGTCGCGGCCGGGGACACCTTCGAGGAGCCGAAGGACCTGCCCCGCCTGTGGCACGTCACCCTCAGCGTCTCCGGGCAGGCGGTCCCGCTCACGGACCTGCGGCGCGCCCTGGAGCAGCTCGCGCACGACCACCCCTTCCTGCTGACCAGCCGCTACGCCAACGACCACGCGGAGATCCGCTACTGGGAAGAGGCCCGCGACCTGCACGACGCCGCCGCCGTGGCCCTGCGCCTGTGGGGCGAGCACCGCCAGACCGCGGGGCTCCCCGCCTGGGAGATCGTCGGCCTGGAGGTCATCGACCGCGAGACCTACCACCAGCGCGTCGCCGAGGGCTACGGCCCGCCGCCCGCGACCCCGGTGGGCGTGCACCCCTTCTGACTGCGCACGTCCGACTCCGTACGGCCCCGCCCGCACCGGAGGGCCCTTTCGTCCCCGTTGGTCCCGTCTCGGGGTGTGGGATGACCGGCGAACGGCCCCGGTCGGCGCACTACCCTTCCCTCATGACCACGCTCTCGCCGTACGACGCCATGTCCCCGGTCACCCAGGCCGCCTACCGTGCCAAGGCCGCCGCCGCCGACCTCGCGCCGCTGCCGCGTGCCGTCAAGGACGACGCCCTGCTGGCCATCGCGGACGCCCTGGAGGTCCGTACGAGCGAGATCGTCGAGGCCAACGCCAAGGACATCGCCAAGGCCCGGGAGGCCGGCACCAGCGAGGCGATCGTCGACCGGCTCACGCTCACGCCCGAGCGGGTGCGCGCCATCGCCTCCGACGTCCGCGACGTCGCGGGGCTGCCCGACCCGGTCGGCGAGGTCGTCCGCGGCTCCACCCTCCCCAACGGCATCGACCTGCGCCAGGTCCGCGTCCCGCTGGGTGTCGTCGGCATCATCTACGAGGCCCGCCCGAACGTGACCGTCGACGCCGCCGCCCTGTGCCTGAAGTCCGGCAACGCGGTCCTGCTGCGCGGCTCGGCCTCCGCGTACGAGTCGAACACCGCCCTCGTCCGGGTGATCCGGGACGCCGTGGGCGGGGCGGGGCTGCCCGCCGACGCCGTGCAGCTGGTGCCGGGGGAGAGCCGCGAGAGCGTCCGCGAGCTGATGCGCGCCCGCGGCCTGGTCGACGTGCTCATCCCGCGCGGCGGCGCCTCGCTGATCCAGACGGTCGTCTCCGAGTCCATCGTCCCGGTGATCGAGACCGGCACCGGCAACTGCCACGTCTACGTCGACGCCCGGGCCGACCTCGACATGGCCGTCGAGATCCTGATCAACTCCAAGGCCCAGCGGGTCAGCGTCTGCAACGCCGCCGAGACCCTGCTGGTCCACCAGGACATCGCCGCCGAGTTCCTGCCGCGCGCCCTGGACGCCCTGGCCGAGGCCGGGGTGACCGTGCACGCCGACGAACGGGTCATGGCGTACGCCAAGGACTCCCGGGCGACCGTGGTCGAGGCGACGCCGGAGGACTGGGAGACCGAGTACCTGTCCTACGACATCGCCGCCGCGGTGGTGGACTCGCTGGACAAGGCCGTCGAGCACATCCGGCTGTGGACCTCCGGCCACACCGAGGCGATCGTCACCACTTCCCAGCAGGCCGCCCGCCGCTTCACCCAACTGGTCGACTCCACCACCGTCGCCGTGAACACCTCCACCCGCTTCACCGACGGCGGCCAGTTCGGCTTCGGCGCGGAGATCGGCATCTCCACGCAGAAGCTGCACGCCCGCGGCCCGATGGGCCTGCCGGAGCTGACCAGCACGAAGTACATCGTCACCGGCGACGGGCACGTACGGCGCTAGACCCCGACCTGGAACGACCGCACGGGACGGACCGAAACCCGTCTCAGCAGGCGGATGAATTTCCATACCGTCTGCCCAAATTGACCCCCCAGGTCTACTCTGAATCCGTGCCGGAGGACGTGGGGGGCACGCCGTTCCCGGACGGCTGGGAGCCCGACGACGACCACGACCACGGGGTGTCGGACGACGAGTTCGCCTCCGTGGTCTTCGACGAGGCCTTCGTACGGGCGGCCGTGGTGCACGAGCCCACCGCCGTCGAGCGCCTCCTGGCCGCCGCCCAGGCGAGAGCCGAGGCCTCGGAGGCCGAGGCGCGCCGCCGGGCACGCGGCAGCGGCGAGCGCTACGACGACGGGTACGGCCCCGACGGCCCCGATTTCGGCCATGACCGGGACTTCGACGAACTGGACGATCCGGACCTCTTCGACGACCCCCACGGCACCTCGGGAACGTACGGCAAACAGGTCCGCTGGCACCGCCCGGTCGCCTGGGTGCTCGCCCTCGTGATGGGCGTCGGCATGGTCGCGCTGGCCTTCGCCGCCGTCTACCGCGGGGCCTCCTCGGGCAGCCGCGAGCAGGTGCCCACGCCCGCCTCGACCGGCCTGGAACAGGGCCGCGAGTCGGCTCCCTCGGCGTCCGCCGAATCCACCCCGCCGGCGGTCTCGGCGTTCCCGCGCTCCCCCTGAGCGCCCTGTGCATTTCCTGGTGAGAACCTGTCAGAACTTGTCGTGTAGCAGGGCGTTTACCTGAGCCCCCTGAGACCTACTCTGAAAGTATGGGCGGGCCAGGAGAACCACCTGAGGGGACACCCGAAGGCGCTCCCGCTGGTGGTGAGGACGAATACCGATCCGTCGTCTTCGACGAATCGTTCGTCCGTGCTGCCCGCCTCCAGGAGTTCTCCGCGCAGGAGCGCATGGCCGACCACGCGCCCGCCGTACGCCGCCGCCCGACCCTGCACCGCGGGCTGACCCGGCAGGCGCTGATCCTCCTCCTGCTGATCGCCCTCGCCTTCAGCACGGCGGTCTACATGGGCGTACGCCACCCGTACGACTCACCGGAGGCACGGCAGCCCGTCGAACCCCTGCGGATGACCGTCATCCCGCTCTCCCCGCAGGGCAAGGTGCCCGGGGCGCCCGACGCCGAGTACCTGTACGCGCACAGCCCCGCCGCCCAGTTCAGCGTCGGGGCCGAAGGCATCCCGCTGCCCGCCTCCCGGCGCACCGCGCACTTCTCGGACAGCGACGTCGTGTCCGCCCTGTCCACCGCGAAGGACTACATCGTCCGCTCCGCGCTCTACCCCGAGGTGATCGGCGGCAGCGACGTCCACCCCGCGCGCGTCCTCGTCGACCCCGACCAACTCGACCAGTTCGACCAGAGCTTCGCGCACCCCACCGCGGACGGGCGGCACGCGCCGACCGGATGGCTGGTGCGCTTCGACCCCGCGCAGGCACGGCTGGCGGACCGCAAGATCCGGGTCCAGGGCTCGCTGCAGGCCGCCGAGACCGACTCCGCCACCCTTGAGGTGACCGCGGACCACACGCTCGTCTACGCGCTCCACCCGGCCCGTGCCGCCGCCGGCGCCCCGGTCTCCCTGTTCACCGTCCGCCGCGAGCTGACGTTCCGCTTCGACCGCGAGGACCTGCGCACCCACCAGGCGCAGCTGATCGTCGCCTACGTCCAGGCGGGCCCCCTGTCCTGCGCCGAGGACTCCACCAACCACCTGCACCCGCTGCTGGCCGGCCAGACCGCCAGGACGGGCGGCCCGGCCGGCACGAACCCCTACGCGACGGGGAGCGCCACGGCCCTGTGCGGGACGCTGGCCACCGGGGCCGAGCCCAAGGCATGACCCTCCGGCCCGGCCCGGCCGACGGCGTGACGCTCCCGATCGGCCCTCGCCGGGCGGAGGTCAGTCCTCGTCGCGCGGCGGGGTGTCCGTCGGCTCCTGGTCCTTCGGCGGGGGCGCGCTGGCGAAGCCGTCGAAGCCCCGGCGGACCCGGCCGCCCAGGTTCCCGGCCCCGCCCGCTATGTCGGTGACCAGCTTCATCAGCGGGTCCTTGGACGTCTTGACGTGGTCGGCGTAGTGCTGAGCCGACTCGCGGAACGAGTCGCTGACCGAGGTGTCCTTGTCCTCGCTGCGCCGCGGGTAGTGCCCGTCCATGATCCGCTGGTAGTCGCGCGACTCGGCCCACTTCTTCAGCTCGGCCGCGCGGACCGTGGTGAAGGGGTGGGAACGCGGCAGCACGTTCAGGATCTTCAGCACGGAGTCGCGCAGGTCGCCCCCGGCCTCGTACTCCTCGGCCTGCTGCAGGAACGCGTCCACGTTCATCTCGTGCAGGTGGTTGCCGCCCGCGATCTTCATCAGGCCGCGCATCGAGGCCCGCAGGTCCTGACCCACGAGCAGCCCCGCCCGGTCGGCGGACAGCTCCGACTTGCGGAACCACTCCCGCAGCGCCGTGACGATCGCCAGGATCGCGAGGTTGCCCAGCGGGATCCAGGCCACCTTCAGCGCCAGGTTCGTCAGGAACAGCAGGATCGTGCGGTACACCGCGTGCCCGGACAGCGCGTGGCCCACCTCGTGGCCCACGACCGCCCGCATCTCCTCCTCGTCGAGCAGCTCGACGAGCCCTGTGGTGACCACGATGATCGGCTCGTCCAGGCCGATGCACATCGCGTTCGGCTGCGGGTCCTGCGTGACGTACATCGGCGGGACCTTCTCCAGGTCCAGGATGTAACAGGCGTCCCGCAGCATGTCGTTCAGGTGCGAGAACTGCTGGTCCGAGACCCGGACCGAGTCGGACAGGAACAGCAGCCGCAGGCTGCGCTCCGGCAGCAGGCCGCTGAGCGCCTTGAACACCGTGTCGAAGCCGCTCAGCTTGCGCAGTGCCACCAGCGCCGAGCGGTCCGCCGGGTGCTCGTACGCACGCGAGGAGATCCCCGAAAAGCGCCTGCGCTGCCTGCTCGGGACGTGCTCGTGCCCCTCGTGCTCGTGGCCGTCGTCGGACATGTCTTCCCCCACGTGTGCGTCAGTGTGTCCAAGTGCCCCCGAAGCAGCGCCCAGCCTAGGCGGAGATACCGTGGACGGGCAGTACAGCCGAAGGAGTCCACGCCATGGAGCACCACCCCGCAGCCGCCTGGCTGCCCGAGGCCGCGAGCGCCGTCCAGCAGCACGGGACGGGGAATCTGCTCCGTGTCGTACTGATCGTGATGTTCCTGGGCTGCGTGCTGACCGCGTGGTTCCTGCTCCGCGGGTACAAGCGTAAGGACGACTGAGCCACCAGGAAGGTTCCCCCGCTCGTCCCCAACGGCGGAGTCGGCGTGATCGGCGCCGGGGCACCCGCTTACGATGAGCCGACATCTTTATCCCGCCCACACCGGATAGGTCCTGCCGAAGATGAGCTTCCACAGCACCGCTGCCCAGTTGGTCACCCTTGCTGCCGAGGGCGAGGAGCACGGCGGCAACCACGAGAGCCTGAACCCGCTCGTCACCGGCGGCGGCGCATTCATCATCCTGCTGCTCCTGCTGTGGATCACCACCCGCTTCAACCGCGACCGCTGAGCCGGGCGGCCCGTTCCCGAGGGGTCTCACGGCCGGGGACCACAGGCCGGGCCGGTAGGGTCTGCACGCATGGGAGAGCAGGACATGCCTACCGGTCCGGCGAATGACACGGCGAACGACATGGTGAAGGCCCCGGCAACATGGTGAAGGCCCCGGAGAACAGGCCCGGCAGCGGCCCCGCGCACACGGGCAAGCGCCGCCTCGGCGTGATGGGCGGAACGTTCGACCCGATCCACCACGGCCACCTGGTGGCGGCCAGCGAGGTCGCGGCGCAGTTCCAGCTGGACGAGGTGGTCTTCGTCCCCACCGGCCAGCCGTGGCAGAAGTCCCACCGCAGCGTCTCCCCGGCCGAGGACCGCTACCTGATGACGGTCATCGCGACCGCCGAGAACCCGCAGTTCTCCGTGAGCCGCATCGACATCGACCGCGGCGGGCCCACCTACACCGTGGACACCCTGCGTGACCTGCGCGCGCTCAATCCCGACACCGATCTCTTCTTCATCACCGGCGCCGACGCCCTCGCCCAGCTGCTGACCTGGCGCGACACGGAGGAACTGTTCTCCCTGGCGCACTTCATCGGCGTCACCCGGCCCGGTCACCATCTGACCGACGCCGGACTCCCGGAGGGTGGCGTCTCGCTCGTGGAGGTTCCCGCGCTCGCCATCTCCTCCACAGACTGCCGTGCGAGAGTCGCCAAGGGCGATCCCATCTGGTACATGGTGCCGGACGGAGTCGTGCGCTACATCGACAAGCGCGAGCTGTACCGCGGCGAGTGAGCCGAGAGGGGCACCGGTGAACGACCGATACGACCCGGGGTCGGGGTACACAGGCGACCAGTACGAGCTCGTCGGCTACGACGAGTACGGACAGCCCGTGTACCGCCAGGTCCCGGCGCAGCAGGGTCCACGGCAGACGTACGACCCGTACGCCGGCGGGCAGGGCTACGGCTACGACCCGTACGCGACGGGCCGGCAGCAGCCCGTGCAGCCGTACGACGGCTACGACACCGGACAGCAGCCGACGGTGCCCACCCACGACCCCTACGACCCGTACGGCGGGCGCGGCCCCGCACCGGCCTACGACCCCTACGGGCAGGCGGCGGTCAGTGGGCAGCAGCCCCGGGTGACCGAGCAGACCGCGCACATCCCGCAGCAGGTCGCTCCCGCCGAGGACCCGGAGGATCTGGGCGCCCGCGAACGGGACTACCACACCGGGCAGTTCGCCTTCGTCGAGGAGCCGGAGGACAGCTCCGAAGACGTCATCGACTGGCTGAAGTTCACCGAGAACCGCACCGAGCGCCGCGAGGAGGCCCGCCGCCGCGCCCGCAGCCGGCTCGTCACGCTGGTCGTGGTCCTCGCCCTGGTCGCGGCCGGCGGCGTCGGCTACCTCTGGTACGCCGGAAAGATCCCCGGCCTGTCCTCGCCCGGCTCCAAGCAGGGCGCGGCGACGGCCGTGGGTGCCCAGAACCGCGACGTGATCGTCGTCCACCTGCACAACACCGGCAAGGGCGGCACCTCCACGGCGCTGCTCGTGGACAACACCACGACCAAGCAGGGCAGCACCGTCCTGCTGCCGAACTCCCTCGCCCTGTCCGGCGACGACGGCTCCACCACGACCCTGGCCAAGTCGGTCGACGACGACGGCTCCTCCGGGACCCGCGACCAGCTCGACACCGTCCTCGGCACCAACATCGAGGGCACCTGGCGGCTGGACACCCCCTACCTGCAGAACCTCGTCGAGCTCGTCGGCAACATCGACATCGACACCAACGCCGACGTCCCCGACCCGAGCGCGAAGAAGAAGGGCACCGGGCCCCTCGTCCACAAGGGCAAGGACCAGACCCTGAGCGGCAAGATGGCCGTCGCCTACGCCACCTACCGGGCCTCCGGCGAGGCCGACAACGCCCAGCTTGAGCGGTTCGGCCAGGTCATGCAGGGGGTGCTGCGCAAGCTGTCGTCCGACGCGCAGGGCGCCACCGTCACCGTGCAGACGCTGGGGCAGATCATCGAGCCGCCCCTGTCCGACAAGAACCTCGGTGTCTTCCTCGCCAAGCTCGCCGACCTCGCCAAGGGCGGCGACTACAAGACGGCCCTGCTGCCCGTCCAGAACGACGGCACCCTGAGCGCCCAGACCAGCGCCAGCGTCGTCAAGGACATCCTCGGCGGCACCGCCAAGAGCCCCGAGGCGGGCTCGGCCGTCAGGGTCTCCGTCCAGAACGCCACCGGCATCAAGGACCGCACCGACAAGGCCCGCGTGGTGCTCCTCAACGGCGGCTTCACCTTCCTGGAGGCCGGCACGGCGTCCAGCGCCCAGGCGCAGTCCAAGGTGATCTACCGGGACGCCGCCGACAAGGAGAACGCCACCGAGGTCGCCAAGACCCTGGGGCTGCCCGCCGGCGCCGTGACGAAGGGCTCGGTCGGCTCCAACGCCGACGTCTCGGTGATCCTCGGCCAGAACTACGACCCGTCCTCGTCCTGACGACGGCAGGCGCACCCCGCGTGACCCTCGTGGCACGCGGGGTGCCCGGTTAATCATATGAGGTGCCCTCGGCGGTCCGTGAGACCCTTGAGGTCAAGTGACCGCCGACGGAAAGCCATGTAGTGACCGCCACCGACCGTTCCATCGAGCTCATCAACACCGCCGCCCAGGCGGCCGCCGACAAGCTCGCCCACGACGTCATCGCCTACGACGTCAGCGACGTCCTGTCGATCACGGATGCCTTCCTGCTGGCCTCCGCACCCAACGACCGCCAGGTCAAGTCGATCGTCGACGAGATCGAGGAGCGGCTCCTCAAGGAGCTCGGCGTCAAGCCGGTGCGCCGCGAGGGCGACCGTGAGTCCCGCTGGATCCTGCTCGACTACGTCGACATCGTCGTCCACGTCCAGCACAGCGAGGAGCGCGTCTTCTACGCCCTGGAGCGGCTGTGGAAGGACTGCCCCGAGATCGAGCTGCCCGCCGACGCCAAGGCCACGCGCGGCAAGGCCGAGGAGCACTCCCGGCTGCAGGCCGCGGAGGACGCCGCCGAGCTGGACGGTGAATGGCGATGAGCCCCACCGGTGAGGTGACCGACCGGAAGGGACGGGGCCGCCGCATCATCCTGTGGCGGCACGGCCAGACCTCCTGGAACGTGGAGCGCCGCTTCCAGGGCTCCACCGACGTCGAGCTCACCGAGACCGGCGTCGGCCAGGCCCGCCGGGCCGCCCGGCTGCTCGCCTCCCTGAAGCCCGACGCGATCGTCTCCTCGGACCTGCGGCGGGCCGCGCACACGGCCGCCGAGCTCGCCACCCTCACCGGCCTGCACATCACCCGCGACGAGGGCCTGCGCGAGACCTACGCGGGCGTCTGGCAGGGCCTGACGCACGAGGAGATCATCGGCCGGTACGGCACCGAGTACGCCGCGTGGAAGCGCGGCGAGCCGGTCCGCCGCGGCGGTGGCGAACTGGAGACCGAGGTGGCCGACCGGGCCGCTCCCGTCGTGCTGCGGCACGCCGAGAAGCTGCCCGAGGACGGCACCCTCGTGGTGGTCAGCCACGGCGGCACCATCCGCACCACCATCGGGCGCCTGCTCGGTCTGGAGGCCGGCCATTGGGAGAGCCTCGGCGGGCTCTCCAACTGCTGCTGGTCCGTCCTGGGCGAAGGCGCGCGCGGCTGGCGGCTGCTGGAGCACAACGCGGGCACCCTCCCGGAGCCCGTCCTCGGCGACGACGACTGAGCGTCGGCGGGCCCCCGCACCCCGGATTTCACTTTCCGGCAGGTCGCAGGCTAAAGTTCTTCTTGTTCGCCCCGCCGAGCGGGAAGAACGCAAGGGGCTATAGCTCAGTTGGTAGAGCGCCTGCATGGCATGCAGGAGGTCAGGAGTTCAATTCTCCTTAGCTCCACGGATCGACACTCTCAGGAGTTGTCAAAGATCGTGACGAAGATCCCGTCCCCGGCAAGGGGGCGGGATCTTCTGTATTCCGTCGGTCTTGTGACGGAACGTCCGAGGATCTCCCCACGCGGGGAGCGTGCTCTTCGGCACACTGGTGCCGATCGGGCTTGAGTCAGTCGGGCCTCCCTGGCGTATACCTCTTCGGAGGCGCTCTCGGCGCGCAGGTCGGCGCCGGTCGGGACGGCCACGGTGGCTGCCGTGTCCGGACTGGTACTGAGG
This sequence comes from Streptomyces olivochromogenes, assembly GCF_021538895.1. Lineage (GTDB taxonomy): Bacteria > Actinomycetota > Actinomycetes > Streptomycetales > Streptomycetaceae > Streptomyces > Streptomyces olivochromogenes_A. The sequence goes on along the minus strand of NZ_JADDRL010000016.1, from coordinate 10,345 downwards.
CGTCGCTGACCGTATTGGTCCGGCCGTGGCAGAATCAAACGGCCGGAAGGGGGCGCGGCCCGACAGGAGGGATTAGCGATGCCTGCGAGCATCCTGGAGGAGGGCGTTCACCTCCTCGATGCGGCGTTGATACGGGACACGGCCACCCGCCTCAGCTGCCCTTCCTGCGGTTCGGCCCATGTCGCCCAGGTTCTCGGCGACAACGGCGGAATCTCCTACGTGTGCACGGCCTGCGGCCACAGCTGGAGCTGATCGATGGGTGCACACAGGCGAAAGTGCGACTGGTGCGGCAGTGGAACGCCGATCGTCCGTGACATGGAACCGATCAATCCCGACTACCAGTACTGGTGCGAGGAATGCGCACGGGCGCTGATCATAAAAGGCGACCCGATCGAGACGTACCGCGAACTGGAGGGTGAGCCGATCTACGGCAGGCTCCTTGAGGAGCACTGCACCCTCAAGCGGTTCTATTCCTTCGTCACGGCCTGAGGCGTCGCGGCCTGGCGCGTCACGGTCCGACGCCTCATCGTCCGAAGCCGGCCGGGCCCCGGCAACGATGCCCCGGCGCACGCCAGGAAGAGGCAGCCGGTCAGCGCGTAGAGGGCCGACAGCGTGAACTCGACGCCGTTCTGGTGCAGTTCGCATCGGCCCGGCCGATGCGGCACCCACCACAGGGCGTACGAGCAGAACACCAGCAGCGTGCCCAGGGCCGCCGCCCGGCGGCCGCGCGTCCACAGGAGCAGGACCAGGGGCACGCACCACAGCCAGTGGTGCGACCAGGACACCGGACTGATCAGCAGCGCGGTCACCGCGCAGCCGAGCACCGCCAGGGCCCGCCGGCCCCGCAGTTCCGCCGCGACCGCCACCGACAGCCCCGAGACGGCCACCACGGCCGCCACGGCGGTCCAGACGGCTCCCGGCTCGGGTGTGTGGAGTAAGCGCGCCAGAACGCCGCGCAGGGCCTGATTCGCGGTCTCCTCGGTGTGCCCGACCCGGTCCGCGCGGAACACCATCGCGGTCCAGAACCGCCACGAGTCGTACGGCAGGACGACGGCCGCGAACAGCGTCGCCCCGGCGAAGGCGACGGCCGCCCCGCGCGCGTGGCGCAGCCACGGCCCTCCGTCGCGCCCCCTGAGCCACGCCACCGCGCCCGTGGCGAACAGGAACACCGCGAACAGCGCGGGCGTCAGCTTGACCGCCGCGGCGAGCCCGACGCCGACTCCGGCCCAGCCGGCCCGGCCGTGCGGCGGACGGCGTGACAGATCCCACAGCACCAGGACGGCGAGCAGCAGATTGACCTGTCCGTAGCGCAGCGTCGTCCACACCGGTTCGCACCACACGACGGCCGCCGCGACCCACCAGACGCTCTCCACGCGCGCGTGCCCCACGAGTTTCAGCGACAGCCGCACGAAGGCCACCAGCAGGGCGAGGTTGCCGGCCGCCGCCAGCGTGCGCAGGTGCGTGGTGTCCAGCAGCGTCAGCGGCGTGAACAGCAGGGCCGCGAACGGCGGGTAGGTGGTGGACAGATGGGCCGTGGTCGTCCGCAGCGCGTACAGGTCGCCTCCCGCGCGGACGGTCGCCCCCTCGGCCCGGTACACCATCAGGTCGATCATCGACACGTGCGCGGCCCGCTGCGCGATCCAGAACGCCGTGAACGAGATGAGGCACGCCCCCAGGGCGACCGGGGCACGACGATGGGCTCCGGAGAACGGGATCGCGGTCACGAAGGCCGACACTAGCGCCCGAATCCGTACAGAACGGAAACGGTTTGGTGCAGCACCCCTTCGACCGTGTAATGTTGGCGTCGCCGCCGAGCAAGCCGGGCGGAACAAAACAAGGGGCTATAGCTCAGTTGGTAGAGCGCCTGCATGGCATGCAGGAGGTCAGGAGTTCAATTCTCCTTAGCTCCACAGAAATCGAAGGCGGACCATCCGAAAGGATGGTCCGCCTTCGGCGTGTGATGACCGCTTCGGTGTACGGGGCGGCCGCCCGGTACGACGACGGCGGGCCACCCGAACCGGGTGACCCGCCGTACGTGTGTGCTCAGCGGCCGAGCGCGCGGCGGCCGCGTCCCTGGGAGAGGACCGGCAGGTTGCGCGACGGCGCCTGCGCGCGGGTGTCCTCCTCGATGCGCAGCGCCAGCGCCGGGCAGCGGCGCACCGCGCGCAGCGCCTTCGCCTCCGCGTACTGCGGCACCCTCGCCTGGGCGACGGTCGGGAAGCCGTCGGCGCCGAGCTGGAAGACCTCCGGGAGGATGTCCGCGCACAGGCCGTGGCCCCGGCACAGGGTCCAGTCGACGTAGATCTTCTGGCGGCTGCCGCCGCTCTCTTCCTGCTCCGCGCCGCCCGGGATGCCCGCCGGGCCCTTGCCGCCCTCGAAGAGCGGCAGAACGCCCTCCACGGGCCGTCCGCAGCCGTTTCCGAGGACATGCGCGGCGAGGTCGTCGGTGAACGCCTTGATGGTCGACTCCAGGAACATCGCCGAGCCGTCCGGGTGCGAGCACGCGCCGCGCCGCTTCACGTTCTTCGCGACCTGCTTGAGCGCCTCAAGGGCGGCCGGTCCGCCGCCGTTGAGGATGTCCTCCATGCCGCGCGCGGCGGCGGGCAGCCCGAGGTAGCACGGGCCGCACTGGCCCGCGCTCTCCTCGGCCAGCCACTGGGCCACCCGCAGCGACTCGCCCAGCGGACAGGTCTCCTGAGTGATCGGCAGAATGGCGCCGGCGCCGAGCGCGCCGCCCACCGCGTCCAGCGAGTTGCGGGAGACGATCGCCTCGTTGACGGTCGCGGCGTCGATCCACTTGCCGTGGTAGCCGCCGGTCAGGACGCCCTGGGGGACCGGCGGGGCGCCGGCCAGCTGCAGGACGTAGCGCAGCGGCACGCCCGTGGGGACCTCGATCACCATCGGGCGGGCGACCGCGCCGGAGACCGTCAGCATGACGGTGCCCGGCTCGTCGTACAGACCGGTGTTGCCGTAGCGCTCGGGGCCGATGCGGGCGGCGATCGCCAGCTGGGCGAAGGTCTCGGCGTTCGACAGCAGCGTGGGGGCCCCGCCCACACCGCTCTGCGAGGCGCTGATCTTGCGGCCGGGCGGGATCGCCGGGCCGCCGTCGATGGAACGGACCAGCGACGCGGCGGCGCCGGTGACCATCCGCACCGGGTTGCGCTGCACGCTCGCGCGCAGCGCCGACCGGCGGCTGTTGCTCAGGCCGCGCTCGGAGAGCGCGGCCTCCATGGAGCGCTGGGTCGACTCACGGGTGACGCCCACCACGAGCGTGCGCGCACCCAGGGCCTCCGCGCACAGCAGCGCGCCGTCCAGGATGAGATGCGGGGCACGGTTGATGAGCACCGTGTCCTTGCGGCAGGCCGGCTCGTCCTCGCTTCCGTTGACGACGACGACCGGCCGGACGCCGCGCTTGATCGCCGCTTCGGCGACCGAGCGCAGCTTCTTGTGGAAGGGGAAGCCCGCGCCGCCGCGGCCCTTCAGGTTGATGCGTTCGGCGAGCTGCGCGAGCTGCTCGCCACCCATCGGTTCGAGCGGCCCGTGCACCTTCAGGTGCATGGGCAGATCGAGCCGTTCGACAAGGTCGAAGCCCGACGTGAGCTGCGGAAGGCCGACCACGCGGACTTCTGGTACGTCGGGCAGGGCCTCGTTCACCTATAGCCTCCGGAAGGCGTGTTCCAAGGTTCGCCCGAACCCGGCGCGTCGTAGGGCGCACCGGGGGATGGTTCATTGGCGGGACCGCTGTTGTACGTGTCGTTCGTGTTGTACGTGCCGTAGAGGTTGTTCGTCTCACCGGTGTCGTACATGTCACTTCCGCCGTACCCGCCACTGCCCGGATTGCCGTAGACGGGGATGTTGTATCCGGTGTCCTGGAGGGGGTCGTAGGCCGACGGGGGCGCCTCGCCGACCGGCGGCGGGGACGGGATCGGCCAGCTGCCGGAGGTGCTGGAGGGGCCGTCCATGCGCGGCATCGCCTCGGTGGGCCGCATGTCCATCGGCAGGTCCATGCGCGCCGTCTGGTCGGCCGCGTAGGGCTGGCGGGGCCGCGACGGCGACTGGACCGCCCGGTAGGCGGCCGCGAAGCCGGACGCCGGCTCGGCGGCCGCGGCGGCTCCGTAGCCGGCCGCCGCGGGGGAGGCCGCCGTGTCCGTGTACGAGGACCTCGCGGAGCGCTGGTTCTCGTAGCCCGGCAACGCAGATGAAGCTGCCGAGGCGGACCCGGCCTCCGCGACCCTGGCCCGGCTGGCGTCCAGGTCCTCGCGGCCCACCCGCTCCTCGGAGCCGATGAGCGCGACGATCCGGTCGGCGACCTTGCGCTTGAACGGGCGCGGCGCGGCCCGCAGCGCGAGCGCCGCCATGACTCCGACCAGGCACAGCTCGTACGACACCATGAAGAACGCCTTCGCGGGGCGGCCCGCGAACAGGCCGTGGATCAGGGCCGCGCACAGGGCCGGGTAGGCCAGCATGTGCATCGCGCGCCAGCGCGCCGCCACCGGCGCCGGGGAGGCGAACTGGTTGCGCAGCGCGCCCGTGACGCCCACGAAGATCATGAGCAGGCCGGCCAGGGAGCCGAGGCCGATCAGCCCCGCGCTGCCCTTGACGCCGAGGCTGAAGGGGATCAGCGCGGCGATCAGGACCGTGTGGTCGAGTGCCAGCTTGATCGTGATGTGCACCAGGAGGAAGGCGATCGAGGCGACGGCGGTCACCCGGTGGATGCCCTGGGCGACGATCCGCTGGCGGGTGTTGAGGATGAGCCGGTCCTGGGCGACGAGGCCCCAGATCACCGAGCAGGTGAGGCTGACCAGGCACAGGACTCCCGCACCGAAGTTCAGGAAGTCCTGGAGCCAGCCGCCGCCGTTCAGCACCACCACGGGTATGAGCAGCAGGACGACAGCCGAGGCCACCCCATAGGCCGAGCGGCCGGGCTTGGGGAGCGAGCTGTTACTACGAGGGTTCATGGGGGCAACTCCGAGCAGTTCGGGAAGGCGGTCCCGGTGCCGAACTCTAAGTGGCGCCATACCGATCAGTACGAGCTTTGAGTTATTGCGTTGTTATCAACGGACAATGTGGCCGCCGTGGCGTCCCTTACTGGGTGTTACGCGAAGTAACCTTTGACTTTCGTTCAGTACTGGTTGTGTCAACCAGACATACGGAAGCGCGTCGCGGCTTGCTCAAGGGCTGCGGTACCCTGACGCCATGTGTGCCGTACGCCTTCTGCTTAGCGAGCCGCGCTGATCAATCCCGACCACCGGGTGAATCGGATGGTCGGCATCGGCGCGGCGTCCCCTCCTGTGCGAGGGGATTTTTCGTTTCCAGGGAATCGCAGCCGCCGGCAGAGACGATCGATGGAGCTTTGAGGATCATGAGCGAGACGAACCCCGCCGCCACCGCCGAGGTGGCGGCGCCGCACCGCTACACGGCCGCCATGGCGGCCGAGATCGAGGCACGCTGGCAGGACTTCTGGGACGCCGAGGGCACGTACGCGGCGCCGAACCCCAGCGGTGACCTGGCCGGCGACCCCGAGGTGGTCGCCAGGCCCAAGAAGTTCATCATGGACATGTTCCCGTACCCCTCCGGTGCGGGTCTGCACGTCGGTCACCCCCTGGGCTACATCGCCACCGACGTCTTCGCCCGCTTCCAGCGGATGACCGGCCACAACGTCCTGCACACCCTGGGCTTCGACGCCTTCGGCCTGCCGGCCGAGCAGCACGCCGTGCAGACCGGCGAGCACCCCCGCGTCACCACCGAGGCGGCCATCAACAACATGAAGTCCCAGCTGCGCCGGCTGGGCCTGGGCCACGACAAGCGCCGGTCGTTCGCCACGATCGACCCGGACTACTACAAGTGGACCCAGTGGATCTTCCTGCAGATCTTCAACTCCTGGTACGACGACGAGGCGAACAAGGCCCGGCCGATCGCCGAGCTGATCGCCCAGTTCGAGTCCGGTGAGCGTGGCGTCCCGGGCCACGCGCGCGCGTGGAACGAACTGAGCGCCGCCGAGCGCGCCGACGTGCTGAGCGAGTTCCGCCTGGCGTACGCCTCCGACGCGCCCGTCAACTGGTGCCCCGGCCTGGGCACCGTGCTGGCCAACGAGGAGGTCACCGCCGACGGCCGCTCCGAGCGCGGCAACTTCCCCGTCTTCAAGGCCAAGCTGCGCCAGTGGAACATGCGCATCACGGCCTACGCCGACCGGCTGCTGGAGGACCTGGCGGAGCTGGACTGGCCCGAGGCCATCAAGCTGCAGCAGCGCAACTGGATCGGCCGCTCCGAGGGTGCCCGCGTCGACTTCCCGATCGACGGCGAGCACATCACGGTCTTCACCACCCGCCCGGACACCCTGTTCGGCGCGACCTACATGGTGCTGGCCCCCGAGCACCCGCTGGTCGAGAAGTTCACCCCGCAGGCCTGGCCCGAGGGCACCCACGCGGTGTGGACCGGCGGCCACGCGACCCCGGCCGAGGCCGTCGCCGCGTACCGCGCGCAGGCCGGCGCCAAGTCCGACGTGGAGCGGCAGGCCGAGGCCAAGGACAAGACCGGCGTCTTCACCGGCGCGTACGCCACCAACCCGGTCAACGGCGAGCGGGTCCCCGTCTTCATCGCCGACTACGTGCTGATGGGCTACGGCACCGGCGCGATCATGGCCGTCCCGGCGGGCGACCAGCGCGACTTCGAGTTCGCGCGCGCCTTCGAGCTGCCGATCCACTGCATCGTCGAGCCGACCGACGGCCGCGGCACCGACACCTCCACGTGGGAGGACGCCTTCTCGTCGTACGACGCGAAGATCATCAACTCCTCCAACGACGACATCAAGCTGGACGGCCTGGGCGTCGCCGACGCCAAGGCGCGCATCACCGAGTGGCTGGAACGCAAGGGCATCGGCCAGGGCACGGTCAACTTCCGCCTGCGCGACTGGCTGTTCAGCCGCCAGCGCTACTGGGGCGAGCCCTTCCCGATCGTCTACGACGAGGACGGCATCGCCCACTCGCTGCCCGAGTCGATGCTGCCCCTGGAGCTGCCCGAGGTCGAGGACTACTCGCCGCGCACCTTCGACGCGGACGACGCCGACACCCGGCCCGAGACCCCGCTGTCGCGCAACGAGGAGTGGGTCAACGTCACCCTGGACCTGGGCGACGGACCGAAGAAGTACCGCCGCGAGACCAACACCATGCCCAACTGGGCCGGTTCCTGCTGGTACGAGCTGCGCTACCTGGACCCGCACAACGGCGAGAAGCTGGTCGACCCCGAGATCGAGCGGTACTGGATGGGCCCGCGCGCGGGTCAGCCGCACGGCGGTGTCGACCTGTACGTCGGCGGCGCCGAGCACGCCGTGCTGCACCTGCTGTACGCCCGCTTCTGGTCCAAGGTCCTGTACGACCTGGGGCACGTCTCCTCCGCGGAGCCGTTCCACAAGCTGTTCAACCAGGGCATGATCCAGGCCTACGTCTACCGCGACAGCCGTGGCATCGCGGTGCCCGCCGCCGAGGTGGAGGAGCGCGACGGCGCCTACTACTACGAGGGCGAGAAGGTCTCCCGTCTGCTGGGCAAGATGGGCAAGTCCCTGAAGAACGCGGTGACTCCGGACGAGATCGCCGCCGAGTACGGCGCCGACACGCTGCGCCTGTACGAGATGGCGATGGGCCCGCTGGACGTCTCCCGCCCCTGGGACACCCGCGCGGTGGTCGGCCAGTTCCGGCTGCTGCAGCGGCTGTGGCGCAACATCGTCGACGAGGCGACCGGCGAGGTCACCGTCTTTGACGCCGAGCCCGACGAGGACGCGCTGCGCGCCCTGCACAAGGCGATCGACGGCGTGCGCCAGGACCTGGAGGGCCTGCGCTTCAACACGGCCATCGCCAAGGTCACCGAGCTGAACAACCACCTGACCAAGGCGGGCGGAGCCCTGCCGCGCTCGGTCGCCGAGCCGCTGGTCCTGATGGTCGCGCCGCTGGCCCCGCACATCGCCGAGGAGCTGTGGCGCAGGCTGGGCCACACCGACACGGTCGTCCACCAGGACTTCCCGGTCGCCGACCCGGCCTACGTCGTCGACGAGACCGTGACCTGCGTCGTGCAGATCAAGGGCAAGGTCAAGGCCCGCCTGGAGGTCCCGCCGGCCATCTCCGACGAGGAGCTGGAGAAGGTGGCGCTGGCCGACGAGGCCGTCGTACGGGCGCTGGGCGGCGCGGGCATCCGCAAGGTGATCGTGCGGGCGCCGAAGCTGGTGAACATCGTCCCGGCGTAAGCGTCACGCGGCCCGGCGCAGGTGTCCGGGCCACCCGCGGCCGACTGCCTCGGGGTAGTCCCCTACGGGCAGGTTCGGGGTTCTTCCGGAACTCCGGGCCTGCCCGTTGCGTTTACCGTGGAGGAGCACGAAACGCCGTGCGAGGCGTGACGTGGCAGTCCCGAGGAGGAGCGTCGTGGAAGCAGTGATCACCGTGTTCGCCCTGCTCTTCCTGCTGTTCGTGGTCCTCGGCACCGTCGCCGCGGTCAAGGTGATCGGCGCCGCCAAGCGCGGCGTGGACCGCACGATCACGCAGGCCCGCCGCACCGTGGAGGACCACACGCTGCGCGCCAAGTCCTTCGCCCAGACCGGACCGGCGGCCGAGATCGTCCAGCTCCGGCTCGCCCTGCGCACCTCGATGCGCGCCACCCAGGAAGCGCTGCGGGCCGGCGTCACCGAGGACGAGTCGCTGCGCGAGTCCCTCGGCCTCTTCCAGCGCCTCAGCGCGCACGGACACGAACTGGACGGCGAGCTCAAGCGCCTGGAGTCCGAACCGGACCGCGCCACCCTCGCCGCCCGCCTGCCGGACCTGCGTCGACGCACCGAGCGCATCACCGAGTCCGCGGACTCCCTGCGCTGGGCCGCCCGCGACCGGGCCCACCGCTTCGCCGAGGACGACCTGGACGCCCTGAGCGCACAGATCGACGTGGAGACCGGCGCGCTGCGGCACTGGACCCGCGCGGACACCCCGGACGCGTTCCCGCAGTGGCCCGAGGCCGCCGAGACCGAGGAGCCGGCCGGACAGCAGACCTGGTCGGAGACCCCGGGCTCGCGCACCGCCGACGAACCGACCCGGACCGCCATCACCCCGCCCGGCCCGCGTCCCGCCTACCCGTGGCAGAAGAAGACCCGCCCCGAGAGCACGACTTGATCCGGCCGCTCCCGGCCCTGGTGAGAGGGGCCGGGCTGCCGTCCGGGCGCTACGGCAGGTAACCTCCAGCTCATGTCCCGCCATGTCGCGATCGTCACCGATTCAACGGCCTACCTGCCGCCGCGGACGATGGAGCGCCACGGCATCACAGCGGTGCCCCTGACGGTGGTCCTCGGCGACCAGGCGCTCGAAGAGGGCACGGAGATCTCGACCCGTTCGCTCGCCCAGGCCCTGCAGAAGCGCCGCCCGGTCACGACGTCCCGGCCCAGCCCGCAGGAGTTCGCGGAGACCTACCGCAGGGTCGCCGAGTCCGGGGCCACCGGCATCGTCTCACTGCACCTGTCCGCCGAGTTGTCGGGCACCTACGACGCCGCCGTCGTCGCGTCGCGCGAGGCGCCGGTGCCGGTACGGGTGGTGGACACCGGGATGGTCGCCATGGCGCTCGGCTTCTGCGCACTCGCCGCGGCCGAGGCTGCGGAGTCGGGCGGCACGGTGGACGAGGCCGTGACCGCGGCGGAGAAGCGGGCCGCGGGCACCTCCGCCTACTTCTACGTCGACACCCTCGACTACCTCCGCCGGGGTGGCCGCATCGGTGCCGCACAGGCCCTGCTGGGCTCCGCGCTCGCCGTGAAACCGCTGCTGCAGCTGGACGGCGGCCGCATCGAACTCCTGGAGAAGGTCCGTACGGCGTCCAAGGCGATCGCCCGCCTCGAGGAGATCGCGGCCGACCGGGCGGGCACCGCCGAGGTCGACATCGCCGTCCACCATCTCGCCGCCCCCGACCGGGCGTCCGCCCTCGCCGACCGGTTGCGGGCCCGGGTACCGGGGCTCGCCGAGCTGCATGTGAGCGAGGTCGGGGCGGTGATCGGGGCGCACACGGGGCCCGGGTTGTTGGGGGCGGTTGTTTCGCCCCGGTAGCGCGGGCCGCCGAGGAGGCCCGTGTGGGTGACGGAGTTGTCCACAACTGGGTGACTGTCCCCCGGAATTGAGCAAGATCATCGCGATGGGGCGAGTTGTCCGATCCTCGTTCCATGGCACTTCGATCACGCTCACGCATGTCGCCCGCGACCAGCGGCCCCGGCCGCGATCCCGCCTCCGACGGCCGCACCCGCCACCGCCGCCCACCGACCTGCCACCGCGCCCGCGCCCGACACCGCCCCGCGCCCGCGGAGGAACTGCGCCGCCGCGCGGAACTGCTC
>NZ_JADDRL010000159.1 GCF_021538895.1 Streptomyces olivochromogenes | reverse complement strand
ATGCCGGACTGCGGGGGTCCGGGGTGGGGCGCCCCGGGCACGTCCGTCGCGTGCTACTCGATCTCCATCATGTGGTTTAGACCACTCACAGTCAAGAGCCTTCAAAAGCCCTGGTCAAGCCCACAATGCTCGCCTCCCGGAACCGGTGGCGGGGCGCGATACTATCCGTGACGCACTCTTCAGGGCACAGCCCACCCTGCCCCACTTTGTGCAGCCGCGCGGCGGCTTCCGTGGAAGGCATGGCCCATGACCTGGACGCTGCCGGAGCCCATGCTCGCCGCCCCCGTACTCGACCCGGTCCTGCCCCAGAATTGGGCGACGGAGCCGAAGTGGGACGGCTGGCGGGCACTCCTGTCGTGGGACGCTCACCGCCTGGTGCTGCGCTCCCGCAAGGGCACCGAACTCGAACCCTTCTTCCCTGAGCTGCGCTCCGGCGCCGCGCAGCTCCCCGATGCGACGGCCCTCGACGGGGAGCTGGTCGTATGGGATGCCGCGGGCCGCCTTGCGTTCGAGCGGTTGCAGGGCCGGTTGCAGCGCCGCGGCGAGGGCGCGATCCGGCTGGCCGAGCAATGGCCGGTGCACTTCGTCGCCTTCGACCTGCTTCGGATCGCGGGCATGGACACCACCAGGTGGACCTACCGGCGCCGCAGGGCAGCCCTGGAAGCCCTCTTCGCCGACCACCGGCTCACCGCGCCATGGGCGCTGTGCCCGTCGACCACCGACCCGGCCACCGTGCGCGAGTGGCTGACTAGCTGGACGGCGGTCGGTCTCGAAGGTGTGGTCTACAAAAGGCTGGAGGGCGCCTACGAGCCATCCGTCCGCGGTTGGCGCAAGCACAAAGTCCGCGAGACCGAGGAAGCCTCGTCGGTGCGCTCACCGGCTCTCCGGCGGCGCCCCGCACACTGCTGCTAGGTCGATACGGCACCGATGGGCGCCTGCGCTACATCGGGCGCAGCACCACGCTCCCGCAAGCCGCCGGCCAGGCCCTCGCACCGCTGCTCACCCCGGCCCGGGCCAGTCACCCCTGGACGGGCTGGACATTCTCCGCCGGGTGGGGCTCCCGCGAGACCCTCCGCGTCACCCTTGTTCGGCCGGAGCTCGTCGTGGAGGTCGGCGTCGACGTCGCCCGCGACAGTGCCGGACGTTGGCGGCATCCCGCCCGATGGCACCGGTCTCGCCCCGACCTCACGCCCACCGACGTTCCGCACTTCGCGGTGGTCTGAGAAGGCATGTGCCCTGCTCGGGCCGACGCGGTCACCGCATCAGTGCCGACCTCCGGTGCGCCGCAGGCAGGCCTGGGGACCTGCCCCCTGGGGACGATCCGCCACACGTGGCCCTCGCCTCCGCAGGCCCGGTACGCGGGCCCGCTCTCGGTGCGCGCGACCGCCACCAGGCAGGACCGCACCATCTCCCCCCGGCTCAGGTAGTGGTGGACCGGGGAGCGCAGGGTGGCCACCGGCCCGTCGTGCGGCCCCGGACGCCGGACCGCGACGCGCTGCACGGCCGTCCAGTAGGTGGCACAGGGCCTGCCCGCCCCCAGCACGGCGGGGACGGCGGGCGCCACCAGCGTCGCGAGAGTCGCCGCCGCTGCGGCGGCCGCCGTCATCCATCGCTGTCTCATGCCCGCCCAACTCCCGGCATCGGGAGGCAGGTCACGCCCCCTCCGCGACGATCACCCGCACGTGCCGACCGGGTCCGGGGTAGCGTGCCCGGCTATGGCAGATGTGTCCTGGGCCGACAAGCTCAGTGCGGTCTCGGCGGGTCTCAGCGTGGTCACCGCCGTGATCGCACTGTGGATCGCCCGCACCGCGAACAAGGCCGCCTACTACGCCAACCAGGCCGCTGCCCAGGCGAACGCGACCGCCGAATCGGTGGCGCACGTCGAGCGGGGCCGCTGGCACCACGAGATGACCCCGCAGTTCGACGTGACGATCACACGGTTCGGACCGGGCAGCAACCAGGCATCCCTGATGCTGACGTTCGAGGGCCCGGCCGCACTGGAGCGGCTGGACGCGGTCGAGATTGAGATCCGCGACGACGGCTACACCCACGGCGTGGGCCTCGCCGGCGAACCCGACGAACAGCAGCTCGCGGAGACCATCTGGGGGCCGTACCGCTTCGTGCCCGGCATCGACAATGCGACCACCGACGGGCGTTCGACCCCCGCTGTCCCGCTGGAGCTCGGCGAGTGGCTCAAGCGGGCACTGCAGGACTCCATGCCTCCTGCCTGGACCGACCGGGCGGCCTGGCGCGAGCAGTACGCCGGTGCACCGGTGCGGCTGTGGGTGCGCTGCAGGCGCGAGGGACACCGGCCGTGGACGCTCACGTACAACGTGCCGGTCACCGACGTGACCGGGCAGGCGCCCGCCAGCGGCCCCACTACGTGAGTTGGGAAGAGGCAGCGCCCATGACCGCCCTGGGGCTCTGCCAGTTTCACCCGCTTCTCGTGGGATCCCGGCGTGGCCATCGACGGTGCATCCGGGATCCTCCGCTTAGGATCCGTGCACGTGAGCGACATTCCCGAAAGCCTGATCGAGCTGGAGCGCGCTGCCGAGACCGAACGTGTACGTCTGGCTGGCCTCTCCGGTGAGGACTACGACGCACAGTGGGGCCGCTGGCGCGAAGCCGCAGAAGCGCTCCAGGCAGCGATCACCGCTCATGCCGACAAGGCCGAGGTCAACCGATACGAGCTGGAGCAGTCGGTGAAGAGGGCGGTACGGCACGCCAAGGAAGACCCGACGGAGTAGCGCCTCCTGCCCGCTGTCCATGGGGGTCACTCCCACCGCCCGGTTCTCAGAACCTACGGGTCAGCGGCACCGTAGAAAGCCGCGAGGCCGCCACCGATCCGCTTCCGTCGGACGAAGCACCTGGCGACACGCCTCCGCGAACTCTCTAAACGTCTGCTCCGCGTCACTCTGGTCCCGAAGCGCGAACCGCAGCTGGCTCGCCAGCAGCTCGTCACGGTCACGGCCGCCAGCGACTTCCCCCGCCCAGTCCCGTATCCGTCCGGCCAGGAGCTCGATGGTCCCCGAGGCGGTTTCGGCACTGCCGAGCTGAACGCGTCGGTGGAGGGCCAGAACTGACGTCGGCCGTGGCGACGCACCGCGTCTAGGCGCATGAACGTCTTCCGCGGCTCGGTCACTTTCGCCGCCGGTCCCGCCCCCGGTCGGCCTCAGCCCACTGCCTTCTTCACGAGGGCGCTGATGAGCTGTTCGTCGGCCGCGGTCAGCTCCTTCAGGGCGTAGACGGTCGGCCACATCGCGCCCTCGTCGAGTGCCGCCTGGTCGCTGAAGCCGAGCGTGGCGTACCGCGACTTGAACTTCTCCGCGCTCTGGAAGTGGCAGACGACCTTGCCGTCCCTGGCGTACGCGGGCATCCCGTACCAGAGCTGGGGCGCGAGGTCGGGAGCGGCGGTCTTGACGATCTCGTGGATCCGCTCGGCGAGGACCCGGTCCGCTTCCGGCATCTCGGCGATCTTCGCGAGCACGTCCTGCTCCGCTGCCGCCTCCTTCTCCGCCCGGGACGAACCACGCCGCGCCGCCGTCTTCTTCTGATCGCGTGCGTGCTCCTTCATCGCGGCCCGCTCCTCGGCGGTGAATCCGTCGTACTTCTCGGCGGTCGTGCCGGAGTTCTCGGCGGGCGACTTCGTGGACGGCATGGCGGGTTTCCCTCTCGTACAAGGTGGGATGGGCGGTGCGGGAGTGTGGGGTCGGGAGTCAGGACGGCGTAGGGCGAGCTACGCGGCGGCCTCCCAGGTGAAGCCGTCCGGGTCGGTGAAGGTGTCGGCGGTGCTGCCGAGGACGATGTGGTGCGAGCCTGTGCCGTCGGCGGGGACGCTGAGGTCCTTGGCCAGGGCACGGCGCTTGTACAGCGCCAGCTTGACGGGGCTGGACTGACCGGGGGCGAACTCGGTGTACTTGCCGCCGAAGCTCTTGGCCACGGTCAGGCCCCGGCCTACGTAGAACTGCTTGGTGGCCTTCACGTCCTCGACACCGAGCAGCAGGACGACCTCGTCGATCTCGCGGGTGGCGGGGCCGGTGTCCTTCTTCGCCGAGGTCGCGATCTTCCAGATCGTCCCGTCCGGGGCCTGGACGACGCCGCCGTAGCCCCACAGCGACTTCGTGGCGGGCTTCAGCACCGCGGCACCGGCGTCCACGGCGGCGGCGACGAAGCCGTCGACGGTGGCCGGTCCGGACACCGTGAGCGCCAGGGTGAAGCCGCGAAATCCAGTCGAGTGCGCCTCGGACGCCCGCAGGCGTATGTACGTGTCCACGCCGAAGGCGCCGTAGAAGCGGCGGGCGGCCTCGGGGTCGGCCACCTCAAGGGTGACGGACGCGAGGGACGTGTGGGCTGCGGTAGAAGTGGTGGTTGCCATGTCCATCACGCTAGGGGCTGGGCGGTGGCCGGGGCTTCTCGATTCCTGACCGGTCTCGCCACTTGCTTGGCCACGCACGCGGGCATCCCCTCCACCGTGATCGCCGAGCCCACGTCACGGGCCGTATCCGCGGCATCGGCAGGGTCGGACGCAGCATCTGCCGCCTGGCGCCGGAAGGCCCCGGGAGGCATGCCGACCAGCTCGGTGAAGCGGGTGGTGAACGTGCCCAGCGACGCGCAGCCGACCGCGAAGCAGACCTCGGTGACGCTGAGATCGCCCCGCCGCAGCATCGCCGTCGCCCGCTCAATGCGACGCGTCATCAGATACGCGTACGGCGACTCACCGTAGGCGGCCCGGAACTGCCGACTCAGGTGCCCCGCGGACATGTGCACATCGCGAGCGAGCGCCTCCACGTTCAGCGGCTGCGCGTACTCCCTGTCGATCCGGTCGCGGACGCGGCGCAGCCGCGCGAGATCGTCCAGGCGCTGCGCCTGGACGCGTGCACGCCGCCATTCAGGCTTACACATGAAAACCCTCCCCTTTGTCGTTCATCTTCCAATGCCATCGACGTCTTCGAGCGTCTGGGGTGCCGGCCTCGGCGGGCACCCCAGACGCTCGGTGGCGTGGACCGGCCCGTCGGACTCGACCTGCCGGGCGAACAACTGCCGGACAGCGGCGGGACGGAGTCCGGGCTCATGGCCGGTTCAACGAGGCTCCGGACGCGGCCCTGGCGAGCGGCAGGCAGGGCAGGCACGTCCGCTCTGGTGCGCCGCCGTGCTCCTTATGGGCGGTCGCGATGTCGGCCCGCATAGCCGCACCGATACCCGCAGGGCTCAGCGCAGCTCCTGGATGCGGACGAGGTTGCCCGCGGGGTCGCGGAAGGCGCAGTCGCGGATGCCGTACGGCTGCTCGGTCGGCTCCTGGACGACCTCGGTGTCACCGGCCTGTACCTTCTCGAACGTGGCGTCGAGGTCCGGGGTGGCCAGCAGGATCCAGCCGTAGGTGCCCTTGGCCATCATCTCGGTGATGGTGCGGCGCTCATCCTCCGTGATGCCGGGATCGGCGGCAGGTGGGGCCAGAAGGATCGACGTGCCGGGCTGACCGGCCGGGCCGACCGTGATCCAGCGCATCCTGCCTTGCCCGACATCGCTGCGGACCTCGAAGCCGAGGACGTCGCGGTAGAAGGCGAGCGACGCGTCCGGGTCGTCGTGCGGCAGAGCGGTCGTGTGAATGGTGATGTCCATGGCGAGCAGGCTAGACGCGACTCCGTGAGCTGCGCTTCTCGACTCCTGCTCGATCCGGACACGTCCGGACGTTCGCAGGGAGCGCACGCGCTTCCCGCGAAAGCGCACCCGACGCCCTGTCAGCTGCCCTCCAGGGGCAACGGAGGCTCAGCGCCGGCCTTTCGTTCCGATGTATCGACGTTCCCTGGCTTGCGCCACGGGCAGCATCTTCCGAGTGTCGGCAAAAGGCCGAACTCGCCCAACAGCTCTATGACGCGCGCCGCCCACTGCCCAGCCCAGGGGCAGGCTTCGGGACCACGACCGGCGGGCAGACAGGGCAGGAAAAAGCCCCAGGACGCCGAGCCACCGCCATTCCTCGTCCCACTGGTCGGCCGTGAGCTTGGGCCGGCGCCCGCCGACTCGCCCCGCATGCGTCGCAGACCAGCATCTCCGCGGCCGCGACGTCCTCGGTGGTGGTGCTCATTGGACACCTCGTCGACGGGGGGCGCCGCACCGTTCCGATGTGCCTCAACCGGGCGCTGCTGCCGGGGAAACGGATGTGCCCTCGATCGCGTCCGGGAGCGGGAGGGTATCTTGCCCTGCCGGGGGCCGTGGGGACTGCACGGCGGTCAGGCCGCCGTCCAAGACCTCGATGCGCTGTCCGGGCCGGGCCTGGGCGGCGATGCGCCGCCGTTCTCCTTCGGAGGCGACGAACACCACCAGTGCCGCGAGGCGGTCTCGGGCGGCGGCGACCCGACTGGCCACGGGGCAGATGACGCCGTACGGGGTGAGCCCGACGTACATCGGCACGCCCATGGCGAACTCAGCGGCGCCGCCATCCTCTACGAACGGATGGACGCCGGTCTCCCGAAGCACGAACTCGAAGGCCGGTTTCTCCAGGGCAGCCTGCCGTTCGAGCAGGGCGTGAATGGCTCCCTGGTGATCACCGCGTGCTCTGGCCCGCTCCCGGTCCTCTCGTCGCAGGCGCTCTTGATACTGCTCCCACCGGACCCGCTCCTCCTGGAGGCTGCGCTTCTCCTCCTGTTCCAGGCGTTTCCGCCGTTCCTCCGCTTCCAGGTAGGCAGCCTCCTGCTGGGCGTACTGAGGGGCTGTCCACACCGTTCGCCGAGCTGGCAGGGGACTGCGTACGGGAGCCCGTCGTCGGTGCGACACCACCCGGCTGGCGAACACCCACCGCAGGAACTCCGCAAGCGGCACCTGCGGGCCCGCCTCCCACTGCTCGACGGAGAACTTCGCCAGGCCCTCCACCACGACCACGCCGCCGCCGTCGACGTCCTTCACCCGCACCGAGGGCACCCGCCCGAGCCACGGCGGCCGGTACCGGTCGCTGAACCACACCGAGGGCACACCGTCCGCCTGCATCCGCTCCGCGCGGGCGGCGATGTCGTCCGGCGTGATGGGCGAGAGCTGGGCCTCCAGGGCCATCCGCCACGATCCGGCCGGATCGCTCGCCAGCACATCAGCCCGCCATGCGCCCTCCGGGCCGCGGACCTCCAACTCGGCGTGCGCGCCGGCGTCCCGGGCGGCGGCTGCCAGCTCCAGCTTCAGCAGGTGGTGCGCCAGTGTCTCCCCGGCGAGGGCGCATTCAGGGGCCCCCGGGGCGTGGGCGAAAAACCGCAGGCCGCTGGGGGACCGCTTGGCGTGCATCGGGTGTTGGCACTCGTCACAGGTCAGCGGCGCGGGCGGCCTCACCCGCCACACCTGGCCCCACGAGCGCCCGCAGCCGAGATCAGGTAAATGCGCGAAGACGGTCCCCCACTGCGCGTGCACGGCCCGGAACGCCATCGGCCCCCCTGCTTCATCGGCCAGAAGGCCGGTGTGGCGGGGGCCACTGACAACGCATCAGACCGCGATCCGGCCGTACGGGATCACCAGCGGGGGCAAGGGTGTACCGATGTTGCCCCAGGCCGGGTTACAGGCCGATGCCGCGGCTGACCGGGTTGTGCCAGCGCACCGCCTTGCGCACGTACTCGGCCCCGGAATCCCAGCTCGGACACCAGGGGACAACTAACTGCCCAGTAGCTGGGGCGAGTCGGACATGCCGTCAGGACCGCCGGACATCGACCTGCGGAAACGACCCCAGGGGCCCGGGGATCCCCGGGCCAAGACGAGCAGCCGCTGGCAGACCGGCGGGACGACGGCCGCAGCCGGATCGAGGCCCCTCGGCCCGCACCGCCGTCTCCTCACCACGGTGGCGGTCGTCGTGCTGCTGATAGCCGGGATAGCCCTGGCCAACCGGGGCCGGACATCAGACGACTCCGCGGCGGCCGCCGTCGATCCTCTGGCGGTGGAGATACCGCACAGCAGGCAGGGCGCCCAGAGCGCGGCCGCGAAGATGGCCGCCGCTCTGGGCGCCGAGCGGATGTTCAATCCCGACCGGCGTCACGACGTGGTGCAGATGCTCGTCATCCCGGAGAAGCGCAACGCCGTCCGCGCGGCGATCGATGCCGACGGATGTCCGGCGGTCCTGACGGCATGTCCGACTCGCCCCAGCTACTGGGCAGTTAGTTGTCCCCTGGTGTCCGAGCTGGGATTCCGGGGCCGTCACCGACCGCAGGCCGACGCTCAACGAGTCGCCCCGGCGTACGGTCACAGCTTGCTGAAGTGGCGCCTTCGTCGAGAGCGCCCTGTAGCCTCGAAGCGGCTGTCGACTCTCGCGGGAGAGTTCTACCCACCGAGGTAGGCGCCGAAGGAGCAAATCCTCCCCGGAATCTCTAAAGGCAAAAAGGATCGCGAGCCGAGGCCGCTCTGGAGAGCAGGCGTGCTCAAACACGCCTCGCCGAAGGCGAAACCCGGACCGGAAGGTCCGAGGACACGTACAGGTGACCAGGACAGAGGGGGAGGCCTACCAGCCTTGCGCCGAACCGGCGCCAGACCTTGGAGGCCTCCATATGCCTCTTCCCCTAACGTTCTTGCTCGCCGTCGTCGTCTCCTCGGGATTCGCGCTGATCGCATGGGGCGCCTGGCTCGTCTTCTGCTGGAAGATCGCCGCCAAGCACGGGCCCGCCCACTTGACGAAGCTGCCCGGAATCGCCACGGCCTTCCGCACGCAACACTGGCTCACGCGCCTGCCCTCCCTGCCGGGCAAAGGGCGCGGCGCCGAATCATCGGAGGGTCAGACGGAGAAGTAGTGAGGGCACACATACGGCGGCGGCCGCCGGCAACGCCCGACCACAGGTGCGGCTACCGCGCGTATCCCCTCCAAAGCCCTACCTCGGCCCAATTGGAAAGTCGTGGGCTGAGGGCGGTGGCTGCCGGGGGCCTTCGCCAGCCAATGCAGTTGCTTTTGAGCTGCGGAGATCGTTGCCCCGCGTGTGACGGGGTGGGGCGCGGGCCAGCGGGTGCGGATCGGGATCCTGACGAGGGTGTTCACCGCTGAGCTGGTGGACGCGGCGATAGCCAAGCACGGCCGGGCCGAGCGGCGCCGTCGTCTTCTGTCGGCGCGGCTGGTCGTGTATTTCGTCCTGGCCCTGTGTCTGTTCGCCCGTGAGTCGTACGAGGAGGTGCTACGCGTACTGACCAACGGCATCCCTGGCAGCCGGGCCCTCGCACGGATGAACCGGTCGTCGTTGTGCCGGGCGCGAACCCGGCTGGGTGAGAACGTGCTGGAGACCGTGTTCCGGGAGGTGGCCGGACCGCTCGCCACACCGGCCACGCCTGGAGCGTGGTGGCGCGGGCTGCGACTACTCGCCCTGGACGGCACCCAGTTCGACCTTCCGGATTCGACCAGCAACGGCGACACCTTCGACGGCCCCTCCACCACCGGCGGCGTTCCCTTCGGGTTTCCCCAGGTCAGAGCAGTGGTCCTCGCCGAAATCGGAACGCACGGGGTTCTCGATGCCCGCCTGGGCGGCTACCGCGACGGCGAACGCAGTCTCGCCTATCCGCTGGCCGGCTCCACCGGCCCCGACGACCTGGTTATCGCCGACCGCGGTTTCTGGTCGGTCGAGTTCGCGCACAGGTTCACCGTGACCGGCGCGAATCTTCTGGTCAGGCTCCAGTCCAACCACCTCGGCACTGCTCAGGAAGAACTTTTCGACGGCTCGTACCTGTCGATGGCTCGACCGGGCAAGGAGGTCCGGCTTCGAGCCGCACGGGAAGGCCGGACTCTGCCGCGGCACACGATCTACCGCGTCATCGCCTTCGAAAAGGACGACAGGGTCGCCTACCTGGGCACCACGCTGCTAGACCCCGAGCAGTACCCGGCCGCCGAACTGGTCGCGCTCTACCGGGAACGCTGGGAGATTGAGCTCGCCTTCGATGAGATCAAGAACCACCTTGGACCCAGCGGGCCGATCAGGTCACGGACGCCGGAGGGCGTCCGACAGGAACTGTGGGCCTACCTCGCGGTCCACCACGCGATCCGCCAGTTCGCCCACGCAGCAGCTCTTGCCGGCCCAGCCGTGGACACCGACCGCGTCTCCTACCTGAAGTGCGTCCGCATCATCCGCCGCAGCATCCCTTGCCAGCTCGGAGCAACCACCGCCAAGCTCGCCCGCTCTCTCACAGAGGCCAGGTGGGAGGCACGCAGCCGTCTGCTTTCGGTTCGGCGCAAGCGCGACTGCCCACGTGCGATCAAGAAACCGAACCGCTGGGCCGTCCTGAGAACCCGCGCCAGACGCGGCACGGTCCAGCCCGGTCGCTGGGCCCACAACCCAACCTCGAAGGCGAAGAGCAGTCGCAGGGCTGGACGGCCAGCGCTGAAGGGAACACAGGCTGTCTCGTCGCCCTGACCCCAGCATTTTCGAGGATGCCGCGGCCGCGTTCCTGGCCGTGGAGGACCGCGCCGTGCACAACCGCCCCCACCCGACCGAGTACTGACGGAGGCCCTCGTGAGCAGCTTCCCAGCTGCTGTGCCCGACGCCATCGGCCATGCCCGCCAGGGCGGCGCACCTTGTCGTACCTGACGCGCTCCCTGCCCTCGGCAGCGTGGCGTCGGACAGCACCCGGCCCTGTCGGATGTCATGGAGGGGTGAGGAGCAACTTTGGCACCGGACGCCTGAGGCGGATTGCACATCGCCGGACCGACAGGCAAGGGCGGCGCAGAAGCCGTGGCCTTGGTCGGCACGGCGACGGCGGCATGGGCCGGGCGGAGCGGATGGGCTTGCTGGTAGCAGCCTTGCCGGGCTTGACTGCACTGGTCGCACTCTTGTTCACGTGGATGTCGGTCGACCAGTCGCGGACTGAGCTGCGGATCGCTGAGCAGGGCCAGATCACCAACCGCTTCACTGCCGCGATCAACAATCTTGGCTCGAACTCCGAGGATGTGCGCCTGGGCGGGATTTACGCCCTGCAGCGCATCATGCTGGACTCCGCACGCGACCAGCCCACGATCGTCACGGTGCTGACGGCGTATGCGCGCCGGCATGCCCCGGTGCCGGCCAGTGGCTTCGCCAAGGAGCAGCAGGAGGAAATTGGGCAAAGCCTGGAATCCCCGGTCAAGCCGGCTGCTGACGTACAGGCCGTTCTGAGTGTGATGGCCGATCGATCGGCCGACCATGGCGAGCGAACCAGCCTGGACCTCAGGCACACGGATCTCCGTGGAGCCGAGGTGTTTGGACGGGGCGAAACACTCAAACGCAGTGCAGCGTTCCGTGCTGCTGACTTCAACGGAGCGGATCTCCGGCGCTCGATGTTCGACGGCGTTGACCTGCGAAATGCCGGCTTCTATCAATCGAACCTGGCAGCAGCGCGCTTCGACTACGTGGACCTGTCCGACGCCTCGATGGAGGGGGTGGACCTGACGCGCACAACGATCTGGCACGCCAACCTGACAAGGGCGGATCTCAATTACGCGAAACTTCATGAAGCCCAGCTGGACTCGGCCGTCAATCTCACAAAGGCGACCCTCGTGACGGCGGATCTCACCGGTGCATACCTGGATGACGCAAACCTGCGCAACGCGGCTCTCATTGGAGCGAATCTGAGAGGCGCGTCCCTCACCCATGCGAACCTGCACGGTGCGCGACTGAGCAACGTGGACCAAGAGGCGCTGGCAGACGAGTTCGGCTGGTATATCGACAAAAACGGCAACCTGGCGAAGGCGGACCTCACTGGGGCAGACCTGACGAACGCGGACCTGCGTGGCGTGGACCTCACCGAAGCAACCCTTGTCGACGCAGACCTGCGAGGCGCCAAGCTCGCCGGCGTGAAGCTGGCTCGGGCCAAGCTCGACGGTGTACGAGGCTTGCCGCCATCACTCCGCCCTTGACGGCCTCGGCCGGGACCCGGATCTGGGAGTTCGCCGGGGAGAGGCGACCCCGGTAGCTCCGGGGCTCAGGTGGCTCGGTCGTAAGGCAACTGCATTGGCCTTCGCCGGCCAATGCAGTTGCTTTGGCGGCTGCGTGGGCTCTCGTCCGCGCCCTTGCCGCGGAGATGTCCAAGCGGCAGGCTGAGGTCGTGATCATTCCCTTCTTACGTGACGGCACGCAGGGCTCGCTGACGGTGGCGGTGGAACATGTGGATGATCCCGCCGCAATCGGCAAGCACGCCTCAGCCCATGGCTTCCCGAGCTGTACGGCTGTGGTGGACTTCCCGGGAAGGGGGTATCGGGCCCTCTTCGGCTGGGTCCAGATGGTGCGTTCGACGGACAACTCCTCCTCCGGGGCCGCCTTCGACATGGATCCGTTCTACCTCTTCGAAGATGCGCCGTCGCCGTACGCGTTCTTCGGTGTCAACCCCACCTTGTTCGACGCACCGTCCCGGGACAGGCGGGATCCCCTCGACTGGACAGCCCACAGCTACCTGGCATGGACACCCATGGATGACACCGAACGGAGAGTTCTGCCGCTGGCCGGCTTCTCCTGGGAGTTCGACATCGACTCGGACAGTCGCATCACGCTGCAACCGGTACAGGCGTTGTCACTTGGGACTGGGACGCTCACCTGCCATACCTCGGCACCTCGTATCCAGGCTGGGTGTTCGACAAGTGGCTGCCTGAACTGTGACTGCGCCCTGGTCGCGGGAGAACTGAACGACGTAGCGTGGCCCGGTGACCACTGGACTCCGCTGACGTTCGGGCGAGGCCGAGGATGGCTTGGGCACCGGTCTCCCCGCCCGCCGGTTGGTCTTGGCCTTCTTGGTCTGGTTGAGGACCCAACGGCCCGGCTCGACCACTCCCCGCTTGGCGCGGTTCCGCAGCACAGGCCATCGGTTGGGCTTCTTGGTCATCCGAGGGCAGTTGCGGCTCCGGCGGGCTGGGAGCAAGCGGCTGCGCGCCTCCTGCCGGGCCTCGGTGAGGGAGCGGGGGGTGAGCTTGGCCGTGCTGGCTCCGAGCTGGGACGGGACGCTTCGGCGGATGATCCGGACGCACTTGAGGTGGGAGACGCAGTGGGAGAGGCGTACGGGGCCGTCCTCGTAGGCGCCCTCCCCGAACTGTGCCAAGGCGTTGACGGCCTCGGCCACGTGCCGGTCGGTGAGGGGTAGGAGGCGAGGTTGTGCCGGTTCGGGACGACGAGCAGCACACCCTCGTCCGGTATCTCGGGGCCGCCGGCGGCCCGCAACGTCTCGTCGAAGACGAGCACCTTGCTGGCCACGAACACCGACTCGGGGTGGCCGAGGATGTGGAGGACCGCGCCACCGGGGAGAGCGAGGGTGTCGTAGTTGACCGGCTCGCTGAGCAAGTTGGTACGCGCGGCGGCCGCGAGGGTGTCCCACTCGACGAGGGCCACGTCGCGGTCACTGAGGACGCGGCGGCGCGGCGGCATCCGCCGGATGGTTTCCGGGCGCCTGATCCAGGCTGTTCAGCAACCGACCGATTGATGAACAGGCTGAGTCGTGCCCCAACCGTGAGCGGTGGCGCCAGAATGTCCGCATGCCTCGACCTCCCTTCCATGCCGGCGACGGACGTCCTCGCTACGTAGGGCCCGCCACCGTGGTCTTTCCTGACGGTCACGAGGCTTCGGTCGCCGCCTCTCTAGTGCTGCGACTGGACCCGAATGCCGTGGAAGGCTTCGACCCTGACCGGCACAGCACCTGGGCTGGGAGCATCGCACTCACCGAGACAGGCTGCGGTGTGGATCTCTGGGACGCGGCTCCCGGAATCCTGCGGATGCCTGACGGACGGGAGAGCGAGTTCATGGCCACCGGAGGCCCCAGCGAAGCCGGTTGCTCCGGCATCGGTCCAGCGCCGTTCGGCGACGCTTGACGCACGGCGGTATGAGACTTGCGCTAGCCGCGGGCGGCAACGGGAGAGCAGCGCTACTCTCCCGGCGCATGAGCATCCCGTGGGGCGACATCGCCACCTTCTCCACCGCAGCACTCAGCGCCGTCGCCACCGCTGGCGCGTGGCTTGCAGCACACCGATCCGCGAAGACTGCGGAAAGTGTGGCCCGCATCGAACAGGACCGCTGGCATGCCGACTTGCTACCGCAGTTCGAGCTGTCCATCGAGCGAGCCGAAGGGGACCGTGCCACGTTGAGCGTCCGCCTCGTCGGGCCGCTCCCTCTCTGCCACCTGGATGAGATCCGTATCGCGATCGTGCAGAGCGACGACATGTCCCGCGTGGCGACGCTCGCGGGCGCTCCGACGCAAGAGGAGTTGGATGCGCAGGTCTGGGGGCCGCTCCGATTCACGCACGGCGCTGACGGCGCGGACGTCAACGGGAAGACCGTCGCGCCGTTCTCGCTGGAAGTCGGGAAGGGGCGCCCGTTCAGCATGGAACGCACCAGGCCGCCTCTGTGGCAGGCGGGCGATGACCGAGACGCGCGATGGCGGGGCGAATGGGTGAACAAGCCGATGCGACTCGTCCTCACCTGTCGCCGCGAGGGTTTCGAGACGTGGACCGTGCCTCGCGATGTGGAGCTTCCCGGGAGTCCGCGCGTGCGCTGGGTGGGATAGCCACACACGACGAAGCGCCCGCTTCCCTGCCAGTTGTGGCCAACTCCGTATGTCTCGCGCGATGTTGAGCGAAAGCTTCGACCAACCTTGGTCAACGACCTTGGCGGGTATCCAAGGATCCCTACCTTGCTCCCATGACTGAATCCACCGAACGTCTCATCCCCACCGGCCAGTGCTTCTGTGGATGCGGTGAAACTGTCGGGCTCGGCTCGTTCTTCGCCCGCGGGCACGACAAAACTGCCGAGGCCGCTCTCCTCGCCATCCGGTACGGCAGCTCCGTTGCCCGCCTGCTGGACCATCACGGGTTCGGGCCCAAGCGGTCCGTTCTCGACGCAGCTGTCGCCGAAGGAGGCTGGGTGATCTGCCAGTCCTGCGAGTACGCCGGCGCGCCCGCCAGCGTCCGCAATCACTGCCGCAAGTACAACCACTGACCGCACACGACAGAACCGCCCTCGCCCCTGCCGGAGCAGGGGGCGAGGGCGGGGGCGTTCGGTCAGAAGAGGCGCCGCAGCTTGGGGTCGGTCTTCCCGCCACTGCATGCCAGGAAGAGCAGGTCAATCATCGACATTCCGACGAACCAGGCCCCTCTGAGGATGAAGAGGAACAGGCTGAGGATGAGACCGATCACCGAGACCCCCCAAGGCGTAGGCGACGACCGTAGCGGACAGCAGGGGCAAGATGCCGTGAACGCGACGCTGCCACGAGGGCAGCGGGGGCGGCGTTCACGCGGGTTCCTCGTCGTCCGGTGGCCAGTCCGGCTCCCTGAACGGGTACGGCGACAGCCAGAACGGGGTGTCGTCCTCATCGTCCATGGATCGCACTCCAGTTCTTACGTGTCGACGTTCCGGACGTAGCGGGCGGCCCGCTCCGACATCGGCTCGGCGGCTGGCGGTTATCTTCATGGTGGAGCCGGTGCCCTGGTCGTGATGTCCGGCACGGTGCCAGCGTGCCTGCAGTTCTGTGACGCCGCCGAGGTCTTTGAGGGCGGCTCGTGATAGGCGTCGATCGCTCGCCACTGGGCAGCCGGACGGCTGTCCCATGCACCCCGTGCAGACGCCTCGCGGCGGGCGGCCTCGCGCGCCTGGTCCTCCTCGAACACGGGCTTCAGGTAGTACTGCTGGCGAGGGTTCAGCGCCTGCCAGAGCGCGGCGTAGTCGGTGGCCACAAGGCTCCCCTCCTCGTCTCACGGCCCGTCAGGGCTGCACGACGGACACAGTAGAGCCCGGCTCGGACATCGTCGGGTCGAACCCACGAGGGGCTCGCCGATCCGGAGATCGGCGAACCCCTGGCCGTGTGCGGCCTAGTCTGGGTCCGGGTGGTCCTGCCGCTTCCTTCGGCAGGACCACCCGCACGGGTGCTCAGATCATGTGGAACGCGCTGAGCATCGCCAAGGTCGTGCTGGCCAGGAACACCAGGATGAAAAGGGCGTCGATCACACGCCGGTCCCCCAACAAGGGCCAACCGCTGGGGAAGCGTCGACTGCCCAGATGAGTTCCGAAGCGTGTGCGGCTCTCCTCCTGAGCCTGAGCCCGCTCAGCAGCTTCCATGGACGCGTCGTGGGCTTCACGGCGGTGGTTCTCCCACGCCGCGTGCCATGCCCTCGCGAAATCCTCGCTCAGCTCCGGGCCGCCGAGGCCCAGCCCCAGTGCCTGCGCGGTGGGCAGCCTCGGGAACCCGTTCTTCCTGAGCGCGTCGCTGATCGTGCTGGTGGTCAGCTTCACGTTCGGGTCGTGCTCTCGCGCCTGGTCGATGATGACCTGGTACTTGGGCTTGCCGTTCTTCTCGTACTGGGTCCGCACGTAAGCCCGGAAGCCAGCACGGTTCATGTTCTCGAAGGGGTTGGGCTCAGTCATCATTTCCCCCGTTGTCCCCGATCTCGCGAACCCAAGAGCCTACGGCGCGGAAGAACCCGGAGCATGCGCCACGGATCGCGGCCAGCCCGGCGCTCTTCGCGAAGTCTGCCGGGTCGGTCTTTGCCTGCGCGCCGTTCTGGGCAGCCTGTGCCGGGTCGGTGCCCGGTACCCCCTGCGGGGTGTCGTTCGTGTTCATGGGGAGCACTCTCATCGCCAGGAACACGTCCGGCACGTTTCCGGAATCCGGTGCTGCGGGCCCGGATCCGGCGGATCGGGGCCGAAATCCGGCGGCCGTGCCGGACGTCCGGTAGCCCTCTACCGGATGCCGGTGTGCCCTGATGAGGTCACAGCCCGACGCCGCGGCTGACGGGGTCGTGCAGCGGTCGGCCTTGCGCACGTACGCCCGGAGGACGGCGTGCCGGGGCCGCAACCGACGGCAGGCGGGGAGTGTCTCAAGGGGATGTGACCGCACATCTGCCCCAGCGCCGAACCGAGCGGCGCGGCCTGCGCCTGTGGCCGGTCGGCACCGTCCTCGCCCTCACCTTCACCGCGGCCATCCTGGTGGCCGCCGCAGTGTTCTACACCGGCTGGGACCTGCTCTCCGCCCGGGGACTCAAGCCCGAGCACCGCATCGACTCCAAGACGCTCTTCGACCTGGTCAAGCTGTCCTTCGGCGTGGTCGCCGGAGCCGGCGCCCTGGTCGCCCTGGTGGTCGCCTACCGGCGCCAGCGCGTCGACGAGGACGGCGCCCTGCGCGAGGCCACCCGCCTGCACACCGAACGCTTCACCACCGCCGTCACCCAGCTCGGCGACGAATCCGCCGCGGTCCGCCCGGGCGGGGTGCACGCCCTGGCCGGCCTCGCCGACGACGCCCCCACCCGCGCCCTGCGCCAGACCTGCATCGACGTCCTGTGCGCCTACCTCCGCCTGCCCTACACCGCCGAGACCGACCTCCCGGCCGGGGACACCGAGGCCCGGCACACCTACCTGGCCCTGCGGGAAGTCCGGCACACCGTCATCCGCCTCATCCGCGACCATCTCCGTCTTCGCCCCGAGCACCCGCACTCCTGGCAGGGCCACAACTTCGACCTCACGGAAGTGACGTTCGACGGCGGAGACTTCGGCGGGGCACAGTTCTCCGGCGGCACGGTCGACTTCAGCGGGGCGCGGTTCTCTGGTGGCACGGTCAACTTCCGCGCGGCGGAGTTCTCTGGTGGCACGGTCAACTTCACCGGGGCCCAGTTCTCCGGCGGCACGGTCAACTTCCGCATGGCGCGGTTCTCGGGCGGCACGGTCCACTTCAGCGCGGCGGAGTTCTCCGACGGCACGGTCAACCTCACCGGCGCCCAGTTCTCCGACGGCACGGTCCACTTCCGCGTGGCCCAGTTCTCCGGCGGCACGGTCCACTTCCGCGCGGCGGAGTTCTCCGACGGCACAGTCGACTTCAGCCGAGCACAGTTCTCCGGCGGCACGGTCGACTTCCGCGCGGCGGAGTTCTCCGACGGCACAGTCGACTTCAGCGGGGCGGAGTTCTGCGGCGGCACGGTCGACTTCAGCACCGCCGCGGGCGGGATGGCGCCGGCTGGCCTGGTGCCACCGAGCGGGTCGCCCTTGGCGTCCGGGCTCAGCCTGCCTCCTGCGTGGTACACCGCCCCAGCCTGAGGAGGCTTGTCCGGGGCTCATGACAGGCAAGATCGCGAAGCTGCTCGGTGTCTCGCGTACGACGCTGTAACGCGTTCAAGGCCCGGCCGGCGACCCGGGCCAGGGTGATGGTGTCCGGCGGCGGGCCGTCGGCTCACCGCCGACCGGCCGCAGGGCCGCCACCCGGAGGTGGGGGCCCTGCGTCATGTCCGGTCCGCGCCGGGTGTCAGTTCACCACCCTCACGGAGTCGCAGCCCAGATAGGTGTACAT
>NZ_JADDRL010000158.1 GCF_021538895.1 Streptomyces olivochromogenes | reverse complement strand
CGGCTCGTCCACGGTGATCCCGAAGTCCGTGGCCAGGCCCTCCAGGCCGCTGCTGTAGCCCTGGCCCACGGCGCGGAACTTCCAGCTGCCCTGGCGGCGGTAGAACTCGCCGAGCACGAAGGCCGTTTCCACCGTGGCGCCGGCGCTGTCGAAGCGGGCGACCACGCCGCCCCGGCCCGCGTCCTGGACCTCGATGTACAGGTCCGGCACCTGCCCGAACGTTCCGCCGTCGGCGGAGGCCGCGAGGACCACCCGCTCCACGGCGCCCTCCACGCGCGTGAGGTCGACGAGGAGCGAGTCGGTGACCCGCCCTCCGGCGTTCCGCTTGCCCTCGTGCCGGACCGCGCCGGAGGCGTGCGACGGCTGGTTGTAGAAGACGAAGTCGCCGTCGGAGCGCACCTTTCCCTCGGCGAGGAGCAGCGCCGAGGCGTCCGCGTCCGGGACGCCGGGCCCCGAACGCCATCCCAATTCGACGCGCAGAGCCGTTGTGGGCACCGGCGCATTCGAGCCCTTCGACATTGACATGTACGCCCCCATCACGTGTCGCAGCGCCAGGCTGCACCCCGGCCGTTCATTGCCATCTCTACCCGTCCAACCTATTCCCGGCGGCCGGCGAACTCCCATGATCCGATCAGGAAGATCGCTGGCCAACCCCTGGTAACCCCCCGGGAACTCGGCCTTTACACGATCAGAACGCTGATCGCCGTCCTTTTTTGCCAAGTTCGCTCGGATTGGGGATGCCCGGTCACTGCCGACACGGAAAACAACCCTCTTATCGGTCTCCCCAACCAGCACATCGTGGGCTTAACTTATGTGCCATGACCTCCCCCCGCTCCACTTATGGCGGCGGCTACTACTCCGCCTCCTTCCCGGACACTCCGATCTACGACTCGCTCGTGGCCGAGCGGGGCACCCCGCAGATCGCCCCGATCCGGGTCCCCGCCGCATACGACACGCCGGGCAGCAACCTGCCCGCGCTGCCGTCGGCACTCCCCGCCCTCCCGGCGGGTCCGTCTCATCACGCACCCGCCTACGGCTACCCGCAGACGCCGCAGCCGGCTCCGCTGCAGCAGGCGCCCGCCGCGTACATCCCCCAGCAGGCCACCGCGCCCCGCGGCTACCCCGGCCCGCAGGCCCAGCAGCCCCGCCCGATGGCGACGGGCACCGGTTACGAGGCGATGCGCCCCGCCGCCCCGCGGCCCATGCAGGCTCCGTACCAGGACCCGTACAACAACCAGCAGCAGTACCGCGGCTACTGACCGGCCTCCCCCGCTGTCGGTGCCACCTGGCACGATGGCGTCATGGGGAACGCCGAGCTGCAGTCGATCCACGTCCATCCGGTCAAGGCATTCCGGGGCACCTCGCCCCGGGAGGCCGTGGTGGAGCCCTGGGGGCTGTCCGGAGACCGGCGCTGGGTACTGATCGACGACGGGGGAAAGGTCGTCACACAGCGCGAACAGCCGCGCCTCGCGCTGGCCGCCGCCGAGCTCGTGCCCGGCGGCGGCATCCTGCTCTCCGCGCCCGGACGGGCGCCACTGGCCGTGCCCGTCCCGGAACCGGTGGGCACGGTGACCGTGAACATCTTCGGCACCAAGGTGGAGGCCGCGCCGGCCGATGAGGCCGCGCACGCCTGGTGCGGCGACTATCTGGACGCGGACGTCCGCCTCGTCCACATGGACGACCCGGCCACCCGCCGCCCGGTCGACCCGGACTACGCGCTGCCGGGCGAGACCGTGAGCTTCGCGGACGGCTTTCCGCTGCTCCTCACCACCACCGCCTCCCTGGACGCCCTGAACTCCCTGATAGCGCAGGGAGACCGCGCCCATGAGGGCCCACTGCCCATGAACCGCTTCCGGCCGAACGTGGTCGTGACCGGCACGACGGCCTGGGCCGAGGACGACTGGTCCCGCGTCGCCATCGGCGACGTGCCCTTCCGCGTGGCCAAGATGTGCGGGCGGTGCGTGGTGACCACGACCGACCAGGCCACCGCCGAGCGCGGCAAGGAGCCGCTGCGCACGCTCGCGCGACACCGCCGGTTCGGCACCAGCCTCGTCTTCGGCCAGAACCTCGTCCCCCTGTCGACCGGCACGATCCGGGTGGGAGACCCGGTCCGGATTCTCGGCTAGGACTCCGGGACCGGGCGGTCCCGTGCCCGGGGAGGGTCGGCGAGGACGATTCCCCGATCGGGGCGCCGCACGGGGAACCGGAGGCCGGGGCCCGGTCGTTGGGGGTCGTGGGACGTTCATGGTGGGTCCCGGTCGCGGGGGGGGCGAGGTGATGTCGCTCTCTCTTCGACCGGACGCGCGGGTGAGCGGCTCCTCAGGGGGGTGTCAGGGAGCGGGAAGGGGGGTGCGGGACGGTGCGAACCATCAGCGGCCTGTGGCGCTGGCGGCGCAATCCGCTGCGCCGCACGACCGATCTGGTCGAAGCCTGGGTGGCCCTCGTGGCGCTGCTGCTGATCGCGGTGGCCGCCCCCGTGATCGGGTCGCTCGTGGGTGCCAGGGCGCAGGACTCGCTCCAGCGGTCCGTGCGCGACCAGCGGCAGTCCCGTCATCTGGTCCCGGCCACCGTGGTGCGCATGCTGGAGCGCGCCCGCCTGGAGCCCGACCCCGACACGTCCACGGCCCACGAGTACCGCACCCGTGTCCTGGCCGACTGGACCGGGCCGGACGGCACCCGGCAGCACGGCCCGGTCATGTCGGGCCTCAAGTCCCCGCACAAGGGCGACCACTTCGCAATCTGGACGGACGCCCACGGCCGAATAACCACCCGGCCGCTGGACGCCGCGACGGCGGCGACGCACGCCGTGCTCGCCGGGTTCGGGGCGGCCGCGCTGACCACGGGGGCCGTCGAGGGCGGCAGGAGGCTGATCCTGTGGCGCATGGTCCGCCGCCGGTACGCGCGTTGGGACCAGGCCTGGGACCGCGCGGGCCCGGACTGGGGCAAGGCCGGCACCGGCAGCTGACGGCCTTCCGCCTCTGGTCAACCCACTGGCCGCCCGCACGCTACGGTGGACCGGCCGAGGCTTTCGGCATCGACCCGCGCGGGAGCGAGCCGCAGGGGTGCGGCTGTAGCGTCCCGACGGCGCACACGCCATCAGTACGACGAGGTGGGGGCACAGCAACGCCATGGCACAGGGCACGGTCCAGGTGACGCACACCGGCACATCGCGGTGGCGGCGCCGCACGGGTGAGTACGCTTCGCTCGCCGCCGCCCTGGAGGCAGCCGCCGACGGCGACGTCCTCACCATCGCCCCCGGCACCTACCGGGAAAACCTCGTCGTCGAGCGGGCGGTGACGCTGCGTGGGCCCGAGGGCTCGCCCGGCTCGGTGCGCATCGCGCCGGTGGACGGGGTCCCGTTGACCGTGCGCGCCTCGGCCGTGGTGCAGGACCTGCACGTCGAGGGCCAGGACTCGGCGGCGCCCGCGCTCCTGGTCGAGGAGGGCACACCGGAGCTGACGGACATCCGGATCGTCACCCGGTCGGCCACCGGCATCGAGGTGCGCGGCGGAGCGCGCCCGACCGTGCGCCGCTGCACCGTGGACAACCCGGCCGGCATCGGCATCGCCGTACTCGACGGCGGCGCCGGGGTGTTCGAGGACTGCGAGGTGGTGGCGGCCGGTCAGTCGGGCGTCGCGGTGCGCGGCGGCGGGCACCCCCGCCTGGACCGCTGCCGGGTGCACCACACCTCCGGCACGGGCCTGATGGTCACCGGCGAGAACTCGGCGCTGGAAGCGGTGGGTTGCGAGATCTACGAGGTCCGCGGCTCCGGAATCCAGGCCACCGCGCGGGCCACCGCCCACCTCACCGACTGCGACGTGCACCGCACCACCGCCGACGGCGTCACGCTCGACACGGACGCCGTGCTCACGCTCGCCGACTGCCGCATCCACGACATCCCGGAGAACGCGGTCGACCTGCGCTCCCGCTCGGTCCTCACGTTGACCCGGACGACGGTGCGTCAGTTCGGACGCAACGGCCTGTCTGTGTGGGACCCGGGCACGCGCGTGGACGCCAACCAGTGCGAGATCTTCGACAGTACGGGCGACTACCCCGCGGTGTGGGTGAGCGACGGCGCCACGGCGGTGCTCGACTCCTGCCGGGTGCACGACGTACCGGACGCGCTGTTCGTGCTGGACCGCGGCTCCCGCGCGGACGTCGTCGACAGCGACCTGTTCCAGGTGCGCAACACGGCCGTGTCGGTGAGCGACGGCGCCACGGCGCAGCTCGACGACTGCCGGATCCGGGACGCGGCCACCGGGGCGTGGTTCCGCGACCACGGCAGCGGCGGCACCCTCAACAACTGCACGCTGGACGGCGCCCAGACCGGCGTGATCGTCACCAAGGGCGCCGACCCCACCATCGAGCGCTGCACGGTCGACTCCCCTGCGGAGGCGGGCTTCTACGTGTCGGCCGGGGGCCGCGGCAACTTCCTGGGCTGCCGGGTGACGAACAGCGGCGGCTACGGCTTCCATGTGATCGACGGCTGCCGTACGACGTTGAAGAAGTGCCGTACGGAGCGGTGCGCGCGCGGGGGCTACGAGTTCGCGGACGGCGGCGCGGAGTCAGGGTCCGGCACGGGCCCGGTCGTCGAGGACTGCACCAGCGACGAGAGCGGCGGCGGGGTCAGGCCGCCGGCGGCCCGCGAGACAATCACGCAGACGGCCGGGCAGTCCGCCGGGCTGCTGGGCGCGATCCCCGGGCAGCGCAGCACCGAGCAGGAACC
This sequence comes from Streptomyces olivochromogenes, assembly GCF_021538895.1. Taxonomy (GTDB): domain Bacteria; phylum Actinomycetota; class Actinomycetes; order Streptomycetales; family Streptomycetaceae; genus Streptomyces; species Streptomyces olivochromogenes_A. The sequence goes on along the minus strand of NZ_JADDRL010000158.1, from coordinate 13,507 downwards.
GCTCGTCACCGCTTCGGCGCCGGAGCCGGCCCGGACCTCCAAGGCCGTGCTCGGCGAACTCGACGCGCTGGTCGGCCTGGAGAGCGTCAAGCGCGAGGTGCGGGCGCTCACCGACATGATCGAGGTGGGCCGGCGTCGGCAGCAGGCGGGTCTGAAGGCGGCCTCGGTCAAGCGCCATCTGGTCTTCACCGGTTCCCCGGGCACCGGCAAGACGACGGTCGCCCGGCTCTACGGCGAGATCCTCGCCTCCCTCGGCGTGCTGGAGAAGGGCCATCTCGTCGAGGTGTCCCGGGTCGACCTGGTCGGCGAACACATCGGCTCCACCGCGATCCGTACCCAGGAGGCCTTCGAACGGGCCCGCGGCGGTGTGCTGTTCATCGACGAGGCGTACGCGCTGTCACCGGAGGACGCGGGCCGTGACTTCGGCAAGGAGGCCATCGACACGCTGGTGAAGCTGATGGAGGACCACCGGGACGCGGTCGTGGTGATCGTCGCGGGATACACGGCGGAGATGGAGCGGTTCCTGTCCGTCAACCCCGGGGTGGCGTCCCGCTTCTCGCGGACCATCACCTTCAGCGACTACGGCCCCGAGGAGCTGCTGCGGATCGTGGAGCAGCAGTCCGACGAGCACGAGTACCGGCTGGCGCCGGGCGCGCCCGAGGCCCTGTTGAAGTACTTCACGGCGATCCCCAAGGGGCCGGCCTTCGGCAACGGCCGCACCGCACGCCAGACGTTCGAGGCGATGGTGGAACGGCACGCGAGCCGGGTGGCCCAGGTCGACGACCCGAGCACGGACGACCTGACCCTGCTGTACGCGGAGGACCTGCCGGAGCTGCCCTGACCGTGCCTGTCCGGCGGATCCTGCCGGAAGGGCGCTAGGCCGCCGGGCCCGGTCGCTGGCCCGGCAGTTCCGGGCGCAGCCGGGCCAGCAGCCGCTCCCGTTCCTGTGCGAAGGCCGGGTCCGCCTGGTAGTCGGAGTGGCCGAGGATCGGGGCGGGCAGCGGGTGCCGGCCGGTGCGGCCGTAGGCGAGGGGGTCCTTGAGCGGCTCGTGGTCCACGTCCGGGCCGCTCCCGCCGGGGACGCGGACCGGTCCGCCGATCGGGTCGGTGAGGCGGTAGAGGTTGCGCCAGCAGGCGACCTCGCGGTGCAGAGCGCGGAGCGCGGCCGGGCCGAAGTAGGCCGGGAACCAGCGGCCGTACAGGCGCTCCAGCGGGGAGCCGTAGGTCAGGAGCCCGACCCGCCCGCGGTCGGACGGTCTCAGCTGCCAGGCCGCGGCGGCGGCGAGCACGCTGCCCTGGGAGTGGCCGGAGATGATCAGGCGTCCGCCCGTGCGCCGCGTCCAGGTCGCCATGCGCCAGGTCAGGTCCGGCACCGCGCGCTCGGCGTAGCAGGGCGGCGCGAAGGGGTGGGCGGCGCGCGGCCAGAAGGTGCCGACGTCCCAGAGGATGCCGATGGTGCGGCGCGCGGAGGCGTCCTTGTAGGCGCGGCGGCCCCAGGTGACGAAGAGTATGAAGCCGAGTCCGACCAGCCAGGAGCCCAGGTTCTGCGAGGTCTCGGCCGCGCCCTGGACGACGGCGTACGTGTGCCGCGTGGCCTCACCGGGCGTCCTCTCTGTCACCTCGGCGCCCACCAGTGCTCCGGCGCCGAGCAGCAGGGTGGCGGCGGAGAGGACGGCGACCACGAGGGGCGCCCGGTCGGTGAGGGCGGCCATGGCCCGGGTGCGGGCGATGCGGCGGGTGCGCGCGAAGTCCTCGGGCTCTCCGGCGTGGTCGAGCTCCACCTCGCCGCGTTCGGCGCGGCTGAGCAGCCAGGTGCGCCAGGACAGCCAGCCCGCCAGCGCCAGCAGGGCCGCGAGGAGGGGCGGGATCACCGAGGCCTGCCAGGTCAGGAGGACGGGCGGGCCGTCGATGGAGCCGCCGGTGCCGTCGAGCCAGTCGGCCACGCGCTGCGCGACCCCGCCCGACATCACGCCGCCCAGCGCGCAGGCCAGCAGGGCCACCGCGGGGCCGCCGAGGCCGCGCATCGCGGCGCGCCGGTCGGGGCGGCGGCGGTGCAGTGCGTGGGCGACCACGCCGAGGGCGACGACCAGGGCGCCCTGCGCCAGCGCGATGCTGCCGAACGCGGCGTCCCCCGGCAGCCGTCCGGTGGCCCGCCAGCCCGGGCGCGACCAGCCGGCGTACACGAACGTGAGGGCGAGCAGGACGAGGGCGCCGAGCGGCAGCCGTCGTACGAGGTGCTCGTCGAGCTCCTGGTCGAGGCGGTTCTCGCTGCGGCCCCGTCGGCACACCACGAAGACCACGGCGGCCGCCCAGGCCGACAGGGCCACGGTCAGCAGCCAGCCCGCCGCCTCCAGCGCCGCGGGGCCGCCGGCCCGGCGGTCGAAGACCACCGCCGGCGTCGCCACGGCCGCGGCGACCGTCAGCAGCCCCGCCGCGGTGTGCGCGCCCCGCAGCCGCGCCACCAGCCGCCGCCCGTACCAGAATCCGGGCCGCCCGAGCGAGGTGCGCCCCGCGGATTCGTCGACTCCAGCACCACGAGAACCATCGGAACCACCGACCCCGACGCTCTCGTCTGCCGCACCCGTCCCACGCGCTTCCCGCTCCTCCCCCTCCTCCCCCTCCTCGTCCTCGTCCCGTGCCATCGGCTTTTCCGACTCGTACGCGGTCCATGTGCGGTGCGAGAGGTACCAGAGGAGGGCGGTGAGGGCGGTGGGGATCAAGGCGGCGAGGGCGAGGCGGCGGCCGGGGTGGCTCCACCAGCCGTCGCCGGAGACGGACGGCGAGAGGAAGCCCAGCCAGGAGTGGCGGCGGGCGCAGGCGGCGGAGCCCGCGCACTGCCAGGCCGCCAGATCCAGCGCGACCTCGCAGGCCGCCGCCACCAGCAGCACCGTGAGCGTCAGCCCCGCGAGCCGCACGAGCAGCCCGTAGAACCGCACCGTCCGCTCCCGCCCGCGCACGACGGGCCGCATCCAGTGGGCGAGGTTGACGACCATGAAGGGCAGCAGCAACAGCCACAGGGCGCGGGCGCCGTTGCCGGAGGTCAGGTTGCACCAGACGTAGGCCTCCGGCACCGGTCCGTCCCGGTGGTCGCCCGGTCGGGCCTCGGCGTCGGCGTCGTCGGCGCGCCGGAAGACGGCCGCCGTGTCGTCGCCGGTGATCCGCACCGTGCGCGGATCACCGAGCATGTGTTCCGGTGTGGTGCCGCCGACCCCGTGGACCAGGAGTTCCAGGTCGGTCCCGGCTTCGCCGGCCGGCACGACGCTGCCGTTCACCGCGCCCTTGGCGGTTCGTCCCTGCGCACGCTCCACTGTTCTCGCACTTCCCCCGTGAGGCGCCGGTCCGCGTGTGTCCGTGCGGGCTTGAGATCGCCGCTCCCGGTGTGCCGTACACCTCCGCGCACGGAATCTCCCCCATCCGTGTGACATCCGATGGGACGCGCGTTGCCGTGATGACATGAGCGCGTCGGTGCGGAGAGTGGCGCAACCGGGACCCTCCCGTGAAAGGATGGGACGCCCGCGCACCAAGGTCAGCCGGAACAACCTGGTCGGAGCAGGTGCGAGGGGCGAGTCGGACGGCTTGAGGCGAAAGGACCGGAGCGTACGTGAGTGAGAATCAGAACCTCCTCGCGGAGCAGCGCCGCGCCCTGATCCTGGACGAGGTCCGCCGCCGCGGCGGCGTGCGGGTCAACGAGCTGACCCGCAAGCTCGGCGTGTCGGACATGACCGTGCGCCGCGACCTGGACGCGCTGGCCCGCCAGGGGGTTCTGGAGAAGGTGCACGGCGGTGCGGTGCCGGTCGTCGAGGCCAGCACCCACGAGCCCGGCTTCGAGGCCAAGTCGGGGCTGGAGCTGAGCGCCAAGGAGGACATCGCGCGGGTCGCCGCCGAGTTGGTCACGCCCGGCACCGCGATCGCCCTGTCCGGCGGTACGACGACCTACGCGCTGGCGCACCACCTGCTCGAAGTGCCCGACCTGACCGTGGTCACCAACTCGGTGCGTGTCGCGGACGTCTTCCACGCGGCGCAGCGCACCTCGGGACAGCGGCAGGGCGCGGCCACGGTGGTGCTGACCGGCGGGGTGCGCACCCCCTCGGACTCGCTCGTGGGCCCGGTGGCCGACCAGGCGATCGCGGCGCTCCACTTCGACCTGCTGTTCCTCGGTGTGCACGGCATATCGCTGGAGGCCGGCCTGTCGACGCCGAACCTCGCGGAGGCCGAGACCAACCGGCGGCTGGTGCAGTCGGCGCGGCGGGTCGTGGTGGTCGCCGACCACACCAAGTGGGGCACGGTGGGCCTGAGTTCGTTCGCCGCGCTGGAGCAGGTCGACACGCTGGTCACCGACGCGGGGATGCCGACGGCGGCGCGGGCGGAGATCTCCGAGCACCTGCGGCGGCTGGTGGTGGCGGGCGAGCCCGAAGAGGATACAGACATCTGACGGCCCGTCAGCTAGGGTGAACCGGCCCAACGGCCCGTTCGCTGCCGGGATTTCACGAGGGGGTGTCGTCCATGGCTCACCGCCTGCGTCCGGTGGGGCTCGACTTCGTCGAGACCGCGCCCGTACGTCTGGTGTTCGCACGGGAGATCGCGGCCGCTCCGGACACGGTCTTTCACGCGCTCGCCGAGGACGTGCCCGGCTGGCCCGAGTGGTTCTCGGCGGTGGCCGCGGCCCGGTCGGCCGAGGGCGGGCGCGAGGTGCGGCTGCGGGGCGGCACACGGTTCGAGGAGACGATCCTGGCGGCCAAGTCGCCCGAGGTGTACGCCTACCGCGTGGACGTGACCAACGCGCCCGGCGCCCGGGCCTGGGTCGAGGAGTGGCGGCTCACCCCGGCCGGCACCGGCACCCGGGTGCAGATGACGTTCGCGGTCGACGGAACCGCCGCTTTCCGCTTCGTGTTCCGCCTGGCCCGTGCGGGCGTGGGCCGCTCGTTCCGCGGAGCGGTCACCGCCCTGGACCGGCGCCTGGCCGCCTGAGTCCCCGGGAACCGGTCAGTCCGGCCACCTGCCCGTCGCCAGGAACGAGTCGATCGCGGCCGTGTACGGCGCGATGTCCAGGCCCTGTTCCGCCAGCCACGCGTCGGAGTAGTACTTGTCGAGGTAACGGTCCCCGGGGTCGCACAGCAGGGTCACGACACTGCCCCGGCGGCCCGCGGACACCATCTCGGCGACGATCTTCAGGGCGCTCCACAAACCGGTACCGGTCGAGCCGCCCGCCTTACGGCCGATGGCCCCCTCCAGAGCGCGGACGGCGGCGACGCTGGCGGCGTCGGGGACCTTCATCATGCGGTCGATGGCGCCGGGCACGAAGCTCGGTTCCATGCGCGGCCGGCCGATGCCCTCGATGCGGGAGCCGCAGTCGCAGGTGACGTCCGGATCGCCGGTGGTCCAGCCCTCGAAGAAACAGGAGTTCTCCGGGTCGGCGACGCAGATGCGGGTGTCGTACTGCATGTAGTGGACGTAACGCGCGAGGGTCGCCGAAGTACCGCCGGTGCCCGCCGTGGCGACGATCCACGCGGGCTCCGGGAACCGTTCCAACTCCAGCTGGCGGAAGATCGATTCGGCGATGTTGTTGTTGCCGCGCCAGTCCGTGGCCCGTTCGGCGTAGGTGAACTGGTCCATGTAGTGGCCGCCGGTCTCCACCGCGAGGCGGGCCGACTCCTCGTACATCTTCCGTGAGTCGTCCACGAAGTGGCACTGTCCGCCATGGAATTCGATGAGGCGGCACTTCTCGGCGCTGGTCGTGCGCGGCATGACCGCGATGAAGGGCACGCCGATCAGCTTGGCGAAGTACGCCTCGGAGACGGCCGTCGAACCGCTGGACGCCTCGATCACCGGGCGGTCCGGCCTGATCCAGCCATTGCACAGGCCGTAGAGGAACAGCGAGCGCGCGAGCCGGTGTTTGAGGCTTCCGGTCGGATGGGTCGACTCGTCCTTCAGGTACAGGTCGATGCCCCACTGCTCCGGCAGGGGGAAGCGCAGCAGGTGCGTGTCGGCCGAGCGGTTCGCGTCCGCCTGTACCTTCCGGACGGCCTCTTTCAGCCAGCTGCGGTACGCGGCATCACTGTGGTCGACGTCGAGGGTGGCGCCGGTCCGGGTCTGTGGGGTGGTGCTCACGGCGGGACTCCTTACGCTTCGCGCCGACGGCGCCTGGCGCGGCCGACGCACCGATCATAAACACCTTCCGCACGCTTCTCACCTGCATAAACACACCTTTGAGCGACTCAAAGGCACCCCTGGGGAGCAGCATGGGAGCGCCCGGGGGGGCGCATTGCGCGGAGTGCTCCGGGCACATCCGGCCGGTACCTCCTGTGCACTGGTGCCGCACGCCGGGCGCGGGCAGACTGCACCGGGACGGGACGAACGTCCCGAACGGGGGCACACACTGGATCACGACACGCTGGATCACGCCGGACCACGGCCCACCCGGGCGCCCGGTCCGACGACCGACGCGCACAAGGGGGCGGGGAAGGATGGCGGAGCCGGAGTTCACGGCGACGGGCGTGAAGATCGGGAAGTGGCTGCGGTCGCTCACCCGGGCCGGACAGGTCCGGATCAGCGACGGCAGGCTGGAGTTGCTCACGAGCTACGGCAGTGAGATCGACAGCGCGCCGGTGCAGGCGGTCCGTGCCTCGAAGCCCTGGTTCGCCCCGGACGACCGGGCGTTGGCCGACCTCAACGGCAAGCGGTACCTGCTGACCCTCGGTGAACACGACCCCGCTCCGGGCGAGCCGGGGCCACCGGCCGCGCGCCGGTTCATCGAGGCGGTGCGCAAGGCGGCGGGGCGCGGCGGCTGAGCGGCGCCGGACAGCGGCGAGTTGCGGGGCTGTGTGTCCTGCGTCACGCTGGTCTCACGTCACTCTGGGTTTACCGGCGATAACGCTGCGAACCAGCCCGCCGGCTTCCGCAGCAGGCGGCCGTTTGGTCGGGGGCACCCTGCTGGATTCGTTTCTCCGTGTTCCTCCGGGTTCGTCCGGACCTCACATCGGGGAGTCGCAGCCGTGATCAGTCATCCAAGCAGGCACTGCACGGTGGAGCTCCAAGCCCTGCCGTCGCGGATCGGCCAGGTCCGCAGAATCGTATCTGCGCAGTTGCGCTACTGGCATATGGACTCCTTGATCGACCGGGCCGCGCTCGGCGTCACGGAGTTGTTGACCAACGTCCATCGACATGCCCAGCCCGACAAATCGTGCATCGTGGAGATAGAACTGCAGCTGGACCGGCTGACGGTCTCGGTGCGCGACCACGATCCACGCCTCCCGGTCGTGGCGGAGGCGGTGGACCCCGCGGACATCGCACCGCTGGCCACCTGCGGCCGCGGCCTGGCGATGGTGGCCGCGGTGAGCGAGAGCTGGGGGGCACGACCGGACGGCGATACGGGCAAGGTCGTGTGGTTCACCCTGCCCGCGCCCCCTTCGACGAAGCAGCAGCCGGCCCGCCCGCCGCGCCGCGCGGCCGCGGAGACAACCGCGCCCGCGCCCGTGTTCGCGGAGGCCTCACCCGCGGCCCGCGCTCCGGCACACGCTCCCGCCCGGTCCGCCGTTGCCGGCTGACCGGGCGGTGACCTTCTTCCCGTACGGCACACGCCTCGTACGGTGGTACGTCACTCGGTGGCGATGGCCCGCAGGATGTCCAGGCGGGCCGCCCGCCGCGCCGGGCGCAGGCCCGCCAGGGCCCCGGCCGCGAGGCCGACCAGGGCGACCACCGCGAGCCGCGCGGGCGGGATCGCGAAGGCGAAGGCGCTGTCGCTCGCGCCGTCCGAGGCCCGCACCAGCACCCAGCCGAGGAAGGCTCCGAGGCCGAGACCGCCGGCCGTGCCGAAGGCGGCGACCAGGACCGACTCCCAGCGGACCATGGCCCGCACCTGGGGCTGGGTCTGGCCGACGGCGCGCAGCAGGCCGAGTTCCCGGGTCCGCTCGTGGATCGCCAGCGTCAGCGTGTTGGCGATGCCGAGCAGGGCGATGAGCACCGCGAGGGCGAGCAGCGCGTAGACGAGGGTGAGCATCATGTCGATCCCGCCGGCCGAGGACTGCGCGTACTCGTCGCGGGTCTGTACCTGCGGGTCGCCGTACCGGGCGGCCACCTTCTCCACCGCCGCCTTCCCGGCCGCCGTGCCGACGCCGTCCTTGAACGACACGGCGACGAGGCTGTCGGAGTCCTGGGTGCGGTGCGGGGCCCAGGCCGCGCGGGTGATGACGTAGTCGCCGGCGAGTTCGGAACGGCCGTAGACCGCGCGGACCGTGAAGTCCTGGGTCCTGCCGTCGGTGAAAGTGAGCCGGGCGGTGTCCCCGGTGGCAAGACCCTGCCGGTCGGCCTCCTTCCGCGTGACGGCGATGCCGTCGGCGCCGAGGTCGCGCAGGGAGCCGCGGACCGTGCCGAGGTCGAAGGTGCGGGCCAGCGCGGCCGGGTCGGTGACGGTCAACGCCCGCCCCTTGCCGTCGACTTCGGCGACCCCGCGGCCGAGTCCGACGGCGGTGTCCACCTCGGGCAGCCGCTGGACCGCCGGCGCCAGCCGGGGGCTGAGCCCGCTGCCGCCCGCGCCGAACGACGGGGTGCTGACGGCGACGTCGCCCGCGAAGGACCGCGACACGGTCTGGTCCATGGTGGCCTTGAGCGAGGCACCGAAGACCGTGAACAGCGACACGACGGCGACGCCGATCATCAGCGCGCTCGCCGTGGCGGCCGTCCGCTTCGGGCTGCGCAGGGCGTTGCGCCGGGCGAGTCCGCCGGTGACCCCGCGCAGCCGGTCGAGGGGGCCGCCGAGCAGCCGTACGGCCGTGCCGGAGGCGACCGGGCCGAGGACCACGAAGGCGGCCAGGGCGAGGACGGCGCCGAGTCCCGCCAGCCAGACGGACGGTGAGACGAGGACGCCGGTGAGGGCCGCCGCGACCCCGAGGGCGGCGAGGACCGCGCCCACCACGGCGCGGGGGCGGGAGGCGCCGGAGGAGTCGACGGCCGTCTCGCGCAGCGCGGCCAGGGGCGCGGTGCGTCCGGCCCGTACGGCGGGCAGCAGGGCGGAGCCCAGGCAGACCACGATGCCGACCGCGAGGGGAAGGACCATCGACAGCGTCGTGATCACCAAGTCGCCCTCGGGGAAGGGGAATCCGATGGCCGGGAACAGGGCCTGCAGTCCGGCGGCGATGCCGACGCCGCCCGCGAGCCCGGCGGCGGAGGCGGTCAGGGCCACGGCGCTCGCCTCGACCAGCGTCGCCCCGGTCACCTGGCGGCGGGAGGCGCCGAGCGCGCGCAGCAGGGCGTTCTCGCGGGTGCGCTGGGCCACGACGATGGCGAAGGTGTTGTGGATGGAGAAGGTCGCGACCAGCAGGGCGACCCCGGAGAACACCAGCAGGAAGGTCGTGAAGATCGTCAGGAACTGGCTGGAGATCATGTCGGTGTTCTCCTGCGCCGACTCCTGACCGGTGATCGCCTCGACGCCCTGGGGCAGGACGGGCGTCAGCCGGTCCACGAGCTCGCGCCGGCTCACCCCGGGCCCGGCCCGCACCTGGATGCTCGCCGCCTGGCCGGGCCGGGCGGTGAGGTACTTCTCGGCGTCGGCCTGCGTCATACCGGTGAAGGTCACCTGGGCCATGCCGTCCGCGCCGCCGAAGGTCGCGAGGCCGACGACGGTCACCCGGACGGGGTCGGGGGTGCGCAGGATCGTCGTGTCGCCGATCTTCAGATCGCCCTTCTTCGCGGTGCCGCGGTTGATCACGACCTCGCCGGACCGCACGGGCGCGCGGCCCTCGGCGAGCCGGTAGGGGTTGAGCCGCGGGTCGGTGATCCAGTTGCCGGCGAGGGTGGGCGGGCCCTGGCCGCCGATGGGCTTGCCGTCGGCGCCGACCAGTTGGCCCGCGCCCTGGATGTTCGGGGCGGCGGCCGCGACGCCGGGTACCCGCTCGACGGTCCGTACGAGGGCCGTGTCCACGGGCCGGCGCACGCCCTGGGCCTCGCCGGGTGTCGTGATGGCGTCGGCGCCGCGCACCACGGCGTCCGTGCCGCTGGTCGCCTCGCCGAACATCGAGTCGAAGCTCGCCCGCAGCGTGTCGCCCATGACCAGGGTCCCGGCCAGGAAGGCGACGCCGAGGAACACCGCGAGGAAGGTGCCGGCGAAGCGCCGCCTGTGGGCGCGCAGGGAGGACAGGCTCAGACGCACGGGGGCGTTCACGACCTCACCTCGAAGGCCTTCATGCGGTCCAGGACGCCGTCGGCGGTCGGGGACTGCATCCGGTCGACCAGGCGCCCGTCCGCGAGGAAGACGACCTCGTCGGCGTGGGCGGCGGCGACCGGGTCGTGGGTGACCATGACGACCGTGCGGTCCATCTGCCGTACGGCGCGGCCGAGGAGGCCGAGGACCTCCTGGCCGGAGCGGGAGTCGAGGTTGCCGGTCGGCTCGTCGGCGAAGACGACGTCCGGCCGTCCGGCGAACGCCCGTGCCACGGCGACGCGTTGCTGCTGGCCGCCGGAGAGTTCGGACGGGCGGTGACGGAGCCGGTCGCGCAGCCCGACCACGTCGACGAGCGCGTCGACCCACTCCCGGTCTCCCCCGCCGCCCGCCAGGTCCAGCGGCAGGGTGATGTTCTCCGCGACGGTCAGCGTCGGCACCAGGTTGAACGCCTGGAAGACGAAGCCGACCCGGTCGCGGCGGAGCAGGGTGAGGCGGCGGTCGTCCAGGGAGCCCAGGTCGGTGTCGCCGATGTAGGCGGCGCCCGAGGTGAGCGTGTCGAGGCCGGCCGCACAGTGCATCAGGGTGGACTTGCCGGAGCCCGAGGGCCCCATGATCGCGGTGAAGCGACCGGCCGGGAAGTCCACGTCCACGCCGTCCAGGGCGCGTACGGCCGTGTCGCCACGGCCGTACACCTTCACGGCGTTCTCGACGCGGGCGGCGGTCCGTACGCTGGTCGCGGTGCTCATGCGGCATCGCCCTTGCCCAGCCGGCCGAAGTGCTCCTCCAGCACGGACAGCCGCCGCCAGTACTCGTCCTCGTCGATCTCGCCGGAGGCGAAGCGCCGGCCGAGGACCGCGATCGGCGCCTCGCCCGCCGAGCGCGGGTCCACCGGCCGCCACGGTCCGCCGCGACCGCGCCACACGGTGCGGCGCAGGACGGTCACGGCGCCGACCACGACGGCCGCCCAGATCAACGGGAAGAACAGGATCCACGGGCCGGGGCCGCCGTCCCAGTTCGCCAGGGTCTGCATCTCGGTTCATCTCCTCCGCGAAAGCCTCTTGCCGAAGCGTCTTCGGTGATGGATCGAGACTGTCCCGGGGAGGGTGTCCGGGTCGTCGTACGGCCAGCGGCAGTGGCCGTACCCCACGGGGAGTACGCGGGTGCCGTGCGGCTCCTCCCGTGGGCTCCCGCTCATCGGGTGGAGTCTGTAACTACTAGTATGTACAGTGACGGTGTGAGCACCTCGGAGCGACTGATCGAGTCCACCCGCGAGCTGCTGTGGGAGCGCGGGTACGTGGGCACCAGCCCCAAGGCCATCCTGGAGCGCGCGGGCGCCGGCCAGGGCAGCATGTACCACCACTTCAAGGGCAAGCCCGACCTGGCCCTCGCGGCCATCCGGCGCACGGCCGAGGAACTGCGGGCCACCGCCGAGGGAGTACTCGGCGGGCCGGGCACGCCGTACGAGCGCATCGAGGCGTATCTGCTGCGCGAGCGCGAGGTGCTGCGGGGCTGCCCGGTCGGCCGGCTGACGATGGACCCGGACGTGATCGCCAGCGACGAACTGCGCGCGCCGGTCGACGAGACGATCACCCGGCTCCGGGACCGGATCGCCGAGATCGTCGAAGAGGGCAAGGAACAGGGGCAGTTCGCGCCGCACCTCGACGGCGGGGAGATCGCCGCGAGCGTCCTCGCCACCGTGCAGGGCGGTTACGTGCTGGCCCGCGCCTCCGGTTCACCGGCCGCCTTCGACGCGGGCGTCCGGGGTCTGCTCTCCCTTCTCGCACCCCGCTGAGCGGTTTCCGTCCGTCCCGAGGAAGGACCTCCGAGATGCACGCCCTGCAGTACGAGTTGACCCTCCCCGCCGACTACGACATGGGCGTCGTCCGCGACCGCGTGGCCCGCGTCGGGCAGCTGCTCGACGACTGGGGCGGGCTCGGTCTCAAGGCCTATCTGGTGCGCGAGCGCGGGGTGCACGGATCGCCCGTCAACCAGTACGCGCCGTTCTACCTCTGGAACACCATGGAGGGCATGAACCGCTTCCTGTGGGGAGGCGCCTTCCAGGGGCTGGTCGACGACTTCGGGCGGCCCGAGGCACGGCAGTGGTCGGGCCTGGCGTACGCGGAGGGGCGAGCCTCGGACGCCCCGGCCGCCTTCGCGGTGCGGCGGCGGGTGCCGGTGCCCGCGGGGCCGGAGCTGTCCGGCCCGATGGAGGACGCGGTGCGCGAGACGGAGCGGCTGGCCGCGTCGGACGGTGCCGTGCTGGCCGCGGCCGCCGTGGACACCCGGCACTGGGAACTGGTGCACTTCTCGCTCTGGGAGCACGACGTGCCGAAGGCCGAGGGCGATGTGTTCCAGGTGCTGCACCTGTCGGCCCCCGGGCGGGACCGGCTGCCGCGCGGGCGCCAGTGGTGAGCGCCGTCCGCACGGTCCTCGGCGACATACGCCCCGAGGAGCTCGGCGTGTGCGACGCGCACGACCACCTCTTCCTCCACAGCCCCCGGTTGCCCGGCCAGGAGCTGAACGACGCGACCGCCGCGCGGGCCGAACTGGAGGCGTTCCGCGCGGCGGGCGGCGCGAGTGTCGTCCAGTGGACGCCGTACGGGATGGGCCGGCGGGCCGCCGACCTGCCGCTGCTGTCCCGGGCGGCCGGGGTGCACGTCGTCTGCGCGACGGGGCTGCACCAAGCGGCGCACTACGCACCGGAGTTGCTGGACGGGCTGCGCGGGAAGCCGGCCGACGTGTTCGTCGCGGAGCTGACCGAGGGCATCGGCACCTCGGGGGTCCGCGCCGGGCTCGTCAAGGTGGCCGGCGGGTTCCACGCCCTCGACGCGCACGCCCGCTGGACGATGACCGCCGCGGCCGAGGCCCACCACGCGACGGGCGCGCCCATCGCCGTGCACCTGGAGCTGGGCACGGGCGCGCTCGACGTACTGGACCTGCTCTGCGGCGAGTTGGGCGTGCCACCGCACCGGGTCGTCCTCGGCCACCTCAACCGTTCGCCCGACCTCGTCGTGCACCGGCAGGCCGCCGAGACGGGCTGCTGGCTGGCCTTCGACGGCCCGTCCCGCGCCCATCACGCCACCGACTGGCGCATGCCGGACGCCGTACGGGCGCTGGCCGAGGCCGGGTTCGGGCACCGGCTGCTGCTCGACGGGGACACCGTGGCCGCCGGGGCGCGCGCGGTCGACGGCGGGCCCGGGATGCCGTACCTGCTGCGCCGGGTACGGCCACGCCTCGAACGGGACCTCGGCACGGAGCTGACGCACCGCGTCCTCACGGACAATCCGGCCCGGGCCTTCGCCGTCGACTGGGACGGACGGTAGGCAAGGGCCGGATCCCGAGGACCGGGTT
>NZ_JADDRL010000157.1 GCF_021538895.1 Streptomyces olivochromogenes | reverse complement strand
TGGGCCGGGCCGGTCCTCAGGGGGCGGGGCGGAGAGCGGACGTAGTCCGCACGCGTCGCGCAAATACCCGCCGTCTCCCGATTCGTCAAGTCCCGAGTCCTCGGAACGTGACCACGCCGTGGCGTTCGGGCCTACTTGAAGTGCGGGCCGAACCGGAAATACCGGAAACGGAAAATGGCCCCTCGATTAAGTAGGAGAAAATCATGACGCGCATCAACAAGAACCACGACCAGGCCCGCCCCAAGCGCGGTTTCCGTCTCTCGACCGCCGTTGCTTCGGCTGTCGTGGTTGCCGGGGGAATCCTGCTGCCGGCCACCGCCGCGTCGGCGGGGACGATGCCCGACGCGGCGGTCGTGACGCAGATGGCCACGCACCACAACGACCATCACAACGAGCATCACGACAAGCACCACAACAAGCATCACGACAAGCACGACAAGCACGACAACCACAAGGACAAGAAGAAGGGCAAGGGCAAGGGCGGCAACGGCGGCAACGGCGGTACCGGCGGTGTCCAGGGTGGCGACGGCGGTAACGGCGGTAACGGCGGCGTCGAGGGTGGCGACGGTGGTAACGGCGGTAACGGTGGCGTCCAGGGTGGCGACGGCGGTAACGGCGGTACGGGCGGTGTCCAGGGCGGTGACGGCGGTAACGGCGGTGCCGGCGGTGTCCAGGGTGGCGACGGCGGTAACGGCGGTAACGGTGGCGTCCAGGGTGGCGACGGCGGTAACGGCGGTACGGGCGGTGTCCAGGGTGGCGACGGCGGTAACGGCGGTAACGGCGGCGTCGAGGGTGGCGACGGCGGTAACGGCGGTATCGGTGGCGTCCAGGGTGGCGACGGCGGTAACGGCGGCGACGGTGGCGTCCAGGGCGGCAACGGCGGCGACGGCGGTGCCGGCGGTGTCCAGGGCGGCAACGGTGGCGACGGCGGCGACGCCATCTGACCGAAGCGCACCTGCGGCCCGGGCGGGTTTCCGACACCCGGGCCGCGATGCCCAGGGCGACGGGGGCGAGGGCCTTCCGGGCCTTCGCCCCCGTCGCTTCCTCCCGGAAGGAGACCCCCATGTCCAGGAAGTCCTGGCGACGCCCGATCGCCCTGGTGGCGACCGTGCTTGCCACCGCACTCGGCGCCGCGTGCTCCGCCCACACACAGCAGAGCCCCGCGCCCGAGCAGCCCGCCGCGGCCCACGCCGCCGACACCCACAGCGACTCCGCGGGGTGCGGCTCGGGCGGAGCCGGCGGCCGGGGAGGGGACAGCGGCGAGGGCGGCGAGCCCGGCGAGTCCGGCGAGTCCGGCAAGCCCGCCACCCACGAGTGCACCCGGTACAGCGACCTGCCGGACAAGCCGAAGGACGAGCTCGACGTGGCGGACAAGGCCCGCGTCGTACTGGTCCTGCTGAACGGCGGCGCGACCAAGGAGCAGATCGCCAAGAAGTACAAGATGCCGGAGCACGAGGTCGAGGCCTGGAAACAGGCTTATCTCAAGGGCGACTGGGCCGTGCTGATGGGCAACGGCTGAGCCCCCGAATCATTCCCGCACTCTCGCGAATTCTCGCCTTCAAGTCCTCCGCAACAAGTCCTTCGAACAATTCCTTCGAAAAGGGAAAAGGAAAAACACTCTCATGAACAGCAACTCCCGGAAGAACAGCCTGGCCGCGGCCGCCGTATCAATTCTCTTCGCCGCGGGCGGCGTACTGATCCCGGCAGGTTCGGTATTCGCCGCGCCGGCGCTGCACGGCCAGGTCGCGTCGGTCGGGACCGGGGTGCACGAGGACGGCCACAAGAAGGACGGGAAGGACCGCGACAAGAAGCATCACGACAAGAAGGGCCACAAGGACCACCACGACCGTCACCGACATGACGACGACCACGGGCGTCACGGCGGCGACGACTCCTGCCGCAGCGGCAACGGTGGCAACGGCGGCAATGGCGGCGACGGCACGGGCACGACCCCGCCGATCTGCACCGCGCCGGGCCAGAGCGGCACCGGCGGGGCCGGCGGACGCGGCGGCCGGGGCAACTGCGGCGGCCGCAACGGCAGCGACGGGCGCGGTGGCAGCGGCACCGGCGGCGGCAACGGCGGCCCCTGCCCCGAGCAGCCGAGCTCGCCCTCCCCCGAGAGCACGGACCCGGGCAAGCCGTCGACGCCGGACACCCCGTCGACGCCGGACACCCCGTCCCCCACGGAGGAGCCCACCACTCCGGATCAGCCGTCCACTCCGGACCAGCCGTCCACTCCGGACCAGCCCTCGACCCCGGATCAGCCCTCGACCCCCGACACGGGCGACTCCGGTGACGTGATCGTCAACTGACCGGTCGACCCGGTCGGACGAAGAACGGGACCTCCTGCCCCGCCGCCCCGCGGCGGGGCAGGCTCGTGTCAGCCTCCGGACAGCGACTGCTCGGCCCAGACGGTCTTGCCCACCCGGTCGTGGCGGGTGCCCCAGCGCTCGGCGAGCTGGGCGACCAGCAGCAGGCCCCGGCCGCCCTCGTCGAAGATCCGGGCGCGGCGCATGTGCGGGGTGGTGCTGCTGGAGTCGAAGACCTCGCAGGTCAAAGTGGAGTCCTGGTGGATCAGCCGCAGCTGGATGGGCGGCCGGCCGTAGCGGATCGCGTTGGTGACCAGCTCGCTGACCATCAGCTCGGTGACGAAGGCGGCGTCCTCCAGCCCCCACAGCGTCAGCTGCTGGTCGGCGTACCGGCGGGCCGTGGAGACGACGGTCGGGTCGCTCGCCAGTTCCCAGGCGGCGACCCGGTCGGCGTGCAGGACCCGGGTGCGGGCGACGAGCAGGGCGATGTCGTCCTCGGGCCGGTGGCTCAGCAGCTCGGTGAGGACCCGGTCGCAGACCGCGTCCAGCGTCGTCGCGGGGCGGGCGAGCGCGGCGAACATCTTGTCCAGCGCCTCGTCGATGTCGTGGTCGCGGGCTTCGAGCAGCCCGTCGGTGTAGAGGGCGAGCAGGCTGCCCTCCGGCAGTTCGGTGTCCACCGCCTCGAAGGGCAGACCGCCGAGCCCCAGGGGCGGGCCGGCGGGCACGTCGAGGAAGCGCACGGCGCCGTCCGGGGTGACGACGGCGGGCGGCGGATGGCCGGCCCGCGCGATCGAGCACCGGCCCGCGACCGGGTCGTAGACCGCGTACAGACAGGTCGTGCCGATGCCGCCGGCGGTCTCGGCGGCCGGGTCCGTGCTCCCCTCGTCCTGGGCCAGGTGGAGGACCAGGTCGTCGAGGTGGGTGAGGAGTTCGTCGGCCGGCAGGTCGACGTCGGCCAGGGTGCGCACGGCGGTCCGCAGCCGGCCCATGGTGGCGGTGGCGCGGAGGCCGTGGCCGACCACGTCGCCCACGACGAGGGCCACCCGCGCCCCGGACAGCGGGATCACGTCGAACCAGTCGCCGCCCACGCCGGCCCGGGTGGCGGCGGGCAGATAGCGGGTGGCGATCTCCAGCGCCGCCTGATTGGGCAGCGTGTGCGGCAGCAGGCTGCGCTGCAGCGCCATGGTGGTGGTGCGTGCCCGGGCGTACCCGCGGGCCTTGTGGATGTGGGCGGCCGCCCTGCCGGTGAGTTCCTCGGCGAGCCGCAGATCGTCCGGGCCGAACGGCTCCTCCCGCTGGTGCCGGCCGAACAGCGCCACACCGAGCGTGTTGCCCTGGGCGAGCAGCGGCACCACCATCAGCGAGTGCGTCCCGTACGCGCGCAGCCAGTCGGCGCTCGGGTCCAGGGCCGCCCACCGGGCGACGGCCGGATCCGTCGTCTCGTACAGGACGGGACGACCCGAGGCCAGGCACTGCGCGGGCGGGGAGTCCGCCTGGTAGGTGGTCGTCTCGCCCGGTTCGGTCCCCGACGCGGGGGCGTCGCCGTCCGCGACGGCCCGCACGGCGGCGCGGCGCAGGACCACCGGTCCCGTTGCCGCCTCTGCGGACACCTCGTCCGCGATCCGGGGGCTGTCGAGCAGGTCGACGGCGGCGAAGTCGGCGAGCCGGGGGACCGTGACCTCGGCGAGTTCCTGCGCGGTGCGGCCGAGGTCGGCGGTGGTGCCGATGCGCGTGCCGGCGTCGCTCAGCAGCCGCATCCGCTGGTGGGCGGCGGCGTCCTCGGACCGTTGGTGCGCCGCCAGGCAGACGGCGCGCACCCGTCCCGCCGCGTCCTTCAGCGGGGCGAGGACGACGGGCCGGCCGAGTTCCGGGGCGAGGCGGGCCTCCACCTCCTGCGGCTCACCGGAGTCCAGCACCTCGCGCAGTTTCGCGTCGGCCTCCTCGCCGCCGACGCCGGGTGCGATGTGCGGCAGGCGCAGTCCCCGCATCACGGCCTCGGGGAGGGAGAGCGCGCGCTCCATGCGGCGGTTGGCGCGCACCAGGCAGCGGTCGGTGTCGAAGACCGAAAGGACGAACGGGGACTGGTTGAACGCCCATTCCTCCAGCGCCCAGCCCTCGGGCGCGCGCGGTCCGGTCGCCACGGCCGTCACCACGAGCCAGTCGGTCACCCCGTCGTCCGCGGTACGGCGGTGGGCGAGCAGTCCCACCTCCAGGCGCCGGCCGTCCAGATGGCGCAGTGCCACGCTGCCGTTCCACCGGTCCCGCCCGGCCAGGGCGCGCCGGGCCGCCTCCGCGCCCTCGGCGGCGAGCAGCGCGGTGGCCGGCCGGCCGACGACGGCGGAGGGTTCGTGCCCGAGGAGCCGCCGGGCGCCCTCGCTCCAGCTGGTCAGGATGCCCTGTTCATCGATGGTGGCCGTGGCCGTGTACGTCGACTGTCGCTCCATCGCCGCTCATCCCGCCCTTGCTCGTCGGGCTCTCCTCCCCAGCATGATCCCGAGCGGCACGGAGCACCAACGCGAGGCCCGGGCGCCGCACGGCGAGGAGCCGGGGCGACTCCGAGAAATCTCCGTGAGCGGGGAACCGCGCTCCGGCCTCGCTGCGTGAAAGGGGACAAATCTCTTTTATTCCGGCATTACGTCTCCTGCTGTGGGGGTGCGAGTAGAGAGGACCGAGTCGCCGGGCCGATTCGTCGGAGGACGTCTCATGTCTGACCCACCCACTCCACGCACCGGAGCGCCGGTTCCCGTGTGTCCCGGGCTGACCCCGCGCGAACGGGAGACGCTGCGGCACATCGCGGCCGGGCGCACCTATGTGCAGGCGGCCCGTGCCATGGGGCTGTCCCCGCACACGGTCGACGCCTATCTGCGCCGCATCCGGGCCAAGCTGGACGCCGCCAGCACGGCCGAGCTGACCCGGCTGGCGATCGCCCTCGGCCTGTGACGCCCCGGCCCGCGCGTCCCCACGGGGACGGCGGCCGACCTGAGGGGGCGGCCGCCGCGGGTCCCGGGTCCGGGGCTATCCGTTGGCGAGTGCCTGCACCCTGTCCAGGGCCCCGTTGAACTTGTCGTGGTCCCCGACCGTCGGGCCGGAGGACGTGTACTGCCACATCGTGTAGTACGACCACCCGGCCGGCAGCGTCCCCGGATCCGAGGCGTAGCGCGCGATCCACAAGGGGCTGCGGGAGGCGAAACCGCCGTAGTTGCCGGTGCACTGGGTCCACCAGCTGGTGGCCGTGTAGATCACCGGGTCCCGGCCGGTGCGGGCCCGGTAGGTGTTCAGGAAGTCGGCGATCCAGTTGACCATGGCGCTCGCCGACTTGCCGTAGCAGGAGGCGCCGTACGGGTTCCACTCGATGTCGAGCGCGCCCGGCAGGGTCTTGCCGTCCCTGGACCAGCCGCCGCCGTGGTCGACGAAGTAGTTGGCCTGGGTGGCGCCGCTGGTGGTGTCCGGGGTCGCGAAGTGGTATGCGCCGCGGATCATGCCGACGTTGTAGGAACCGTTGTACTGCTGGGCGAAGTAGGGGTTCGTGTAGTACGTCCCCTCCGTCGCCTTGGTGTACGCCCACCTGACCCCGCTGTTCCACAGGGTCGACCAGGCCACGTTGCCTTGATAGCCGGCGACGTCGACGCCCTCGGTCTGGGTGACGTCACCGCTGGTGGGCGTGCCGTCCTGGCCGTCGTGGGCCAGGACGCCCATGCCCATGTGGGCCGAACCGCGGGAGGGGGTGGTCGCGGCGTCGGCGTTGGACAGCGGGAGGGTGAGGGAGAGTGCGGCCAGCAGCGTCGTGACGACGGCGGTGAGCGCGCGTGGGCGGATGGAGCCGGGTCTGTGCACGGGCATGACGTGCCTCCGAGGATGGGGTGGGGGAACCCCGGGGATGGGGTGGGGGACCGCGGATGACCCACTGGCGTGGGCATGCCATCTCTTGCCTGGTCAACAAGCTACGCACGTAGACGAGGGGCGGGAAGGGGGTCCGGAGGCTGCCGTTGGTCTACGCCTGAGAAATACTTACGGAGCTGCGGCAATGGCGGCGTTTGGCAGAAACTTTCAGGACCGCGAAACCGATCAGGGGTGCTGACGTGCACGAGGACGCAAACGGCAACGGACATCGCGTGTCCGCCCAGGTGACACCGAGTGGTGCAGACCAGGAGTTCCTGGCCCTGGAACGCGAGTTGACCGTGTTGCTGCGGCGCGCCCGCGCCAGCCAGGGCGAGATGGCCCGCGAGGTCCACCCGGACCTGGAGTCCGCCGCCTACGGACTGCTCGTCCGTCTCGACGAGCACGGCCGCCAGCGCGCCACCGAACTCGCCGGCTACATCGGCGTCGGCAAGGCCACCATGTCGCGTCAGCTGCGCGCCCTGGAGCAACTCGGCCTGGTCACCCGCGAGCCGGACCCGGCGGACGGCCGCGCCTGGCTGGTGACCCTCACCGACGAGGGCCGCGGCCGCGTCGGCCGGGTCCGCGAGGCCCGCCGCGCCCGCTACGTCAGCCAGCTCGCCCACTGGGACCGCACCGAGGTCGCGGAACTGGCCCGACTGCTGCACGAGTTGAACGGGGTCATGGAGAAGTAGCCCACGCGCCGGGCGCCGCCCAACCCGCGGGCTCCCGCGACCCCGCTCACAGCTCCACGTACACCACCGTCGCGTCGTCGTGCGTCTTGCTGCGCCGCAGGAACGCCCGCTCCTCCCGGTCGGCCTCCTCCAGGGTCCGCACCCGGTCGACCAGGGACCGGGCGCCCTCCTTGCGTACGACGGTGAAGCAGTCGGTCCAGTCGCCCTCGCGGAACTTCTCCACCCAGCGGGTGGCCCCGTCGGTCAGCGCGGTCAGGGCGCGGACCTCGCGGCGCGGCAGGGTGCCGGTGACCGCGCGGGCGGCGACCGAGGGATCGGCGGCGGCCGTGAAGAAACCTCCCTCCTTGTTGCGGACGGTGGAGTCCACCAGGGCGTCCGTGGCCAGGGAGGTGCGGGGGAGGAGGGAGAGACGGTCGTCCAGGACGGCGGTGACCGTGCCCCCGGGGGACTCCAGGAGGAGGGCCGAGTCGGAGAGGACCAGGTACTCGACGGTGTCCTGCGACCAGCGGGTCAGGACCACCGTTGCCTGAGGGGTGCGTGGGTGAGAAAGGTCACAGGTCGCGGTATGGGCGTCGACCGTGCGACGGATCGCCCGCGCCAGGATCTCCGCCAGCGTCAGATCTCGGCAGGAAACGGTCAGTTCGGTCAGCGCCCCGCCGAGCCGCGCGGTGAACCAGGGAACGGAATGGAGACAGCCCGTACCGTCCCTCGGCGGGGTCACCCCGTCCAGGACGATCACGCAACCACCCTGTCCGGAGGCGGGTAGTCCGACACCGGCGAAGTCCTCGTTGGGGCGGTCGGGGACGCCGGGCTCCGATACGACTTCAGTACGCATTCGGCCAGTCTGCACGAGCCCTTCACGCCGTCCGCCAAAGGCTGGCAACCGTCCGGAAATCTCCACAGTCGCGCAGGTCAGACGCCTGGTTTGGGGTGGAATAGCGCACTCCGGGAAAGCGTGGTGGCGAATACTGCCAAAGCCTGCCGCCCGCGTCCAACCGGCCCGCCGGGAACCGTCCCCGCACACACCGGGGGAACTTGCCCGCCAACTCCCGTCCGAGGTTCACTCCTTCGGGTGGCGGGTCAGGTGATGCGCGACCACCGCCCACCGGCGCTGGGAGGGTCGGGGACCGTACCGGGTACGCACGGTGCTCGGCGCCGAGATGACGACGTGCCACCCGGGCCCATCAGTACACGAGTTCAGGATTGCGAGCATCGGTGCAGAAGAAGCGGCCTCGGGACACAGGCAGGCGGACCGCGTCCGAAGGGGGCGCCGAGCGCACCTCCGTCGGCACCGGCCGCCCGACCCATGTACGCAACCGGCTGATCGTCGCCGTGGCCGTCGTGGCCGCCGCCATCGCCGGGGCCGGAGCCCCGTCCGTCCTCGCCGCCTCCGGGCAACTGAGCGACTCCCAGAACCTGGTGACCCTGGCCGGCCGTACCCAGCACGCGCTCGCCCTCGCCCACTCGCTCGCCGACGAGCGCGACGAGGTCATCTCCTACATAGCGGCCGGCCGCCCGAAGTCCAAGGCGCCCACCGAGCAGCGCAGCGCCCGGGTCGACCGGCAGGTCGAGGACCTGCGCGCGGACACCGACACCCCCGGCTGGCTGCGGGACGACCTCGACGGCATCGCGGCCGTGCGCCGCGCCGCGCTGACCGGCAAGAGCACCGCCCTTCAGGCCCACCAGGCCTACTCCGAGGCCATCACCGAGCTGCACCGGCTCGCCGAGGACCTCGCCGAGCAGATGCCGCCACGGGCCGGCTCGGGGGCGTACGCCCTCGCCGAGCTCGACTCCGCCGTGCAGCAGTCCGCCTCCGCCCGCGGCCTGCTCCTCGCGGCCCTCGACGTGCCGTCCACCACCCAGACGATCATCAGCCCCACCACCGGCCTGCCCACGACGACCACCGTCACCTCCGCGGTCGGCCAGAAGCAGCGCGACGCCCTCAGCGCCGCCGCCCAGCAGGCCCGCCTGCGCTCCGACGCCGCCCTCGCCGACTTCCGCGACTCCGCGCCCAAGTCGGCCGTGGCCTCGTACGACTCCACGGTCACCGGCCCCGAGGTCAACTCCGCCGACAAGTACCTGGCCGCCCTCACCGACGAGCCGACGCTGTCCGACAGCGACCTCGCCATGAGCACCAAGAAGCTGGACGCGGCCCTGTCCGCCCGCGTCGACATGATGCGCGGCGTCGAGTCCTCCCTCTTCGACCACCGCACCAAGGAACTCGAAGGGCTGCGCGACGACGACGTCACGGCGCTGGAGATCCGGATCGCGGTGCTCGGCGCCCTCATGCTGGTCGCCGTCGGTATCGCCACCGCGATGGCCCGCACCCTCACCCGCCCGCTCTCGGTGCTGCGCCGCGGCTCGGCCCGGCTGGCCGAGGCCGAGAACCCGGGGGCCGAGGAGCCCGTCAAGTTCACCGGCCGCAACGACGAGTTCGCCCAGGTCGTCCGCTCCGTCAACGCCCTGCACGCGCACGCCGCGACCCTGCACGAGCGCATCGCCACCCTGGAGACCGACCGCAAGCACCTGGTCGGCCAGCGCCAGAAGATGGCCGACGCCCGCGAGGGACTGCGCGCCGAGCTCGCCGAGTCCAGCGCCCAGCTGGAGCGGCTGCGCACCAGCATCGGCGGTACGTTCGTCAACCTCGCGCTGCGCACCCTGGGCCTGGTGGAGCGCCAGCTGGCCGTCATCGAGGGCCTGGAGGAGCGCGAGCAGGACCCCGACCGGCTCGCCACGCTCTTCAAGCTCGACCACTTCGCCACGGTCATGCGCCGCCACAGCGAGAACCTGCTCGTCCTGTCCGGCACCGAGCACGTCCAGCAGCACCACGGGCCGGTCCCGCTGGTGGACGTCGTACGGGCCGCGGTCAGCGAGATCGAGCGGTACGAGCGGGTCCGTATCGCCGCCCTGCCCCCGCACGCGCACGTGGCGGGCTTCGCGGCCGACGACCTCTCCCACCTGCTGGCCGAACTCATGGAGAACGCCACCACGTTCTCCCCGCCGGACGTGCCCGTCGAGGTCTCCGGCTGGCTGTTGGAGAGCGGCGAGATCATGCTCTCCGTCCAGGACGAGGGCATCGGCATGACCGCCGAGCGCCTGGAGCGCCTCAACTCCCGCCTCGCCGACTTCGACCCGGAGTCGCCGTACGAGCAGGAGGGCGAGGACGGCCTCGGGCTCGGCCTGTACGTCGTGGCCCGCCTGGCCCACCGCCACGGCTCGCGCGTCCAGCTGCGCGAGCAGAAGCAGGGCGGTATCGCCGCGGTCGTGGTCCTGCCGCAGACCCTGCTGGCGGAGCCCCCGGCGACGGCGGTCCCGTCCTCCTCGACCGTGGTCGGCGGCATCCCCGCCGTCACCCTGCCCGGCGCGGACGCCGAGGCCAACTCCAACGTGCTGTACGGCCGCGCCAAGGACACCGACCCGCTGGTGGCACTGGCGGAGAAGACGGTCCGGGAGACGACGGCGCCGGAGCCGACGCCGACACCGGAGCAGACGGCGGAGCCCGCGCCCGAGCCGACGCCGGAGCCCGAGTCGGCCGCGTCCGAACCGGAGTCGGCCGAGCCGCACCCGGAGCCCTTCGCCGCGCCGCAGCCGCTGTCGCACCCCGAGTCTTCGGTCGAGCCGGACACGGCTCCCGTCGAGACCACCATGGAACTGCTGGCACCGGAGATCCCCGCAGACCCTTACGCCATCGGTCCGGACACGCACGAGCGCGCGGCGGACGAGACACAGGAGCGGGTCACCGACAAGGGGCTGCCCAAGCGCACCCCGAAGATCAGCGACCCGGTACCGGCCCCGCGCCGGCGGACCGGCTCGGTGGACGCCGAGGCACTGCGCCGTCGTCTGGGAGGTTTCCGTCGGGGGGCGGAAGCCGGCCACCGGGACGTCGCGGCGGAGATCGCCGAACGGACGGCCCAGAACGAGCGGCCCGACTCCGTACCAGTACATGCCGAAGAAGCCACGGGGGGCACAGTCGAGGAGGCAAGCAGTTGACCGCGCCCAGTACCTTCGGACTGAGCAGTGAAGCCCGCAATCTGCACTGGCTGCTGACCAATCTCGTCGAGGAGGTGCCGGGCATCCAGTCGGTGGCCGTCGTCTCCTCCGACGGTCTGCTGCTCCTTTCCTCCGACCCCGGGGCCAACGCCGATGCCAGGGAGGCCCGCAGCGAGCGGCCGAGGGGCCCGCGCGGCTCCTCCGCCGACCTCGCCACCGTCGTCTCCGGCATCGGCAGCCTCACCATCGGCGCCGCCCGCCTGATGGAGTTCGGCGGTGTCCGGCACACGATGGTCGCGATGGACGAGGGCAGCCTCTTCGTGATGTCCATCAGCGACGGCTCGCTGCTCGGCGTGCATGGCTCCGCGGACTGCGACATGAGCGTGGTGGCCTACCACATGGCGCTCTTCGTGGGCCGCGCCGGCCACGTCCTCACCCCCGAACTCCGCAGCGAACTCCGCAAATCCCTGGAGACCGAGCCGGCGCGGGGCACCCGATGAGCGGCGGCGGTCCGAAGAAGCGGCTCCCGGTGCGCGGCGGCGACCGCAAGCCCGCCCGCGTCCGCCCCTACTCGCTCACCGGCGGCCGTACCCGCTTCGGCCACGTCCTCCTCGTGGAGACGTTCGTGGCCGCTCTGGAGGCTCCCGAGGAACGCAAGGAACTGGCGAATGGTCTTGCCGCCGGCCGGGTCATGCCGGAGATGCGGGCCATCGTCGAACTGTGCCGCCGCATGCGTACGGTGGCCGAGATCGCCGCGCTGCTGAGGATGCCGCTCGGCGTGGTCCGCGTGCTCCTGAGCGACCTCGCGGACCAGGGAAAGATCCGTGTATATGGAACCGGCACCGGTCATGGCACAGGCCGCCCGGACCGCGCTCTGCTGGAAAGGGTGCTGAGTGGACTCCGTCGTCTCTGACGCCGCTCTTGGCGTCGCTCCCCTCCTCGGGTCCTCCGAGCCCGACGAGGACCTGAAGTCCTGGCAGACGGACCGCACCCGTGCCCCGATAGCCACGAAGATAGTCGTGGCCGGCGGCTTCGGCGTCGGCAAGACGACGCTGGTCACCGCCGTCTCGGAGATCACGCCGCTGCAGACCGAGGCGCTGATGACCGAGGCGAGCGAGGAGACCGACGACCTCACCGCCACGCCCGGCAAGCTCACCACCACCGTGGCCATGGACTTCGGCCGCATCACGCTCGACGACGACCTGGTGCTCTACCTGTTCGGCACGCCGGGCCAGCAGCGGTTCTGGTTCATGTGGGACGACCTGGTGCGCGGCGCGATCGGTGCCGTCGTGCTGGCCGACACCCGCCGCCTGAAGGACTGCTTCCCCGCGCTCGACTACTTCGAGAGCTGCGGGATGCCGTACGTCGTCGCCGTCAACCACTTCGACGGCAGCGAGCGGTTCGAACCGGAGGACGTGCGGGAGGCCCTCACGATCCCCGCGCACATACCTGTCATGATCATGGACGCGCGGCGCCGGATCTCGGCGATCGAGACCCTTCTGGCCCTCGTCGGCCACGCGCTCGAGGAAACCCCCGAGTAAGTCCCCGTTAGGAGCCCTCACCCGCATGCGGAAGATACTCGTCGTCGGAGCCGGCCAGTCCGGCCTCCAGCTCGCCCTCGGACTCCAGTCGCACGGATACGAGGTCACCCTGATGTCGAACCGGACCGCGGACGAGATCCGCTCCGGCCGGGTCATGTCGACGCAGTGCATGTTCGACACCGCACTGCAGCACGAGCGCGATCTCCAGCTGAACTTCTGGGAGTCCCAGGCCCCGAAGATCGAAGGACTCGGCGTCTCGGTGGCGGCCCCCGGCTCGCACGACCCCGGTCCGACCCAGCGGGCGATCGACTGGGTGGGCAGGCTCGACGGGTACGCGCAGTCGGTGGACCAGCGGGTGAAGATGGCCGGCTGGATGGAGACCTTCGCCCAGCGCGGCGGCCAGCTGGTCATCCACGGCGCGGCGGTCTCCGACCTCGACTACTTCTCCCGTACGTACGACCTGGTGCTGGTCTCGGCGGGCAAGGGCGAACTCGTCCAGATGTTCGGCCGGGACGCCGAGCGCTCCCCGTACAGCGAGCCGCAGCGCGCCCTCGCGGTGGCCTACGTCCACGGTCTCGGCCCGCGCCCGGAGCACCCGGAGTTCGACGCGGTCCGCTGCAACCTGGTCCCCGGCGTCGGCGAGCTGTTCGTCATGCCGACGCTGACCACCTCCGGCCGCGCCGACATCCTGTTCTGGGAGGGCATACCCGGCGGCCCGCTGGACGTCTTCAACGGCGTCAAGGACCCGGCGGAGCACCTCTCCCTGACCCTGGAACTCATGGAGAAGTTCACGCCCTGGGAGCACGAACGGGCCAAGGCCGTCGAGCTGACGGACGCCGGCGGCACCCTGTCCGGCCGGTACGCCCCCACCGTCCGCAACCCCGTCGGCCGCCTCCCCGGCGGCGGCCTGGTGCTGGGCGTCGCGGACGTGGTCGTCGCCAACGACCCGATCACCGGCCAGGGTTCCAACTCGGCCGCCAAGTGCGCGGCCGCCTACCTCGCCTCGATCCTCGAACACGGGGACAAGGAGTTCGACGAGGCCTGGATGCGGGCCACCTTCGACCGGTACTGGGCGACGGCCGGGCACGTCACCAAGTGGACGAACGCGATGCTGGCGCCGCCGCCGGAGCACATCCTCAACCTGATCGGCGCGGCGGGCCAGCTCCCGCCGGTGGCGGATCGGTTCGCCAACGCCTTCAACGACCCGGCCGACTTCGAGAACTTCTTCTACGAGCCCGAGAAGACCGCGGCCTACCTCGGCTCGGTGACCGGGGCCTAGACGCCGGTGCGGGTGCGGGTGCCGGGCGGCTGTGAGGTGGACGTGGCCGGTCGCGCGGCGCCCCGTGCCCCCAGGGGCGTGAGCCCCGGCGGGTTGTAGAGCGGGAGGGGCTTGGCCTTGGGGTCCGGCCGTACCGCTCCCAGGATGGGGTTGGACGCGATCGGGGAGACCTTGACGCGGTCGCCGGGGCGCGGGGCCTGGACCACCATGCCGTCGCCCAGGTACATCGCCACGTGCGTGGCCTCCGGGAAGTAGAGGACCAGGTCGCCGGGGCGCAGCTCGGTCAGCGGGATGCGGTGCAGCCGCGCCCACTGCTCCTGACTGGTCCGCGGGATCGGCGTACCGGCGTGTTCCCAGGCCTCGGAGGTCAGGCCCGAGCAGTCGTACGACCGCGGGCCCTGCGCGCCCCACTCGTACGGCTTCCCCAGCTGCTCCACGGCGTAGCGCACGGCCCGGTCGCCCTGTTGCGAAGGAGTCCGTCTGGTGCTGAGCGCGCCGGAGGTGACGAGCTTCTTCTGTGCCTCGGCGACCCCGTTCTGTTCGAACGCGGCGAGTTCGGCGAGCCGGGCGCCGCTGAGGGTGGTGAGCATCTTCTCCACCTGGGCGAGCCGGGAGCGTACCTCGTCCCGGGCGTTCTTCTGCCGCTCGGCGAGGGTGCGTTGGCCGTCCAGCACCTTGCGGGCCTCGCGGACCAGCTCGTCCTTCTTCTTCTCGTGCTCGGCGAGCCGCCGCACCGTCTTGATCCGCTCCCGCGACAACTGCCCGATCACATGGCCCTCGTCCAGCGCGTGCTGCGGATCGCGGGCGAGGAGCAGACGCAGGTACGGCGAGAGCGCGCTGCTGCCCTGGTACTGCTGCCGGGCCAGCCGGCCGACGGCGCTCCGGCTGTCGTGCAGGGCGAGCCGGGCGCGGGTCAGTTCGTCGTCCAGCTTCGCCATCCGGGCGTTCTGTACCTTCAACTTCTCCTTGCTGGCGTTGAAGGTCTCGGTGGCCTGTTCCGCCTGCCGGTACAGCTGCTGAAGATCCGTCAGCAGCTGGGAGACCGGCCGCCCCGGCTCGGGCGCGGCCACGGCGGGAAGCGGCGCGAGGACCGTGGGGCCCGCGACGGCGGCCGCACAGGCCAGGCGCAGAAGGCTTCCTGACACGTCTTCACCTCCGGTGCGGGGCGGGCGGACCCTCCGCCACTCTCCGCACCGAGAGCATCAGACGTACGTGCCCGGGTAGCGTGTGAAGGCTGCGCGGTTCGGCGCAACGATGTCACCCTTCGGGGTCATCCGGCTTGCCGGACGACGTGGTGTCCGGCTTCGACCAGGGCCACTTGAGCTTGGAGCCGCGCCTGCCCTCCGGGTCGTACTCGTACTTCCACCCCTGGACCAGCCGCAGGCGACTGCTGTAGGTGCGCGGCACGCGGCGGTAGACGAGCACGGTCGGCCTGCCGCCGTGCGGGTCCGGGACGGGGATGCGGTAGGTCTTCGGGGGATGGCCGGTGGGGCCCAGCAGCACGGGGAGCACGCGCCCGTCCATGGGCCCGCCCTCGAAGGGGGTGTCCTGACTCTTCACGGAACCAGTTTCAGCCATCCTCGGACAGCCCGGCGACGAGGCCGGCCGTCTGCGGGTCGCGGGCGGCGGTCACCGCCAGCACCGCCACGAACTGGTCGACCAGCCAGTCGCGCAGCTCATCGACGGGCGGCTGCTTGTCCTCGTCGAGCCAGATGAGGGAGGCCGCCTCCACGGCCGTGATCCACATCCGCACGGTCATGCGCAGCCGGGGCCCCGGATCCTTGATGCCGAGGTGGTTGAAGATGTGCACGGTGGCGGCCCGGCGCACCGAGTCCACGATGGCGGTGGTACGGGAGGTCTCCACCACGCTGCCGCCCTGCAGCAGCGCGCTGAAGCCGGCGTCGTGCTCGTCGACGAAGGCGAGATAGCGGTCCAGGGCGTGGGAGAGGCGCGTCAGGGGAGGGCCCTGGCGGGGCTCGTCGAAGCAGTGCTCCAGCTCGTCGGCCGCCGATCTGAGCGCGGCCTCGTACAGCTGCTGCTTGCCGCCCGGGAAGTACCGGTACACCAGCGGCCGCGAGACTCCGGCCGCCTCCGCCACGTCGTCCAGCGAGACCTCCTCCGGCGCGCGGTGCGCGAACAGCGACAGCGCGGCGTCGAGCAGCTGACTGCGCCGCTCCTCGACGCTGAGGCGACGGTAGGCGGGAGTGGGGGCGGCGGGGGTCATGCCAGGAAGCGTAATCGCGCGACCGCGAGGACCGGCACCCGGAGCCGGG
Organism: Streptomyces olivochromogenes; assembly: GCF_021538895.1. Classification (GTDB taxonomy): domain Bacteria; phylum Actinomycetota; class Actinomycetes; order Streptomycetales; family Streptomycetaceae; genus Streptomyces; species Streptomyces olivochromogenes_A. Next base: position 2,293 of record NZ_JADDRL010000157.1, on the reverse strand, counting down.
GCGGGCCCGGCCTCGTTCCCCGGTGCCGGCACGCGTGAGCCCCGCCGCCCGGCCGCTACGCCAGCAGGCCCGAGGACTTCCACAGCCGGCGTCCGACGCCCCGCAGGACCCCGATGTCGTCCAGGAAGTCCGTCAGCCGCTTCGCCCCGGTCTGCATCACCTCGCGGCGGTGGGCGCTGGCCTTCACCTGGGCCATCGCCTCCCGCTTGTCCAGGCCCACGTTCGTGTAGACCTCGGGGTTGATGAAGGCCACCGAGAACACCCGGGCGAACTCGCCGGAGGTGACCCGGGTGAACTCCTGGGACCACTTGGGGGCCGTCAGCATCTGGCGGCGCAGTTCCTCGCGGGCGTACCGGACGTGCCGCGCCTCCTCGACCACGTGGATCCGGGTCACCCCGCGCACGAGGGGCTGGACCCGCTCGTCGGGGAAGGTCAGCCGCTGCATCCAGTCGAGGACCTCCTCGCCGAGCAGGGTGGCGGTGAAGGAACCCGGCGTGGTGGAGATCGTCTTGAACAGGCGGCCGAGGTTCATGTGGGCCCGGCTCACCGGGTACCAGGGCGCGTCACCGCGCGAGATCAGCCGGGCGAACATCTTGGAGTGCCGGCACTCGTCCTCGATCTCGGTGAGGGCGTAGCGCACGTGCGCGCTCGTCGCCGCCTTGTCGTAGATGTGCCGCACCAGCAGCTGCATCAGGATGATCTCGAACCAGATCCCCAGCGAGGCCAGTGCCGCGGCCTCGTGCTGGGAGAGCAGGATCCGCTGCTCCTCGCTCATCCGCTTCCACAGCGGGGTGTCGTACAGCGACACCAGCTCCGGTGGCCAGAACCACTTGCCCTCCTCGAAGGGCGCGTCCCAGTCCAGCTCCTCGTCGGGGTCGAAGGAGTGCTTGGCGGAAGAGACGAGCAGTCGTTCGGCCACCTGCTCCCGGTCCTTGAGCAGGCCGAGCGCGTCGCGCAGGCCGTCCAGCGCGTCGGCTTCCGTCACGGTCGTCATGGCTCCCTCACTCCGTTACCGGGGGGTTCGTCGTCCGCCTCTTATGAGACTGCTTGTCAGCAAGACCGTCAATCCCCTACGCATGACTTGTTGACTCGGCGTCTACGTGTGAGCCTGCCAGGTATGCCGACCTACGACCTGTACGCCAAGGACCCGGGAGACTCCCTCTGGCAGGTGCCCGCGACCGGCGCTGCCCGGTTCAACTGGGAGTACGACGACGGCCGCGACCGTCTGCTCGCCCTGTACCAGAAGGGCAAGGACAAGCAGTGGGACGGGCAGAAGCGGATCGACTGGCACCTGGAAGTCGATCCCTACGACCCGCTCGGCACCCCCGACGAGGCGCTGTCGCTCTACGGCAGCAAGTACTGGGCGAAGCTCACCGAGAAGGACAAGGGCGAGCTGCGCATGCACTACGCCTCCTGGCAGTTCAGCCAGTTCCTGCACGGCGAGCAGGGCGCGATGATCTGCGCCGCGCGGATCGTGGAGTCCGTCCCCGACCTGGACGCCAAGTTCTACTCCGCGACCCAGACGATGGACGAGGCCCGGCACGCCGAGATCTACGGCCGCTTCCTGCACGAGAAGATCGGGATGCTCTACCCGATCAACGACAACCTCCAGGCCCTGCTGGGCGACACGCTCCGCGACAGCCGCTGGGACATGCCGTACCTGGGCATGCAGGTCCTCATCGAGGGGCTCGCCCTCGCCGCCTTCGGGATGATCCGGGACACCACCGACAAGCCCCTGCCCCAGCAGATCCTGGCCTACGTCATGCAGGACGAGGCCCGGCACGTGGCCTTCGGCCGCATGGCGCTGCGCGACTACTACAAGCAGCTCACCGACGCCGAGCTCCGCGAGCGCGAGGAGTTCGTCATCGAGGGCTGCTATCTGATGCGCGACCGGCTGCGCGGGGTCGAGGTGCTGGAGAACTTCGGCATCCCCACGGCGGAGGCGGAGGAGCTGAGCGAGCGGTCCGAGTTCCTCCAGCTCTTCCGCAAGCTGCTGTTCAGCCGCATCGTGCCCTGCGTCAAGGACATCGGCCTGTGGGGCAAGCGCCTGCAGCAGGCCTATGTCGACATGGGCGTCCTGGAGCTGGGCGACTCCAACCTGGACCTGCTGATGGCCCAGGACGAGGAGATCGCCGAGCGACTGGACGCGGAGCGCTTCGCGGTGGAGGAACGCGAGCGCGTGGCGGAGGTGGACGAGACGATTCGGGCGGGCGAGTACGGACCGGGCACGTCCGTGCAGTAGCGTGCTGGCGTGTCCATGCCTCCGCCGCCCCAGCAGCCCCAGTACCCGCAG
>NZ_JADDRL010000156.1 GCF_021538895.1 Streptomyces olivochromogenes | reverse complement strand
TCTTCAACGGCCCGCGCAACCTGGGCAAGACCGTCGCCCTCACCTTCGACGCCGACATGACCGCCGACCAGGGGCACCGCGCGGCCACCGGCGAGCACTTCGACAACCCCGAGCTGATCTCCACCCTGCGCGGGCTGAAGGTTCCGGCCACCGTGTTCATGACCGGCCGATGGGCCGACGAGTACCCGGCCGAGGCCCGCTCCATCGGCCGGGACCCGCTGTTCGAGGTCGCCAACCACTCCTACAGCCACTACGCCTTCACCGGTGACTGCTACGGCCTGCCGACCGTCGACGCGGACCAGATGCGGACGGACGTGCAGCGGGCGTACACCGCCTTCCGCAGGGCGGGCGTGCCGCAACCGCTGCCGTACTTCCGCTTCCCCGGCGGCTGCTACGACCGGCAGGCACTGCGCGCGCTCGACGAACTGCACGTCACCGCGGTGCAGTGGGACGTGGTGAGCGGCGACGCGTTCGCCACCGACGCCGACGCGGTGGCCCGGCAGGTGCTGGACGGGGTGAAGCCCGGGTCCGTGGTCGTGATGCACTGCACGCGCAGCGCCGCCCCGACCACCGAGACCGCCGTCCGCACCATCGTGCCCGAGCTGCGCAAGCGCGGCTTCCGGTTCGTCAAGGTGTCCGACCTGATCGGGCAGTCCGGCGGCCGCTCCTGACCTGCCTACGCTGGAGGCATGAGCGACCAGGACGACGAGACCTACTGCACGAGCATCGACGCCACCAGGCCGCCGGTCGCGGACGGACCGCCCTACGCGGAGTGCGTGCTGTGCCGCGAGCCGACGGAGTACCCGGAGTCGTACAAGGGCATCACGCTGTGCCCCCGGTGCGAGTGGCAGGAGGCACAGCGCACCGCCTGCTCAGGGTGAGCGGCGGCCGGTGAGCGCGCAGGCCACGGCGAAGGCCGCGGTCGCCAGCACGGCCGCCGCGGCCAGTGGCAGCAGCGGCACCGGAACCCGGCCGGACTGCGAGCCGGTGACCAGACCGCTCACCGCGGCCTGGGCCGGGGAGCCCGCGAGGACCACCGAGAGCAGCGCGGCCAGCAGCATCGCGGGCACGGCGCGGCCGGGCGAGCGCAGCAGCGGCGGGTTGGTGAGCGCGCCGACGGCCGAGCCCAGCAGCGCGCAGGCCAGGGCGGCGAGGACGCCGGCCGCGGCCGACTCCAGGGGCGGCACATGGGTGCGGTGGCCGTTGGTGGCGGGATCGCTGATCAGCGTCACGACCAGCGTCGCCGCCGTACCCAGGGCCGCCGCCGCGCCGAGCGCCGTCAGCAGGGCGGCCAGGTGGGCCCGGCCGGGGCCGGTCGCGGCGGCGACGCAGGCACGGGCCGCGGGCGGCTCGTTGGTGACACAGATCCGCACCAGCCAGGCGGCCACGGGCAGCAGGGCCGCGGACGCGTAGCCGAGCGAGTCGAGCACCGGCTGGCCGCTCTGCACGCCGACGGCCAGGAACGCGGCGTACAGGAGGAACGGCGGCAGCCAGCGCTGCGAGCGTATGAGGAGCGCGGCCTGGTAGCGCAGCAGGGCGGTCATGAGCGGCTTTCGGGGTCGGGAGCGGAGCCGCTGGTGCTCACGCTCGCCACGTGCCAGGGCGGACGGGCCGTCAGCAGGGCGCGGAGCAGGACGTCGGAGTGGGACGCGGGGACGGTGAGCCGGTAGGTGCCGGGCGTCGTCTCGTCGGCCGAGGTGAGCATCCGGCCCGCGTCGGGGGGCAGCTGTCCGCCCGGTGCGCCCTGCACGGTGACGACGGCATGCGGGCCGGCCGGTGAACTCTCCTTCTCGGTACGGCGGTTGAGGGTGCCCTCGGCCACCGTGTACGTGGCGTCGGGCGCCCCCGCGAGGCGGCGCGGGTCGTGGTCGACGAAGACCACGGCGCCCCCGGCGGCGGTGCGCTCGGCGACCGCCCGTTCCAGCTCCGCACGGGCCGCCACGTCGAGACCGGTCCAGGCCTCGTCCAGCACGAGCAGTTCCGGCTCGGCGAGCAGGGCCTGCGCCACGGCGACCTTCTGGCTGCTGCCCTTGGACAGCTGGGCCATCGGCGTGCGCGCGTAGGGGCCCGCGCCGAACCGCTCCAGCCAGTCCTCGGCCGCGCGGGCCGCCGTGCGCCTGGACAGGCCGTGGATGGTGCCGAGGTGGGTCAGATAGCCGACGGCCGTGAAGGGCAGGGCCGCCGGGAACCTCTCCGGGACGTACGCCGTGCGGGGGCGGCCGGTGATGCGGCCCTCGGTGGGGGCGTCGAGTCCGGCGAGGAGGCGGAGCAGGGTGGACTTGCCGGTGCCGTTGGCTCCTTCCACGCGGATGAGGGTGCCGGGGGTGATGGCGAGGTCGACGCCTCTTAACACCCAGGGGCCGCGTACGCCGTAGCGGCGGCCCACGCGGGCCAGGAGCAGATCACGTTGCATGAGGTTATTTTCGTCCGGCCGTAGGGTTGGCCGGTGTGAGCCACGATGCGACATCCCCCGCTGACAGTCCCTTCCGGTCCGAGCGTTCCGCACGCGACGCGGCACCGCAGTTCGTGCTGCCGCTGGTCGTACGGATCGAGCGGTCGGCGCCGCCCGCCCGTACAGATGCGCTGGAGACCGCCGCCCGTTCCGTGCTCACGCTGCTGAGTGACGAGCGGGCGCTCGGGGACGGGGAATGGGCGTCCGCGGTGCGGGACTGGCAGGACGCGCGGATCCGCAAGGTGGTGCGCCGGGCCCGCGGCTCCGAGTGGCGGCGGGCGGAGACCCTGCCCGGGATCACGGTCACCGGTAAGTCGGCTCACGTACGGGTCTTCCCGCCCGTACCGCTGGACGGCTGGCCCAAGGACCTGGCGAAGCTCCAGGTGTCCGGCACCGAGCTCGACGACCCGGAGCCGCCCGTCGACCCCGACCGCGCCCAGCCGGTGCTGTGGATGAGCCCCGACCTGGACATGTCGGCCGGGAAGGCGATGGCCCAGGCGGGCCATGGTGCCCAACTCGCCTGGTGGGAACTGTCCGACGAGGAGCGGGCCGCCTGGCGCGACGCCGGTTTCCCGCTCTCCGTGCGCACCGCCGACCGCGCCCACTGGCGCGCGCTGACCGACAGCGGACTGCCGGTGGTCCGTGACGCGGGCTTCACCGAGATCGCGCCCGGCTCCTGCACCGTCGTGGCCGACCACCCGGCGCTTCGTCAGGGGGCGTCGGGGTGACTCGGCTCGACGGCAGGGTGGAACGGGGCAACCGCACCCGGCAGGCGGTGCTGCGCCGCACCGTCGACATCGCCTCCGTCGAGGGGCTGGAGGCGCTGTCGGTCGGACGGCTGGCCGGCGAACTGCGGCTCAGCAAGAGCGGGGTGTTCGCGCTCTTCGGGTCCAAGGAGGAGCTGCAGCTGGCCACCGTGCGCGAGGCGGCCCGGATCTTCGCCGAGCGGGTCGTCCGGCCCGCCGAGGAGACGCCGGCCGGGATCGGCCGGGTGTGGCGGCTGTGCGAACTGTGGCTGGAGTACTCGCGCGGGCGGGTCTTCCCGGGCGGCTGCTTCTTCTACGGGGTCATCGCCGAGTACGACGCGCGTACCGGTCCGGTGCACGACGCGGTGGTGCACGCGCAGCGGTACTGGACGGCGCTGGTGGAGCGCACGATCGACGAGGCCCGCACGGCGGGCGAGCTGCGCCCCGACACCGATGTCCCCCAACTGGCCTTCGAGATGGTGGCGTTGATGGAGACCGCCAACGCCGTCTCGGTGCTGCACGACGAGGAGGGCGTCTACCGCAGGGCCCGGGTGGGCATCGCCGCGCGGTTGCGGGGCGCGGCGGTGGACGGGGTGCCGGTGCCGCGGGCCGACTGAGCCGCCCGCACCACGGACGGGCTTCGGCTTCGGCTTCGGCCTCGGCTTTGGCTCCGGCTTCGGTCTCGCAAAACAACTAGCACGATCGTTCGTATAGTTTTACGGTGGCCGTATGACTGTGACCGGAACGGACATCGTTGAACTCGACCGGATCGCCGTGCACGAGAGCCTGCGGGTGGTGGGGCTGGCGGCGGAGGACGACTGGGGCCGGGACACCCCGTGTGCGGGGTGGAACCTGCGGCGGCTGGTGGCGCACATGACCGCGCAGCACCTCGGGTTCGCGGCGGCCGCGCGCGGGGCGGGAGGGGAGGCGGCCCACTGGCGGGAGCCGGCGGACATGGGCGAACCGGCGCGCGTGCACCGGGTCGCCGCCGCGGCCGTCCTCGCGGCCTTCGCCGAACCGGGCGCGACGGAACGGGAGTTCATGCTGGCGGAGCTGGGCGCCGGCTTCCCTGGCCGGCAGGCGATGAGCTTCCACTTCGTCGACTACGTGGTGCACGCCTGGGACGTCGCCGCGACCCTGGGCGTCGGCCTGGAACTGCCGGACGACGTCCTCGGCGCGGCCCTCGCCGTGGCCCGACGGGTGCCGGCCGCCCCCGAACGCCGGGGCCCGGGGTTCGCCTTCGCCCCGGCGCTGGAGGTGCCGGACGGGTCCGGGCCGCTGGAGGAAGCACTGCGCCTGCTGGGCCGGGAGCCGGGGCGGTGGCCCGTACGGAAGTAAGTCCCCCTGCGTCCGGAGTACGGCGGCAGAGCGCGGCGCCGAACCTCAAATGTTGCTCTGAAGCGGCGGACAACGAGGTTCGGCGCCGCGCTTCGGGGCCATACCCCCGTCACTCGGAGGAGGGGGAAGCGACCATGCGACTGGGTACGGGAATCGGCTGGCGGCCGGAGATCGCCGACGTCGTCGAGCGCATGCCGGGCATCGACTGGGTCGAGGTCGTGGCGGAGAACGTCTGCCCCGGACACCTCCCCGAGTCGCTGCTGCGGCTGCGCGAGCGCGGGGTGACCGTGGTCCCGCACGGCGTCTCGCTCGGCCTCGGGGACGCGGACCGGCCCGACGCGGGGCGGCTGACCGCCCTCGCCGAGCGGACGGCCGCGCTGGGCTCGCCGCTGGTCACCGAGCACATCGCGTTCGTCCGGGCGGGCGGACCGCTGACCGCCTCGCCGCGACTGGAGGCGGGGCACCTGCTGCCCGTGCCGCGCACCCGGGACGCGCTCGACGTGCTGTGCGAGAACGTGCGCATCGCGCAGGACGCGCTGCCCGTGCCGCTGGCCGTGGAGAACATCGCCGCGCTGATCTCCTGGCCCGGCGAGGAGCTGACCGAGGGCCAGTTCCTGTACGAGCTGGCCGACCGGACCGGGGTGCGGCTCCTCATCGACGTGGCGAACCTGCACACCAACCACGTCAACCGGGGAGAGGACCCGGCCGAGGCGCTCGCCGAGCTGCCACTGGAGGCCATCGCGTACGTCCATGTCGCGGGCGGCTTCGAGCGCGACGGCGTCTGGCACGACAGCCACGCCCACCCGGTCCCCCGCCCGGTCCTCGACATCCTGACCGACCTCGCCTCCCGGGTCGCACCGCCCGGCGTCCTGCTGGAGCGGGACGAGAACTTCCCCGAGCCGGCGGAGATGGAGCGAGAGGTGGAGGCGATCCGGCAGGCCGTGACGGCGGGACGCGCGACGGCCGGAACGCACTCCGCACCCACCGCCTCGGACCAGTCGGCGCGGGGCACGGGCGGTGCGGGCGGCGGTGAAGCAGGCGAAGCCCTCGGTGGCTCCCGCGACGCCGCCCGGGAGCGGCTCGGGCTCGCGCAGGCCGCCGTGCTGTCCTCGCTCGTCGCCGGGACGCCCGTGCCCGAGGGGTTCGACCGGGTGCGCATGGGCGTACAGGCGCGGGCGCTGGCCGCGAAGCGGGCCGACGTGGTGGCGAAGGTCGCGCCCGAGCTGCCGGGGATCCTCGGGGACGGGTACCGGCAGGCGTTCCTCGGCTATGCGCAGGCGCATCCGATGACCGGGGGGTACCGGCGCGACGCGCTGGACTTCGCCGGGCGGTTGCTGGGCGAGCGGCGCGTCGAGGACCCGGCGGTGGGGCGGGCGCTGCGGGAGTGGTGGCTGGAGCGGTCGGGTCCGGTGCCGCGGTCCCGGCGGCCGGTCGTGCGGGTGGCCCGGGCGGCGCGGAAGGTGCTGCTGCGCAAGGGGTGAGCCGCGGTACTGCCAGGTGCCATCGGGGCCGTGCTCCTGACCGCAGTACTATGCGGATCCCGCACCCGAAGCGTACTGGCGTGCGGTGCAGGAGGCACCATGCGACCGCGACCCCCGATCAAGGGCCGAGGCATATTCAACGGCACCGGACTCATCATCGCCGGCCTGACGGCGACCCTCGTGGCGTTGGTCTTTCCGATCTGGTCGTACGCCGACCGATCCGGAGTGACCGGCGCGAACGTGCTGAGCGCCGAGACCGTGCGGACCCCGTACGGACCACTGTCCGCGCTGGACCGGGACTTCGTCACCAAGGTCCGGCTGGCCGGCCTGTGGGAGCTGCCCGCCGGGCAGCTGGCGCAGGGCAAGGGCACGACCGATGCCGTACGGACCGCCGGTCAGCACCTGATCGACGGGCACACCTTCCTCGACCAGCGGGTGCGCGAGGTCGCCCAGCGGCTCGGGCTCGGGCTGCCCAACGAGCCCAACGACCAGCAAAAGCAGTGGCTGGCCACGCTGAGCGCGGCGCAGGGGCAGGACTTCGACCGGCAGTTCGCCAACATCCTGCGGTTCGCCCACGGCAAGGTGTTCTCCGTCGTGGCCCAGGTCCGGGCCAGCACCCAGAACTCGCTGGTGCGCGGGCTCGCCGACGACGCCAACACGACCGTCCTCGACCACATCAAGATCCTGGAGGCGACCGGCAACGTCGACTTCGCGCATCTGGCCCGGGACTTGGCCGCGACCAGCCCGCCGGCCGGCACCGGCACCCCGCCGCTGACCGACCCCGGGGCGGCCGTCCCGATCGCCCCCTCGCCCTCCCCGACCTACACGCTCCCGCCGGCCGTCACCGGCCCGCCTCCGACGAACAGCCCCTGACCTGGGCGGGAAACGGAACGTCACGGACCGGCAACACTCCGCCCGGATGGCGAAAAGGGCATGGCGTTTCCCAGGCCCCTGGCATAGAAACACGTCATGTTCTGGGTCCTTCTCCTGCTGCTGGCCTGGGCCGTCGCCGGCACCGCGTGCACCCGGCTGTGCCTGGCCGCCGTACGCGCGGCGGCCGTCGACACGGACGACACGACCGCGGCCCAGGGGCACGATCTGACGCTGTACGAGGCGGCGTTCCTGTCCGGCGGCCCCGCCCGGGTCGCCGATCTCACCCTGGTCTCCATGGCGCGCCAGCGGCGGCTGCTGCTCGCGCACACCGGCTGGGCGACCGTCGTCGACCCGCGCGGGCGGGACGAGATGGAGCGGTCGGTCATAGGGGCCATCGGACCGGAGGGACAGTCCCGCATAGAGCCGGTGCGGTCCGCGGCGGCCGGGGCGGACGCCGTACGTTCTCTCGCCGACGGTCTGGTCCAGGCGGGGCTCGCGGTGCCGGACGGCGCCCGGACGACCGTCGGGGCCGGGCTGCGCCAGGTGCGGGCCGCCGCCGTGGCCGTCCTCGCGCTGGGCGTGACCGCGCTGCTGATGCCGGCTCAGAGCGAGATGCCGCGCGATCTGGTCGCCGTCTGGTTCGCGCTTCCCCTCATCCTGACCCTCAGCTGTCTGGCGATAGCCCGGGTCGAGGCGCACCCGTACTCGCCCTGGGCCTCCCCGGCCGGCCAGCGGCTGCTCGGCACCCTGACCCGGCGGACCGGCGGCGCCGTGGACGACCGTACGTACCTCACCTCGGTCGCCGTCCGCGGGATCCGGGCCGTCGGCGAGCCGGAGCTGCGCGCCGCCTTCGCGCACCGCGACCAGCCCTGGCACGAGTGAGGCCACCGCCCGGCGGCGCATAAGGGGCATTGCGCCCGACACCGGCCGGACGGTGCTTGCCTTCGCCAACGACCGCACGAAACATCCCTATTGTCGCCACAGTGTCCGTACTGCGGTGCCCGTGCCCCGTGCACCGAAGGGATACGCCATGCGAGCCGCCGCCCTCTCCTGCACCGCCGGGTCCTTGCTCCTGACCACCCTGGCCGCGGCCCCCGCCGGCGGCGCCGTCGGCGGCTCGGTCGCGGCGGCCGAACTGCGCGGCACCCGGCTGGCCGCCGAGCGCGCCCGCACCGAGGGCATCGACTTCGGCACCTGCCCGGCCGAGGAGCACGCGCCCGCCGCCCTGCGCTGCGGCACGGTGAGCGTCCCGCTGGACTACACGCGCCCCCGCGGCAAGCAGATCAAGCTGACCGTGAGCCGGATCGAGGCCACCCACAAGGACCCGCACAACAGCAAGCGGAAGGTGCCCCGGCAGGGTGCCCTCGTCTACAACCCGGGCGGTCCCGGCGCCTCCGGCCTCGGCTTCCCGCTGATCGGGGCGCTGCCCGGGTGGAAGCGGATCGCGGCCGCGTACGACCTCGTCGGCTACACCCCGCGCGGGGTGAACCGTTCGGCGCGGCTGTCCTGCGAGGATCCCAAGCGCTTCTTCACGGGGCCCTCGCAGGCACCGACCTACCCCTCGGAGTCGTACAAGAAGGAGCGCATCGCCCGGGCGAAGGCATACGCGAAGGGCTGCGCCCAGCGGTCCGGGAGCGGGCTGCGCCACTACACCTCGCTCAACAACGCCCGCGACCTGGACGTCGTGCGCGCCGCGCTGCGCGAGGACCGGATCACGTTCATGGGGGCCTCGTACGGCACCTACTTCGGGGCCGTGTACGCGACGCTGTTCCCCTCGCACGTACGGCGGATGGTGCTCGACTCGGCGGTGAACCCGGACCCCGGGCAGATCTGGTACCGCAACAACCTGGAGCAGTCGGCCGCGTTCGAGAGCCGCTGGGCCGACTTCCGCGAGTGGGCCGCCCGGCACGACGACGTGTACGGGCTCGGCGACACGGCCGAGAAGGTGGGCGACAGCTACGAGAAGGCGCGGGCGCGACTGGCCGCCGAGCCGGCGGGCGGCACGGTCGGGCCGGGGCAGTTGCAGGGCGCGTTCCTCACGGCCGGGTACTACGACGACTACTGGCCGGGCCGCGCCGAGGCGCTGTCGGCGTATCTGAAGGGCGACCCGAAGCCGCTGGTCAAGATCGCCGGTCCGGCCACCGAGGCGGCCGTCGAGGCGGAGAACGCGAACGCGGTCTACACGGCCGTCGAGTGCAACGACGCGCCCTGGCCCACCGACTGGACGGTGTGGGACCGCGACAACACCCGGCTCGCGCGCGTCGCGCCCTTCGAGACCTGGGACAACGCGTGGACGAACCTGCCGTGCGCCTACTGGCCGGCACCCCGGCAGCATCCGCTCGACGTGCGCACCGGGCCGGGTGAGCTGCCGCCGACGCTGATCCTGGCCGCCGAGCGGGACGCGGCCACGCCCTACGACGGCGCGCTGGAGCTGAACCGGCGGCTGGCCGACTCGGTGCTGGTGACCGAGCGGGACTCCGGCACGCACGGCCTCGCGGGCGGGCCGAACGAGTGCGTCAACGCCTACCTCGACGCGTACCTGCTGGAGGGCCGGCTGCCGGAGCGGCGCGCCGCGTGTGCGGCGCGCCCGGAGCCGAAGCCCGAGACGCCGGCCGACCGCGCCCGCAAGCAGAAGCTGCGGGAGTCCCTGAAGGGCAAGGCCGACCAGCGCTGATCAACGCGTCAGGCGAGACCCTCGACCAGCTCGGCCACCGACTTGCGGCGCCCCGTGAAGAAGGGGACCTCCTCGCGGACGTGCATGCGGGCCTCCGAGGCGCGCAGGTGACGCATGAGGTCGACGATGCGGTAGAGCTCGTCGGCCTCGAAGGCCAGCATCCACTCGTAGTCGCCCAGCGAGAACGAGGCGACCGTGTTGGCGCGCACGTCCGGGTAGCCGCGGGCCATCTTGCCGTGGTCGGCGAGCATGCGGCGGCGGTCCTCGTCGGGCAGCAGGTACCAGTCGTAGGAGCGCACGAACGGGTAGACGCTGATGTAGTTGCGGGGCGTCTCGTCGGCGAGGAACGCCGGGATGTGCGAGCGGTTGAACTCGGCGGGGCGGTGCAGCGCCATGTTCGACCAGACCGGCTCCAGCGTTCGGCCCAGCTTCGTCCGGCGGAAGAGGTTGTACGCCTCCTGGAGCTGGTCGCTCGTCTCGGCGTGCCACCAGATCATGAGGTCGGCGTCGGCGCGCAGACCGGACACGTCGTACGTGCCGCGGACGGTCACGTCCTTGGCGGCGAGCTGGTCGAACAGCTCCTGGACCTCGTCGGCGTAACCCGCGCGGTCCTCCGGCAGCACGTCCTTCAGCTTGAAGACGGACCAGAGGGTGTAGCGGATGACCTCGTTGAGGTCCTTGGCCAGCTTGCCCTTGTTCGGGATCCTGCCGGACTCGGTGGTGGGGGCGTCGTCACTCATGTCCCTTATTCTCCCGCTCCGCCGTGAAGGCTCTGCACCGGGTTGGCGGTGAGCTCCTGCACACCGTCGAGGTCGCCGCCCAGCTGGTCCACGGCGGCGTACGCGCTCGCGATGCACGCCGGGATGCCGACGCCGTCGTACGCCGCGCCGCACACGGCGAGGCCGGGCAGCTTCGCGACCTGCTCGCGGACGCGGGCCACGCGCGCGTGGTGGCCCACCGGGTACTGCGGCAGGCCGTCGGTCCAGCGGGTCACGACGGTCCGCACGGGCGTGGCGTCGAGACCGGTGGCCGCCTTGAGGTCCCGCCGGGACACCTCGACGAGGTCGGCGTCCTCGTGCCGGAGGATCTCCGTCTCGCCGTACCGCCCGACGGAAGTGCGCAGGACGACCACGTCCGGGTCGTCGCCGGCGGACGGGCCCCACTTCCGGGAGGAGAACGTCGACGCCTTGATGGTGCGGCCGTCGACGGGCGGGACCAGGAAGCCGCTGCCCTCGGGCAGCGAGACCGCGTCGCGGCGGTAGGCGAGGGTCACCAGGGCCATGGAGGCGTACTCGACGGCACGCAGCTCGGCGGCGGCCCCGGGGGACTCGTCGGCCAGCAGTTCGGCGGCCACGGGCGCGGGCACGGCGACGACCACGGCGTCGGCGTGCAGGACGCGGTCGCCGGCCGTCACGCGCCAGCCGCCGTCGGCGTCCCGGCGCAGCTCCGTCACCGGTCGTGAGGTGAGGATCTCGCCGCCGCGCGCGGTGACGGACTCGGCGACGGCCTCGGGCAGGGTGCCGACACCGCCCTCGATGCCCATGAACACGGGCCCGGTCTGCGGGCTCGCCGCCGCCTTCGCCTGGATCTCGCGGACGGCCTCGGTCAGGGAGTCGTGGGTCCGGGCGGCCTGGAAGAGCTGCGGCACCGCCGAGCGCATCGAGATGCGGTAGGCGTCGCCCGCGTACACCCCGCCGAGCAGGGGCTCGACGAGGCGGTCGACGACCTCGCGGCCGAGCCGCGCCGCCACGTACTCGCCGACCGCCACGTCCTCGCCGACCTCCGTGCGGGGCAGGTCGGCGTCGCGCTCGATGCGGGCGAGGCCCTCGTCGGACAGCACGCCGGACAGGGCGGACGCACTGCCGGGGACGCCCATCACATGCCCCTTGGGCATGGGGCGCAGGGCGCCGCGGGTCCAGATCGAGGCGGTCGCGGTGGCGGGCGTGCGGAGGCGGTCGGCGAGGCCCACCGCGCGCGCGAGGTCCACCGCTTCGGGGCGGCGGGCCAGCATCGACTCGGCGCCGAGGTCGATCCGCACGCCCTCGATCCGCCCGGCCCGCAGTTTGCCGCCGAGCCTGCGGCCCGCCTCCAGCACGGTCACGCGCGCGCCGCGCTCCAGCAGCCGGTGCGCGGCGGCCAGCCCCGCGATACCGGCCCCGATGACGACGGCATGGCCCGTGCCCGTACGTGATCCGCTCATGGCTCCACCTTCTCAGACGGCACCGACATTCCCGCCAGGGCCATGTGGCCCTGCCGAGTCCCGACCGTGACCGCATCGGGACCGGCTCGGGACCGTCCCGGTCAAACGCGCGGGCCGCTCGCGGCGTCGAAGGAGCGTCAGTCGTCACGACCCTCGGGGGTACCGATCCCATGCGCACACGACGCTCCGCACGACCGGCCCAGGCCCTGGCCGGAATCCTGGTCGCCACCGCACTCGCGCTCGCGGGCTGCAGCGGCGCGAACGACTCCGGCGGCGGCTCCAAGTCCGCGGCGGGCGCGGCCGCACAGGAAGACTCGGGAAGCTTCGCGGCCGACGCCGACGGCAAGGGCGGCTCGGACACCGCCCGGGCCAAGGCACCCGACCTCACCGCGAACCACATCATCCGCACCGCCTCCCTCACCGTTCGGGTCAAGGACGTGCCCAAGGCGCTGGACGAGGCCCGCGCCACCGCCGAGAACGCGGGCGGCTACGTCGGCAAGGAGAGCACCCGCCGCGACACCCGGGGCCACGAGCGCACCCGCGTGGTGCTGCGCGTCCCCGTCGAGAAGTACGACGAGGTCCTCGCCGACCTCCAGGGCGCGGGCAGGCTGATCGACCGCACCGCGAACGCGCAGGACGTCACCGAACAGGTGGTGGACGTGGACAGCCGCATCAAGTCGCAGCGGGCCAGCGTGGCCCGGGTCCGCGAGCTGATGGACAAGGCGACCAAGCTCAGTGACGTGGTCACCCTGGAAGGGGAGTTGAGCAGCCGCGAGGCCGACCTGGAGGCCCTGCTCGCCCAGCAGTCGTCCCTGAAGGACCGCACGAGCCTGGCCACCATCACCCTGTCGCTGACCGAGACGCCGGTGAAGAAGGCCACGAAGGACGACTCGCCCGGCTTCGTGGACGCGCTGGCCGGCGGCTGGCACGTCTTCGTCGCGATGCTGCGCTGGATCGCCCTCGCCCTCGGCGCCGTGCTGCCGTTCGCCGCCCTGGCCGCGCTGCTCGTGCTGCTGTGGCTGCGGGTCGTACGCCCCCGTCCGCGCCGCGCGACGCCCGCGCCCGACGAGGAGAGCTGACCGGACCCGGCCCGCCCCGTGCCCGTAGCGTGGTCTCCATGAGCATGAGCGGTGGACGGGGCGACAGGGAACGGCTGGTCGTGATCGGCGCCGACGCCGCGGGGATGTCCGCGGCGTCGCAGGCGCGCCGCACGCGGGGGCCCGCCGAGCTGGAGATCGTGGCGTTCGAACGCGGCCACTTCACGTCGTTCTCGGCGTGCGGCATCCCGTACTGGGTCGGCGGTGAGGTACCCGAGCGGGACCGGCTGATCGCGCGGACGCCCGAGGAGCACCGGGCGCGCGACATCGACCTGCGCATGCGCACCGAGGTCACGGAGATCGACGTGGACCGGCGGCGGGTACGCGCGCGTGACGTCGATTCCGGCGCCGAGGAGTGGACGTCGTACGACAAGCTCGTGATCGCGACGGGCGCCCGCCCGATCCGCCCGGACATGCCCGGCGTCGACGCCCCCGGCGTGCACGGGGTGCAGACCCTCGACGACGGCCAGGCCCTGCTGGACACCCTGGCGGGCACGCGTGGGCGCCGCGCGGTGGTCGTCGGCGCGGGCTACATCGGCGTCGAGATGGCGGAGGCCCTGATCAACCGCGGCTACGAGGTGACCGTCCTCAACCGCGGCAAGGAACCGATGTCCACCCTCGACCCGGACATGGGCCGCCTGGTGCACACGGCCATGACCGGCCTGGGCATCACCATGGTCGACGACGCGACGGTGACCAAGGTGCTCACCGGGCAGGACGGCCGGGTGCGGGCGGTGGCCACGGACGACGCCGAGTACCCGGCGGACGTGGTGGTGCTCGGCATCGGCGTGTGCCCGGAGACGGCGCTGGCGAGGGCGGCGGGGCTGCCCCTCGGCCGCCACGGCGGCCTGCTCACCGACCGCGCGATGCGGGTGCGCGGCCACACGGACATCTGGGCCGGCGGGGACTGCGTCGAGGTGCTCGACCTGGTCTCGGGGCAGGACCGGCACATCGCGCTCGGCACCCACGCCAACAAGCACGGCCAGGTCATCGGCACCAACGTCGGCGGCGGTTACGCGACGTTCCCGGGCGTGGTCGGGACGGCGGTGAGCAAGGTCTGCGACCTGGAGATCGCCCGCACCGGACTGCGGGAGAAGGACGCGCGCCGGGTCGGCCTCCAGTTTGAGACGGTGACCATCGAGTCGACCAGCCGCGCCGGTTACTACCCCGGCGCCTCCCCGATGACGGTGAAGATGCTCGCCGAACGCCGCACCGGGCGGCTGCTCGGCGTGCAGATCGTCGGCAGGGAGGGCGCGGCCAAGCGCGTCGACGTCGCCGCGGTCGCGCTGACGGCGGGCATGACGGTGGAACAGATGACGGCCCTGGACCTGGGCTACGCCCCGCCGTTCTCGCCGGTGTGGGACCCGGTACTGGTCGCGGCGAGAAAAGCGGCGGCGAAGGTGCGCGCGGGGATCTGTTAGGCGGTACCGCTGATGCGGGGCAGGGAGGTCACGCTCGGGGCCGACGACGTGGCGGCGGGCTGCTCCCCCGCGGGCTTGGCGTGGGCGGCGGAGGGCCTGGTGGACCGCAGCCGGTTGCTCACCGCCTCGTCCAGGGTGACGGGCCGCTGCGTCTGCGCGGCCAGCCGTCCGGCCTCCTGGCCGAGCCGGGCCACGTCTTCCCAGGGGAGCCGTACGACAAGGGAGAGCTCGGCCTCCCCGTCGGGCAGCGCGTGCATCGGAGGAGTAACTCGCTCGTTCATCGCCTGATCCTCACGTCGGTTGACGAGTGATACGGGCGTCCGGTCGGCCGTGTTCACCGATTCGCGCGCCGGATCGGGGGCAGTACTTGTGTGTGGTCATCCCCGTCCATGACGTGAATCCGGTGCGCGGCACCCCCTGGGTGACCTACGCGCTCATCGCCGCCAACGTGCTCGTCTTCGTGTCGACGCCGGGCATCGCCGGTTCCGTGGCGGGCGGCAGCGATCTGGCTCAACTGTGCCATCTGCAGGCGTTCATGGATCACTACGCGGCGGTGCCCAGGGAGCTGATCCACCATCAGCTCCCCCGGCTGGTCCCGACCGGCGCCGTGGGGATCGGCCCGCACGGACCGGGGTGCGTGGTGGGGCCGGCGGGCTACGACAAGTCGCCCGAACTGTCGGTCTTCACGGCGATGTTCCTGCACGGCAGCTGGCTGCACCTGCTGGGCAACATGCTGTTCCTGCTGATCTTCGGCAACAACGTCGAGGACCGGACGGGCCACGTCCGGTACCTGCTCTTCTACGTCGTCTGCGGCTACGCGGCCGGGTACGGCTTCGCGCTGCTCAACGACGGCTCGGGCGACCCGCTGATCGGCGCGTCCGGGGCGATCGCCGGGGTCCTGGGCGCCTATCTGGTGCTGTTCCCGAGGGCCAGGGTCTGGGTCCTGGTCCCGTTCCTGATCTTCCTGCCGCTGCGGCTGCCCGCCTGGCTGGTGCTGGGCTTCTGGTTCGCGCTGCAGGCGGTGTACTCCTCCGGCCAGGGCGTCTCCGACGCCGGGACCGTGGCGTACGCGGCGCATGTGGTCGGCTTCGTGGTGGGCATGCTGCTGGCCCTGCCGCTGCGCCCGGGCACCCCGCCGCCGCCGGAGCCGCCCGGCCTGCTGTTCGGCAGGCAGGCCCGGCCCCGGCACACGTGGTGACTCAGCGGGCGGTCTGCGTGTGCACGTACTCCACGAGCCGGGTCAGCGCGTCCGGGTCGGTGGACGGCATCACGCCGTGGCCCAGGTTGAAGACATGGCCTTCGAGACCGGCGGCCGCGTCGAGCACCTCGCGCGCCTTGGTCTCCACCGCGTCCTTGCCGGCGAACAGGACGGCCGGGTCGAGATTGCCCTGGAGCGCCTTGCCGGGGCCGACGCGGCGGGCGGCCTCGTTGAGCGGGACCCGGTAGTCGACGCCGACGACGTCCGCGCCGGCCTCGCCCATGAGCTTCAGCAGTTCGCCGGTGCCGACGCCGAAGTGGATGCGCGGGACGCCGTATCCGGCGACGGCGTCGAAGACCTTCGCGGAGGCGGGCAGCACCGAGCGCCGGTAGTCGGCGGGGGCCAGCGCTCCGGCCCAGGAGTCGAAGAGCTGGACGGCGGAGGCGCCGGCCTCGATCTGCACCTTGAGGAACGCGCCCGTGATGTCGGCGAGGCGGTCGAGCAGGTCGGCCCAGAGCTCCGGGTCGCCGTACATCATCGCCTTGGCGTTCTCGTACGTGCGCGAGGGGCCGCCCTCGACGAGGTAGCTCGCGAGGGTGAACGGGGCGCCGGCGAAGCCGATCAGCGGGGTCGGGCCGAGCTCGGCGGTGAGCAGGCCGACGGCCTCGGTGACGTAGGAGACGTCCTCGGGGGTGAGGTCGCGGAGCTGGGCGAGGTCGGCGCGGGTGCGGATCGGGTGCGCGACGACCGGTCCGACGCCGGGCTTGATGTCGAGGTCGACGCCGATGGCCTTGAGCGGGACGACGATGTCGCTGTAGTAGATCGCCGCGTCCACGTTGTGCCGACGGACGGGCTGGAGGGTGATCTCGGCGACCAGCTCGGGCCGCGTGCACGACTCCAGCATCGGGATGCCCTCGCGCACCTTGTGGTACTCCGGCAGCGAACGGCCGGCCTGGCGCATGAACCACACGGGGGTGTGCGGCACGGGTTCACGCCTGCACGCCTTGAGGAAGGCACTGTCGTACGTCGCTGTCGGCTGCTGGCCCGTGGGGCTTCCGTTCGCACTCACGACGAAAAGTCTCCCACGCCCCGGAAGCCGACATGGCAGCGCCCTTCTGGGGTGTCTCGACCTGCGCGGCGCGTCCGTTCCCTTAATCTTCCCCGCATGGCTGCGGCTCAGGGACGACTGTCGGACGGCGCTGGCGGGATGGACGACGCGAAGGGCACGGAGGAGGCGGACCGAGATAAAGACGGTTCGGCCCCGCCACCCTTCCGGGTCGCGGTCGAGGCACTGCGCTGTGCTCGGCTGCGGCCGCAGGTGGAGGTGGAGCCGACGCCCGCCCCGCAGCGGCTCGCCCCCTTCGCCTACGCCCTGGAGGCCGCGGTCGTCGACGGCGACCAGGACCTCGCCGACGGGCGCCTGATCCTGCTGCACGACCCGGCCGGCCACGAGGCCTGGCACGGGACGTTCCGGCTGGTGACGCTGGTGCGTGCGGAGCTGGAGTCGGAGATGGCCGCCGATCCGCTGCTGCCGGAGGTCTGCTGGTCGTGGCTGACCGGCGCGTTCCAGGCGCGCGGGCTGTCGTACGGCGAGGCGAGCGGCACCGTCACGCGCGCGAGTTCGCACTACTTCGGCGGGCTGTCCGAGCGGCCCGCCGCCTCGCAGATCGAGATCCGCGCCTCGTGGACGCCGCGGGAGGGTCTGGGCGGGGTCCCGGACACCGCGGCCCACCTGTCCGCCTGGTGCGACCTGCTGGCCCAGGTCGCCGGGCTGCCGCCGGCCGCCCCCGGCGACGCCTCGGTGGTGACCCTGCCGCAGCGCCGGGGGCCGCAGTCCCGCTGACGTCCGCCCGCCGGTTTCGCCTCCTGCTGGTTGATCATCATCTGGTTGACCATCTCTTTGTCGATACGGCCACTTTCAGTCCCGTAAGTGAACCCGCCCGAACCGACTCGATCTTCGGATGATCGATCGCGTGTCCGAATTGCACGGATTGTTACTCACCAGATCGTGATCATTCTCTAAAGGCGGACGCGTTTGGTGCCGAAGACGACTGTGACCTTGAAAGCACGGTTCGTCCCGGCTTCATCCCCAGAGCCGGCCCGTCCCGCACCCCAGGAGGCCTGGTGTCCGTTCTCCTTGAGCAACCCGCAAGCCTGGTCGCCTACCGCCCGAACAAGCCGACCGCCATGGTGGTCGTGGCCGACCCGCGCGTCCGCTCCACCGTCACCCGCCATCTGTGGGCGCTCGGTGTGCGCGATGTCATCGAAGCCTCGTCCATCGCGGAGGCTCGTCCCCGCATCGGCAACCCCCGCGACATCTGCGTCGCCGACGTCCACCTCCCGGATGGCTCCGGCCTGACCCTCCTGTCCGAGACCCGCGCCGCGGGCTGGCCCAACGGCCTGGCCCTGTCGGCAGCCGACGACATCGGCGCCGTGCGCAACGCCCTGGCCGGCGGGGTCAAGGGATACGTCGTCACCGGCACCCGCACCAACATCGGGCTCCCCACCCGACCGGGCGGCGCTCCCCTCGGCTCCGCCGCCCGTATGCACCGCCGCCCCCCGGGTGCCCCGAGCCACCCGGGCGGCTACCGCGAGCTTTCCGGCCGTGAGGTCGAGGTGCTGCGCCTGGTCGCGGAGGGCCAGTCCAACAAGGCGATCGGCGTCTCGATGGGCCTGTCCGCGCTGACCGTCAAGAGCCACCTCGCCCGCATCGCCCGCAAGCTCGGCACGGGCGACCGCGCCGGGATGGTCGCGGTGGCCCTGCGCACCGGCATCATCCACTGACCCGCCGCCCGACTC
>NZ_JADDRL010000155.1 GCF_021538895.1 Streptomyces olivochromogenes | reverse complement strand
AGACCACCAGATGACCACGCCCACTGCCGCAGAAACGATCACCCACTTCACCCGCCACCTGGCTGACCCCGGCTGCTGTGGACCTCCACCGCCCGACCCGCGTGCGGCTCGGAGATCACCTGCCGCCACGACGACCTCGTCGGCCGACTCCGTGCGGCCGGCCTCGCCGCTATCGCCGACCTCGGCTTCGTCGGCCTCGACGGTGCTGGTGACGACAGCAGCGACCCGGCGGTCGTCACCGGATACAAGAAGCCCAAGGGCAAGAAGCTCCCGCCGGCGAAGAAACAGGTCAACCAGCTGATCGCCGCAGAACGAGCCGTCTGCGAACACGCCTTCGCACACCTGAAGAACTGGCGCGTACTGACCCGGCTCCGCCTCGACGTGAAGTGGGCCACCCCGCTCGTCCGCGCGCTGATGGCCCTCCAACTGGCACGAGGTCGCCCGCTGACCGACGATCTTCACCGCAGACAGCCGCCGACGACCAGCACGAGCATGACCTTACCGTCGTGATCCCAGTGTCGTGGCAGACGCGTACGGCCGCTACCTGCTGCGCTCGTCGTGGGTGCGTGACGAGCTGACACTGCGTGACCAACACAGGCTGGAGCGCGCTTCCTTCTGCGTCGGGATGGCTGTCTGGCAGCATGCGCCACTGCCGCTACCGAGGACAGGGAAAGGCCCACATCCAGCACGTCCTGACGGCCATCGCCGTCAACATCGAGCGCCTCAGCGGATTGCCACAGGCCGAGGAAGCCCCCATACCCCACCGACCGACTGTCTTCCAGAGCTACCTCGACCAGCGCGAGTTACCTCGGCTGAAATCCAGGCGAACCCTGGGCAGTTGACCTCGTCAATCACAAGATCCCCGACAGAGTCAAGCTTAGGCACGCAGCCGCCATCCTCACTCGCCATGGCGCGTTGTGCGCCCCCGGCGCACAGCAGGTCATCGCGCAACGGATAGTTCGTCCCCTGCCATCCGCCGACTGCCCTGGCCCACACCCCGAGCCTTAGGCTGGCCGCCTATTTGGTCACGCCTCGGGGGAAGCGTTCATGGAAAACACCGCCGTACGTCTGGCTGCCCTGCTCGCCGCACGCAAGGAACGGCTGGCGCAAGTCGAAGCCGCCACTCACCGATGGAGCGCAGTCAGCGCGGCACTGGCCGAACTGGGCCGGTCCCTGCGGATGCTGGCTGCCCACCCGGATCTCTCCGACGAGTCCAGGGCGCAGCTGCCGGCACCGTCCCTCCCACCGGCCCAGGCCTCGATCGCCGAACTGCACGAGCTGTTGCGCGCCGCGGCGTCCCGCTTCGCCCGGGACACTGTGAACATCGGGGTCAGCGGCCGCGCCCGGGTGGGCAAGAGCACTCTGCTCCAATCCATATCCGGGCTGTCGGACACCCAGATCCCCACCGGTTCGGGGCTGCCGGTCACCGCGGTCCGCAGCCGGATCTTCCACACGCGCGGGCCCGAACGGGCCGTGCTCCGCTTCCACGGGCCGGAATCCTTCCTGACCGAGGTGGTACACCCGTACCACGCCCAGATCGGCCTGCCGGCCGCGCCAGCATCCCTGGAGGAGTTCCGGGGCTGGCGCTACCCGGAGCCGGAGGATTCGGCGGACTCGGAACCCGTGGCCCTGCTGGTGCGACTACGGCAGATGCAGCAGGCCCTGTGGTCGTACGAGGCCGACCTCACCGGGGGCGAGCGCCTCCTCGCCCTGGACGAGCTCCGCCCCTATGTCGCCTACCCCACCGACAAGCAGGTGGAATCGGGGGACGACTGCCCCCGCCCGTACCTCGCCGTGCGCGACGCACGGATCGACTGCTCGTTCCCGCACACCGATGTGGCGGGCCTGGGAATCGTGGACCTGCCGGGCCTCGGGGAGAACGAGGCCCAGTCGGAGAAGCACCACGTCGCCGGGCTGCGCCATGAAGTGGACCTGGTCGTGTTGGTGAAACGGCCGGTGGAAGGCATGGGGTACTGGGGCAAGGAGGACGCGAAGGCGCTCAGCCTGCTGGACGAGGTGCGCGGCTTCATCCGGCAGCGGGGGGACTTCGTCGAGCTGCTGCTGAACGTCGGCACCCCCGAGGACCACAGCAGCGCTCCCGCCCTGCGGAACCACATCAAACGTGAGGTCAACGGCGGTCAGGACAGCCGCTGGTACACGGTCCGCGAGACGAACGCGAAGGATCCCGAGGCGGTGGGCGCGCAGCTGCTGGGTCCCTTGCTTGACCGGCTCGCCCACACGCTGCCGGTCATGGACGACGACATCCTCGACGGGACGGTCCGGGCCGAGCAGGCAGCTGCGCAGCGGGTCAGGGCCGTGCTGGCCGAGGCGCGGCAGGCGCTGACCCGGGCCCGGTCGCACAGCGCGGCACCGGCCGAGGACCTCGAAGTCCGGGTCCAGGAACTCCGGCGGTCCCTGGCCGTCGATCTGTCGGTCCTGCTGGACGAGCTGCGCGCGTACGCGTACGCGGAGGACCAGGACCCCGACTACGAGGCCGCCGTGGAGGCCGCCCACCACCGGCTGCGCTCCTGGCTGACGCTCGGTCTGGGCACGGGCGGGAAGGACGACGACCCGGAGGCAGCGCGGGCCGCCTGGTGCGAGGAGGCACTGCGCGTCATGCGCGTAGAGCTCTCCAGCGGCGGGCTCGTGGCCGACGAGCTGCACCGGATCCGGGTGGAGACCGGACGCCACTTCTCCCGGGTCGACGTCTACTTCGACCGCCGGGTCACCTGGCTCTGGACCAAGGCGACCGCCCTGCTGGCCGGGCACACGGGGACGCTCCTCGCGGAGCGGCCGGGCGAAGAGGGGCTGCGTGCCCTCGCCGGATTCGCCAGGGCCGCGGCGGAGCCCTGCCCCACGCTGGAGGAGGCCGTACAGGGGCTGCTGGACCTGCGGCTGGACTACCGCAGCCAGCTCCACCCCAGGGTCCACGGCGAGTTGGAGCGGCTCCGCCCACAGCAGCGGGACCCTCTGACCGGCATGCCGCAGTCGCAGATCGCGGTCGAGATCAGTCCGGCCGGAGCGGGGGAGTTGTACGAGTTCCTCACCGAGCGGGCCGAGCAGACCGCCCACCGGACGCGGCAGGCCCTGCTGCGCGAGTCGATGACGCCGGCCACGGTGCTGCTGTCGGCGATGGAGCACTTCGACGACTTGCTGATCCGCTCGGCCGACGCCGAGCGCGACCTGCGCCGCTTCGCCAGGAGCTACCGCAACGAGCTGTGGCCGGGCGTCTACGAGGGGCTGGACTCGGGTCACGCCCGCTTCGCCGCGGTGGAGTCGGCGTGCCGGACCGTCCAGGAGACGCTGGAAGGAGCGGCGGCATGATCCCGACCAACCAGCCGACCCCCGAGTTCAAGATCGGCGTACTGGGTCCCAGCCGGGTCGGCAAGACCTCACTCATCGCGTCCATCCTGGCCGACAGCTCGCGCTTTCTCGGCGGGACCAAGGTGACGCTCAAGCCGCGGACCACGGACACCGAGATCCGCATCATGAACCGACGTGAGGATCTGGACGGTGCCGTACTCGCCGGGCACTTCGACCATGTCGCACTGGCCGGGACCCAGGAAGCGACCCGCTTCGACCTGGCGCTGGAGACCGGGGCATCGGGTGCCGGCCTCCGGCTGACCCTGCTGGACTTCCCCGGCGGCTGGCTGAAGGCGGCCAACCGCCCGCCCGAGCAGGAGGAAGAGTGGCAGAAGTGCCGTGAGTTCATGGCGGAGAGCAGTGTGCTGCTCATCCCGATCGACGCGACCGTACTGATGGAGGCGTCCACCCCTCGGCACCGGCGGGCGCTCCCCGCCACACTCAACACCGCCGAGGTGCAGTCCGTCGCCGAGGACTGGGCCACGGAACGGCTGATGCGGCCGGACGAACCCGCACTGGTGATCCTGGTGCCGGTCAAGTGCGAGAGCTACTTCGCCGACAACGGCGGGACCGTGGCGGCCGGCCAGGTGCTGCTCGAAACGGTGCAGCAGGTGTACGGGAGCGTCCTGGACGTCATCCGGGCCAACGACCCCAACGCGAAGATCCTTTACTGCCCCGTGGACACCCTGGGCTGTGTCGAGCTGCGCAGCGCCGAGTGGGAACCCGCGCCCAAGGCACCGGGCGGACTGTCCTTCGAAGCCAGGTTTAGCATCCGCAAACCGGCCAAGATCTCGGTGCGCGGCGCGGAGGACGTGCTGATCGCCATCTGCCAGCTGCTCACCTCCGCCCGCCGGGAGACGGAGCAGGAAGAAGTCATCCGCCGGCAGGAACTGGCGCTCAACGCCGAGGTGCTCGCCCGGCAGCCGGAAGGCTTCCTCCGCAGCATCTGGCTGTGGGCCAACGGCACGACGGCCGCCCGGCGGGACGACGCGGACGACAAATCACGGCTCGCCGAGATCAGCCGGAGGCGGGCACTCCTCCTCGCCGAGGCCGTCGACACCTTGGCGAGGCGCACGTACAGCGACCGGGTCAGGAGGTTCTAGCCGGTGCGACAGCCCACGACGCCACAGCCCACGCGACGACGGCCCTCCGGGGAAGGGAACCGATGGACGGATATGTGATGTCCCGCGGCCGGGACCGGGGCCAGGACTACGGCTACCTCGGCGCCGCGCCTCCCGCCGCATGGTGGCGGTCCTACTCGGGCGTCGCCGACTTCGAGTACCCGACGCTTCTCGTCGAGTCGGACGCAGGCGGCTGGCGCGCCTACCTCAGCGGCATCCGCTCGGAGCGGACGGACGCGGTGGGCACGCCCCTGCGCTTCACTCTGGTGCTGTCCGGCGGCCCGGCGGACGAAACGGCCCCGCAGGTCGCCCGGTTCGCCGCCCAATGGCTGGAGGACATCGCCGCCCGGCGGCCCGCGGGCGCGGTGGCCGCGTGCCTCGACCGCCACTTCCCGGCCGAGGACGTCGAACGGTTGCTGGAGCTGCGCGACGCCGCCGCGCTGGCCGAGACCCGGCGGCGCCTGGAGGAGACCCTGGCTGATCCGGCCGGGCCGGCGGGCGGTGAGAAGACCGGAGACGGCGATTCCGGCCACGGGACGCCTCGCTCCGCGCCCCCGTCCTGGATCAACACGGTGCAGGACGGCCTGTCACGGAAGTGCTTCGCCGTACGCGTCGGGGATTTGCTCTCCGGCACTCCGGGCCGCGCCCTGCTCCTGAACCTGGCCACGGAGGCGGGGGACGTACCGGACGCAGGCCCGGACGGCCGGGTGGCGGCGCTCGTCGTCCACCCGAAGCAGGACTTCGGTCCGGGGCCGGTGGCGATTCCGGGAAAAGTCCGGGGCCTGGTGGAGGCCGGGCCGGCGCACAGGACGACTCCCGGGTTCTGGCGGAGCAGGAGCACCGGGCAGAAGGCGCTGATCGCGCTGGGGGCGATCGTGCTGGCGGCGGCCGTGGGAGCGGCGGGCCACGCCGTGGGGGCCTGGAACATCTGGGACCAGTTCTAGGCGAGGGCCCGGAAGACGGGCCGGCCGGGTCCGGGCGCCTGGTGATGCAATGCCTGGAGGACGGCGTCTCCTATGTGTTCACCGTGGACTGGCACCGCCCGCCACCGGCGGAAGGTATCGGGCGGGCGGAGTTCGCGGCCCGGCAGGACTGCCCGGCCGCGGCCGGACTGTCGGGGGCTTTGGACGTCAAGGTCCATTCGGGTCTGCCCGGCGTCGGCCAGGTCGTCGGCGGAGTGGCCAAGCTCTGGTCGGCGGGCTACAACCTCAGCCAGAAGCGCTTGGACAAGGCGTTCGACGTGGCGGCGGACGGCCTCGACGAACTCGTGAAGCTCGCGGACCTGCGGACCAAGGTCGACCTGACGGTGCGCTTCCACGCGGCGGACGGACAGCCGTCCACCCCGCTGCGGGTGACCGGCCGCGCGGCGTCGCCGCTGGCGGACACCGACCGGGCGGTGAAGTGGGACGACTTCAGCCTCCGGACACCCGGCTCCCCCGCACTCCGGCGGGCCGTCCTGACCCTCTCCCTGCCGCCGATACCCCGCTGAGGAGACTCCCGCGTGGTGGTGACCCGTGACCTTCTGCTGTCCCTCCTCCTCGCCGGGCACGGCACCGCCCCGCCCGGCGGCGTCCCATCGGCGGAACGCCCCCTGGCCGAGGCGGCAACCGCGCTCGCCGCGGGCGAACCGAAACGCGCGTTGCGGGCCCTGGGCCCCGGCGCGGGACCGGCCACCGCCGCTGAGCGCACGGCCGTAGACGACGTGGCGAACGCGCTCCGCGTCGCCGCGCTCGCCCAGGACCTCAACTGGTTCCCGGGCGACGGCGGGGCGGTGATGTCCGAGGAGGACACCGACCGCGCCGCCCGCCCGGTACCCCGTCCGGTGGCCGACCCCGACGCCGCCCTCCTCGTCCTGGTCGCCGCCCGGCTGATACCCGACATCAGGAGCGCCCGGGCCGTCGCCGACAACTCCCGGGCCGCCCAGGACGTCCTCTCGGCCCGGCGGGCGCTGGACCAGCTCACGGCGTGGGAAGCCCGACTGGCCGCGCTCGCACCGCCGTCGATACGCGCCCACCTGTGGATCGCCGCGGCGGACGTGGCCCACCGTGCCGGGCTCGGGGACGAGACGGCGGCGGCCCTGAAGACCGCCCGGTCCCTCGCGGGCGCCGACCCGGCGGCCCTCGCCCAACTGGCCACCCTCGAAGGGGACATGGCGCTGGAGCTGACGTCCCGGCCCGAACTGCTCGGCCTGCGCCTGGACATGGACCTCCCGGACCTCGTCCCGCCCGATGCCCAATCGGCGCGAGCACACTACGCCCGTGCCGACGCCCTGTTCACCCGGCTCGGCTCCGGCGGTGGGCGCGCCGCCATCGCACTGCGGCGGGCCCAACTGGCCCGTCGTGCCGAGGACTTCACGATGTCTGCGGCCTTCCTGGACGCGGCAGGGCGCGCCGCGTGGGAGTCGGGTGCCGGAGCCCTCGCGCGGCTCGTGGAGGCGCACCGGGCCGTCGATCGGATCGGCGGCGGCGAGGACGTCCCGGCCGACGCGCTCGACGAGTTGTCCCGCTGGTCCCGGACCGACGGGAGCGGCAGCTTCGCCCGCGGTCTGGTCCGGCTGCTCGTCGTGCGCTCCCGCACCTGGCGGGACCGGGGCGCGGCCCTGCCGGCGCTGCGCTGTCTGCGGCTGGCGCGTCGCCTGTCCGTGTCGCTGGACGCGTCGGCGGAACGCGAACTCGTCGAACGGGCCCACGTCGAGCTCGCGGACCGGCTCAACGTCCGCCGGGCATCGGCCGTGTTGCTGGCCGCCGACACCGCGGAGGCGATCGCCGGGCTCGGCGACGGGCCCGTCGCCGAACTCGCCTTCGGGCGCGCCGCGAGCCTGGCGATCGGCTTCGACAACACCGTCCAGGCCCTGGGCGACCCGGACTTGGCCGTCGTCGACGCGGCGCGGCTGGAGGAGCTGTGCCGGCTGTCGGCGCGGGTCACAGACGTCTCGCCGATGGGCACGCAGATCATCGCCATGGTGCATGCCGCCGCCCGCGAAGCAGCACTGATGCTCCCGTACCACGAGGGGCAGCGGGCGTTGGCCGCCGGGTACCGCGACGAGGCCCGCCGGCACTTCGCTCTGGCGCTCGCGGCGGCGGAGCGGGAGGGGAACGACTTGCTGCGGTGCCTCCTGCGGTACCTGCTCGACTGCCGGGAGGAGGCCCACGAGGTCGCACTCGACCTGTTCCACCGTGGCGATCTCCACCCCGACCACGCGGTTTCCCTGTTCCTCCGGCTGGCCGACCCGGCCACCGCGGACCTGGCGCTGGCCGAGCTCGACGGGGTCGGTCGGCCCGGCCCGCCGGACCGACCGTGGGCGGACCCGGCCCGCCGGGCGGAACTCGCGATGGCCCTGGGCCGGCACCGCGAAGCGGCCCGGCTCTCCGACACGGCCCTCGACCTGTTCGAGCGGCACGCCGCCCAGCTGGTCCGGGACCCGTTGCGCAGCGCGGCCACCGACCATGTCGATGTGGCCGGGATGTTCCATACGGCCGTCCGCGCCCGCCTCGCCCTGGCGTCGGAGTACTCGGACGGTGCCGCGCTCGCCGCCTCCTTCGAACTGTCCGACCGCTGCCGTGGTTTCGCGGTCGACACCCTGCGCTCCCTGATCGGGCCGGCTTCCGGGGCCGCCCGGGACGCCGCGCGCGGCTGGCTGCGGGCGGGCTCCCGATGGGCGGCGGCGTACGAGGAGCTGACGGGCGCGGCGCTCGCCACGGAGCCCGTGGCCGGCCGCACCGGTTCCGCCCTGCGCCCGCGGGTGCTCGCCGCGGAGGACGCGCTGGACGCGGCGGAGTCCGAGGTGGCCCGCCACGCGCCCGCGCTGCTCATGCGGCACCAGGGGGAGCGGGGCGCGCTGCTGGAAGAGGTGCGGGCGGCTCTGCCCGCCGACACGGCCCTGGTCATGTACGAGTCGTTCGACCAGGAACTGCTCGTCTGGTCCGTCGAGCGGGACCGGGTCCACCACCGGGAACTCCCCGTCCGCGCACGCGATCTCGCCTGTGACGTACGCGCGTTCCACACCGCGTGCGCCACCGGTGGCGTGGACCGGGTGGGAGCGTCGGCCCTCGCGGAGCGGCTCCTCGGGCCCGTCGCCGACGCGGTCGACGCCGGCCGGCGGCTGTACGTCGTCCCCCATGGAGCCCTGTCCCTGCTGCCGTTCCACGTGCTGCCCCACCGCGGCCGGCCACTCGGTGTGTCCCGGACGGTCTCGTACCTGCCGTCGGCCGCGCTGCTGACGCTGCCCGGAGCCGGCGAGCGGCCCCGGCCCGGCGCCCCGGCGCTGCTCGTCGGCGACCCCGCGTACGCCCCGGAGCAGGGCCTGGCCCGGCTGCCGGGCACGGCGACGGAGGTGGCCGCCGTCGCGCGCCTGCTCGGAACGGGTCCTCCGTTGACGGGAGCGGAGGCGACGGCACGGAACGTGGCCGCCGGGGCGGCGGGTGCCTCGGTGCTCCACTTCGCGACGCACGGTCTGGTGGACGAGCACGGCCCCAACCTCGGCCGTGTCGTCCTGGCTGGCCACGACCAGCTGGCCGTCGGCGACTTGATGGGACTCGACCTGACCGAGGCCCTGGTGGTGCTGTCGGCGTGCCACACAGGGCGCGGCACCGCCACGATCGGCGGTGACATCGTGGGCCTGACCCGGGCCGCGGTGACGGCGGGCGCCCGGCACGTCGTCGTCTCGCTGTGGCCGGTGGACGACGAAGCGGGCTGCCTGACCATGGTCGCGCTGTACGAGCGGCTGGCCGGGGGCCTGGGGGTGGCGGAGGCCCTGGCCGCCGCCCAGCGCTGGGTGCGCGGTCTCGGCGCGGCGGGCCGGCACGCCGCCTACGAGGCCCTGCGGGCACAGGAGGGCACTGCGGCGGCGGCACCCTGGGCGAGGGACGGCCAGGTGCCGCCCTTCGCACGGGAGGAGGACCGGGACGACCTGCCCTACCACTGGGCACCGTTCGTCCACATCGGCGGCTGACGGGCGGGCCGACCGCCCCGGAGAGGACGGACATGCACAAAAGAGCATTGCTGATTGGCTGCCAGACCGGGGGCCTCACAGGTGTGCACGCCGACGTGGAGCTCATGGACGGCGTGCTCGGCCCCTTCGGATTCGAGACCACCCTGCTCACCGGCGAACGGGCGACGCACCACGGCATCGAGGACGCGTATCGGAGGCTGATCTCTGACAGCCGGCCCGGGGACGCCGCCCTGGTCTACTACTCCGGGCACGGCGGTCGTGCCCGCAACCCGGCGCCTGCGGACGACCCTTCCGTACCGGCCTGGCTCCCCTACCTGTGCCCCCAGGACCTTGGCGGCACAGGGTTCCGCGGCTTGCTGGCCGCCTCGCTGAGCCGGTATCAGGAGCGGCTGACCCGGCGGACGGCGAACGTCACGACCGTCCTCGACTGCTGCTTCTCGGGACGCATGGCCCGCGGGAAGTCCCTGCCCAGGGCACACCCACGACCGGGCGGGACGCCCTGGGAGGAAGCGCGTGGAGCCTGGGAGGCGGAACGTGCCGCGTTCGGCGGGGTCGGTGTCCCTGCCGTGGACGCCAATCCCCTGGCCGTCCGGCTCGTGGCCTGCGCCCCGGACCAGAGCGCGTACGAGACCGATGTGCCCGGCCTCGGACGTCATGGGGTGCTGACGGCATCGCTGGCCCGGCTGCTCCGCCGCCCGGGCGCCGCACGCCTGACCTGGCGTCAGCTGATCGAGCAACTGCGGCCCGCCGTCGCCCATCTTGAGCCGTTCCAGCGCCCGGACGTGGAGGGTCCGGCGGACCGCTTCCTGTTCGACGTGCGCGAGACGTCGGGCAGTGGCGTACTGCCCGTACTGGCCACGGGACACGGGGTGTTCATCGACGCCGCAGAGCTCTTCGCGGTTGAGGAGGGCGACGTCTACGCCCTGGTGGGGCCGGGCGGAGAGGCCCGCGCACCGCTCGCGACGGCGGTGGTGGACCGTGTCAGCGACGGCCGGGCCCAACTGCGGCCGGTGGCCGGCGCCCCCGCGTTTCCTCCGCTGCCGGAGGGGAGCGAGGCCCATCCCCTGCGGGTGTCCCTGGGGCGCAGGGCGATCGCCGTCGTACCGGCGGATCATCCGGACCGCGAACGCACGGCCCGGACCCTCATGAGCGCGGCGCGCGTACGGGTCGTAGGGGCGCGGGAGCCCGTGATGGCCACCGTCGTCCTGTCCGACGACGGCGTCGGGCTGTTGGACGAGCTGGGCGAGCCCTTGGTGGACCGGCCCCGGGCCCATACCTCGGAGGCACTCGCACTGACCGGCGCCGACCTGCGGCGTCTCGCGAGGGCCGCGCAGGTACGGGAGCTGGTCTCCGGCACGGGACCGGCAACGCTCGATGGCGGGCTCGACTTCAGCTACGCACGGCTCCTGTCCGATGGCTCCGAACGGCCACTGGAGCGCTCCGGCGAGCATCTCTTTTGCGGCGACCAGGTGGTCGTCCGGATCCACAACCGGGGAACGGCCCGTAGGTTCGTCTCGGTCTTCGACGTCGGTCTGCGCGGCACGATCTCGTTGCTGACCACCAGCGAGCGGTCCGGGGTCGGCATCGGTCCCGGCGAGTGCTACGAGCTCTACCGGCACCCGCAGACGCACGAACTGGCGGGCGTCACCCTCTTCTGGCCAGACGGCCTGCCCGAAGGGTCCCCACGACCGGGCACCTTCCTGGCCGTTGTCACCGACCGCCCCCAGGATCTCTCCCGGCTGGCGCAGGAGGGCGTCAAGCACACCTCCGAGGCGCGGGAATCGTCCGTGCAGCGTCTCCTGGACGATCTGCTGAACGGTGTGCGCGACGGTCACGGTCCCGCGTGGGCCGACGGACGGGAGCAGGTGGTCCGGTACCAAGTGGAGCGGTTCGAGGCATACCTCCACCCGGAGCGGCGCGCGGATCCGCAGTTCTGACTGCCTGAGGGGAGGTGGAGAGGGGCATCCGCTCCCGGGTCCTGGGCATCCCCCATGTGCGCCTTCGCGATCGATGGCGCCGTTACCGGCCTGACGCTCAGCGACGACCGCCGTCGGGCCACCGGCATCTGCCTCCGTCAAAGACCCCAGAAAAGCCGCGCAACCGGCACGGAGAGGCTCACTGCCGATCTGGTCGCTGACACCTCCGACCGAAGCGCACACTGCCCGAATGGCTCACCACCCTGGGACTTCCCCAGGTCGCCGAGACCATCGTCGACGCGCGCGTAGGCTACGCCTCCCGCGCCCGACACGAGGGCGCCGACCGTGATCAGCGCGGGATTTCCTGATGTCTGCGTGGGTGGACTGGGGCGGCGACGGCCCCTGACGGCCTGCCACTCGGTCGGGTGAAGACACACTGCGGCGGAACCCTCGGGGACACTCGGCGTAGTGCCGTACATGAACGAAGTGCACGTAAGCCGGCTGGCCTGGTCGACGTCGTGGCCGCCGACGACGCCACCGCGCTCGCCTTCCAGCAGCTGCTCGCCGACCGGTGGGCGACGGCGAGCAGCGGAGCACAGTGACCGGCTCGTTCCACCATCAGCGCTGCGCCAGCTGCTCGACCAGTTCCAGCCCGGCCCCGCGCCCCACGAAACGCTCCTCGGATCAGTGCTGAGCACGATCTCCTGATCTCCGCGTACGGCGTCCGTTCCCCCAGCCGTCCCGAGCTGACGCCGTACGCGGTCACCGCCCCTGCTGCCAAGAAGGCTCCCCCTTGGCAGCCGGTCACCCACCAAGGGAACGATGTGACCACTCCCCTCAACCCCCAGGCCCGCGCCGCTCGCCTCGAAGTCCTGCGCCGCAAGTACATGGCTCAGATCATCGCCGCAGCCGCCCGCCACGGCGATCCCGTGCGCGTCGCGCCGTACGCCCTGACGCAGTCCGGCACCGAACGTCACGCGGACCTCGAACTGATCGAGAAGTACACGGCAGGAAAGGGCTGGCACCTCACGCACGTCACCTTCGCCGACGTGGGGCAGCCTCCGCCCCTCGAACAACGGCTCGGGTTCGGGGCGGCCTGCCGGCTCGCGACGCGGGGATACGCCCACGGCATCCTCGCCATCGCCCGCCCTGCCATCACCACCGACAACGAGACCTACGCGCAGGTACTGGAGCACCTCCACCTGCGTGGCGTGTTCCTGGCCTACCTCCCCACCGAACACGACACCCCCACATAGCCCCCGCTCCTCGCCCGACGCCTACGGCGCTCAGGCCAAGAGCGGGCCCAACGCCCAGTGCTGGGCCGCCATTCCCCCGAGCGGCCCGGCACCGGGTCCCAACAGCTTCCTTTCAATGGAGAAGGGACGACGACGTGCACCAACTCGTGGCAACACCGTTCGGGGAGCGGCGCCTGATCCTGCGGCAGGGCAGCCCGAAGGCCTTGCAGCTCCCCAAGTCCCGGTTCGAGGAACTGCGTACGTCAGCTCCCGACACCGTGCCGCAGTGGCTGACCGACGCCGTCCACGCCCAATGGCTCCTGGACCTGACCGGTCAGCGTGTCGGCGATGTGCTCCTGCTGCGGAACGCGGGACCGTACGCGTTCAGCCGCGCGATGTGGGAGCTCAACCTGGGCTGTGACCTCGACTGCGTCATGTGCTACCTCGGCGAAAAGAAGTTCGAGGGCATCGACATGGAGGACAAGCGGAAACTGCTCGCCGTCATGCGCGACGCGGGCGTGATCTGGCTCCAGATGACCGGCGGTGAACCGCTGATCGACCCCGACTTCCCCGAGGCATACCGGCTCGCATACGAGCTGGGCATGCAGCTGGAGATCCTGTCGAACGGTTCCCGGCTGCACAAGGACCACGTCCTGACGCTGCTGCGCACCTGTCCGCCGACCAAGCTGACGCTGAGCATGTACGGCGCGACGGCCGCAACGTACGACGCGGTGACCCGCAGACGCGGAGGATTCGACCGCTTCTCACGCGGTCTGGAGAATGCACTCGCTGCCGGCCTGAACATCGACCTCAGCCTGATCGTCGTCCAGGCCAACGTCCACGAGGTCGACGCCATGCGGGACTGGGCGCGACGCCTCGAAGTGCCGTTTCGCGAGTACGCGAACATCTCGCCGACGATCCACGGCTCCGCGCAGCCGCTGCCGCAGCAGTCGCCCGAGTACCTCACCCACCGGCAGCCGTTCACCGGCTGCCCCGCCGGCGTCACGTTCTTCCACGCCGACCCGTTCGGCCGGGCCTCGATCTGCAAGGTCGGCCGCGAACCGAACATCGACCTGATCGCCGAAGGCGTGGAAGGTCTGGCCCGACTCGACGAGATCGCCGAGTCCCTCATGCGTCGCACCGGAGGATGCAGCGGCTGCAAGCTGTCCGACACGCGTCGGGTGTGCAGGCCGATGGCGAAGGTCTTCCAGGAGGCGAAGGCACCACTGGTCAACTACTGCCAACACCGAGAGAGGTAGTCATGCCTGCTGTGATGGTCGAGATCACCCGCAAGCCCGAGGACGTCGTCCAGGACCCCGAGGACGTCGTCCTGGTCGCCGACGTCGAAGCACTCACCGCCAACACCGTGCCCGGCTGCAACGACGACAACCCCTACCAGTAGAACCCCCTGCTGGGGCCGCACGTACCCCGCGGCCCCGGCACCACCCCACAGGAGACACCCCTTGTCCACCCCTCGTCTGACCGAGCTCCCGGACATCGTCGTGCGACTGATCGAGAAGGCCAGCGGCCCCGTTGTCGACGTCGGGACCATCAACGCCGGTCTCAACAGCGCCATCGCCGCCCACGTGCGTACGGCCGATCGCTCCCTGTTCGTCAAAGGCCTGCCCCTCGATCACCCCCGGGTCTGGACCCAGAAGCGTGAGGCCCAGATCAGCCCCTACGTTCGCGGTATCGCACCGGAGCTGCTGTGGCACGTCGATGAGGACGGCTGGAGCATCCTCGGCTTCGAGTACGTGGCCGGCGGCCACGCCGACTACACCCCCGGCTCCACCGACCTGCCCACGGTCATGACCACCATGCACCGGCTGATCGACGTACCCACCCCGGGCATCGAGCTGAAGAGCATGCCGCACCGGCTCAGGACATACGTCGACGACCCCGCAGACCTGTCCTGGTTCGCGGGCAACAGTCTCCTCCACACCGAATGGAACCCGCACAACGTCCTCATGACAGGCAGCAAAGCCCTGTTCGTGGACTGGGGATGGGCCTCCACCGGCGCCGCCTGGATCGATCCGGCACTGTGGCTGCTGTGGCTCATCGCCCACGGCCACACCCCCCACCAGGCAGAGAGCGCAGCCGCCGCACACCCCGCATGGGAGCCGGCCCCGCCCGCAGGACTCAACGTGTTTGCCCGGGTCCAGGATCGGATCTGGACGTCCATCGCCGAAAGCGGCGACGAGTGGGCACGACCCATGCAGCGAGCCGCCCGCGCCTGGCACCAGCACCGGCTCCCCACGTCCTGACCGTCACTCGTGCGCGTCGGGAGCTCCCGTCCCGGCGGGGGTTTCCACGTTCCCCCACTACACACCGAGCCCGCGCTCGCCGGAGCGACGACCCGGATCGGCACCCCGTTCCCGCCAGCATCAACCCGGCAAACGTGGGCTTCGACACGCTGCCCACGATGCACCTGCGTCGGGCCATGAACGACGCCGTCGCCGTTCTGCTCCTGCGATGCGCGGGGCGGTGCAACGGGCCGTTGCCGCCCTGGGCTTCTGCGACCCTCCGGCCTTCGGCTCGACCTCCGAAGTGGTCGGCCACACGGGGGTGCCGCCGGTCTGGGCCGAGTGGGTGGAGCGCTGGAACAGCACGACGACCATGACTCACCGCTCCCGCCTCCACAATCGGGCCGCGTTGCTGAAAGCAGGCCGGTGGATCG
The DNA here is from genome assembly GCF_021538895.1 of Streptomyces olivochromogenes. Taxonomy (GTDB): domain Bacteria; phylum Actinomycetota; class Actinomycetes; order Streptomycetales; family Streptomycetaceae; genus Streptomyces; species Streptomyces olivochromogenes_A. The sequence goes on along the minus strand of NZ_JADDRL010000155.1, from coordinate 3,151 downwards.
CTGTGGAGCAGCCGGAAGCCGCTGATCCCGCTGCCTGGACCCGTCAGACGTGCGCGGCCTGGATCGCGGCCGTCGACCGCATGAAGATCGGCGACTACGTCGTGCGCACGAGCAGCTTCCAAGAGCGCATCGGGCAGCCGCTCCAGGCCTCTTCGAAGGCCGGCCTCGTACGTGCAGCCAGGGTCTTCTTCCGCGACATCCAGGACTGGGAGTGGCTGCCCCGCAGGTTTGACCCTAGCCGGGCACTCGCGCTGCCACGCAGCATCAACGCCCTCCTCGGCCCCCGCCCGCGGGTGATCGATGACGGCCTGTGGGCCAAGCTCCTGTGGTCCGGACTCAACCTGGAAGCCAGCGCCATTCCCCGCGGCAAAGCGGGCCCCATCTATCCCCTGGAGTTGGTCCGAGCCATCACACTGACGTGGCTATATGCCGGTCAGCGCAGCAACGAGATCGCACGCCTGCGCCTCGGCTGCATCCGCTGGCAGCATGACGGCACTCCGGTCGCCGGCGACTCGACGCAGGTTCTCGCCCGGGCCGCCGTCTGCCTGTTGGACGTCCCCGCGCACAAAACCGGCACGGCGTTCACGAAGCCGGTCGACCCGCTGCTCGGACAGGCGATCAACGCCTGGGAAGCGGTCCGGCCGAACCAGCCGAAGCGGGCCCATAAGCGCACCGGTGAACAGGTCGACTTCCTGTTCTCCCTGCGGGCCCGCGCCATCTCCAGCGGCTACACCATCATCCCCATGCTCTGCCGCAAGGCTGGCGTTCCGGCATCCGATGTCCGCGGCAGCATCACCAGCCACCGAGCCCGCTCCACCATCGCCAGCCAGTTGTACAACGCGAAAGAACCCATGACCCTGTTCGAGCTGCAGGCGTGGCTCGGACACCGGTCTCCGGAGTCCACCCAGCACTACGCGAAGATCAGTCCCAACACGCCGACCAAGGCGTACAAAGACGCCGGGTACTTCGCACGCAATGTCCGCACCATCGAAGTCCTCATCGACCGAGAGGCAGTCGCATCTGGAGCGGCCGCAGCCGGTGAACCATGGCAGCACTACGACCTGGGCCACGGCTACTGCACGTACACGTTCTTCGAACAGTGCCCGCATCGCATGGCCTGCGCCCGCTGCGACTTTTACACGCCGAAGGACTCCAGCAAGGGTCAGCTCCTCGAAGCGAAGGACAACCTCCAACGCATGCTGGCCACGGTCCCGCTGACCGACGAAGAACGGGCCGCTGTCGACGACGGCCGGACCGCACTCAACCAGCTCCTCGAACGTCTCGCGGACGTCCCTACTCCATCAGGCCCCACGCCGCGTCAGCTGCTCCCGATCGTCGAGGTCCGGCGGGACGCCGACCATGGCCGGTGACACGATCAGGAATGCCTCAGTCCCCAGCATCGAGCCGGTACGTACTCCGCGGCCGATCCGCTTGGCCGGACTCCGTTGTTGTCCCGGCTTTCGGATTGGGAACACTGCCTCACAAAGACGAGGGCTCTGTCTCAAGGTGCGCCCCCTGCAAAGCCGCATGAACGAGCACCCCATGAGCGTCACTGGATCAGCAACTTCAAGGTGATGCGCAGCCGACGCTGGCCGGTTGATCCGCTAGGTAGCGTGATTGCTCAGCTCGAGTGAGATCCCTGTGGACTGCTTGGCAGATTTTCCTGATGGAGCGAGGCGGATCAGGCAAGGAGATGGGCCATAGCCGTATGCTCTTGTCGTCGCCTGCGCTGGCCAGGGAGCGCCCGTCGGGACTGAACGCCAGGGACCGGACCGTGTTGGTGTGGCCGGTCAGGGTGCGGCGCAGGTGGCCGGTCGGCACGTCCCACAACCGGACCACTCCGTCATCCCCGCTGCTGGCCAAGGTGCGTCCGTCGGGGCTGAACGCAACCGACATGACGTTGTCGCTATTGCCGGTGAAGCTCTTTCGCGGTTGACCAGTCTCGGCGTTCCACAGCCGGACCACTCCGTCAGCACCGCCGCTGGCCAAGGTGCGTCCGTCCGGGCTGAACGCCACGGTCTCGACTGCGACGTCTGACGTCTGGAGGACTCGCTGTTTGCCGCTGGCTACGTTCCACAATCGGATCGTGGTGTCCCCGCTTCCGGCGGCCAAAGTGTGTCCGTTCGGGCTGAACGCCAATGACACCGGTCCTTGTTGGTCTTCGGTGAAGGTGGTGCGCTGTTTGCCGCTTTTGACATCCCACAGTCCGACCAGGCCTTCAATTCCTCCGCTGGCCAGAATGCTGCTGTGTTGGTTGAAAGTCAGAGAATGGACCCCTACGTATGTTTTGATGGCCTTACGGAACTTACGGGCAGATATATTCCATAGTCGGACGGTGGTGTCGTCGCTGCCGCTGGCGAGGGTGCGCCCGTCGGGACTGAACGCTACGGACTGGACCCTACGGGTGTGGCCGGTCAGGGTGTCGCGCAGGTGGCCGCTTGGCACGTCCCACAGCCGCACCACTCCGTCGTCGGTTCCGCTGGCAAGAGTGCGGCTGTTGGGGCTGAAGGCCACTGACTCCACGCCGACGTGCGGCGTCAGGGATGCCGCACGTCCGCTGCTGAACAGGTCCCACAGCCGCACCGTTCGGTCGTCGCCGCCGCTGGCCAGCGTGCGGCCATCCGCACTGAATGCAAGCGACCGCACCGTGGCGGAGTGGCCGACCAGTGTGCCGCGCTGCTGGCCGGTGGCCGTGTCCCACTGCCGTACGGTGCTTTCCTCTCCGGCGCTTGCGAGGGTGCGGCCGTCCGGACTGAACGCGAGCGATGTCACAACGCCCCCGTGCCCGAGTGCCCTGCGCTGACGGCCAGTAGCCACGTCCCACAACCGCACGGTCTTGGCACCGTCGAGCCCTCCGCTGGCCAGGGTGTGGCCGTCCGGGCTGAACGCCAGCGCCCATGCAGAGGCTCCGTATCTGATTGCCCTGCGCGGGCGGCCGGTGGCCGGGTCCCATAGCCGCACCATGCCTTCGTTGCCGCCGCTGGCCAGGGTGCGCCCATCGGGGCTGAACGCAACGGACAGGATGGTGTTGGTGTGGCCAGTCAGGGTGTCGCGCAGGTGGCCGGTCGGCACGTCCCACAGCCGCACCACTCCGTCATTGCGGCTGTCATCGCCACCGTCATCACCGCTGGCCAGGGTGTGGCCGTCCGGG
>NZ_JADDRL010000154.1 GCF_021538895.1 Streptomyces olivochromogenes | reverse complement strand
CGCGAGCGCTTCGGCGCGGACCATCTCCAGCTCCGCCACCCGCTCGCGGGCATCCGCCACCCCCGTAGAGGCCAGGGCAATGTCATTCACAACGGTCACGGCGTTTTCCTCCCTGAAGGTGCGGCCCTGGCAATGATCTCCACCGTAACAAACCGTCTGTGCGGTTTGAATACTCGGCGGCGGAGCCGCACGTGAATCAGCCATTGATGATGGCGGCCTACCGCCAGTTGTACGGAGAGCGATAGGCCGCGGCGTCCCGTTCCGGTCGCCACAGCGGGACGTTGGGCTTCTGCTCGTCGCCGTCGCTCTCACCACGGCCGGCCAGCATTGCGCACAACACGATGGCGACCGCGGCCAGCTCTACGTCGGTGGCTCGGCCGCGCTCGATCCGAAGTACCGTTTCGCCGCTTTCCATTCGGCCGACTTCCTTTCTCCCCGACTCTTGGCCACGGTCGGCCACCGAACTCAAGGACCACTCTTGATCTGCTTGAGATCCGTCTGCCGACGGCTGCGCGCACGGTCGAGCGGAAGGCCGCGGACCCCGTCGCCGACACCTGCTGGAGCGCCGGGTGCCGGGTCGACGGGACGGCAGGACAACGGCCCTTCGGACAGTCGCTGTTGAGCCATCCGGCGTCCGCGGCGCGGAGTCCGACCCTCCACATCCCGCCAGGGCGGAAGGGTACGTACCGCTAGAAATGAAACCGGCTGGTATGTATCTTTGCTGCCGCCGAGGTGCTTCGCCTCGGCACCCATCCACCGCATCCCGGTAACGGGGGGGCTATGTCTGCGAGCACGTTCCGCCTCGAACACATGCCGGTCAGCGCAGTATTCATAGGAGCGACGAAGTCAGCGGGAATCGGCTCCTTGCGTTTCCCGTCCCTGACCACCACCGTCCCCAGGGAGCTCGTCCACCGCGCCAGCGTGGCCGAAGTCATGCTCACGGGCTGGGAACGCAAGGACGACAGCCACTTCTCCGTGGCTGCTCAGTGGCCCCGTCTGCACAGCTTCTTCACCCCCGTGGACGGCCAGCACGATCCGCTCATCATTGCCGAAACGATCCGTCAGGCCGGAATACTCCTCGCTCACGCGGAATTCGGAGTTCCGCTCGATCACCACTTCCTGATGTGGGATCTCGCGCTCGAAACCAAACCGTCGCAGCTCTTGGTCAGCGACGTACCGGCGTCGCTCGACATGGACATCGCGTTTCTCGACGTCAAGCGCCGCCGCAACGGCTTGGCCGGAGCCCACCTCGAGTTGGTGATACGCCGGGACGGACAGGTGGCCGCCACCGGAAGCGCCACCTTCACCTGCACCTCTCCCGGCGTCTACCGACGTATGCGGGCTCTGTCGACTCCGGGCGCCGCCGAGCCGTCGCCCCTTTTGGCCCCGACAGCGCCGCAGACCGTCGGCCGCGTGTCACCCACGGATGTGGTGCTCTCACCCACCGAAGAAACAGACCGCTGGCGGCTTCGGGTGGACACCCGCCACCCTGTTCTCTTCGACCACCCCGTCGACCACGTGCCGGGCATGATGCTGCTCGAAGCGGCCCGCCAGGCGACGGCCGCGCACCTGGGCCGGCCCTGCGTGCCGATCGGCATCATCAGTGATTTCAGGCGGTACGTGGAGCTGAACACCCCGTGCATGGTCGAGGCGTACCGCCTTGAGGGGTGGGGCCCGGCCTCCGAGGAGGCCGTGGTCGTAACGGGCCATCAGGAGGGCGAACTCGTCTTCCAGATCACCGTGACCGTGGCTCGGCCGTCGGTATGACGGACGCCGGCCGAGCCGCGCACCACCGGAGTGCGGCGCTGCGGCGCGGCGTTCTTCCCAGCCCCGGGGCGTCCGCGACAGGCGGATTCCCCGGGGCTTCGCGCGTCTGACCCACACCCCTTCCCCACCCGTGCACGGGCCGGTCGCGTGCCCCGGCCAAGGGCCGTCCCTCTCCTTCCCGGTGGGGGGTCTGTGCGGCGGCCCTCGGTCCTCCCCCGCCCCGGTTTTCCGACCGTGCCGCGCGACCTGCCCGGCACTCCCCTGCCGGACCCCGTTCCTCCGCCCATCAAGGCTCAAGCACCGTGTGCTGAAGTCGGCTCCGCCCGCGTCCACCCCCCGGCCCGACGCGAACAGCCGAGCGAGGAGAACGTCATGCCCACCCGACGAACCGTGCTCAACGCAGCCTTGGTCACGGCCGGCAGCGGTGTATTCACCGGGGCCGCCCTCACGCCCCTGATGCGCCACGGCGAGGACGCGGCCGCCGTCGAGCCCGCCGCCGCCAACGTGGACGCACCGGCCATCGAGAAGTTCAAGCTGCGCATGCCCGTCCCGCGGGTGCTGACCCCGTACTCCACGTCCGACGGCGTCGACCGCTACCGAATCACCATGCGGACGACCCAGGCGGAGATCCTGCCCGGCCTCCGGACGACCGTCGAAACCTACGGCGGGTACTTTCCGGGCCCCGTCATCCGGGCCCGCTCCGGCCGGCCGGTCGCCATCACGCAGCGCAACAGCCTCGACATGCCCACCTCGGTCCACCTGCACGGCTCCTCGGTGCCCGCGATCGACGACGGCGGACCGATGGAGACCATCGCGCCGGGCGGCTCGCGCCTGTACACGTACCCGAACCAGCAGTCGCACGCCTCGCTGTGGTTCCACGACCACGCGCACCACATGGAGTCCGAGCACGTCTACCGCGGCCTGTACGGCACCTATCTGCTGACCGACGCAGAGGAGCGGTCTCTGCCGCTGCCCTGCGGGGCCTACGACGTTCCCATCGCCATCCGTGACGCCCAGTTCGACGCGGCGGGCCAGTTCGTCTACGTGATGGGCGACTTCCAGAACCGCACCACGCTGATGGCCAACGGTGTCGCCTACCCGAGGTTCGAGGTCGCCGCCCGCAAGTACCGTCTGCGGCTGCTGAACTCCTCCAACCTGCGCTCGTTCCGGCTGCGCCTGGCCGACGGCGGGGAAATCGTCCAGATCGGCTCGGACGGCGGCCTGCTGACCAAGCCCAACCCGACGGACGCCGTCTTCCTCTCCCCCGGCGAACGCGTCGACGTCGTCGTGGACTTCTCCCGCTACGCCGTGGGCACGCAGCTGGTGCTGGAGAACACGCTCCTCAACGGCGGGCCGGCCGAGCTGCTCGGCCAGGTGATGCGCTTCGACGTGGTGCGCACCGCCACCGACCGCAGCGAGATCCCCTCGGCGCTGCGCGAGCTGCCGCCGCTGCCCCAGCCCACGGCCGAGCGGACCGTGGTGCTGAGCATGGACGAGACGGGCGGCGCGAACGCCAAGGGCTACATCAACGGCAAGACCTACGACCCGGACCGGGTCGACGACTTCATACGCCACGGCGCCAGTGAGGTCTGGACGGTGACGAACACCAACCGGTTCGTCCCGCACAACATCCACCTGCACCTGGTGCAGTTCCGGGTGCTGGAGCGCAACGGTCAGCCCCCGGCCCCCGCCGAGGCGGGTCTGAAGGACACCGTGATGCTGATGCCGGGCGAGACGGTGAAGCTGCAGGCGACCTTCGACACCTACCGCGGCACGTACCTGTACCACTGCCACCTGATCGACCACGCGGCCATGGGCATGATGGCCCAGTTCAAGGTCAGCTGAGCCGTCCCGGGGCGCTGCGGGGCTGTGCGGGGCCGTGGCGGCGCGAGCCCGTGCACGGGGCGTTGGAGGGCGGGCAGGCCCTCCAACGCCCCGTGGACCCGTGCTACGGCGCCTGTCCCCCGCTACGACACCTGTCGCGGCCCGGACGACGAGGACGGCTCACCCGGGGACCGCTCTGTCCTGGGGCGAGACTCTGACGTACGCAGTCCAGACGACGCCCTGGCGGGGCATCAGATCATCACGGGAGCCAGGCCCTCCTCGTCGACCACGCGGGCTCCGCGGTCGGGGGCCATGTCCAGCCGCACGAGGATCGCGGGCGCGGCGATGGAGGGCAGCAGGTACTTCAGGAGGAGCGAGACCCGGTACTCGACGTCCTGCAGGTCCGTCTCCAGATGCGAGTACAGCTGCACCCCGTTGAACGCGCCGACGACCAGTTCGGCGACCTCGCGGGGCGCCACGTCGGCCAGCGTCTCACCGCGCCTCAGCGCCTCGGTGAGGATCTCCGTCAGCAGGTCGACCCATATCGGCCACGCACTGCCGTAGTGCTTGCGGCCGATGGGATCGGAGGAGAGCCGGGCGCCCGCACGCAGGATGGGGTCGTGCCCCAGCCGGTTGGCCACCGTCATGGCGACGTCGACGAGTTCCTGGAGTTTGATCTCGCGAGTGGGCAGACGCTGATCCGTCTGGACGTCCAGGATGCCCCGCGCAAGCGCTTCCTTGGAGTCGAAGTGGAAGTACAGCGCGCCCTTGGTCACGCCTGCGGACTTGAGGATGTCCGCGACCGTCGCGGCGCTGTACCCCTGCTCCGCGAACACTTCCGCGGCTCCTTCCAGAACCGCACGACGGGTCCGGACCGCCCGTTCCTGTTGCGCCACTGGGTCCCTCCTACAGTCACCGTGCTCCGCAGCAGCGCACGTTCAAAAGAAACCGTCTGTGAGGTACCTTACGCGCAATACCAAGCTTCAACAAAGACCCCCGCGAATATTCCACTTCGCTCATCCTCGATCCCGCCGCGGGGCCGGAAGGGCTCAGTGGAGCCAATAACACCTGTTCGCAGGGGCGTTGAGAGGTGTCCGGGAATCGAGGCCACGTGTCACTCTCTGGACTGGACCGGGCACAGAAAGGCAGAAAAAAACCGTCCAGATCGTATGATCTTGCCCCGAATATTCCCTTGCACGTTATTTGTACCGCCGCTGCACCGTCGTGTCAGGCGCGGGCCGGCGTGAGGTCGGCCGACTGCTGCCAGACGAGGCCCTCGGCGGCCTCCGCGTCGATGGCGCTCAGCATCCGCTCGTCGATGCCGTCGAGGGACCGGACCAGGTGCCGTACGCCGGCTTCCCGCATCAACTGGTCCTGGAAGGAATGCTCGAACGAAGTCGGGTGCCCGATGAACGCCGCGCCCAAGGAGCGTGCCACCTCGGCCACCCGCGCCACGTCGTCGATGAACAGGACCTGGTCGCAGCTCAGGCCGAACACGTTCTCGGCGATCTCCCGCACGCCGGGGCGGAAGCGGTCGGTGCACACGTACTGCGGCTCGTCGAAGTACCCGGCGTACTCGGCGAGATGACGGTCGAAGTGCGACCGGTCCAGACCGCCGTAACAGACCAGGGGGACACCGGTGGCGCGCAGCCGCTCCAGCAGCTCACCGGCACCGTCCATGACGTGCACCGGATGCTCTCTGAGGTACTCCTCGCGCTCCAGGAAGTACGCCTTCACGACTTCTTCCGGGGTGCCTTCGACACCCGTCGCGACGGCGGCCCGCATCCGGGACTGGGACAGCACGTTCCGCTCGATCTCCGCGGTGTAGGCCATCCCCCGCCGCGTCAGGAACCGGTGGATGACCGGGCTGAACGTGTCGTTCAGCAGAACCCCGTCGATGTTCACCGCAACCAGACGCAGATGTCGTAGCACCATGGGACCGCCTTCGCGTCGAGCCGCACCGGCCGTGCGGACACAGATAAGAGGAAGCACTCAGGTGAAGTGACGCCGCCCGCTCAGAGCGCGCGACGAGGGCCTATGTGGCGACCGAGGGTACGCCGACGGCCGACACGCCCAGGGCACGCAGGGTCTCTCACAACTCCCCCATATTAAACCGGGTGTGCGGTTTCTTCAACTGTCGTTGAGATGGCCACAGATGACGATGAAACAAACCTTCTTCTCCCACCCGGCACCCGGCACGGGGCGCCGCCGCCAGACTGTCGGCCGGAGCCGGCGCAGCGCCGGCCTCAAGGGGTGGGAGAGACAGGGGGAACAGGCATGGGGGACCTGAAAGGGAAAACCGCTCTGGTGACCGGGGCGAGCCGGGGCATCGGCCGGGGCATCGCCCGCAGATTAGCCGCGGACGGGGCGCTCGTCGCCGTGCACTACGCGACCAAGGAGACCGCGGCCGAAGAGACCGCCGAGCTCATCGCCCGGGACGGGGGGCGCGCCTTCCTCGTACGGACGCCGCTCGGCACGCCCGGTGACGTGCCGGCGCTGTACGCGCGGCTGGACGCCGCCTTGGAGGAGCACGGCGAGCCCCGCGCGCTGGACATCCTGGTCAACAACGCGGGCTACAACATCCCGGGGGCGATCGGGGACGTGACCCCGCAGGACTTCGACCAGCTGGTGGCCGTACACGCGAAGGCCCCGCTGTTCCTCATCCAGCACGGCCTGGGACGTCTGCGGGAGGGCGGCCGCATCGTCAACATCAGCTCGGCGGCCACCCGCGTGGCCTTCCCCGGGTCGGTCGCCTACTCCATGGCCAAGGGGGCGCTCGAATCGCTCACCCTGGCGCTGGCCAAGGAGTTGGGGAGCCGGGGCATCACCGTGAACGCCGTGGCGCCGGGCTATGTGAAGACGGACATGAACAGGCAACGCTGGTCCACCCCCGAGAAGGAGGCGGCCCATGCCGCGTTGTCGGTGTTCGGGCGCATGGGAGATGTCGGCGACATCGCCGACATCGTGGCATTCCTCGCCTCCGACGAGTCGCGCTGGATCACGGGGCAGTGCATCGACGCGTCCGGGGGCGTGAACCTCTAGGTGTATTGGCTCGCAGCGTTGTTGACGCACTGACTGACAGCCCGGTCGTCCGGCTCAACCGCGCGGTCCGTCGGCCTCGCCGACGGACCGCGCGCCGGGTTGGCCGCGCTCGCTGCGCTGGACGACTCGCTGCCCCGCCACACCGCGGTGGCGGCGTACTTCCACGAGCGTGACGGCGACCTTGCGACGGCGTCACGGCTGTACGCCGGGGCGGCCCAAATGGCACCCAGCCTCGCCGAGCACGACCACGCCAGGCCGCCCGCCTCAAGACGCCCGCCGGTCTCGCTGACACGTTGCGCACTGCTCGAAGTCTCGACCCACCGACACAGGCGCCTCGTTCGCGTCCTGTCCCGCCTACCCGCACCGGTGGAGACGGACGATCGTCCGCTACGTCCGCTAGCTTGCTCGGCATGCAATCACCGGTTGACCCGCTGTCCGATGTCCTCGCTTCGTTGAACGTCAGGGCCGGGTCGCTGTCCGGCCTGGAAGCATGGGGCAGTTGGGCACTTCGCTTCGGCGTCCACGAGCACATCAAGATCGGGGCCGTACTTGACGGCTCCTGCTGGCTCGGGGCCGACGGAGCCGAGCCGGTGCGTCTCAGGACCGGTGACTGCTTCCTGCTGGCGGCGCGCGAGTCGTTCACGGTCTCCGGGGACCTGGACACGCCGTACCGCAGCGCGGAGGAGCTCTACCGGACCTCCGACAGCCGCATCGTACGGATCGGGGAGACACACGGCACCGCCGACCAGGAGCGGACGCTCATCGTCGGCGGTAGCGTCGACTTCCTCGACGCCACGGTTGCCCTGCTGCTCGACGGACTGCCACCCGTGGTCGCCATCCGTGGCGGCACTCCCCCGGCGAAGGCGATCCAGCCGCTGCTCGGGGTGTTCCTCGACGAGGTGAGCGCCATACGCATGGGCACCTCCGTGATGTCGGGGCGGCTCACCGAGATCCTGTTCATCCAGGCGCTGCGGGCCGTCGTGGCGGGAGTGAGCGAGCAGGACGGAACCGCCCTGCCGGGCTGGCTGGGTGCCCTCGGTGATCCGCGCATCGGCGGTGCGCTGCTGCTGATGCACCAGCAGACCGGCCGCCCATGGACCGTCGCCACGCTCGGAGCTCAGGTGGGCATGTCCCGGGCGAGCTTCGCGGCCCGCTTCAAGGAACTTGTCGGATTGCCGCCGCTCGTATACCTCCAGCGCTGGCGGATTCTGGCTGCCGGCCGCGAACTGCGCCACAGCGAACGGACCGTGGCCTCGGTGGCCACCGAATGGGGGTACTCGTCGGAGAGCGCGTTCAGCACCGCGTTCAAACGGGTCACCGGCATCTCACCGGCGCGGTACCGCAGCGCCCCGCTCGCAACGTTGACCGCGACGCCGGACGGCTGGCCGGCGACTCCCTTCCGCGTGCCTGCCGCCGTGGACGAACGCGCAGGTTCTTCAGACGCTTGATCATGGCCCGTCCGGTCGGCGCCTCCTAGCGTCGGAGGAGCCGTGCCGACGGCCGCAGCAGCACCGTCCACGGCGTCATCACTGATCAGTGGAAGGTGGAACATGCAGTACGAGCAGTTGGGCGCCACGGGAGTCTTCGTGTCCCGGATCGCTTTGGGTGCGATGACGTTCGGCGGGGCGGGGACACCGCCGTGGAGTGTCGTCGGTGGTCTCGATGACAAGGCTGCGGACGAGCTCGTGGGCCTCGCGCTCGACGCCGGTGTCAATCTCATCGACACCGCCGACATGTACGCGGCGGGCGAGTGCGAGGAAATCCTCGGCCGGGTGCTGGGCCCGAGGCGCCAGGGCACACTGCTCGCCACCAAGCTCCTCTCCCGCATGGGCACCGGCCCCAACGACATCGGCCTGTCACGGCTGTGGGTCACCCGGGCTCTGGAGGACAGCCTGCGACGGCTGCGAACCGACCATATCGACCTCTACCAGATCCACAGCTTCGATCCGCTGACGCCGGTGGAGGAGACGCTGGCCGCACTGGAAGATGCCGTCCGGCAAGGCAAGGTCCGCTATATCGGCGCGTCCAACCTGGCGGCGTGGCAGATGATGAAGTTCCTCGGCGCCTCGCAGCTGCGCGGGCTGGAGCGCTTTGTGTCCCAGCAGGTGTACTACTCGCTGGCCGGACGGGACATCGAGCGCGAGATCCTGCCGATGGCTGCGGACCGGAAGCTCGCCACGTTGGTGTGGAGCCCGCTTGCCGGTGGGTTCCTGTCCGGCAAATTCGACCGCGACGGCAGCAGCGAGGACACCGCGCGCCGGGCCCTCGCCGACTTCCCGCCCGTGGACCGGGAACGCGGCTGGGACATCGTGGATGTGCTGCGTGTCGTGGCCGCGCGCCACGGTGTGAGTGTGGCCCGCGTCGCCATCGCCTGGGTGCTCGCCCGACCAGGGGTCACGAGCGTGATCGTCGGCGCGAAGCGCCCCGACCAGCTCACCGAGAACCTGGCCGCCGTCGACCTCGTGCTCACCGAGGAAGACCTTGCGGAACTGGACGCGGTCAGCGCGCTTCCGGCCCCCTATCCCGACTGGTGCCAGCTCGCGCCCGGCGATCGTCTGCCGGTGCACTCCTGACCTTGCGCCAACCGCGACCGGGGGACGCCGGTCGCGGTTCGCCCGTGTGCACGAACACTCAGAAGTTCACCGCCCCCGACTCCACGCAGACCACCCACGCGAAGGTCAGCACGCGACCAAGGCCGACCAAGCGCCGAAGGTCAATGATGTGCAAGCCGTCCGCAACGCGTGATAGAGCGCTGCTGCCCGCACCGAGAGCATGACTGCCCAGACCAATCGCCGCCGGACAGGGCCTCTGCTCGTGGCACATCCGAGGGTGGTTCCATATCCGCCCCTTGCAACGCAGAGGCTCCGCCCGTACACCCAGGACGGAGCCTCTGTGTCCGTTGTCGCAGGCCAACGCACCTGAGCCGAGTGTAGCCGGGCGGCGGCTCGGTGGCCGGCACGGCCGCCGAGCCGAGCAGCTCCCTTTGCCGGCCAGGGATTACCGGCCATGGCTCACAGGGGCAGCGACACTCCGCGCTCCTGCGCCTGCGACGACGGCGGCCCGCCTTCGGACCGCTCGGTCTTGCGCCCCTTGCTGCCCGGCGCCAGCGTGCGCGGATCCACCGCCTCGGCCGGCGCGCCCGTGGCGTACAGCCCGTCGGGGACGGCGTCCCGGTCGTGCGGGAGCAGCCAGAACACCCGGCGGCGGAACGTGCCCGAGGAGCGGGACGGCTTGGCGTCGGACCCGAGCAGTGCGTAGCCGACCATGCGACCGTCGCGGTGGTAGGCGGGCTTGCCTCTGCGGGTCGGCAACCGGTCCAGACTCTGCCGCACGTAGTCGAGCCCACCGATGTCTTCCAGCCAGACGAGGTCGACCTCGTGGATGATCTCGTCCTCTTCTATGAGGGCGCTCATGCCGTCTCCTCGTCGGCCATCAGTCCGATGCCCGGGTAGTACTTGCGCTGGTTGGACAGGATCATCTCCTTCGGAGACGCCAGCCCCACCACCTCTCGGACCCGTGCCGCGAAGGCCCGGGACGATATCGCCGGTGCCCCTTCATTTTGACACCAGGTCTTGTAGACAGCGTAGAGCTGTGCCTGTTCTGCCCGCAGATCGGGCACCAGCCTGCAGGATTCCGACAGGAAACGTCCCGTGTGGTCCTCCGTCTCCGCGTACGCCGTGGTGGCGATACGGACCCGCTCGGGGCCCGCGAGGTCCTTCTCACCGCTCAGATAGCGGCGGGCGCCCAGGATCAGCCAGTTGAGGATGCCGGGGCCCTCCTCGGTGACGAGGATGTCCGCCAGGTTGTCGATCTTGCGGTCGTCCGACACGACCCGCTCGAAAGGAATCAGCCGCATCCGGCGCCAGAACGCGAAGCCGCCGGTGCCCACTTCGGGGCGGTGGTTGCCGAGCAGCCAGAGCTTGTGGGTGGGCTGGAAGCTGAAGAAGTCCTGCCGCATGCGGCGCGCCTTGATGCGGTCGCCACCGGTCAGCAGCTTCACCCGCGCCTCGTCGAAACGGTCCCCCGGCTTGACCTCGCTGCACACGATGACGCGCCGGCCGTGCAGCTCGGCGAGGTCGGTGGGGTGCCCCTCGTAGGGGCGGGCCATCAGGAAGCCGGGCGGGGCGGCGTCCGCGTAGTCGCCCACGAGTTTCATCAGCACGTCCAGCAGTACCGACTTGCCGTTCTTGCCGGACCCGAACAGGAACGGCATCACCTGGCCGCCGACGTCCCCGCTGATGGAGTAGCCGAGGAGCAGGTGCAGGAAGTCGATCATCTCGGCGCCCTCGGGCCCGTCGCCGAAGGTGTCGGCGAGGAACCGGTCCCAGCGCGGGGTGGGCATGGCCTGCGGGGAGGCGGTGGTGGAGCGGGAGTGGAAGTCCTTGTTCGGGTCGGGGGTACGGATCAGTCCGGTGCGCAGGTCGACGATGCCGGCCGGGGTGCACAGCGCGTAGGGGTCGGCGTCCAGGCGGGCCGCGTTGAGGACCATGCCGGGCGCGGACTTGGCCTGGGTGAGCATCGCGTTCATGCCGCTGGTGCTCAGTGCCCGGCGACGGTGCTGCTGCAGCGCGGTGGAGCTGTGGGCGCCGCGCGGGTCGTTGGTGGCGATGGACTCCGCCAGGTCGCCGGCGGCCCACACCACGGTGTCGTCCTCGTCCAGCTGCCAGCGGGTGCTGTCCCAGCGGTACCAGCCGAGGCCGGGGACGTGCCGGTAGTCGTTGGAGTAGAGCTTGACGAAGAGTTTGGCGTTGCCGCGGTCGCTGAGGGTGTCGGGAAGCAGCCCGTCGGCGGTGGCCTCGCCGTCGGTGGCGCGCACGTCGGTGTCCGCCGCGGTGCCGCCCTGCCGTGGCACGGAGGTGTGCTGGGCGAGGATCTGCGCAGCAACCGCCTGGGCGTCGAAGAGCGCGTTGTCGTCGGAGGTCATGCGCGGCCTCCCGGGGACAGCGGGCGCTGCCGCCCGGCGCTCAGCCCGCTGCGGATGACGGCCCGGTAGCGGCGCTCCTGCCCGGGGCGGGCGTACTCGGCGGCCTCGGCCAGCATCCGCTCGGCCTCGTCGTCGTCCAGGTGCCCGGCTGCGACGAGCCCTCCGGCGGTGTAGGCGGCCCGGTTGAGCTTCTCGGAGAAGGCGGCGCCCTCGGACACGGCGGCACAGGCCGCCACTTCGGCCAGTACGGAGGCCAGCGCACGGTTGGCCGCAGGACGGCCGCCACCGGCCGCGAGGACGGCCTGCCGGGCCCGTGGCGGCACCGGACGGGGCACGGGGACGTGGGCGGGCGGCAGATGCGCGGTGCGCTCCAGTTCGCGCGCCAGCCAGCCGGGCAGCGGCGCGGGCTCGCGCAGCGGCCCCACCGGCTCGTAGACGCCGGCCTCGGTGACGGTGCCGGGCGCGACGATGTAGCCGCCGTGCGCGCGTACGTCGACCTGCCAGGCCAGGGCACGCCCGCTGCCGGACCCGGCGGAGCACTGCCAGCGTTGCCCGTTCTGGGCCCGGTACCAGACGTGGAGGCCCCCTGAGGGCGTGCGCACGCGCAGGGTGCTCTCGTCGTCCGCGGGGCTGCTCATGCCGCGCAGGGCGGCCAGCACGCCGATCGTGTGGAAGCCGTTGGACAGCCCGGTCAGGTCGATGCCGGCGGAGATGTCGATGCCGGGCAGCAGCCGGTCCCGGGAGGGCAGTTCCTGGGCGTGCGCGTCGACGTCGATGACGACCAGACCGGCGGGCCCGCAGGCGATGCCCACGCCGAAGCCCGGGTTGGCGCTCCACCACTGCTCGATCCTGGCGAAGTCAAGGGTGGCGGCACGGAATCCGTGACACCAGCGACCGGCGGCCGGGCAGGGGCAGCCCCGGTAGGTATGTCCGGGACTGCGGCAAGCCTCGCAGTTGCCCGCAGGAGTCTTGCGACCCGGAGACAGCGGATGCACGGGCCAGCCCCGGCTGGCACACCAGCGGGCGGTGGCCAGGGAGCGAGCGGGCACCGGCGGAACGGGGTCCGGCTGCCTTGAGTCGCTGCGTGAAAACCGCAGCTCAGGCACCATTCACATCCCCCACCAGCGACCGAAGCGACTCAACGACTGAGACAGCCTAGCGAACTACAGGGATAGAAGGGGACACGCCTGGGAACAAAAACGCCTGCGTGTCGCCCCCCGCCCCTCCAGCGACCGAAGGAAAGACCCAGCGACTGAACGGATTTCGGTCGCTGTCTCAGTAGCTCAACGAATCCGCAGGTCAAAGGGTACGCACTGAACTAAAAAGCGACTGAAGCGACTGAAGGTCTCTATCTATAACGCCCACACACGCATGCGCACACGTACGTTGCGCTTCATATACCCGAACCGTCGGTCGCTTCGGTCGCTAGATCACCCACGGAGCCGCTCTGACCTGGGCTTTCTCCAAGCGACCCAAAGCGACTGTTTGAACTTTCAGTCGCTCTTCTTCAGTCGCTGCCCCACCACCCCGTCCAGGAGAGCAGCGACTCAACTCCCGACGGGTCCACGCGCAGCGACAACAGCGACTCAAGTGACGCTGCGGCGAACCTGGACCCGAAGCCGAACACTTCTCCGCTCCTTGGCCTGCTCCCGGCCCCGGTCCGGACTTGTTGACCCGGGAAGCAACACCGACCGTCGGTCGCTTCGGTCGCTTCAGTCGCTCCGAGGGCTGCCGCGCACCGGGCTCTCTTGTTGGAGTGTCCGCCCGGATCCTCTGCCGGGGTCCAGCAGAGCGGTCCCCGGCTACTGCGCTGGGCCCCTGCTCCCATTGGGCCCTCTGCTCCCGAAGCTGCGGCGAAGTGGCAAGTAGCTCTGTGTTGCTGAGCTGAGGTTGCGCTTGCTCGTGATCGGTACTGCCCGTCCATGAGGGCGTGGGCAGCCTGTGGTCACCAGTCGGAAGCGGCTCAGTCGCCTGTCGTCCGTAGTGAGAGAGTGATGCGCTGGCGGGCGAGGTCGATATCGAGCAGGGCGACGCGGACGTCGTCGCCGACAGACACTGCTTGCTCGGGCTCGGTGATGTCGTGGTCGGCGAGTTCCGCCAGCGGTACCAGGCCCTCGATCCCCGGCACGACGCGAACGAACGCACCGAACGGGACCAGCTTGGTGACCTGTCCTGACAGGGTCTCGCCCACCTCGTGCGCGTCGGCGAATACCTGCCACGGGTCCGGCTGCAGCGCTTTGATCGACAGGCTGACCTGTTCCCAGGCGTAGTCGACGGCCAGGATCTTGGCGCGGATCTCGCGGCCGATAGGGGCGACGTCGCCCAGGTCGAACTGCCCCCACGCCATCTCGGGGATGCGCAGCCAGCCGACGCCGCGGCCGAGATCGTCGTTCAGGTCAATGTGGACGGCGATGTC
Source organism: Streptomyces olivochromogenes (assembly GCF_021538895.1). GTDB lineage: Bacteria > Actinomycetota > Actinomycetes > Streptomycetales > Streptomycetaceae > Streptomyces > Streptomyces olivochromogenes_A. Next base: position 4,614 of record NZ_JADDRL010000154.1, on the reverse strand, counting down.
ACGCAGCCCGCTGGAGACGACACCCGTGACGGTGTCGCCGACCCTCAGCGCCGCGAGGTAGGTGCGTAGTTCGTCGGCCCGGGTGCGGTTGGTGCGCCAGCGTGCCCGCAGCACGCCGTCAGCATCGGGAACCTCAGCGGCAGCCAAGGGGCGGCGGTCGGCCGGCGCCAGCGGGACCAGGGCGTACCGGTGCCCCGGCTCGCCCTTGACCGGGGCTTGCGTGGGATTGCCGACGATCCGTTCCTGGTGGAACCCTCCGCTGGGGTACTGCTCGACCAGCAGTTGGAGCCGGTCCTGCCGCGCGATCGCGGCGCGGACCGCGCCGACATCCTCGGTGAGATCCGGCCAGCCGGGCACGCGGGCGAAGCCGACCGCGCAGCTCCTCAACCTCGTCCGGCGTGGTGGGCCGGTGCCACGTGTACGCGTTGCGGATGTGCTGCTCCTCCACCAGCACTCCGCCGCGGTCGTCAACCAGCCGGGCCGCTTCCGCCCAGAACCCGGCGTTGGCGGGCCGTTGTTCGTCGACCTCGTCGAGCGAGGGATCGCACGGGGACAGCTCCACCCGGTCCACGCGCAACCCCAGCGCCCGCGCGCGGGACACGGCCTGCTCGGACACATTCGTGACGCCGACGTAGACGTCGGCGTGGGTTCCCACGTGTACGAAGAACCTGCCGTCGCCCACCAGCCGGCACCAGGTGCCCTCGCGCAGCACCATGGCGCGGACCAGGCCCAGTGCGGTGCCTAGCGGGACGAGCGCGCCGTTGTGGTAGCCGGTCAGGTCATACGGGAACAGCCCGTCGAGCCCGTGGCCACCGCGCCCCGTGCGCACGGAGAAGGAGAAGAACCCGTCTTTCATAGGGTTGTCGACGGCGAGATGGGTGAGTCCGGTGTCGAGCGCGAACCCGGCCACCGCCGCTGCCCACGCGTTCGCGGCGCTCTCGCGTGAGTCGTACGCAAAGACTGACGAGCCGTTGGGCTGTTGAGGCTCCGCCTCGAAGGGGCGCAGGCGGTAGACGAAGGGCGCCATGTCAGCGCCCGGCGCGGCTCGAAGTCGCCCCAAGGGCCGGTCGCGGGTGGGCAAGATTCAAGATCATCCTGCCACCGTAGCGACGTTCCACACCGCACGGAAGACAACCGCGGAGCACCACGCGATTCGGCAGGGGTGTGTGGCCCAGGGTGATGTCCGTCGAGGGCGCGGACCCGGTTCTCATGTTCCCGGCGGGCATTGCGTTGTGCTGGGACTGCCGCAGTGCCGGGGGCGCCGTCGAGGGGCTGGCGCGCGCGAGGAGCTTCCGGTGGCCGTACGCCGTGGCCACGCCCTGGTCGAGCGTGGTCCGCTCCGCAGGGTCGAGGCCGGCGGAGCTGAGGAAGTCGGCGACCTCAACCGGCATGTCGAAGGGGACCGGCAGTTCCCGGGTCGGCGAGTCCTCGCGGACGGCGGTGCGTTTTTCGGGAGTAGGGGCTATTACGCCGTAATACCCCCTACTCGACCACGCCGTAGTGGGCAGAGCCATTACGACGTAATAGCCCCCGAGGTGATGGCCCACGCCTCCCCTCCCCCACACGCCTCTCCCCAGGACCTGAGCCCCCGTCAACGGGGATTCGAGCGCCCCACGGCAGTCTGCTTGCACAAGTGCGTCAGCACCGCCCCGACAGGTCCGCAGCTGGAAGGAAGCACGTCGATGGCCTCAGCACCGTGGAACGCGACGTTCGAAGCAATCCTCCGGCGGGGCCTGCCCGGCCTCGCCCAGGACAAGACCCCCGCGGCCGACGAGCCCCTGGAGACGTACGGCCTGGACTCGCTGGCGCTCATCGGCATCGTCAGTGGGCTGGAGGCGGCGTTCGACATCAGCCTCGCTGGCGAGGTCGTCGTCCCGGTCCACAGCCTGACCGCCGGTCAGCTGTGGGGCATCGTGTCCGCCGCGATCCAGCCGGCCTGGGACACGACCCGCTCCTCCAACCGCCGTTCGCAGGGCCCGAGCCCCTGGGCCATCGCCTGACGGCTCCCCCAACACCTCACCCCTATTACGGCGTAATAGCCCCGGCGGCCCCTCGGTCCCCGGCCCTGGCTATTACGCCGTAATAGCTCCCGCACCGGCGACTCGCCCCCGGCGGTCGGGCGCGACGGACAGGCCCCCGAACCCTCCCGGTCCCCCTGAGGCCCCTCCACACTCAGCCAACTTTCCCAAACTAACGTGTCGGAGGAGATTTGGATCAAGAACGTTAGTAAAGTAGCCCGCATGAGTTCTCCAGCCACCTCCAGCGACCGCGAGAAGGTCGTCTCCAAGCTGCCGGGTCGGCTCCGGCAGGACCTCAAAGTGAGAGCCGCACAGCACGGCCTCGACATCCAAAGCGCCGTCGAGCAGGGCATCACCGCCTGGTGCGGCCTCGCCTCCGCCCTGGAACCCATCGACACCGCGGGCGCCGACTCCTTCTCCACCTTCCTCCCCCAGGGCCAGTGGGACGAGTTCAAGCAGGCAGCCACCGACCGCGGGGTCTCCCTCATCCAGGGCCTCGCCCAGTCCGTCAGGCTCTGGCTCGACACCAACCCCGCCCCCGACGTCGTACGACCGGCCGTCACCCGCCGCATCGTCGTCTGCAACCAGAAGGGCGGCGTCGGCAAGACCGCCATCACCGCCGGTACCGGCGAGGCGATGGCCGAGGACCCCAACAAGCTCTACCCGGTCCGCGTGGCCAAGCAGTTGGTCGCCGCCCTGCGCGCCGTCGAGGGTGACGAGGACACCTCCGTCGAGGACCCGCTGGACATCGAGAGCCTGCCCGGGCTCGGCATGCGTGTCCTCCTGGTCGACTTCGACCCGCAGTGCCACCTCACCAACCAGCTCGGCGCCTCCCCCGTGCCGATGAACGGCGACAGCCTCACCAACCACATGGCGGGCGACCCCAAGGGCGACCTGCGCGACCTGATCGTCTCCATCGACGACGAGCACTTCGCCGGCCGCCTGCACCTGCTGCCCGGCTGCAACGACGCCTTCCTCCTGGACGTACGCCTCTCCGCCGTACGGGCCCGGGAAGCCGCCCTGGAGCGCGCCCTGGCACCCCTCGAAGCCGACTACGACGTCATCCTCATCGACTGCCCGCCCAGCCTCGGCCTCAGCATGGATGCCGCCGCCTACTACGGTCGGCGCCGCAACAACGAGAAGCCCGGCCAGTCCGGCGCCCTCATCGTTGTCCAGGCCGAGGACAGTTCCGCCGACGCCTACGAGCTCCTCACCACCCAGATCGAGGACCTCCGCGCCGACCTCTCCCTCGAAATCGACTACCTCGGCATCGTCGTCAACCTCTACGACGGCCGCCGCGGCTACATCGCCACCTCCTCCCTGCAGGGCTGGGTGGACATAAAGGATCCCCGTGTGGTGGGCCTCGTCGGAGACCTGAAGGAACAAAAAGAAGCCGTCCGCATGAAGCAGCCGCTGCTCTCCTACGCCCCCAAGTCCCAGCAGTCGGTCAGCGTGCGTGCCCTGGCCCGGGAGATCTCATGACGAAGAAGGCCGACCAACTGGGCGCGGGCCGGTTCGGCGGCTCGGCACGACCGGTCAGCGCCCGCCGCGCGGCCGTCGCGGCGGCCACCGGCGTCCCCACGGACGGCGTCGCCCCGCCCACCGAACTCGCCACCAACCGCATCAGCCTGAATCCTGACAACCCCCGCTCGACCCTGGGCGACCTGGCCGACCTTGCGGGCAGCCTCGCCACCCACGGCCAGAAGCAGGCGATCACGGTCATGAACCGTGACTCCTACGTCAAGGCCAACCCGGACCACGAGGCCGAGCTCGAACCGGACACCCATTACGTCGTAATTGACGGCAGCAGCCGCCTGGCGGCCGCGCGCGAAGCGGGCCTGGCCACGGTCAAGATCATGGTCAGCGACGACCAGGGCAGTACGGCCGAGGAACTCCTGGAGTCCGCCCTCGTGGCGAACATCCACCGCCAAGACCTCGACGAGCTCGACGAGGCCAAGGCCCTCAACCGTCTCCTGGGCATCCACGGCAGCCAGACGGCCCTCGCCAAGCGCCTGCACCGCTCCCAGGGCTGGGTCTCCCAGCGGTTGGCCCTGCTCAACCTCACCCCCGAACTCCAGGACCGCATCGGCGAGGAGCCCATCGACCTGCTGCGCGCGGTCGGCAACAAGCCGGCCGAACAGCAGGAGACGGCCCTGGAGGAACTGAAGGCCGACCGCGCCCGCAAGGAGGCGGAACGCCCTCCCCAGAAGCCCGGCAGGCGCCCGACCCATTACGACGTAATAGGAGACCCCGCCCCCGAGCCCAGCCCGGACCCGGCTCCCGCGCCGGATCCGAAGCGGCCCGCGGACCCGGCCCCGACGCCCGCCCCCGACTTGGAGCTCGACGAAGACCAGGCCCAGACCCCGGTCCCAGAGCCGGAGCCGGAGACCATCCCTGCCCTCACGGACTCGACGGTCCCCGAACCCCGCACCGACTCCTCCAACCCCCCGAAGCTCCCCTACGACGACGGCGCCTTCCTGGCGATGCACCTCATCCGCAAGATGACCGACACCGAGTTCGACAAGATGCTCCGCATCCTGAACGAGCACCAGCAGGAGCGAACCACCGCGGCCGTCACGGTCACCGGGGAGAACTG